>CAZLJE010000046.1:0-32585 GCA_964559835.1 uncultured Terriglobales bacterium
GCGACAACAAAGAGGGCTGGGACAACATCGACATCTTCGGCTGGCTCGGCTACCCGATGCAGATCAAGGTCGACTTCCTTTGTCGCGACTCCATCCTCGCCGCACCTATCGTGCTCGACCTCGTCCTGTTCATGGACCTGGCGAAGCGGACCTCGGAGTTGCGCGGCATCGGCATCCAGGAGTGGCTCAGCTTCTTCTTCAAGTCGCCGATGACTGCTCCCGGCCTCTACCCCGAGCACGACCTGTTCATCCAGCTGATGAAGCTGAAGAACACTCTCCGTCACCTCAGGGGCGAGGAACTCATTACCCACCTCGGGCTCGAATACTACGATTAGAAAATCTGTCGGGTGGCCCACCCAAGCTGATTTTGCTTGGGTGGGATATGACCGACTGCGAACCACAGCGCGTGATACACGTCACCGTCCGTCTCATCGTCGAACCGTCAAAATGGCAGGACAGTGGAGCCGAACTACGATTCGCGGAAGACGTATCCCCGGCGTTATAAGCAGCGTGGCGAGTGGGTGGAGTTGCTGTTCATGGCGCGCGCCGCGCAGCTTGGCCTGAACGTCGCCAAGCCGCACGGGGAAAGCAGCTCCTTCGACGCTATCGTCGAAGGCACAGCTGGACTGTATCGCGTGCAGATCAAGTCGACGGCAGCCCGGCAAGGCAATTCCTACAGCTGTAACTGCTCGTGCGGAACCTACCACCCTGCGGATTGGGACAAGCAACAGGGGAGAAAAGGCGGATATTACACCTGGCGCATCGGACGCAAGCCGTATTCGAAGCAGCAGATCGACTTCATTGCCGCGTATGTCATCCCGGAAGATAGCTGGTTCATCATCCCGCTCGCCAAAGCGACCGGATCGGCCATGATGCTGCCCTCACGCGACGCAAAACGCCCCAGCCTGTACGAACCCTACCGCGAAGCGTGGCACCTGCTGGGAGTAGACGATAACAACCTGACGATCCACGCCTCCGCCGTCGATCAAGAATTGCTCGCATTCCTCAAGGCGAGGATCGCGGAAAGTTCCCGCTGAATTTCTGCGAACCCCCGGAATCCGTGTCGCATCGAACTCCTCATGCGCCGCGTAGGACTCGCTGTCGCTGCCTGTCTCCTGCTTTCGTTGTTGCCTACCATCCTGTTTGCCACTCCGGGCTCGTTTCGAGGCGTCATCGTTCGCGGACCGGACGAAAATCCTGGATGGATCTGGGTGAAAGGCGCCAATGGTCTTTTGCGGAAAGTCGGCGTCAATGGCGCGCATATCGTTTATGACGATGCCGTGCCGCGCGGCGATCGCGAACCGCAGCCGGAAAGGTCTATCAAGTCGGGCGTCGAAATCCGCGTGACCGCCGATCAGGATGGCGATGGTGAGTGGCGTGCGTCAAAGATCGAGATTCTCAATCTCAAGGCCTCGGAGCCCGTGATCCAACCCTCGCACCGCAACATGGACAACATCCGCAGCTCCTAACCATTGGTGATTTAGTGATTTCTGATTGAGTGATTGGGGTCTGAACAATCACAAATCACAAATCGCTAAATCACAAATGAAGTGATTACTACTTCGGCCATGCCGTCAACGCCACTTCAGCGATCTCCTTTAGCTGCGCCCGCGATGCTCCGCCTGCCGCTTGCACCGACATTCCCCAGATCACGGTCGCTACAAAGCGCGCCAGCTTTCTCGCGTTCACGCTTCGGGGTAGGTCGCCCTCTTTGATCGCGCGCTCAAATCTCTGCCGGATGAGAAATTCCGCTCTCGCGCGGCGTACGCTGAGTTCTCTGCGAACAGAATCCGCCTCCGGACCCGACGCCAGCGCGCCGTGCACCAGCAAACAGCCGTCGGGATGCTGCGGGTGCATGACCATCTCGATGGCGCCGCGAAACAGTTTCTCGGCCGCGCTTCGTGCCGTCCGCTCCTTCAAAGCATTCGGCAGGTACGATGCCGGTTTTTGCAGGTACCGGTCGAGTGCCTTGCGGAACAACGCTTCTTTATCGCCGAACGCAGCGTAGAGGCTGGGCATGTTGATGCCCATTGACTCGCTGAGCGCCGACAGGGAAGTGCCCTCATAGCCGCGCCGCCAGAACAGCAGCAGCGCTGCATCGAGTGCTTTGTCAGCGTCGAATTCCCGTGGCCGTGCCATTGATTTCAGTTATGTAGCGACCGTTACAATATTCCTCTTGACCGGCGAACTCAAGATATTTATATTGAGCGACCGGTTGGGGATGGCGATCCCGCCTGTGTTACAGACCGTTAACATTGTTAAGGAGAGCTGGAATGAGCGGTGTGCGAGCACTTGTCGGAACGCGCAAGGGCGCATTCATTCTTACCGCGGACGGAAAGCGTGACCAGTGGGAAGTAAGCGGCCCGCATTTCGCCGGTTGGGAGATCTATCACCTGAAGGGCTCGCCCGTCGATCCGGACCGGGTTTACTGCTCGCAATCGAGCGGCTGGTTCGGGCAGATGATCCAGCGCTCCAACGACGGCGGCAAGACGTGGGAAACTCCCGGTGGCGAGGAGATGCCGACCGGATTTCCGGGCAAGATCGCGAATAAGTTCTCTTACGACACCTCTGCGGAAAGCGGCAAGCCGCTCACGACTCACCAGTGGTACGACGGCACCCAGCACCCGTGGGAGTTCAAGCGCGTCTGGCATCTGGAACCATCGCCGAACGATCCCGACACCGTCTATGCCGGCATAGAAGATGCCGCATTGTTCCGCTCCACCGACGGCGCGCACAGCTGGCAGGAGCTCGCCGGGCTTCGCGGGCACGGCACTGGTCCACAATGGCAGCCAGGAGCGGGAGGCATGTGCCTGCACAGCATCCTGCTCGATCCCAGCAATCCGGGCCGTATCTACATCGCCATCTCTGCTGCCGGCGCGTTCCGTACTGACGATGGCGGGAAGACCTGGAAGCCCATCAACAAGGGTCTGTATTCAAAGTACATTCCCAACCCGACGGCCGAGATCGGGCATTGCGTCCATCACATCGCCATGAATCCCAAGCGTCCGAACACGTTGTTCATGCAGAAGCACTGGGACGTGATGCGCAGCGACAATGGCGGGGACGAGTGGACGAAGATCAGTGGCAACCTGCCGACCGACTTCGGCTTCGTAATCGATGTCAACACCAACGAACCCGAAACCATCTACGTCGTTCCCATCAAGAACGACTCGGAGCACTTTGTTCACGAGGGCAAACTGCGCGTGTTCCGCAGTCGCAGCGGCGGCAACGAATGGGAGCCGCTGACCAAGGGCCTGCCGCAGAAGGATTGCTATGTGAACGTCCTGCGCGACGCGATGGCAGTCGACACGCTCGATAAGTGCGGGATTTATTTTGGAACCACAGGTGGCCAGGTCTATTGCTCACCGGATGGCGGAGATTCCTGGCAGGCCATCGTCCACGATCTTCCGGCCGTACTTTCCGTCGAGGTGCAGACGCTGCCGTGATCCGCGTGGAATTACCGCAGCACCTGCGGACGCTGGCGAAAGTCGGCACCGAGGTGCAACTCGAAGTGTCAGGCCAGGTCACGCAACGATCGGTCCTCGACGCGCTGGAAGCGAAGTATCCGATGCTGCGCGGCACCATCCGCGAACACGACACGCAGAAACGTCGTGCATTCTTGCGCTTCTTTGCCTGCCAGCAGGATCTGTCACATGAATCGCCAGACGCGCTTCTGCCGGATGAGGTAGCTTCAGGGAAAGAGCCGTTCCTCATCATCGGCGCCATTGCCGGCGGATAAGTTCTCTCGTAGTCAACGCAGTCAACCCAACCCACCTCGCCCACAACCAGCAAGAGGAGATTGGATATGTCAAAGCCGACTTTCGAACAAGGTCAACTCCAGTTGCAGATCTACGAACAGCGCCGCGAACCTCGCCTCCGCGAAGCGCGGGACTGGTTCTTCAAGAACGTGCACGCGGAAACGTTCGATGAAGCGATGAAGATCGCCGGTCCCGGCTCGCAGGGCGGAACGTACTTCATGATGGTCACCAGTTATTGGGAACAGGCCTGTGCCTACCTCAATTACGGCCTGCTCCACGAAGACCTCTTCTTCGAGACCAATGGCGAGTTTTTCGGCGTGTGGGAGTCGATCAAGTCGACGATGGCCGAAGGACGCCAGCGCTTCGGTAACCCACTGTTCCTGACGAATCTGGAGAAGGCGGCGCAGCGCTTCGAGGAGTGGAGCGAGAAACGGTCGCCCGGCACGATCGCTGCCATGCGCCAGATGATGAAACAGATGCGCAGTCAGCAGAAGGGCAAAGCAGCGTAAGTCCAGCGAGTCCTCGGTGTGATGCCGAATGATTCGTCACCACGGAGACACTGAGTCACGGAGCAATAGAAATTCATCCTCCGTGTCTCCGTGCCTCCGCGGTGTTTTTCGCTAGCTCCTAACTACTAGCTACTAACTACTGTTTTCCGGTATTCGTCGTACTTCGCCAGGAAACGGTCCACGTCTTTCTTCAACAGGTAATACGGCGTGCTCAGCCGGATCTTGTACGGCGCGCCGCCGCGGATGCGGATCTTGTATTTCTCCCACAGCGCCTGCTCCAGCTTAGTGATCTCGACCGGCGGCGTATTCACGGCCGACAGTCCGCACCGCATTGCCGGATTCGTCGACGTCCATGCCTCCGCTCCGCGCTTCAACATCTCGCCGTGGAGATAATCCATCATCGACCGGTGGCGCTTCTCGATTCGTTCCATCCCGATGCGGTTCGCGAAGTCAATGGCCGCCCTGTATCCCCATAGTGACGGGACATTCGACGAACCGACCTGCTGAAATCTTGCGGCCCGCATTTTCGTATCGTCCCATCCTGCGGTCGTCACCGTGCTCCAGATGCGGTCGATCACCTCATCGCGAACATAGAGCAGCCCGCTTCCTTTAGGCGCCATCAGCCACTTGTGCGGGCTTGAGCCGTACATATCGCAGCCGATATCTTTTACGTTCACCCTCAACATGCCGACCGCCTGCGCGCCGTCGATCATCGACACGATGCTCTTGCTCCTCGCGAGCGCCGAGATCTCCTTTACCGGAAGCACGACTCCGGTTGTCGTCGTTACATGACTGATGAAGATCGCCCGCGTCTGCGGCGTAATCATGTCGTTGATGCGGTTCAGGATCTCGGCAGGATCGTTCACCGGCTTCGGAATCGCAATTCGTTTGATCACCACGCCGTAGCGCTTCGCCTTCAGATCCAGCGGCCCGTTTCCGCTCGGATGTTCCTGGTCGCTGCTGATGATCTCCTCGCCGGCTTTCATGTCGAGGCCGTTGATCATGAAATTGTTCGCCTCGGTAGCGTTGCGAACGATCGCGATCTCCTGGCGGGTAGCTCCAACAAATTGCGCCAACGGATCGCGAAATTCGTTCCACTCGCCATACCCCCAGATCGGGTAATCCTCCGGGTTCGTCTGCTCCAATTTTTCGGTCTGGTCGTAACCCTGCATCACGGCGTCGATCACTGGCTTAGGACACGATCCCACCGTGCCATTGTTGAGGTACACCTCGTCCGGCGGAATGAGAAACAGCTTGCGGATCTCGGTCCAATACGCCTCCTGATCGTGGTCATACAGCGCCGCATCGGGTAACTTCGGCGCCGGCAGCGGCTTAGCCGGCGTCGCCGACGGCGCCATTTGCGCCAGCAGTTCGAAAGGCATGCCAAGCGTGGCGGCCAATGCTCCCGCCCGGAAGAGGAACGAACGTCGATCATGCATGATGTCTTCTCCGAAACGAAGTCCCTGCGCCCTGAGCCCTAAGCCCAAAGCCCTAAGCCCGTTTTTCGCCCGCCATACTACACGTTCTCTGGAATCACCGGCCGGAACTTCTTTACTCGTGCAGTGTTATCTACCCTCGGGGAGCTATTTCGATGGGAAATAAACCGGTCCCTGCGAATGGCGGCAGCATCCAAATTCCTATGGAGAGGCTGTTTGCGCCCCACACTCAATCTGCGAAAACCGCTCCAGACCGGGCGTATAATCGAACCAACAGCTCCGCTGCAACGTTACAAAGGAAGTGCCCAATGAAGCTCCGCGCCTCCACGCTGATCGTGGCCTTCACGCTTTCTACGATCGCTCCGTACACTGTGGCGCAAGTTACGCAGAATCCGACGGACCCGGCCTCCCAGACCACCCAGACCACGACTTCGCCCTCGACCTCTCCGAGAACGTCGCAGACAACAACGTCCGATCCCGGCGTCGCCCCCAAGGGAACCACCGCGCAGGACATCCAGAAAGCCGCCAAGGACCAGAAGGACCTCGATGCGAACGTCCCCATGGTCGAGAATCCGCCCAGGGAAACGCATGACGGCGGTAAGAACGATATCGAGGCGATCGGCAATCGCAAGATCGGCAAGGGAAAGGGTCTCGGCAACTGGTACTCGCTGGAAAAAGAGATTGCGATGGGCAAGCAGTACGCCGCGCAGATCGAATCCACGGTCAAGCTGGTGCAGGATCCGGTCGTCAATGAGTATGTGAACCGCATCGGCCAGCAGCTCGTCCGCAATTCCGACGCGCAGGTCCCGTTCACAATTAAGGTCGTCGACTCCGACGAGATCAACGCTTTCGCGCTTCCCGGCGGATTCTTCTACGTGAATTCCGGCCTGATCCTCGCGGCCGACAACGAATCCGAACTGGCCGGCGTGATGGCGCATGAGATTGCGCACGTGGCCGCCCGCCATGCCACCCGCCAGATGACCCGCGGCCAGATTGCCAACCTAGCGACCATCCCGCTGATCTTCGTCGGTGGCGGCATCGGCTACGCCGTTCGTGCGGCTGCCGGTTTCGGGCTCCCGATGACGTTCCTGACGTTCTCCCGCGGCTTCGAAGCGGAAGCGGATTACCTCGGCCTTGAATATATGTACAAGGCCGGCTACGACCCGCAGTCGTTCATCTCCTTCTTCGAGAAGGTGCAGGCGACGGAGAAAAAGAAACCGGGTTCGCTGGCGAAGGCCTTCGCCACACACCCGCAGACGCCTGATCGGATCGAGCACAGCCAGCAGGAGATCGCGAAGGTGCTCCCGGCGCGAGACCAGTACATCGTGAACACCTCCGAGTTCGACGATGTGAAGGGCCGCCTGGCGCAGCTCGAGAACCGTCGCAAGCTGACGAACCCCGAGGACAAGGACCGTCCGAGCCTCCGCCGTACCACCGCCGACAACAAGACGAGCGACAAATCCGGCGACAAGGGCGACGATCGTCCGACGCTCAAGCGCCGCGACAACGACTAATTACAGGCGCAAGGTTCAAGGCGCAAGGAATTGCAAAAGCAAGCCCGGCAATAGCTGGGCTTGTTTTTTTCCCTTTCGTCTCCCTTGTGGTGAAATCTTTACGCCGCTTCTTCCAGAGGTTCCGCCGCTGGGGAAACGTTCTCTTGCGACCCGAGCAAAGGCAATCCGCGTTTCAATACGAGATCCAACCACGCTCCAGCCGCCTGCGAGGTCAGCACCGCGGCGATCACGAGAACGGTGTAGAAGCTGGCGTTGATGATCCCAGCATCGAATGCGACGCTCGCCAGCACGATCCCCGGTCCGCCGCGTGCGTTGAGCGCCGCCGCAAGATTCAGCGACCCTAGCGCATTGAATCCTGCCAGTCGCGCACCCAGTCCCGCGGACAGCAGCTTTAGCGTGCATGAAGCGATAAGGAACACGGCGAGCATGGCGAGAGGGAATCCATGCCGCAGGTCGAGCCGGTATCCCACGACGGCAAAGTATACGGGCACGAATACCGCGAACGAGAATTTCGAGATCGATTCGATCGTCGCGCCCAATGCCTCTGCGTCGCTCGCCATCGCGAATCCCGCCAGGAACGCGGCGAAGACGAGGCTGACGTCGAGCATCGCGGCGACGCCGACGTAAGCGAACAGCACGCTCACCGCATATCCGATAGGTGAAGTGCGCGCGAGCACGTTCCAGCGCGCCCGCGTAACGCGCTGCAGGACCGCCGGGGCCAGAAACAGGCCCACGCCGAAGTACCCGATCGCAGCCAGCACGTGTCCGAGGATCTTCACCTGCGGGACGTTTTGCGATTTTGCGAGCGCCGTCGCCAGCGCCAGGAGCGCCCAAAGTCCGATGTCTTCCAGCACCGCCACGCCCAGTACCAAGCGGGCGAATCGGGTGTGCAGGACGTTGAGGTCGTGCAAGATCTTCGAGATCACGGGGATGGAAGTGACAGCCACCGCGATTGCCAGCACCAATGTCAGCGATAGCCCAGGTCCGCTCGCGCCCGCAATCCTATCCATCGCCAGGAAAGGCGTGGCGATCAGCGCCACCAGGAACGGAATTCCCGTCCCGACCAGCCCCAGAATGCCCACCTGCCGCCTGTCCTGCTTGCCGAACAGGCCGTGCGTCTCCGCTCCCGACGCGAACATCAGCAGGATCAATCCAAGGTTGTAAACGAAGCCGAGCACAGTTCGCGCGTCGCCGTGCGCAATCGAGTCACTCAAGGCAGGCAAAAATCGTCCGATGACCACGGGCCCAAGCACCAATCCAGCCAGGATTTCTCCGACAACTCGCGGCTGTCGCAGGCGCGTGAACAGGTGTCCCAGGACGTGCGCCGTGGAGAGAAGAACAAACAGCAGGAGTGTGATGGTCCCGAAGCCCGTGTCCGACATAGTCCAGTTACTGCTTAACTAGGATGAGCTACTCGCACCAGCGGGTGCCCCGGACCGATTGGAAACAATCATGCCTTACCCCAGCCACTGCGGATTCTGATAGGTTCCGTCGAAGTGGTGGGTAGTTTTGTACAACTCAAATTGTCCCGCCTGCGCAGCCTTCGCCGTCTTGGCCAGCAGGGCTGCGAGTTGCTGCTTGTCCAGCGGGCGGAAATTGCGCGCCGCATCTACGGCCTGCTGCAGGATCGCCGGGGAATCGATCCCCGTGATCACGACGCTCGTCGGCAGAGACATGGCGTAGTGCAGGCATTCGACCGCGGTGACCGTTTTGCTCTGCAGGATGAACGGATCTCCCATCGGCTTCATGCCCAGCACACCGATATTCTGCTTCTGCAGCACCGGAAGGACCTTCATCTCGAAGCTGTCGAAGTGGTGGTCCATGACGTTAAGCGGCATCTGTACGGCGTCGAATGTGAAGTTGTGAGCGGATGCCGTAGCCAGCATCTTCAGATGGATGTCGGGACTCTTGTGCCCGGTGAACCCGATATAGCGGACCTTGCCCGCCTTCCTGGCCTCCAGCACGGCCTCCAACGCGCCGCCGGCAGCGAAGATACGGTCGGGATCGCTGTCGCGAATGACCTCATGGAACTGCAGCAGGTCGATGCGGTCGGTCTGCAGGCGCTTCAGAGAATCGTTGAGCTGGCTCGCGGCAGTCTGCTTGTTACGGCCATCGATCTTGGTCATCAGGAAAGCCCTCTGCCGGTAGCCGTCGCGCAATGCCTTGCCCACGCGGACTTCGCTCTCGCCGCCGTTGTAATCCCAGCAGTTATCGAGGAAGTTGATGCCCTGGTCGAGGCCCGTGCGCACGATGCGGATGGCTTCGTTCGCGTCCAGGCCTGGCTTGCCAAGGTGATAACCGCCGATACCCACGATCGAGACTTTCTCGCCCGTGTGTCCGAGAGAGCGCATGGGGACCTCGTTCCTGGGATCTGCTGCCCATCCGCGTGGGCCGATCCCAGCGCTCACCAGGGTTGCCGCTGCATACTCGAGGAAGGTTCGTCTGGTCGCCATGGTCCGCACCTCTTCATGCCTTAGACACAAAGCCTGGTTCGCAGGACGCATGAGAAATGTTAAGGATCGCGGTCCCGGGTGGCCCACCCAAGCTGGTTTTGCTAGGGTGGGACAACATGCTCATCGGTATCATCTCCGACACGCACGGCCTACTCCGCCCGGAAGCAATGGCCGCACTCCGCGGCTCCGATGCCATCATCCACGCCGGCGACATCGGCAATCCCAACATTTTGGAGGAATTAAGAACGATTGCGCCCGTACACGCAATTCGCGGCAATGTTGACGTCCAGCCGTGGGCAAGGGAATTGCCGGAGATCGATGTGGTTGAAATCGCCGGCCTATCCCTCTACGTCATTCACAATGTTCGCGACCTCGATCTGAACCCACGCGCCGCGGGTTTCGCGGCCGTCATCAGCGGACACAGCCACAAAGCGTCGATCGAGACCCGCGACAGCGTCCTCTACTTTAATCCGGGCAGCGCCGGCCCACGCCGCTTCTCTCTGCCGCTCTCAGTCGGACAGTTGAGAATTCGGGAAGGGAAGCTCACACCAAAGTTATTTTCACTTGTTTGTCATCCCGACCGACGACGCTAGTCCGAGTCGAGGGAGTCCTCTGAGGTCTATTTAACCAGCCCGTGTCCACCCACCGGCTCCGTCACAAACCTCTCCCCGAAGCCCGCGATCAGCGGGCGTCCTTTCGCGATCGCCTGCTGCACGGCCGGCAGCGACAGCGACGCTTTGTGGCTATCTGCGCTGTCCCAAACCTCTGTTACCCAGATCGCGTTCGCATCGGTCGCATCCTTCGCGACGACGTAGCTAAAACACCCCGGCATCGATTTGGTGCCCTCGAGCAGGATCGCGATGAGTGCATCACGCTTTTCCGGAACAACATTCAGTTTCCCAATCATTCCGTACATGTTCGACCGCCCTCCGATATCCGCACGCACGACGCTACCTAACGCACCGTTCCCGCAATCACGACGAACTCGCGACGGTTGAATAGCATGTCTACCTCAGTCCAGTCCGTAAGCGTGAATCTTCGTCAGCAGCGTCTTGTAGGAGATGCCAAGCCGCGCCGCCGCTGCGGCCTTGTTCCATTTGCACTCGCGCAGTGTCGCCTCGATTTTGGCGCGTTCGACGGTCTTCACCGCCTCCGATGCCAACTCGGGCAGGGAACCGACGCCGACAGAGGCTCCCGCCTCCGCCACGGCCGCGCGTACATTGTCTGAGATTCCGAGTTGTGCCGCGGTGATCTCGCCATCGTACAGAATGGCCGCCCGTTCCAGCAGGTTCTGCAACTCGCGGACGTTTCCGGGCCACGAATGCGAGCGCAACGCGCTGATCGCATCGGGCGCCAACTTGAGCCGCGGCTTGCGCAGTTCGTTGCGGAAGCGCGACAGGCACTGCTCCGCGATCAGCAGTACATCGTCGCCGCGCTCTCGCAGTGCCGGAATACGGATCGGAACCACCGCCAACCGGTAGTACAGATCGCGCCGGAACGACCCCTCGTTCACCGCCTCTTCCAGGTCGCGATTGGTGGCGGCAATGATACGGACATCGACCGTCCGCGACTGCGTTCCACCCAAACGGTCGACCGTGTGCTCCTCGAGCACTCGCAGGAGTTTCCCCTGCGCGCCGAGCGGCAATTCGGCAATCTCGTCGAGGAACACCGTCCCGCCGTGCGCGACTTCGAACTTGCCCGCTTTGGCAGCATTCGCTCCGGTGAAAGCGCCCTTCTCGTGCCCGAAGAGTTCGTTCTCCAGCAACTGCTCTGGGATTGCGGCACAGTTGAGCGCGACCATCGGCTTGTTGGCTCGCGAACTGAGTTGATGGATGGCGCGCGCGAACAGTTCCTTTCCCGTGCCGCTCTCACCGAGCAGCAGGACGGCGCTGTCGGTAGCCGCAATGCGCTGCATCTCCGCCGCGGCCGTGCGCAGCGCCGGATGCTCACCGACGATCCGCGGGAAGCCGAACCGTTGCGCGTACTCTTCTTTCAGGACGATGTTTTCGCGCAACAGTTGCTGCCGCTCGATGGCGCGCGCCAGCAGGTGCTTGAGATGGTCGAGGTCAATGGGCTTCTGGATAAAGTCGAACGCCCCTTCGCGCATTGCCGCCACCGCGTCTGCAATCGACCCGAACGCGGTCATGATCACGACCGGCATGGCAGAGTCGGATTCCTGTGCCGCCGCAAGCACCTCCATGCCGGAGCCGGATGGAAGCCGGAGATCGGTGAGTACCGCCGAGAACCTGCGCCGCGCCAGTTGCGTACAAGCTTCCGCCGCCGTCGCTGTCGCGACGACTTCGTACCCCATGCGCTCCAGTGCGGTCAGCAGCATCTGGCGCACTTCCGCCTTGTCCTCGACCAGCAGTACGGATTCCATTGCTATTTGGATCCCACCCTAGCAAAACCAGCTAGGGTGGGCCACCCGCGAACACCGAGGGCGGGGACGTGATTACTCGACCTTGAGTCCAGACTTGCGGCCCTGCTCGATGAGATCGGCGAGCTTCGACTTCGCGTCTTCGATCGCCTTCTTCTTGCCGGCGATCTCATCTTCCTTCGCCTTCTGCTCGTCCTGGAACTTCTTGGGGTCGCGCAGACTGTTGCCCGCGTCGGCGTAATAGTTGGCAACACGCAGCCGGTTCTCACGGTCGGCGAGATCGAGTTCGCGCGTCAACGCGGCGATCTCCGCCTTCTGAGCGCTGACCTTTTCTTGCAGCGCCGCTTCCGCCTTCGCCTTGCCATCGGCGGAAGTCGCCGCTTTCGGCTTTGAAGTCGTCTCTGCGGTCGGGGTACTGCCCTTGGCATCCGCCGCCGGCGCCGCAGGTTCGGCAGCCGGAGTGGGCTGAGCGGCAATGTCATCGTTGGTATAGACCTTTGTCGCCGCGGGCTTCTTCTGCTGACGCTGCTGGCGGGCGAGGGCGCCCAAGTCCTGCGCAGCGGCCATGCCGGTCATTGCGATAAACAACGCGACTGCGCTTGCGTAAACGATCCGCTTCATAGATACCTCGTCCGGACGAAGCGCCGCGTTGGGCCTGGAGGTATGCTGTCCGGAGTTCGCCGCTATTCTAGCGCGGATTTGCCCGGATTCCGCGCGGGAAACGATAAGGTAAAGACCGCCCCTGTACCTTCGTTCCTTGCCGAAATCGAACCGCCGTGGTCGGAAACGATGCGCTGGGCCAGCGCCAGGCCGAGTCCGTTCCCTTCCGCCTTGCTGGAAACGAAGGGGATGAACAGCCGCGGCAGCAGGTCGACGGGGATTCCTCCGGCATCGTCCTGCAACTCTATCCAGGCGTGATTCTGATCGCGACCCGCTCGTGCACTCACACGCACCGCCCGCCCGTGTCCGGCTTCCGCGCTGTTGCGCAGCAGGTTCAGGAAGCACTGGCGCAGTGCCGCAACGTCTCCGGTAACCGCGAACTCGGCGCCCACGGCCGAAGCCTCCAGCCCCACCCCGCAATCGGCGGCGCACGCTTGCAACAGGGGTGCGATCGCGACCGGCTCCGACGTCAGCTTCTGCGGACGCGTGATGTTCAGGAAGTCGGTAACGGTCTTGGTCAGCGCGATGGTCTCCGACCGGATCTTGTCCGCGAACTGGTGGATGGTTACGGGGTCCTTCTCATCGGACAGCATCTGGCTGTATCCCGCGATGGTGGCTAGCGAATTCTTGAATTCATGAGCCATGCCGGCGGTCATTTCGCCCATGGTGGCGAGGTTCTCGCGCAGTCGCAATTGCCGCGACAATTCGCTGACCTGCGTGAGATCGGTCACCACGCACGCCGCACCCAGCCGCTCTCCCGTATTGCCGTTCACCGGCGACACCGTGATGCCCAGTACGCGCTGGTCGCCCGCAGGAGTCGTGTAGTCGGCCTCGAGGCGGCGAAAGATCCGGCCGTCCTTCAAGCAGGTTTCAATCACCTGCGGCATCGAGGGTGGGACGCCGGCCATCGCTTCGTCGCGTACCTCGCCCGCGCCGCGAAAGAGGTCGCGCGCGTGCAAGCCGCTGGCCGTCGCGTATCCGAGGATCTCCCGGGCCGCTGGATTCGCCTGCTGCACCAGCCCGTTGGCGTTGAACAGCGCCACTCCGCTGGGCAGATTCGTGATCACCGCCGCGCTGATGTTTTCCGTTGCGCTGGCCTTTTCCGCCGCCGATTGCCGCAGTCGCTGGAGTTCGGTCTCCTTCTCCTTCAGTTGCTGGATGACGGCGTTGTAGGCCTGCATGGCGAAGGCGGGGCTCTCGGAACGTGGCGCCGGATCGCGGCCGCTCATCACCTCTTTCCGCAGGCGGCGCATCAGGTACACGCCGATGACGAAGGCCCACATGCCCGCAAAGAAAAGCGTCAGCGCGCCCCACACGGCCGGATTGCTGAACACTCTCAAAACGCGCTCCAGTAGAACCGGAAGAACAGGTTGCCGAAGAACAGCGCAACCAGCGCCATCGGCCCCAGGAAAACGCCGAACGGCAGGCCGTAATAGCGATACATGAGCTTGGCCGATGTCCACGCGCGCTTGCGGGCGATCTCGCGCGGCTCACGACGTTTCGCCATCCGCCGTTCCGTGCGCCGGTTCCAAACCATGAGCACGGTCACCAGCCCGAAGATCGAGCCGACGAGCGACGCCCCGAAGATCGTCAACACCGTCAGCCTGACGCCGAGGAACGCGCCGACCATGGCCATCAGCTTGACGTCGCCCAGTCCCATGCCTTCGCGGCCGCGTACACGCTTGTACGCGATGGCGATCACATGGAAAAATCCTGCTCCGACCAACGCGCCACCCAGCGATTCGATCAGCGACAATGTGCGCCACGACGATCCCGAGAATGTCGCGGGGAAGAACAGCAACATTAACGACGCGAATAAGTCGAACATTGGAACGAACAAGCTGAAGACGAGTCCGACGACAAAGCCGGGGAGGGTCAACGCATCGGGCAGCAGTTTCCATTCCGCATCGATGAACGTGAGACCGACGATGAGGAAGCTGAAGACGCAGAATTTCACCGTCGCCAGCGTCAGCCCGAAGCGCCAATAACACGCCAGGAACAGCAGTCCGGTAAGCAGCTCTACCGCGATATACCGCGGCGAGATCGGCGTCTTGCAGTTGCGGCAGCGTCCGCCGAGCACCAGCCAACTGACGACCGGAATGTTGTCGTATGGACGGATCGGCTCGTGACACTTCGGGCACGCCGACTGCGGATGCACGACGCTGTATCCCGCGACTTCCTTGTCCAGTCGCTCGACATCGGCCTGCCGCGCCGCGATTTCCGCTTCCGGTGCGCCCTCCGCCCGCAGCTTTGTCAGCGCCTCGCGTGAATCGTCGGCGCGGTCCTGCAGGTCGATCCGCCGCGGCAACCGGTGTATACAGACGTTCAGGAAGCTGCCGAAGCAAAGTCCAAGGACAAAGATGGCGGTGGCGAAGAGAGGGTCCATTTCCGGTGACGGAGGTCAGCCGGATTATAGCCGAGCAGAAATCGGCTTACGGTTTACTGAAACGGAGCATCTCCCCCGACAACAGGACGGATTCGCTGTTATTTGGAGGGATCGCTTCGCTCCAATTGATCTGCTTGCGATTGACGAGGCGCGTTTCGGGCCCCAGCGTTCGCCAGCCACCGTCGGACTCTTCGCGAATATTGATCGAGTAGGTGTGGTTACAGGCCGCGCCAGCGTCCTTCTCGGCCTGGTTCGACGGCTCATCCACATGGTCCTTCCATTCGAACAGCGACGCTTCCAAACCCTCGCTGATGGACTCGTTCGGGAGCAGGCACAGGATCCAATCGTGATGCGCGTCAATGACGTACACGCCGCGGTTGACCCCCGGAACGCCTTCCTTCACCGAAGCACCATGATGGCGGGCTACTTTTACCGTATCGTCGGTCGAGCCGTGGTCTACGACGAGGACCTCATCGACGGCACGCAGGGACTCCAGGGCCCGGCCGATGCGCTGGGCGTCGTTGTGCGTGTGAAGTAGCGCAGTGATTTTCGGCATCTTTAAAGAAGTACGACGGCAACTCGCGTCCAACAGTTGCAACAGTGGCCGGGAATTCGGCCGGCAATTCCCAAAATCCCGGGTGAGAGTACCAACGTCACCAACCGGGGTGATTTTTTAGTCCCTTGGAAACCGGGAACTCATCATAAAATCCCAAGCACAATCGGGGTAGACAACCTTTGCTGACTAAACTGCCGTTCCCGGCGCGTATTCCGATCCTGTCGCTGATCCTCGGCGTGCTGATCCTGGTCAGCGTTGTCCCGATGTACTTCTACGCCGGTCAGGTCATGAGTATCAACCGCGACCGCCTGAAACGAAACGAGCAGCAGCTCCAGCTCACCATCGCCCGATCGCTCGGCGACGATATTGAGAACCGCCAGCGCAATCTCGAGTCGATGCTTTCCAACCTGTCGTCCGCGATCCAGGTTTCCAGCGGCGGCGACCTCAGCGGAGAGCACATCGGCGCGCCCGAACTGCGTGCGCTGCTCGAGAAGTTCGCTTCCTCATCTCCCGATATCGCCTATGCGACCGTCCTGAATACGGACGCCAAGGGCATCACCACCGGACGCATCAATCTCTCCGACGACTTCTTCCGCAACGAACTGCAGCGAGCGTTTGCCGCGGCTACCGAAGGCCGTGCTTACACCGGTCCGGCGCTGACCATCGATGCCGGACGCGAGCGCCACATCGTGGTGCTCTACAGCACGCCCGTGATGGCGGGTGGGCGCTTCACAGGCATGTTGGGCGCGGCGGTCGATCTCGGCTATCTGACGGCGCGCCTGCGCGAGAGCGCCAAGGCCGGGCTGGTCACATACGTTGTCGACCATCAGGGCCGCCTCGTAGCCGCCTCCGGCACGAACTTCGTCACCGGCCAGGACATGACGCAGTTTGAGATCGTGAAGAGCTTCGTTGAGAGCGGCAAGGCACCCCTGGCCGCGACGAGCGATTTTGTCGTCAGTTCCGAGAAAGGCAAGACCGAGCGCATGCTCGGCTCCTACAACCCCGTGCCTTCGGTCGGCTGGGCCGTCATGGCGCAGAAGCCGCAATCGGAAGCATACCGCGATATCGAGGACATGCAGACCAAGGCCGTTCTGTATGCCATCTATGCCGTCCTCTTCAGCATCCTGCTCTCGTTCCTGGCGGCGCAGCGGATCACGACGCCCATCAACATCCTCACGCATTCCAGCCGCGCCATCGCCCAGGGCGACTTTTCGCAGCGCGTGCACTTGAAGAGCCGCACGGAGATCGGTGAATTGGCGAACACCTTCAATCACATGACCGAGGACCTGGAGCGCTTCGTCCTCGATCTCAAGCGCGCCGCCGAAGAGAACCGCGCGCTCTTTATGGGCTCCATCCAGATGCTGGCCGGCGCGGTCGACGAAAAGGACCCTTACACCCGCGGCCACTCCGATCGCGTCACGCGCTATTCAACCTTGCTTGCCGGCGAACTCGGACTGTCCGAAGCCGAGATCGAGGTCGTCAAGATCGCCGCGCAACTGCACGACGTCGGCAAGATCGGCATCGAGGATCGTATCCTCAAGAAGCCCGGAGCCCTCACTCCTGACGAGTACGAGATCATGAAGACGCACACCACGCGCGGCGCCAACATACTGCGCCCGGTGCAGCAGTTGAAGGAGATGATCCCCGGCATCGAGTTGCACCACGAATCGCTCGATGGCCGCGGCTATCCGTTCGGCTTGAAGGGCGATGAGATCCCGTTGACCCCGCGCATCATCAGCGTCGCCGATACGTTCGACGCCATGACCACGAACCGCCCGTACCAGGCCGCGCGTCCGCCCGAGTACGCCCTGAAGATCATTCAGTCGCTCAAGGTCACCAAGTTCGACCCAACGGTCGTGGACGCGATGCAGCGTCTCCTTGATCGTGGGGACCTGCACGTGCGCCGTGCGGCCGTCGTTGCCGACACGCCACCTCCGCCCGAGGACGCGGTCAACGTGGCCGTAGAGACCTCGCGCTCCTGATCCCGAAACCCGAAAAGATCGGAGGCGAGCTCATCGGCTCGCCTCATTACTTTTTGTAGCCGTTTGTCTTACGCTGCCGCTTTGCCGGCTTTGATGTGGTGGATCGTCGAGTTCTCAACATTCAGTGTCTGGATCGTCGGTTCGTTCTCCACCAGCGGGGTGAGCGTCTGGGCCACCTCGGGGAACAGTGTGTTCTCGTATTTCACCAAGTCCTGCCGTGTGTTCCAGAAGGTGTTGCACACGAAGGTGCCGGTGGTAGTGTCGAGCGCCTCGATGATGTCCACGAAGCCAGGTTGGCGCTGGATACGCGGCAGAAGCTTCTGGTTCAGGGTGGTGCGGAGTTCATCCACCTTTTCCGGTCTTACGTTGCAAGTCACGATGCGAGAGATCATGGGAGCACTCCTTTGCTGGTTGTGACGTTCCAGTGAAAGTCGAGTGAAGGGGAAATGGGACTGCCATCCCACTCTGGCGAATTCGAAAAGCCTAGGCCCGTGCCGCGGGCCGGTCAAGCCTCGGGTACTTACTGACCCAAATCGTGACAACGGTGAGATTTGCGCTCGTTCCACCGGAGTTTTGAACAGTGCGCGCCCCCACATCTGCTGCCGATATAATGAATCTTGGTTCATGTAATGTAGGCGTCCTGCAACACCAATGTCTGGGAACGCGGTGGCAGCCGAGACGCCTGCGTTACATCGGTACGACTGATATTCATGGCAAAGATCCAGACTTTATTCGGCAGTCTCGACGAGGAACCGAAAAAACCAGGTTTCCTGGATCGCATGAAGCAGGCGGTCCAGCGCACCCGCGAAAACCTCAGCGAGCGCATCGACGAAGTGGTCTCCATTGGTAAGGAGATCGATCGATCGACCCTCGATGACCTCGAAGGCACTCTCCTTGCCGCCGATCTGGGCACCGCCACCACACAGGAAGTCCTGGCGGCGCTGCGCGAGAAGGTGGACCGTAAGCAGATCGGCGATGTCGAGGAATTGAAGCGCGTGTTGAAAGAGGAGCTGCTCCACATCCTCAGCCGCGCAAATCTACAACCCGCCGCGGCGGTCGAACCACCGGAAGTCATCCTGGTCGTCGGCGTCAATGGCACCGGTAAGACCACGACTATCGGCAAGCTTGCGAATGTTCTTCGTTCTCAGGGCAAGAGCGTGCTGATGGCTGCGGCTGACACCTTCCGCGCTGCTGCCATTGAGCAACTGGAAGTCTGGGGCCAACGCACTGGCGTCGAGGTGATCAAGACCAAACCCGGTGGCGATCCCGCGGCCGTTTTGTTCGACGCGCTGCAGGCGGCCAAGGCGCGCGGGACCGAGTACGTCGTCGTCGACACCGCCGGCCGTCTGCATACCAAGTCCAACCTGATGGACGAGTTGTCCAAAATGCGTCGCACCGCGCAGCGCATCATCCCCGGATCTCCGCACGAAACTTTGCTGGTCATGGACGCCACCACGGGACAAAATGGTCTGCAGCAGGCGCGGCTTTTTACCGAGTCCGCCGGCGTGACCGGGATCGTGCTCACCAAATTGGACGGTACAGCCAAAGGTGGGATCGTCGTCGCGATCAGCCGCGAACTGGGAGTGCCGGTCCGCTACGTTGGCGTCGGCGAAAAGCAGGGCGACCTGCTGCCCTTCGACGCCCGCCAGTTTGTCGATTCTCTCTTTGCCTAGGGTGCAGCATGTCGGCATTGATCGCGATCTTCGTGGTCTTCATCGCGCTTTGGTTTCTATGGCGCGTGTTGAGGCGTTCGCCGGCGCCGGCAGAACCATCCGAGGACGTAAACGTTCGCGAACCGGTCCCCAAGCGCCCGCTGAACCGCAGCGGCGCCGTCGCGCTGGAGGAGCCCGATGAAGACTAGGAATATGCTTTTCGAAACCGCCTTGTCCCTTTCCTGATGACCGACACCGACGATCTCACGCATATGCGCCGCGCGCTCGAACTGGCGCGGCAGGGAGTAGGCCTCAGTTCGCCCAACCCCTCTGTGGGAGCGGTCATCGTCGCTCCCAACGGCGACACAGTAGGCGAAGGTTTCTATACATACGACGGCATGAAGCACGCGGAGGTCCTCGCCCTCGAGCAGGCCGGTGACAAGGCACGCGGCGCTACGGTGTACATCAACCTGGAGCCCTGCGCACACCACGGCCGCACTGCTCCCTGCGCGGAAGCGCTGGTCCGGGCCGGCGTCGCTCGCGTCGTTGCTGCCGTCGAGGACCCCAACCCGAAGGTCAGCGGGAAGGGCTTCGAGATCCTGCGCAAAGCGGGCATTGACGTCAGCATCGGCGTCGCGGATAACGAAGCACGCTCGCTCAACGAAGCCTTTGCCCGGCATGTCCGGACGGGCCTGCCGCTGGTCACGCTCAAGACCGCAATGACTCTCGACGGCCGCATCGCGCCGCCGCCCGGCGAGTCCGACAGCCCCTCCGCCCTGGGTGTTGGCGGCGCCAGCGGTGGCTGGATCACCAGCGAGACGGCGCGTGCTCACGTCCACGAGTTGCGCCACGCCGCCGACGCGATCATGGTCGGCGTCGGCACCGTTATCGCTGACGACCCTCTGCTCACCGACCGCACCGGCCTGCCGCGACGCCGTCCGCTCCTGCGCCTGATCGTCGATTCACGCATGCGCATGCCGCTGGATTCCCGCATCGTCAAAACGTGCCGCGACGACGTCGTCGTCTTCTGCTCATTTGCCGAGGAGAACCGCAAGGCCGAACTCGTGGCCCGCGGCGTTCGCGTCGAACAGCTCGCGCTCGGCATGCGCGACGGCCGCCCCGATATGCAAGCCATCATCCAGCGCCTGGGCGAGATGGACATCACCAGCCTAATCATTGAAGGCGGAGCGATGGTCAACGGCGCCGCGCTCATCACCGGCATCGTCGACAAAGTCTTCCTGTACTACGCGCCCAAATTATTAGGCGGTTCCGGCTCCGTGCCCTTCGCGGCGGGCCCGGGCTTCCGCCGCATGAGCGAGGCCGCCGTCGTGAAGGACTTCCGCATTCATCGCTTCGGAGAGGATTTTGCCGTCGAGGGATACATTCGCGACCCGTGGAGCGAGTGACGTCCAGCCACTCGCCGGTTTCCAGTCACAATATTCAGGTTGGACGTCACCGAACGAATCGGCCCGATGTGCCACAATGTCCTAAGAGCTTCCTATGTTCACTGGCATCATCGAAGAAGTCGGACGAATCACCTCGATCGTCGAGGAACGCGGCACTCGCCGCATCACCATCGAAGCCGAGAACACGTCGAAACAGCTTAAGCTCGGCGATAGCGTCGCCGTCAGCGGCGTTTGTCTTACCGCTGTCCGTATCGGCGAAAAGTCCTTCGGCGCCGATCTCGCGGAAGAAACTGTCCGGCGTACATCGTTCTCCCGCATCAAGGAAGGGGCGGTGGTGAATCTCGAACTGCCGATGAAGGCTGACGGCCGCTTCGGCGGACACGTCGTCCAGGGACACGTCGATGGCACAGGCACGTTCGTCGGCCTGGAGCCGATACCCGGGGCAGAGGACTATTGGCTGCACATCGATGTCCCGCGCGAACTGGCGAAGTACATCGTCTACAAGGGTTCGATCTCCATCGAGGGCATCAGCCTGACGGTGGCAAAGATCGAGGGCACGCGTGTCGTCGTCGCCATCATCCCGCATACCGCCGAGGCGACGAACCTCATCTCGCTGAAGAAGGGCGATCCGATCAACATCGAGACCGATATCATCGCCAAGTACGTCGAGAAGATGATCGGCGAGCGCTCCGCTTCGTCGCTGAACACCGCGGACCTGGTCGCGCAAGGATTCTGAAACGTAGTCCTCGAAACCTGCATCCACCATTCGTGCACGCAGCGCTAGGCTGCGTCGGAAAGAAGGAATCATGGCGTCGATCCCTGAGAAGTTCTCCGACCTCTTCAAGAAGAAAGCCTTCGCCAGCCTTGCCACCGTGCTTCCCGACGGCAGCCCGCAGGTCACGCCCGTATGGGTCGATTACGACGGCCGCTACGTGCTGGTGAACTCGGCGGTCGGGCGCAAGAAGGACAAGAACATCCGCCAGAACCCGAAGGTCTCGGTCGCCATCATCGATCCTGACAATCCATACCGCTACGTGGAGATCCGCGGCCGCGTCGCCGAGATCACGCAGGACGGCGCCGACCAGCACATCGATAAGATGGCGAAGAAATATCTCGACAAGGACAAGTACCCGTTCCGCCAGGCCGGAGAGCAGCGCGTGCTCTATAAGATCGAGCCCGAGCATGTCTCCAGCAATGGATGAAGGGGACTATCGCGAAGGAGTCGCGGGAGCTGCGGATGGAGGTTGCGGCGCGCGTTTGTCGCTCTTCTTCTTCGTCTCTCGCGGCGCCGTTGCCGGCGGAACACTCTTACGATGCCAGCCGCCCGCCGGCGTATAGCCGCGCCGCCGCATCTGCCCCCACGAGGGCAACGACAGCAGGCAGACCGCCACGAGCATCCAGCCCAGTTTTCGCATAGATTCCGGGAACGGAGAATTGTGTCAGGATTGCTCCACTTCGTAAAGACCACGATTGTGGAAGGTCTAAGTTGCGGCCGGTTGGACGCCGGAATCCGAGTCGACGCGCAGGCGCGATGCATCGAGGGTGTCCAGTTCCAGGAACTGCCGGACGATCGGGTTCTCGGCCTTTGGCATATCTTCGACCTTTCCGTAGAACGCGACTTTGCCCTCGTGCAGAAAGATGACCTTGTCGGCCAGCTTCTCGGCCAGCCGCATATCGTGCGTGACCACCACGCTGGTCAACCTCAACTGATACTTTAACTTCTTGATCAAATCGCCGAGCAGCTGGGCCATTAGGGGGTCGACCATCGTCGTCGGCTCGTCGTAAAGCACCGCCTCCGGTTGCGCCGCCAGCGCCCTCGCGATGGCGACCGACCGCTTCATGCCCGTCGACAGGTCTGGCGGGAACAGGTCGCGCATCGCCCGCACGCCCACCATTTCCAAAAGCCCATCTACGATCTGGTAGATCTGCTTCTCATCCAGGTCGCGCCGTTCCCGAAGTGGAAAGGCGACGTTTTCGCCCACCGTGATGGAGTCGAACAGCGCACCGTTCTGGAAGACCATCGTAACTTTTTTCCGGATACGTTGCAGGTCCTCCTCGCCGAAATGAGTAATGTCTTCGCCCGCCACCCAAACGCGTCCGGAATCCGGCTTGAGGAACCCCATGATGTTGTGCAGCGAAACGCTTTTGCCCACGCCGCTGCGCCCCAGGATGCACACGGTCTCCCCGGGTTCCACGGCAAAGCTCACGTCGTCCAGCACCCGGTGACTGCCGAACGCCTTGCAGACGTGGTCGAATTCGATGTAGGCCTTCTCGTGGTTGCTCATCGCCGGTTCTGCGCCCGCGCAAGATCGCCGGGCGTGTTCAGATTGTCGAACATTCGCGCATCAAAAGCCAGACGCTGTAACTCCGCCTCGTCGATGCGCCGCACCGTCGTGTGACAAAACAGCGGACCGATCTTATTTTTCCCGGTACGCAACGCCGGATCCGCCACTGTCAGGAACTCCCGCCGGTACACCGCGCATAACGGCTGGAAGCGCTCGCTGACATACGGCACCGTGACCGTGGTCCCGCTCCGCTCCGCTTCACTGACCAGGAAGCGCAAGAACTCCGGCGTTACGAACGGCGTATCGACCGACAGGACCATGTTCAACTCCGCCGCGCTCGACGTCAGTGCCGCGTGGATTCCGCCCAGCGGCCCGCGATCCGGGTAGATGTCCTCGATGGCGTCTGGGCCGTACTTCTGTTTTGAGCCGACGATCCGCACGTCTTCGGTGACCGTGCGCGCCTGCTCTCGCGCCCGTTCCAGCAGCGTTCGCCCGCCGAACGAGAGCATTGCCTTGTCGCTTCCCATACGCGAACTCTTACCGCCGGCCAGGATGAACGCCGAGATCACGTATGCATGATAGCCGCTGGTTGATTTGTAGCGCCGGCTTCCAGCCGGCAGTGCCGAGGGCATCTTGCCCTCGCGCCAACGTTAACCACTTACTAACCCAATCGTGCTACAATCCCGCCTCGCAACCGCCATTTTAACGACACTGCGCGCTGTCACGGCCTTCCCTCATCCCAACGCATGCCGTTCGGGCGGCCGGACTTCGCGTTACGGGTCCCCGATGAACATCCGCCGACGGCTCCTCTACGCCATGCTGATCCTGCTGTCGATGACCGCTATCGCGGTCACCGGATACCAGGTGCTGGGCGGGCCCAAGGTCACTCTCCTCGACTCCATCTACATGGCGGTCATCACCCTGGCAGGCGTCGGGTACGGCGAGATTGTCGATACCAGTCACAACCCCTGGCTGCGCCTCTTCAACATGGGCGTCGTGGGGGTAGGTGTGATGATCACTGTTTACGTTTTTTCTGTCGTGACGGCCTTCCTGGTCGATAGCGAGATCCATAATCTTTTCTGGAGGCGCACGATGCAGAAGCGCATCCGCGAGCTGAAGGACCACTTCATCGTCTGCGGTCTTGGCGACACCGGCCGTTATGCCGTCGAAGAGCTGCACAGGACCGGCACGCCGTTCGTCGTCATCGAAAGCCACGAAGACAACATCAAGCGCTTCAAGGACCACGAGAGCGGCGACTTCAAGGAAGTCCTCTACGTAATCGGCGACTGCACCGACGAAATGGCCCTCGACGAAGCCGGTGTCGAACGCGCCCGCTGCATCATTGCCGGGGTGCAGTCTGATAAGGACAATCTCGTCACTACGGTCGTCGTGCGCCAGAAGAACCCGACCGCCCGCATCGTCGCCCGCTGCACGGATACCAAGTTCGCTGACCGCATCCTCCGCGCCGGCGCCAACACGGCTGTCTCTCCAAATGCCATCGGCGGTCTTCGACTTGCCAGCGAAGCTCTCCGCCCGCACGTCACCAGCTTCCTCGATTTGATGTTGCGCGAGAAATCACGCACCCTGCGCATCGACGAGATCGAGATCGCACCCAATTCGCGTTGGTGCGGAAAATCGCTCCAGGATGTCCATTTCCGCGGGAGCTACCACCTGATGGCCTTGGCCGTTAAGTCAACCGACAAGGAAGGGAAGAACGACTTCCTGGTAAACCCTCCCGAAAATCTGGTGCTGCAGGCCGACGTGGTTGTGATCGTGATGGGCGATGTGGATGAGATCCGCCGCGCGCGCGAGGACGCCAAGTCCGGACTGCATCACCGCGCTGCAAGTGTCATCAGTTAGAGGCGTTAATTCAGGTCGGTCGGGGCCCAGAGGATCTCCAGCCCGATGATGCGCCCGGTCAGGTCCAACTCCAGCCTGCCCGCGGCGAGGGCGACCGCATCGCCGTTCAGTCCGGGGAATGTCACATAAAGCCGCGGCTCGATGAACCGAGCGTTCTCGTTCGGCCGGATGAAGTCCATCGCTTCTCGGCTGCGCAGGGTTTTTGGGAGTTCCAGCGAAAAATCCGCCAGGTCCCCATTCTCGGATAGCGATACCGCAACTTCGACAGGGACACGCGACTGCACCTCCTCCTCTTCGAAGGAGCCGTTGACATTGAACGCGACGTAGTACTGGTATCCCGTCTGCGGATCGAATTCGCTGCGCTCGACTAGAATAGCCATCTCTTTCCGGCCCCGGGCCGCTTTTTATTGTAGCGGTTTCTTGTATCACAGCCCTTTGCTCCGCCGGAACCAAAAACCACTCATCCTGCTTACATAAGTGTGGTGTCGGAAGCAGTCGATTACCCATTGTGTGCATCCAATTGCACCGTTGCCACTCCTCCAGGAGCATGTGTATGAAGGCAAAAATCTCGTTCTCTTTGATTGCGCTCGGACTGGCGCTTTCGTTGTCCCTGGCTTGCTCCAAAGGAGCCAGCGACGCGCAGGTTTCCGATCAGGTGCAGAGCAAACTCGCATCCGACGCAAATATCCAGAACAAGCAGATCGGCGTGCAATCCGCCAACGGCGTTGTGACCCTCTCGGGAAGCGTCGCGACCGATGTTGAACGTACCGCTGCCGCCAACGATGCGGCGACGGTTCCCGGCGTAAAGACCGTGATCAACAATCTCCAGGTACAGCCGCAGACAGCGCAGGCGCAACCCCCCGCGCAGACGACTGAGCCGGCGGCAACTCCGGTCGAGCCCCCTAGGAATGAAAGCGGTACGGCGCGTCGTCATACTCCGCCGGCAAGGAGTTCGCGGTCATCGGGCGGCTCGCAATCGAATGTTCCGGTTGATCGAACGGTCGTGACGCCCATGGCCAGCCACACGCCTCCGGCCTCCACGGTCGGACCGATCAACACGGAGTCAGCGCCTGCCAAGCCGGCGACCGTCACCATTCCCGACGGTACCGACATTGCTGTCCGCCTCATTGACCCGCTCGATTCCGGGAAGAACCAGCCGGGCGACACCTTCCATGCGTCGCTTGCTTCGCCGATCATGATTGGCGAGCAGGTCGTGGTACCCAGCGGCGCCGACGTCGAAGGACGCGTCGTCGATGCCAGGAATGCCGCCCACTTTAGCGGCGGGTCATCGCTGAGCGTTGAGCTGACGCGCCTCATCGTGAACGGAAAGAGCTACAACATTCATACCGACCAGTGGTCGAAGCAGGGAACTGCCCGTGGCAAGAATACGGCGGAAAAAGTCGGCGGGGGCGCGGCGCTCGGCGCCATTATCGGCGGCATCGCCGGCGGCGGTAAGGGAGCGGCGATCGGCGCGGGAGTCGGTGCAGGTGCGGGAACCGGTGCACAGGCGGCCACGCGCGGCCAGCAGATCCGCCTTGGCCCCGAAGCCGAACTGAACTTCCGCCTGCAAGCGCCGCTGACGGTCACGCCCCAGGCGCACCGCAATAGGGAGTAAGCCGTTCGTCAGCCGAGAACAAAACTTCAGCGCAGAGTACGCAGAGGAGCAGAGGGTTAAAATTCTCTGCCTCTCTGCGTACTCTGCGCTAATCTTTTTCTATCCATGACCCAACGCCTCTACTACGCCGATCCCACACTGCTGGAATTCGACGCGCAAGTCCTTGAATTCATGCCCGAAGGCGACCGAATCCGCATGGTCCTCGATCGCAGCGCCTTCTACCCGACCAGCGGCGGGCAGCTCTACGACACTGGTTGGGTCGGACGCGAAAGCGACGAACTTCGCCTGCGCGTTGCCGAAGTCGCGGAGAACGATAACGGCGGCGTCATCCACTACGTCGATCCCGCAGGCATGCAGCTTGGTATCCAGAAGAACTCGTTGCTTCACTTTGTCATCGACCGCGACCGCCGTCGCGACCACATGCAGCAACACACGGGCCAGCACCTTCTCTCGGCTGTATTCATCGAGTTGTTCAACGCGTCGACAGTCTCGTTCCACATGGGCGACGAGAGCTGCACCATCGACCTCGACACAAAAGCTCTGTCCGACGAACAGCTGCGCCGCGTCGAAGCTCGCGCCAACGAAGTGGTTTTGGAAGACGCTCCGGTCGCGATCAGCTTTGCTACGGCGGATGAAGCGCGCGCGATGGGCGTCAGGAAGATCCCCGACCACATCGAAGGTAAACTCCGCCTCATCGAGATCAAGGGCCACGACCTGAACGCCTGTGGCGGAACGCACGTCGCGCGCACCGGCGAGATCGGAGCCATCCTGCTGCGCAAGTTCGAGAAGGTCAAGCAGGGCATGCGCGTGGAGTTCGTCTGCGGACAACGAGCCGTTGCCACTTCGCGCAAGGACTTTGACACGCTTACCTCGGCAGCCGCGCTGTTTTCATCTCACATCTACGACGTCCCGACGCAGATCAGGAAAGCACTCGACGAATCCAAGGCCGCGGGCAAGCGCGAGTTCAAGTTACAGGAGGAACTCGCCGAGTTCACTGCCATTCAGCTCGTATCGGAAGCGCCTATTCGGGGCGCAATGCGTGTTGTCCGCAAGCGCTTCGACGACCGTGACGTCGCGTACATCCGCCTGCTGGCCCAGCGTATTGCCCGTCAACCGAACGCCATCGCGCTACTCGCCTGCACGCAGCCGCAACCATCGCTCGTCTTCGCGCAATCCGCCGGCGGCGCATTCGATATGGGCGCATGGATGAAGGACGCGATGGCTGCGCTCGGTGGACGCGGCGGCGGCGCTCGCGACATGGCCCAGGGCGGCGCTCCCGCCGGCGCAGACGTGGACTCAGCTCTCGATGCCGCTTTAGCACGAATTCCCGCCTGATTCCTGCTAAATTACAGGTTCAGATGGATCGCCTCATCGCCATCAGTCTCCTGGTGCAACTGGGCATCGCCGCCGCGATCGCCAGCGCGCTGGTGCGTTCCAAGGAATTCAAGGCGCTTCTTTTCGCGCCTGTTCGCACGCTGACGCAGACTATCTACCTCGTTCTCTGGATCTGCATCCCCTTCAGTCTCGGCGTTGTCGTCCGTCTGAGCACTCCCAACTTCCTCGCCGCCGACTTGTCGTTCGAAGCCGCGATCCTGGTCGGAATGGTCGGCGGACCGCTTGCGGGAGTCATCGGCGGCATCGCGCTGGGAATTCCCGCCGTCGTGCACAACGAGTGGCTCGCGCTTCCGGTGTGCGTCGTCTCTGGCGCGATCGCCGGATTCCTGCGCCAGGTGTCGCCGAGCGAAGGAGAGATCTGGGGCTTCACCCCGTTTGTGGATCTCAGCATCTACCGCTGGTTCCTACGCAATTTCCCGCGTCCGAAAGTGGACTGGCAGTTCGGCATGCTCGCGTCCGTCCTGGCGCTGCGGCTGATCAAGGCGGTGCTTCACCGCTGGTCTCCAGCGCACCTGTTCGACTTCGATACCCGCAATCTCTGGCTGCAAGCGGGCATCTTCGCCGTGTCGGTTGCGGCGATCGCGATCCCGCTGAAGATATGGAACAACGCACGCATCGAGCGCAAGCTCGAGGAGCAGGCGCGCATGTTGCTCCAGGCGCGCATGGAAGCTCTGCAGAGCCAGATCAATCCGCACTTCCTGTTCAACACGCTGAACTCTGTCTCGTCACTGGTGCGCTTCGATCCCGACACCGCGCGCGGCGTGATCATCAAACTCTCGAACATTCTGCGGCGCCTGTTGCGCAAGGGCGACGCGTTCGTCCAGTTGCGCGAGGAGTTCGAGTTCATCGACGACTATCTCGACATCGAGGTCGTGCGCTTCGGCCGCGACAAGCTGCACGTGGTGAAGGAACTCGACCCCGAATCGCTCGACGTCGTGGTTCCGGCCATGCTGCTCCAGCCGCTCGTCGAGAACTCGATCAAGCATGGCATCGCGCCCAAGATCGAGGGCGGAACGATCCACCTCCGTACTGCGCTGCGCGATGGACAGGTCGTCATTGAGGTTCAGGACGATGGAGTGGGGATGGGAGCGGCGCAATTCCTCGAGCCGCCAAGCGGGATGGGCGGAAGCGGGATCGGCATGGCGAATGTCGCCGATCGCCTGAAAGTCCTGTACGGAGACACGGCGCGCATGACCATGGAAGCCGTGAAGTCCGGCGGAACGATGGTCCGCATCAAGCTTCCCGTGGTTCAACCGTATGAAGCTGGTGTTTCGGTCGCGACCGCTTACTCCGAAGCGCGGTCCAGCACTTCGCGGTAGAACTTCTCGTATTGCGGAATGATCTTACTGGCGCAGAAGTGTCCACGGGCGGCGATGCGTGCTTCCTCCGCCATATGCTGGAGCTTGGCCTCGTCGGTAAGCAATTCGACGGCGTATCGCGCCATTGTCTCCACGTCTCCCACTTCCGCCAGGAAACCGGTCTTGCCGTGATCGACGACCTCCGGAAGCCCACCAACATTGGTCGCGATCGGCACGACTTTGCACGCCATTGCTTCCAGCGCAGCGAGCCCGAACGACTCCAGCTGGCTCGGCAGCAGCATGACGTCCGCAACCGCGAGCTTCTCGTGCACGCGGTCCTGCTTGCCCAGGAAGATCACGCGGTCATGGATCTTCTTGTCCATCGTCATCCACTCGGCGCGCGAGCGCTCAGGACCGTCGCCGATGAGCAGCAGTTTGGACGGGATCTTCTTCTGTACGCGATCGAAGACCTCGATCACGTCCTCGATCCGCTTCACCGGGCGGAAATTGGAGAGATGCACGAATAGCCGTTCGTCGTCTTTTGCAAATTCACGGCGGCGTTCCGCAGCCCCTTCGTCGCGCACGTACAGGTCGCAGTTCACGAAGTTGTAGATCACGCGGATGCAGTCCTTGATCTGGAACTCCGTGTTGGTGCGCTCGCGCAGGTACTTCGAGATCGCGGTCACTCCATCGCTCTCCTCGATGGAGAAGCGAGTGATCGGCAGATACGAACGGTCCTGTCCGACGAGCGTGATGTCGGTCCCGTGCAGCGTAGTGACGAAGGGTAGCCGCTTTCCCGCCCTGCGCAGCATCTGGCGCGCAAGATAGGCACTGACCGAATGAGGGATCGCGTAGTGAACGTGCAGCAGGTCGAGCAAGTAGATCTCCGCGACTTCGGCCATACGCGTCGCGAGCGCAAGGTCGTACGGAGGGTAATCGAACAGCGGGTAATGCGAGACCTCGACTTCATGGAACCAGATATTCGGGTGACTGTTCGTGCCCAGCCGAAACGGCGGCGAATAAGTGATGAAGTGGACTTCGTGTCCGCGCTGTGCCAACTCGATACCGAGTTCGGTCGCGACGACTCCGCTTCCGCCGTAAGTCGGATAACAGGTGATGCCGATTTTCATGAGGCCTCAAAGGTACATGCTTTGGATTCGGAAGGGGAGCGCGCGATGCAAAAGCAGTTGCCAGTTGCCCAGTTGTCAGTTGTTCGTAGGCGACTTCATGGAAGGGATTTGTGCAGGGCTACCACGCTCCGGGATGGCCGAAGCAAACTAGCAACTAACAACTAGCAACTTATAACTGTCTTTACGCGCTCTTGCCGACCGGCTCATTGGTCTTGGGCGCTTCGTCGAGGAAGAGTTTGATCTTCTCGAGGAGCTGGGGGAAGAGCTCGTCTTTGGGGAGGCAGGCCTTGACTTCGTCGCCGCCCTCGATCGGGCCGTAGCCGGTGACGATGATGACCGGCGTCTGCGGGCTGGTGCTGTGGATCCTGCGGGCCAGTTCCAGGCCGTTCATCCCGTCCATGCGGAAATCGGTGACGAGGATGTCGAACTTATCTTTTTCGAATTTCTCCAGCGCCTCTTCGGCGTTGTAGGCGCAAACCGCGCGGTAGCCCTGCATTTCCAGGATCTCGCAACTCAAGCGGGCGAGCACTTCATGGTCGTCGACGAAGAGAACGGCTTTCATGCGCGGCACCTGCGGTGAAATTGACCGGGCGGAGGTTCCCGCCAAGCTAACTATTGGTTTCAAAACCAACCAGAAAAGATGCCTGTAACGACACAATTTTACTCTGAGGTGGGAACCGTAGTGCCAACAATGGGAACTGTCCGGACAGGGCACAGGGTGGTCGTTTCCTCGCCAGCGGCTGCCTGTTACGGATGTTCCCAATGTGGGAAGAACCTCTCGCCTATGACGAGCAATTCCCTTGCTGTTCACGTATGGAAGGCGCAATCTTTCGGCCAGCTAAGCGGGAAATTGGTGTGCCGGCGCGCCGGAAGACACGCATGGCACCGAGGTGCGCATGTCTGAGCTACTGACCGAATTCGCCCCAGCCGCACGTGCGGAGCGCAGCACCGTGGCGGCACAGTCACTCCAGGTTTCAGGGCAGCCCCTGTTCCGGGACATGCTGGACCGCGTTCCTACCATGATCATGGTCCTGAATTCGGACCGGCAGATCGTGTATGCGAACCAGGCTGTCCTGCGCACGACCGAGGCCGCCGACATGTCGGCGATCGCAGGAATGCGTCCCGGCGAACTGTTTCACTGCAAGCATTCCGCGGAGACACCCGGCGGCTGCGGCACCACTCGGTTTTGCAGGTTCTGCGGTGCGGCGAACTCCATCCTGAAAGCGCAACGAGGACAATTCGCGATGCAAGAGTGCCGCATGATGGCGGAGAAGCAGGGCCTCGAAGAAGGTCTCGATCTGCGCGTGTGGGCAAGCCCTATCACCGTCGGAGGCGAGCAGTTCACGTTCTTCGTTGTTGCCGACATCGCCGACGAGAAACGCCGCGACTGGCTGGAGAAGACATTCCTGCACGATTTGCTGAACACGGCCGCGGCATTGCGCGGCTTCTCCCGGCTGCTGAACAGCGACAGCACGGGGCCGCAGCTTGACGCCGAGTGCGCCCAGAGCATCGTTGCGCTCGCGGAGCGGATCGTCGGCGACATCGAATCGCACCGGCAACTGGTCGCGGCCGAGAATCATGAATTGCAGGTCCAGTTCTGCAAGACCACGTCAACGCAGGTGCTGGAGCAGGTCTACGCCGCTTACAACAACGCCGAAATGTTGAATGGGCGCCTGTTGCGCATCGCCGCTCAGAGCGCCGGCGTGGAAATGGAGACGGACCGCACGCTGCTGGCGCGCGTCGTCGGCAACATGGTCAAGAACGCGCTTGAAAGCTCCGCGCCTGGAGAGGTGGTCACGCTCGCTACCGAACCCGAGGGAGAGACGGTGAGGTTCTGGGTACACAATCCAACGTACATCCCGGAGAACGTTCGGCTGCAGATCTTCAACCGATCGTTCTCGACGAAAGGACGAGGAAGGGGACTGGGGACGTACAGCATGAAATTGATCAGCGAGCGCTGTTTAGGCGGAAAGGTGTCGTTTACTTCGATCGAATCCGCCGGCACGATCTTCGTGGCGACATATCCGCGCTTGCAACTTCGACGGTAAGAGTGCCGAGGCGAGCGGTGAAGTTTGACCGTTCTTTTCCGACTCCCGTATACTGTTTCTCGAGCCCAACCAGTGACCCCCTCAGTGCTGGGCCCCGCGCAAGGGGTTGCACCAGGGGCGGTTAGCTCAGTTGGTTAGAGCGTCTCGCTTACACCGAGAAGGTCGCAGGTTCGAGTCCTGCACTGCCCACCAATTTCCGGTTTTTAAGCCGGGGACGTAGTTCAGTTGGTTAGAACGCTGCCCTGTCACGGCAGAGGTCGCGAGT
>CAZLJE010000047.1:0-31951 GCA_964559835.1 uncultured Terriglobales bacterium
TCGCTAAGCGCGTCGATGTTGCCGCCGTGCACATGCAGGAGACCTGCCGGTTTTTCCGTCGCTGCGAAGTGACAGGCGTCCCCGTTCGCGCCGAATTCTTCAACATCCAGCCGAAGCAGGAAGGCCCGCCGACGCTCTTGCTCTTTGGCGGTAGCCAGGGCGCGCGGGCCCTGAATCGTGCTCTGACCGCCGCCGCTCCCGAACTGCTGAAGCTCCTACCCGGTCTACACATCGTCCACCAGACCGGCAAGGCTGATTTCGATCAGTGCCGCTCCGAGTACGACCACGCCGGCGTGCCTGCCGAGGTCTCGCCTTTCATCGATAAGATGGCCGATGCCTTCGCCGGCGCCGACCTGCTCATCTGCCGCTCGGGCGCGAGCACGGTCGCGGAAGTTGCGGCAGCAGGGAAGCCGGCGATCTTTATTCCGCTGCCCACCGCGGCCGATGACCATCAGACGCGCAACGCCGAAGCATTCGCCAGCCGCAATGCTGGAGTCCTGCTTGAACAGGAGGTACTGACCGCCACGCGCCTTGCGCAAGTCGTGTCCACGCTCCTTGCCGACCGTCCGCGCTTGTTGCAGATGGGCACCGCCGCGCGGCAACTGGCGCACGCGAACGCGGCTAGTCGCATCGCGGAGTTAGCGGAAAACGTAATTCGAAATTCGTAATTCGACATTCACGTATCCCGTATCCCGTATCCCGTACTCCGGACCGGAATACGGAATACGAAATACGCTTTTGTAACAAATCTGCGGTAATCTCGATAGTTCATGTTCGCGAAAATTCAAAGGATTCATTTCGTCGGCATCGGTGGCATCGGCATGAGCGGCATTGCCGAGGTCCTCCTCAACCTGGGCTACAAAGTTTCCGGCTCCGACCTCAAGGCTTCCAGCATCACCCATCGTTTGGCCGGCCTGGGCGCCATGACCTTCGAGGGCCACCGCGCCGAGAACATCGCCGGCGCGGAAGTCGTGGTCACCAGTTCCGCCATCGCCCGCGACAATCCCGAGGTCGCCGAAGCGCGCCGCCTCCATATTCCTGTGATCCAACGCGCGGAGATGCTGTCGGAACTGATGCGCCTGAAGTACGGTATCGCCATCGCCGGCATGCACGGCAAGACGACCACCACGTCCATGGTCGCTGCGGTCCTTGCGGCCGGTGGGCTCGATCCCACCGTCGTCGTCGGCGGTCGCGTCGACGCCATGGGCTCCAATGCCCGTCTCGGCAAGTCGCATTACCTCGTCGCCGAGGCCGACGAGAGCGACCGCTCGTTCCTCAAGCTCTCGCCTATTCTTTCTGTCGTCACCAACATCGATCGCGAGCACATGGACTGCTACCGCGACATGGACGACGTCGAGCGCACCTTCATCGAATTCATGGACCGTGTGCCCTTTTACGGTACCGTCGTGGTGTGCAACGACGATGACCGCGCGCGCGCCCTCATCTCTCGCGTGCAGCGTCGCGTCATTACCTACGGTATGCGCGACGGTTCCGACTTCCGCATCGTCAGCGAGTCGCAGGAGAAGCGCCAAGCCTCGGGATGTCTGAGCCTGTTCCGCGTGTCATATCGCGACCGTGATCTCGGCGAGTTCAAGCTGAACGTCCCGGGAGCGCACAACGTCCTGAACGCCACCGCGGCCATCGCCGTCGGTATCGGCCTCGACATCTCGCCCGACAACATTCACGCCGCGCTGGATTCGTTCCGCGGCGTTGATCGCAGGTTCCAACTGAAAGGCCAGGCGGGTGGCGTCAGCGTCATCGACGACTACGGACACCACCCGACCGAGATACGCGCCACTCTCGCCGCCGCGCGTCAATGCGGCTACAGTCGCGTCCACGTCGTCTTCCAGCCGCACCGCTACACGCGAACGCAGGCCCTGATGGACGAGTTCACCGGCGCGTTCGGCGACGCCGATACGCTCTTCCTCCTGGACATTTATCCGGCCAGTGAAGCGCCGATCCCGGGCATCACGGCACAGGCATTGGCGGACCGCGTTGCTGCTGGTGGCCTCGCGGTCAAATACGTCGGCAACTTCGCCGATGCTGTGGCGGCTGCGGCCGGTGTCGCGCAACCCGGCGACATGATCCTGACTCTCGGCGCCGGCAACGTCTCGCAACTCGGGCCGCAGATCCTGGAGCAGCTCGAAAAACGAAAAGCCGTTGCCGGTTGAAGCTTGAGGTCGGCGGTTGTAACTTACTTTGTGCGAGTCCAGCGGCTGGTCCCAACCTTGCTATTCATCGTTCTGTCCTCGGCGTGCGCGCTGTCGCAGTCGCCCATCCCGCCGTCGGCCAATGAGATCATGCGCAAGGTTGCGACCGCGAACACCGTACGTGCCGCCCGGCTTCGCAGCTACCGCAGCACGCGCGTGTACGACATCGATTACAAGGGCTTCGGTGGCGATCGCCACGCCACGATGACGGTCAACGTCGACTACCAGGCAGGGAAGAAGAGTTTTACCATCGTGAAGGAAGAAGGCTCCAAGCTCTTGCTCAATCGCGTCATCCGCAAAGCGCTGGAGAGCGAGGAGGAAGCCGCGACCGATGAGATGCGACGCCGCAGTGAGTTGACCGAAGCGAATTACACATTCGAATTCGCGGGAACAGAAGTCCACGACAGCAAGACGTTCTACGTCATTCAGGTCAAGCCCAAGCGCAAAGACAAATATCTCTACGACGGCAGGATCTGGATCGACGCGGACGATTATGCCGTTGCGCGCATCGAGGCCTCACCCGCCAAGAACCCCTCATTCTGGATCACAGCCGCGACCATCTCGCACACAAACCGTAGCGTTAACGGCATCTGGTTGCCGGCCCATAACCAGTCGACATCCAAGGCCCGTTTCGGCGGCCGCGCGACACTCACCATCGACTACGGCAACTACGACTCGCTTGTAGCGGAGTGATTCAACCGGCAACGTACAACCTGCAACTTACAACGGTTTTTTCCTGCTAACGCTTTTCCTCCCCCATCGTCTTATGTTGTGAAGACGGAAGGTGGATGATGAACCGGACGGCAAGCATGATCGGCGGATTGGTGGTAGCAATAGCAGCCGCCCTCGTCCCTCCCCCGCAACAGTTGATCAGGAGCCCCAAGGTCCTGTACGGCGCCGCCATCGTCAAAGCCATCTCCGGCGACGCGGACTCGGCGATGCGGTTGTTCCAGGAATCCACCGCCCCAGCTCCCGAGAAGCCCGCCATAAAAACGGCCCAGACCTGCCCTTACTCGAAGCGCGGTTAACAGAACAAAACCTTACCGCGCGGATTTTCGCAGATCGACGATTTCAAAGAAGATCCGCGAGAATCCGCGAAATCCGCGGTAGGTTTTTTGGGTATCTGCAACATCAACGTCCGATAATTTTCTTCTCACGATTCCACAAGCAAAAAAGATATAGTTCTGACAAAGACCCCGAGACGCGCGGCCTTCAGCGCGGCGGAGTCTGCTCGCGGCGAAATTCTTTGCATACCCGTTCATGGCACGGAGCCAAGGTCCTGTGATTCCGGACGATGAGCCTGCCCCAAAAACCGGGGGCGCTGGCCCGACGCTGGAAGACGACCTCGACCCGCGCCTGCTCGACCTCGAAAAAGACGAAGAACCGGCGTTCCTACGCGGGCAGAAGCGCGTTCCCGCCCGTCGAGGCCCGCTGCCGAAGAAAGCTGCCAATCGTCTCAAGATCGCGCTGCTCTCGATGGTGGCTCTGGGCTTCGTCGCCGCCATCGGGCTCACGCTCTACCGCTACGGCGCGCACTCCTGGCGCTTTCGCGTGGAAAGCAGCGACCAGATCGAGATTGCCGGCCTTCACAACGTCACGCGCTCGCAGGTAATGGATGTCATGGGCGCCGACATCGGCCGCAACATCTTTTTCGTCCCGCTCGACGATCGCAAGAAGCAGCTCGAAGAGATCTCCTGGGTTGAATCGGCGGCGGTCATGCGGCTGCTGCCGAACCGGCTGAAGATCCAGGTGACCGAGCGCACGCCCGTAGCGTTCGCGCAAGTCGGCTCGAAGATCGCGCTCATCGACTTGCACGGCGTCGTCATGGACACGCCTCCTGGAGCGACGAAAAAGTATTCGTTCCCGGTGATCGTCGGGATGGGCGATTCCGAGCCAATCTCCACTCGCGCCGCGCGCATGAAGATCTATGGCGACCTGGTTCGCGACCTCGATTCCGGCGGCGCGCATTACTCGCAGGACTTGAGCGAGGTGGACCTCTCCGATCCCGAGGACGTAAAGGTCACGGCGAATGATCCGAACGGGGAAGTCCTGATCCACCTCGGCTCGGCGAATTACCTCGATCGCTTCAAGATCTACGTCGCGCACGTGCAGGAGTGGCGGCAGCAGTTCCAGAAGCTGCGTTCGGTCGACTTGCGCTACGACCGGCAGGTCATCGTCAATCCGGACGAGGAGAAGGCGGCAGCGCCGAAACCAAAGCCGTCGGTGAGACCGGCAGCACGGAAGAAATATTGATTTGTGGTTTAGCGATTTGTGATTTGTGACTGCTCGATATTTCAGGACAAATCACCAATCACAAATCACTCAATCACAAATGTTATAGGGCTCATGAGCAAGCAGAACGCAAATTATTTGACGGCGATAGACCTCGGCAGCGCCAAGACCATCGCGCTTGTGGCCGAGATCACGGACTCCGGTGTGCGCTACGTCGGCCACGGCCAGGCCGAGACCAAGGGCTTCCGCAAGGGCATCATTGTTGATCTCGAGAAGACGGTCGGTTCCGTGCAGAAGGCGGTGGAAGAGGCCGAGAACGCCTGCAGCGCGGCCATCGAGCACGCTATGGTCGGCGTCGCCGGCGCGCACATCCGTGGCGTGAACAGCCAGGGCGGCATCAGCCTGGGCGCCAAGGCGCGCGAGATCACGCGCGAAGAAGTTCGCCAGGCTGTCGAGCGCGCGCGAGCCATCGCCTTGCCCGGCGACCGCCAGGTTCTCCACCTGCTTCCGCAGGAGTTTCTGCTCGACGACCAGCCCGGCGTGCGCGAACCCGCGGGCATGGTCGGCAGCAAGCTGGAAGTGAAAGTTCACGTCGTGACTGCAAGCGCCAGCGCGACCCAGAACGTCGTAACGGCCCTCAACAAGGCGGGCATCCACGTGGATAGCACCGTATACGAACCGCTGGCTTCCGCCGACGCGGTACTGCGCGGCGACGAGCGCGAACTCGGCGTCTGCCTCGCCGACGTCGGCGCCGGCTCGACCGACCTCATCGTCTTCCACGAAGGCGCGGTCGTTCACACCGGAGTCGTCCCGATCGGCGGCGATCATTTCACCAACGACGTCGCGGTCGGCCTGCGCACGCCGCTCGCCGACGCCGAAAAGATCAAGAGGCTCTTCGGTTGCGCTGTTGTCACGCGCATTCCCGAAGGCAATGAGATCGAGGTGACCAGCGTCGGCGACCGGCCGTCGCGCCTGATGTCGCAGCGCCTGCTCGGCGAAGTCATCGAGCCGCGTGCCCGCGAGCTGTTCGAACTCGTGCGCGACCATCTGCGGCAGTCGGGTGTGCTCGAGTTGTGCGGCGCGGGAACCGTCCTGACCGGCGGCGGCGCGCGCTTGCCTTTCATGGCCGAGATCGCCGAGACCGTCTTGCGTAAGCCTTCGCGACTCGGATATCCGAGTGCGATCGCGCGCATTCCCTCGAATCTGGCGGAACCCGAGTACTCGACCGTGATTGGCATGGTGCTCTACGGCCATCGCGCGCGCCTCGCAACCGGCGCGAGTACCGAGGGAAGCATCACGGGGAAACTGAGATCTTTGTTCGCAAGGCGCGGGGCATAGCAGCACCGGCATACGGAATACTGAATACGGAATACGAAGCTGGCAAATGGCAACTGGTGACCGAATCATGATTGAACCAAACGACAACTCCGACGGCATCCGCATCCAGTTCAACGAAGAACCGAAGAACAAGGCGAAGATCAAGGTCATCGGCGTGGGCGGCGGCGGCGGCAACGCCATCAACCGCATGATCGACGCGCACCTCGAGGGCGTCGAGTTCATGGCCGCCAACACCGACCTCCAGGCGCTGGAGATGTGCCGCGCCGGTAACCGCATCCAGTTGGGGGTAAAGCTCACCAGCGGTCTCGGCGCCGGAGCGAACCCCGAAACCGGCCGCAAAGCCGCGCTCGAAGACGCCGACAAGATCATCGAGGCCCTCGAGGGCGCGGACATGGTCTTCGTCACAGCCGGCCTCGGCGGCGGCACCGGCACGGGCGCTGCGCCGATCATCGCCTCGCTCGCCAGCGAGATGGGCGCGCTCACCGTCGCCGTCGTCACCAAGCCGTTCGGCTTTGAAGGCAAGCGCCGCATGTCGCAGGCGGAGCGCGGCCTGAACGAGCTGCTCGATTCCGTTGACACGATGATCGTCATCCCCAACGAGAAGCTGCTCGCGGTCGCCAAAGACGCCGGCTTCTTCGAATCGTTCCGCGTCGCCGACGACATCCTGCGGCAGGCGGTGCAGGGCATTTCCGACATCATCACCATTCCGGGCATCATCAACCGCGACTTCGCCGACGTGAAGGCGATCATGGCGGGCATGGGTTATGCCGTCATGGGCACCTCGACCGCTCGTGGCGACCAGCGCGCCATGGAAGCCGCTCAGCGGGCGATCGCTTCGCCTTTGCTCGAAGCCGGCGCCATCGACGGCGCTCGCGGCATCCTCATCAACATCACGGGCTCCAGTTCGCTCAAGCTCGCCGAAGTGAACGAGGCCTCCACCATCATCCAGGGCGCCGCCCACGAGGACGCCAACATCATCTTCGGCGCCGTCCAGGATGAACGGATGAAAGATGAGGTCAAGATCACGGTCATCGCCACCGGATTCAGGACCCATCACGACGACCATCGCGAGCGGATGCACTCTGCCGCGCAGGCCATCTCGCACGCGCGAACGGCATCCGTGTACGAGCATCCCGAGCCGGTCGTCAACCAGCGGCCGGAAGCCTCCATTCCTGTTCCGCCTCCAGTGAACCGGGCGGCGACGGCTGCGGCCGCGCCCAGTCCGCAACCGCAGCGGGAAACCGCATCCATCGCGGACGTGAAGAGTTCCGTCAAGGCCAGCTACGAAGAGGACGACCTCGACGTCCCGGCCTTCATCCGGAAGAGGAACGAGCAGTCGTAGCGAATCAGCGTGTGGCGCCGGCTGACCGGTCCGTTACACGTTCTCGTTACAGACCCTTCAGTTTCTCCTGAACTCTTGGGGTCCAGACCTCTTGCGCGGTCGGTTCCATCAGGCGGACTTGCTGCAGTGCTTTCTCGAAAGTGGTGCGTGCGTCGGCATTCTTCTGCAATGCCTTCTCCGCATCTCCCAACGCCATGAGAGCCTGCAGGGAATCTGGTGCGAGCGCGATTGCGGCCTCTGCTTCGGAGAGCGCCTGTTCGGGTTGATGCTGATCGAGCAGTCTGCCGGAGATCACGGCCCGATCCATCGCTGCGACGTACGGCACGTTGAACGTGCCGTCGTAAACAAATACGCCGTGGTCGATCACCGCCGTAGGCTTCAGCCTCATGAACTCGCGGTAGGGACTCAACACGCTGGACCCTGATTCATAAAACGTCAGCGCGAGGTGGCTGAAGAAGACGGGACCCTGGATCACCGGAGGTGTTTCCGTCTTCACGCCGGACCAGATCGAGTCCATGGTGGGCAGCGGCTTGCACGGAATGCCGTAGGCCCGGTATGGGATCAGCGGCTCGGCCGTGTACGCAAACCAACACTCTTTGATCCCTCGCTCGTCCACATAACGCTTCACGTCTTTCAGTTGCTGTCCCCAGTCCGTTGGCGAGTCGGTCAGGTACTTGTACATGTTGGCGGGTCCGCCCCAGGCTTCGTTCGCGTATGGAATGTACGAAGTCGGAAACGCGCGCATCGAAGACACGACATGAAAGATGATTATCACGCCGATGGCCCAGGCCCACCGACGATCGTTGCAGATCAGGCTCCAGGCAGATCCTCCGGCCAATACGAGCAGGAAAATGAACACCAGGAGAATGTGCCGCACGCCGATGTTCAGGCTCGAAGTCATCGAGATCGCGAAATAGAGGGCCGGCGGCAGCGACAGGAACAGGATTTCGCGCCGGCCGCGCAGCTTTCGAGTGGCGCCGGCATAGACGATCAGCGGCAGAAAGATCAGCGTCGATAGCGTCGCCTTGATCACGAATGCCACGGGAAAATAGAACCAGACGCCATGCGCATACAACTTCCCAAACACGTAGCTGGGCCATATATTCGCCACCGAGCGGACATCCGCCAGTCCGTAGAGCCAAGACTCCGGCAGCAGTTTCCACCGCGCCATCATTGTGATCGCCTTGGCTTCCGCCGGACGCAGGTTCCCGAGTGTGCTCTGTAATGGCGGGTTCATCTGTCTCCCCGCGGGGCGAGCGGCGTAGCGGAATCCGTAGCATACCCACATCATGCCGGCAACGATCACCCCGGTGATCACCAGCGCGCCGGCGAGCCGTGCTGCCTGATGCAAGCGTGTCTCATCTCCCGTTTGGCGTCGACGCAACAACTCGGTGACCGCAAGCAGGACCAGCATCGGCGGCAGCAGTACCGCCGAATGCTTGACGATGAAGAAGAGTCCCGCCGCGAGACCCAGCACTACGACGCGTCCCCACGACGGAGATTTCACATATCGGTAGAACGCATAGATGCTGGCCAGCAGGGAAGCAGCCGCGCCGGTGTCGGTGGTGACCAGGGCGCCATGAGCCAGGAAGTTGGGTTCGAAGACGATCAGTACCAGGGCGAGGAATCCGGCGCCGGTGCCGAACATCTCGCGTGCTGTAAGGAAGCCCAACAGTGCGACCAGTAACGCAAACAGCGATGCGCCCACTCGGGCGCGGAAGATGACTCTGTCGTGGTCGTTCTGGAAGACGAAGTCGCGTCCGCTGGAATATGCCTCTTGCTTGAAATACCGGTCCTGCAACTTTGGTTCATGCAGGTCCATTCCCAGCAGCGGAATCGCGGCGATCATCTTGACCAGCGGCGGATGCTCTGGGTTGAGGCCGAAATCGCGATGCTTGAGAGACATGTATCCGGCAAAGATGTGATCGCCCTCGTCCCACGTAAGCGACTCCTGCCGGACCGAGTACAAAAGCTGGAACTCGAGGACCAGGAGCAGACAAACGACGCCGGCTACCTTGACCCAACTCTGCCGGTACCAAGAGTCCCGTGATCCAAGTATTTCTTCGGTTTTCCGAACGGCCTGGGCCTGTGAGCTCATCCTGTCTCCGCAAGAAGACACAAAATATCACGCGCGGAGCTGGCCGGGTGGTCCGGAATCCCGGGATCACATTGCGGCAAACTTTAACTGGGTATACCCCCTCCCCTGCTATACCCATCGAGTCAGTGGATGAAGGCCAGCTAAGTGTCTGCTGGACAAATTGCCTAGAGCGCTCATGGGTTGTACCGGGTAACCTAGGGTAGCCCAGAGGCCTGAGGCGCCGGGTGCCAACACATCGCGCCGCACTCCTCCGTCCTTAGCCTTACCCCGCGCGCGATGTGTGGGCAATCCGCCGCCGAGTGATATTTGCTAATAGATATACACAGTACAAACAACTGAATCTAGTAGAAATATAGTTCTTGACTCGGTCCCCGCCTCGCGCGACCATTGTTTGTAGCTTCAAACACCAGCGTTCTCGATTTCGTCGATGCGCTCCCCCAACGCCTCCTCCGCTCCGCTTTGTGTACTAGCCAGGCTTGCCTGGCCGCACACTCCCTTCGCTCGCCGTCCCGCGCTCTGGGATTTCTTCGTTTTTCGGGCTTTTCTGTGGGACCTGTGGGATAACGGGGGTAGGGTACCTGGGAAAGCTACCGCGAGCGGCCTCGCCTATGCCGCGTGTGACGCAAGCCTTAATGCGACCAATCCCGCGCCCCGCGGCCCGGACACCGGCCCCCGGATCCCGCTTCTCGGGATTTCCCCGAGTTTGGCCGACTTTCTTCGGGACGCTCGGGATAAATGGGGTGGGGTCTCGGGCCGCCGGATACCCGATAGCGACAGCCGCTCTTGCGTTCATCAGCGACCCACGTCTTCGCACTCCGCAGCCCCTATTAATTCCTCAGTAAAATCTCACGCGATTTTCGCGGTGAAAAACTCCCAAGTAACCCGGGCTTATTTTGCTGAAAACAAAGAGGTGCACCAAAAACTAGCGGCAACAATATACTTGACACACAAACACCTTTCTGCTACTCTGCTTCTAGTTAGAGGCAAGTAGATGAAAACGAAAGACAAAACACCACAAACCCTGCAAGAAGCGATTGTTTACTTCTCTGACCCGGAACGGGCCTTTGTCTACGCGGTTAATCTGCGCTGGCCCGATGGCGTTATCACCTGTCCCCGTTGCGGGAATGATAAACATTCGTTCGTTAAGACCCGCTTGCTGTGGTTCTGCAAAGGGTGCAAGAAACAGTTCACCGTCAAGGTCGGCAGCATCTTCGAGGACTCGCCCATCGGACTCGATAAGTGGATGACTGCTGTGTGGATGATCGTGAACTGCAAGAACGGAATCAGCAGTTGGGAAATTCACCACGCACTTGGCGTCACACAAAAGACGGCGTGGTTCATGCTGCATCGAATCCGCGAAGCGTTGAAGCCACATCGCGGCACCGAAGATATGGGCGGCCCGAGCGGAACCGTGGAAGCGGATGAAACTTTCATCGGCGGCAAGAAGCAATTTATGCACAAGAGCCGCAAGCAGAAGATGGAAGGGATGGCCAAGAACGATGCGCAGTGGCGCTCCATGCAGTCGCACTTTGGCAAGACTCCGGTTGTCGGATTGTTCGACCGTGAGACTCGCAGCGTCCGCGCTCGCGTGGTTCCCAATGTGAAGCGGTATATTTTGCAACAGGAAATTCTGAAGAACATCACCAAGGGCAGCACGATCTGCACCGATGATCTGCCGAGTTACAAGTGCTTGCCGCTTGGCCGATTCGTGCATGAGGTTGTAGACCACGAAAAGGAATATGTTCGCGGACAAGTACACACGAACGGCCTTGAGAACTTCTGGTCGCTGCTGAAGCGCGGCCTCAAGGGAACCTACGTTGCTGTCGAACCTTTTCATCTTGACCGTTACGTTGATGAGCAAGTGTTCCGCTTCAATCACCGCAAGGATGGTGAGCATGTAATCACCGATTCTTCAGCGGTTCCAGACTGCGATGGCCCAAGTTGCTGGCAAGCGCCTCGCGTATGCCGCGCTCACTGGCAAGGATGTAGACGCGCTCCACTCGTAGGCGGCAAGGACGCGGTAAGCGGTCTAGTCCTTGCCGGAAACGTCAGTTTTGCGGTCGCTAGCGCCCTTCTTAGGGCGCTTTACTTTTGCCCCGACACTGACCGTCTTGGGAGCCTTGAACAGCGTTTTCATGGCCTGTTCAAAGTTCTCTGTTGCTTCTTTGCCCTGTTTGTATTCGTATTTCATGTCTTCTTCCATATTAGGACTATGAGCGGCAAAAGACGACGAAAACATAAACTGCCCAAGCGAGCGCAACCCCGACCATCGGGGGTAGTACGTAATTGGTACAAACATCTCGGATTCGGGTGGAAGGTATTAATTTTTGCATTAGGGATGCCGAGCCTCTACATCGGTTGTGTAAGTATGTCATCGCGCGTTTCCTTGACTCCTGGAGACGTTCTTCGGGCCAAAGACCCGTTATCGTCCCCCATAATCGTGAGCAATGAGGGATACCTTCCGATTCACGACGCCATGGCGACGTGCCTGGTCAAAAGAATCGTGGCTGCGAACGGAGCCACAGTCACCGATGCCGTCATTGGAGGTGACAGTGCTGAACAGTTTGTTGGAGACCTTGGGATCGGAGGAAAGACTACCATCTCTTGTAGCGGCGATGGGTCTAGCGTCTTCTCGATGGGCACCGATAAATACATAGCAGCTGACATCGGCATTGTGCTCTCTTATCGCCCCGATTTCTTCCCGTGGCATCGTCATAAGAGCTTCAACTTTCATGCTCGCATTTCGGATGACGGTAAAATTCACTGGACTCCCATGGCCAGATAAATACACATGACGCACATCACTCAACAACTGCTCGCTGCGCTCAAGGCGCTCAGGAGCGAATTGAGACACTTCCGAGACGGCGCTGAAGCACGCGATCAACGCAAAGAAAGAGAGCGCGAGGAGCGCGAAACAGAGCGCGATCTCCAACCCCCACCACCGCCCGTCATAGTGAATGTGCAAAATCAGATACCAAATACTGACGAACGCCAGCAGACACGTCGGCACAATCAGCAGCTCGGCGCACTGTGGGCTCAGGTGATCGTTACGTTCTTGGCGTTTCTCGCCGCTGCCATTTATGCGGCTATCGCTTCCGGCCAATTGGACCAATTGCAGAAATCCACCATTGCCGCCGAACAAGCCGCTCGCGCCAGCCAAGACTCCGCGATTATTGCGGCTAACACCCTTAAAGAAGTTCGCGCTGGAAAAGAGGATACCGACAAGCTTATTAAGGCAGCTACGGACCAGGCCAAATTTACCAATACACTTGGAGCGCAGGTGAAGCGATCTGCCGATACTGCGCAGGCTGCCATGTTCCTCGATGAGCGTGCTTGGATGTATCTCGAAAGTCTCTCCATTCATACCAACTCTAAGAAGCTCGAAGTGGGACAGCCGTTCTATGTCAAAAGGGTCATCCGGAATAGGGGGAGAACTCCAGCGGTCAACGTCGAAACGATTTCCGAAACCGTGATTATCCCCGTAAAGAAATCTATATTTTCCGAGCCATCCTTTTACACCTACCCACCCAAAGACACTCTCCCTATTGGCGTTGTCGCGAGTGGTGACGGGCGCGATGCTGATCTTGTCGTCACCAACTACCTCACTCAACAGGTATATGACCGCATCATGGACGACGGGATACAGATTTTCGTTTACGGCAAGATTCGCTATTGCGATATTTTCGGCAAACGGCACTGGACGACGTGGTGTTCCCATTTCGTGTCCGGAGGCCAGTGGGCAATTTGTAAAGCAGGAAATGACATAGATAAACAAACAGAAGTAGAAGAATGCCCCGCGAAGTGACGGCGGATCGTCCGAACCTCCACTATCGGACTCTGTTACTGATTGTGAACTGCTGCCCTGTCCATCTGATTGTGGGCCAAAGTCGCTTGTGTGGCAAGTATATTGACGCCAAACTAGCAGCTAATAACCATCGCGACTATAACCAACCGGTAATCGAAGAAACGCCACACTATGACTTGGCACTCACCGCGTACCTGCGGCACGCGCCGATCTCCTCGGACGCGATACCTGGCCGAAACACAGCAGCCCCGAGCGGAAGCCGCCCTTCCGTGTCCCGCGCCCCGCGGCCCGCGATCCGCAGTTACGTTGGAGCAGTTACCTCAGGATGCCGCGGGCATGGCGCCGGCGAAACGCGCCGGGCTAAGTCTCTGGCCGGAAAGGGCGTTATGGGCGGCCACAACTCGGGCCCGAGGCTCGGCATCCATTGCAGAGTGCTTGCTGGTTCGCCCGTCCGGAAGCAGTTTGGGATTGAAATGCAGACTGCAACTCTCTTACTATCTAGCCAGACCTCCCCATTACCTTCCTGGTTACTAGCACAGGTTAGGGGAATGGTGGAAACTTCGGGTTTGAAAGCCCCATCGCCTCTGCCCACCCTTCCAAAACCGGTCAGGGTGGGGCACCCGGCTCTGGGGCATAGGTGACTTTAGGGACACGGTGACCGGCGGAGACGTCGGTGCTACGGGACGCATGAACAAGATATCGAGAAACGCTCTCCTGGTGATCGTCGCGCTGGCGACGTGCCTAACCGCGACCGCGGCCACCATCTCCAAGACGGCGAAGAAGAAGCCGGCAAAGGTCACCGAGAACGCCAAGACGCAGAAGCGGATGGCCAACCGGGCGAGCAGCCGCACTGCCGCCAGGACCGCGTCGAAGAAGCGGCGCCGCGTCAGCCAATACCAGTGGGTGAACGGGCATCGTCTGAAGCGCAACCGCTACTATGAGCGCTTCCTCGCCTCGTCGTTCACGGACTCCGATATCACAGCGGGTGACGTCACCGAAGGCGAAGATCCAGCCGTCCGCGCCGCTGCAATCGACGCGCTGGGCAACATGAACGGCACGGTTGTCGCGATCGACCCGACTACTGGCCGCATCATCGCCATGGTCAACCAGAAGCTGGCGCTGTCCGAAGGCGCTGAGCCCTGTTCGACGATCAAGCTGTCGGTCGCGCTCGCCGCGCTGAGCGAGAACATCATCACCAAGGACACGAAAGTCCAGCTTTCCAAGCGCGTCTCCATGGACCTGACCGACGCGCTGGCCCATTCGAACAACCAGTACTTCGAAGCTCTCGGACGCCGGCTGGGCTTTGAGAAGGTCAGCTATTACGCTCACCAGTTTGGCCTGGGCGAACTGGCCGGCTGGAACGTCGGCGACGAGCACCTTGGCGTTTATCCCTCGGAAGAGCTGGATGCCAAGCTCGGCGGCGTGGGACGCATGTGCTCCTTCGGCGAAAGCATCTCGATGACGCCGCTGCAACTGGGCGCGATGGTCTCCGCCATTGCCAACGGCGGAACGCTCTACTACCTGCAACATCCGACGTCGCAGACCGAAGTCGCGAACTTCGAGCCCAAGGTCAAGCGCTACCTCGACATCGCGAACATCATCCCCGAGATGATGCCTGGCATGACGGGCGCGGTCGAATACGGCACCGCGCGCAGCGTTCGCTGGAACTTCAGCGAGGAGCAGATCCTGGGCAAGACCGGCACTTGCTCGAACAACGGCACGCGCTTTGGCTGGTTCGCCTCGTTCGCCAATACGCAATACGGCAAGATTGTGACCGTCGTCTTCCTCGAGGGCGGACGTCCGACCTTCGGCCCCAAGGCGGCTGAGATCGCCGGCAAGATGTACCGCAGGCTCTACGACGGATCGTATTTCGCAGGCAAGACTGCCATCACGTCGGACAAGAGCGCTGTCGGCGTCAGCCAGTAAACAGCGCAGGGCACAAGGCTCTAATCAAGGCCGATTCGCTGCAGGAATTCGCGACACCGTGGGTCCTGGTGCAGCGGTTGGAATCTGCGTCGGGGTACCTTCAGGTAGGTAAGTTCAGGATCGCGTTCTTGGTATGCCTTATCAAGCCAGGCAAACGCGTTGTCCAGTTCTCCCAATGCTCCGTAGACGACGGCAATGGAAGCGGCGGAAACCAGACCGCGGTCGTGCTCTTCGTTCAGCTTGTTGAGAATCTTCAGGGCCTCTTGACGCTGGCCTGCCGTGGCATAGGCAAAGCCCAAGTCCACAGTTAATTCCAGATCGTTGTGTCCCGATAATCGCAGCGCCTGCTGCAACTGCCGAATCGCTTCCTGAGGTTTGCCCTGGTTGATGTACGCCCAGGCCAGCGTTTGCAAAGCCGGCGGATAATTCGGGTCCATTTGCAGAGTGACGCGCAATTGCTCCAGCGCCTCATCCATGCGGCCGGCCGCCAGCAGCCTGCCCGCGAGTGCGTTGTTGACCGGCAGCGAGAGTGGGTCGAGATCGCGGGCCCGCATGGCCTCGGTGATCGCCTCATCGAACCGCCCTACGTACGTGAGATAGCCTGCGTACCAATGGTGAGCGCGCGCATACCCTGGGTCGAGCTGGAGCGCGCGCTTGTATTCGCGCTCGGCGGCAGCCCAGTCCCACTCATGCGTCTCGGCGATGAACCCTAGCGAAGCGTGCGGTTCGGCCAGTGAGGAGTCCAACTCAATCGCCTTCAGCGCAGCTGCCTTGGCGCGCTCCAGCCTGTCTTGCGACGGATACACTCCCTTGAACCCAAGTACCGCATATGCGTCCGCCAGTCCTGAGTAGGCCAGTGCGTAAGTCGGGTCTCTGCCTATCGCCTGTTGAAAGTACTCAATGCTTTTTGCCAGCGCCGTCCCACTCCGCTCATTGAAGTAGTAGCGACCTTTCAGGTAATCCTCGTGCGCTTCCGGATCCACCGCTCGCGTGCGCGCCATCTCCGAGCGCTCCTGCGGTGTCAGTTGGATCTCGATGCGATCGGCAATCGTTCGCGCCATGTCGGTTTCCAGCTTGAGAATGTCACTGTATCTGCGTTGGTACTGTTCGGCCCACAAGTGCTGGTCGGTCGAGCCGTCGATCAACTGGATGGAGACGCGCACTTGATCGCCTTCCCGCTGCACCGACCCTTCTATTACGGCGTTCACGTTCAGCTCGCGCGCGATCGCCGGCAACGGCTTCCTGGCTGCCTTGTACCCCATTACCGAAGTGCGCGAGATCACTTTCAAGGCGCCGATCCTGGAAAGGTTTGTAATCAACGCTTCGGTCATCCCATCGGCGAAATATTCCTGTTCGGGGTCGCGAGACAGATTGTCCAGCGGCAGCACCGCGATGGAATGAATCGGATGCGCACCTGTTGTGGGCCGAAACCAGCCCAGCTTCGAGCCCAGCGCGATTACGATCACCATGGCGACAGCACAGGCCAGGAGCATCAGCGATCGCCATGCCAGGCGGTGCGGGATCGTGTGCGCCCGGTCGGGCAGCATTGAGTCGCGCTTCAGCCGTTGCAAGTCCGCGCGAATCTCGCCGGCGTGCTGGTATCGAAGGTTGCAGTCTGTCTCCAGGCACCGGCTAATGATTGCTTCGAATCTCGCCGGTATCTGCGGATTGAGTTTCACCACCGGCAGCGGCGAATTGCTCAGGATTGCGTGGGCCAACTCGCCTGAAGTTGCGCCGATAAACGGCAGCCTGCCTGTTGCCATCTCGTATAGCACTACCCCGAACGAGAACAGGTCCGTGCGCGCGTCCAATTCCTTGCCGCAGACTTGCTCGGGAGACATGTACATCAGCGTGCCAACCGGTTCGCCAGTCTGGCTCAATGCAGTCGGCATTTCGGCGACTTCTGCAGCCGGTTGCGCAGCCGTTGTTTTGGCCAACCCGAAATCCAGCACCTTAGCCTGTCTACGCGTTGTAACAAAGATGTTGGCGGGCTTGATATCACGATGCACGATGCCTTTGGCGTGGGCCGCATCCAGCGCGTCCGCAACTTGGATAGAAAAATCGATCAGCGAGTCGGGATCCAACGGTTGGCCTGCGATAGCGTACTTCAGTGTTTTGCCTTCCAGAAGCTCCATGGCGATAAACACTCGTCCACCATCATCGCCAATCTCGTAGATCGTGCAGATGTTGGGATGATTCAGCGCCGAGGCCGCGCGAGCTTCCCACCGGAATCGCTGCAACGCGTCGAATCGTCGGTCCGATCATCGGGAAGAAACTTGAGGGCGACTCGCCGGCCGAGGTTCAGGTCTTCGGCCGAATACACCACGCCCATGCCACCTCCCCCAAGCTTTTGCAGGATGCGATAGTGGGAAACCGTCTGCCCGCTGAATAGGGACAGCGCACTCACAGCAGGAATGGTAGGAGGGACGTTACCAGAAGGTCAATACCTGCGGATGACAAGACAGTGGTCAGTGATCAGTGGTCGGTGATCAGAATGTGGACGCGCAGGTCTGGGTGCGATGAGGCATTCTCGGTTCGGAGAGGAATCCCCACCGTCAGGCAAGAACGACCGGAAGGGTGGGGCAACCGGCATTCAGGCTCACGCAAAGGGTGGACCAGCCCCGACCTTCATTGTGGATTCCCACCCTTTCCAAAACCGCGATAAAGGTGAGGCACCCGACTCTATCCGTGCTGCTTAACGGCTTTTGCAATGCCGGGTGCGGCGGCAGCGAGATCTTTCACGTTCATTACGGGTCGGATGGATACCTTCGCATTGAATGCGAGGAACCACGGTTCGGCGACAGCGGGGATCTGCGATGTGTCGTTCATGTCGAAAACGACAGACGCTGACCTACAGCCTTCGTCGTCCGCGAAGAAGTACGCCGCTTCCGGCTTGAGGTCGGCAAGGATCTGTTCAATCGTGGCGCCCAGGGTGCCTGCTTTCGCCGCCGCATTGCCTATTTCCACAGGAATCGAAGGCCGCAAGAGCATTCGCATAAGCCATCCTCCACGAGACCAATTAGGGCGGATTATATGCCGGAAAGTGCGCAAGCGTGGGAGTGGAAGGCCGACCCGTACAATAGGCGACGAATGAGTACAGCGGAGAAAACGGCGCCGAAATCCGGTCGTGGCCCGGAGAAAAAATCTCCAACTAGAGGCCGGATACATTTAGGCAGACTGTACTGCGCCGAACCACTCTCGTATTGCAGGTCGGCGGCGGACCATACATTGATCGTAGCGACACTGCCAGAATCCATCAAAAAAACTATAGCGATTGGACGGGTATGGCGGTGACGTCGTCGATCAGTCCGACTTCCTTCTGCACAAAGGGCTCCGCGTACTTCACTCCCGCCAGCAATCCGTAAAACTTGGCCATGGTTTCGACGCGGTCGCGTATCTCGGCGTGCTGTGGGAAAAGGCCCGTGCCCTCCTGCTGGTCGGCATATTGCGATTTGTAGGCCATCAGCGAGGCGAAGCGGGCTTCGAACTGATCGGTGATGTCGATGACGAACGTCGGGCGGACGTCGAAGTAGAGGCTAGCGTAGATGATCTTGAAGGGGCGATGGGGTTCGCCTTCGATAGCAAGCTTCTTCAGTCCGGCAAGGAAACAGGCTTCGTACGCAAGCGTTGACGACGTGTAGTGATCCGGGTGCCGTCCTTGCCAGTAGGGAAGAATGACGACGCGAGGACGCGCCTGGCGGATTACGCTCGCCACCTTCAGCCGATTTTCATACGTGTTCTCGACACGGCCATCGGGGATGTCGAGCGCATCGCGCCAGGTGGCTTTCAGGATGCGTGCAGCTTCGGCGGCTTCGCGGGCGCGGTCGTCGGCTGTACCGCGCGTGCCCATCTCACCACGAGTGAGGTCGAGGATGGCGGTGCGATGTCCTTTGTCGGCGGCTTTCAATAGCGTGCCGCCGCAGGTCTGCTCGACGTCGTCGCGGTGGGCGGCGATGGCGAGAACATCGACGATGTGATGATCTGGTGATCTGGTCATCTGGTCATCTGGTGATCCGAAAACATTACCGTAGCAACAGAATCTTCAACCAGACGAGAGAAACTATTGCTGGAGGTATCAAGAACATCCAACCGTTTCTCTCGCGTACCAACGCCATGATTGCGAGCACCAGACTTGCCCCAAGCGGAATAAACTCCAGCAAGCTGCCTCTCATAAGAAACCAAACGAGAAATAGCAAGACACTGATCTTGCCGAACTTGTAGCGATGCTCATTTAGCCCCTCAGCTATGGCAGTCATTAACTCACTTCTTTCTCTCAACGAGAAAATGCGCGAGGTCCTTCAGCGTCTGTGCACGCTCGCCGAAGGAATCCAGTTGCTGGCAGGCGGATGTGACGAGGTCGTCGGCCTTTTGCATCGAGGCATCGAGGCCGAACAGCGCAGGGTACGTCGCCTTCTCAGACGCGATGTCTTTACCCGCCGTTTTGCCCAATTGCTCGGAGGTTTGCGTGACATCGAGGATGTCGTCGGCGATCTGGAAGGCCAATCCCGCCTGACGTCCGAAGCAGCGCAGCTTGGCGACGTTGGCTTCGTCGGTGCCGGCATACAGCCCGCCGGTGACAAGGCTGGCGGTGATGAGCGCGCCGGTCTTCGAGCGATGGATGTAGGCGAGTTCGTCGGCCGTGACCTTCTTGTGTTCGGCTTCAAGGTCGGCGACCTGGCCGCCGATCATGCCCTCGACGGTGCCGGTGGCATGAGCGATCTCAGCGATGATCTGCACGCGCGCTTCGGGCGGGCAGGCCAGCCTAGCTAGGACTTCGTAAGCGTAGGTCTGGAGGGCGTCGCCGGCGAGGATGGCGGTCGCCTCGCCGAACGCCTTGTGGCATGTGGGACGGCCGCGGCGAAGGTCGTCGTTGTCGAGGGCGGGGAGATCGTCGTGAATGAGCGAATAGGTGTGCAGCATCTCCAGCGCGGCGCCGAGGTCTTCGACACCAAGAGGGAGCATGCCGGACACCCCGTCGCGCGCAACACCGGCGCGCGCCGGGGACCCCGTAATGGCGCCGCCGATCATGCGCGCCGCCTCGATACACAGGATCGGGCGCAGGCGCTTGCCTCCGGCAAAGACGCTGTGCCGCATGGCCGCGTGGATCGACGGCGGGAACTGAGTCGCAGGCGGGAGAAGACGCTCCAAGGCTTCGTCCGCCATGCGCTGGCCCTTGACCAGAATGTCCTGGAGCATAAGCCGAGAAGTATAGCAGCGGGAAAAATCAAAGCCACTGCCGATTGTCGATTGAAGATTGCCGATTGAACTCAGGATTGGGCGATTGCGGGCCGGGGCGTTACTCGCCGAAGATCTGGTCGATGTCGCGAAAACCGCTGAGCACGCGTGCGATGGCAACGCCGCCCTTGATACGCCGATAGTAAATCAAGTAATTGCCTTCGGGAATGCTACGCAACCCGCGACTGATGTCGTCACGTGTTCGTCCGAGCAGGGGGTTCCGGGCAAGCAGTTCGAACGCCGCGTCGAACTCTTCCATTAGTTGGTCCGCAGCCCTCGGATTGTCAGCTGCCACATAAGCCCAAATCTCGGAGAGATCCCGGGTTGCGTCTTTGCTACGTCTGAATTTAGCCAACTTTCTTGCGCCGTGCCGCGAGAAGCTTGCGTCCTTCCGCTTTGATATCTTCCATCGACAGATCTGAGAATTCACCGCGTTTTATCTGCTCGAGCGCAGGCCGAATCTGCTCCCTCAGCCACTCCAGCTTCTTGTCCCGCTCTTCCATCGCCCGGAGCGCGTCGCGGACGACTTCGCTGGCGGTCTGATACTTGCCTTCTTTGACTTTGCGGTTGATGTATTTTTCGAGGCGGGGTGTCAGCGATACATTCATGAAGCGGGATTCTACTGCCGATAACAGGAAATAGCAAAAACTGTTATCGACGGCAATGCTGTATCCAGCGGGCGGAACTGACCTGCACCGTACGCGATCGCCGCATCTAATCTGACATGCCGCGCGTATCCAACAGCCGACCCGACCGCGTCGCCGAAGCCGCCGTTCCCGCTGAGGATTTGAAACAGAATTTCCCGCCCATCGACCTGCCAATCCGGCCGCCATTTCCGCCGATGGAAGCGAGGTCGGTGAAGGAGGTCCCGGAAGGGAACAGCTGGCTGTACGAGCCCAAGTGGGACGGATTCCGCTGCCTGATCTTTCGCAAGGATGACCAGGTGCTGATGCAGTCGAAGGCGGGGCAGCCCCTGGGCCGATACTTTCCGGAATTGGTGTCGGCGGTTCGCAGTCTGCCGGTGGACCAGTTCGTGCTCGACGGCGAGATCGTCATCTTCGCCGGCGGGCAGCCGTCGTTCGATGACCTGCTGATGCGCATTCATCCCGCGGAGAGCAGGATCCGCCGGCTGGCGCAGGAGACACCCGCGTCATATTTGGCGTTCGACCTGCTGGTGGATGAGCACGGGAATACGCTCATCGAGAAATCGCAACTCGAGAGAAGGGAAGCGCTGGAGCAGTTCTTCCGGAACATAGGAAAGTCGAAATCCATCCAGCTCTCGCCAAGCACACCCGACCACGCGCAGGCGCTGCGCTGGATGAAAGAGCTGGCCGGAAGCGGGTTCGACGGCGTGATCGCCAAGCCGGCGGGGATGTTGTATGCGTCGGGCGAGCGCGCGATGCAGAAGATCAAGAAGGTCCGGACGGCCGATTGTGTGGTCGGCGGATTCCGGTGGGCGAGCAAGGGCGGGGAAGTCGGGTCATTACTGCTGGGGTTGTATAACGGGGAAGGCCTACTGGACCACGTCGGGTTTACCTCCAGTTTTCGAACGGAACAGCGGAAAGAGTTAAAGAAAATCTTGAAGCCGCTGATGGGGGGCAAGGGATTTACCGGGCGCGCTCCCGGAGGGCCCAGCCGATGGAGCACGGAGCGCAGTGGCGAGTGGGAAGCGCTGCAGCCCAAGCTAGTCTGCGAGGTGTCGTTCGATTACTTCAACCAGGGACGGTTCCGTCACGGAACCAAGTTCCTGCGCTGGCGGCCGGACAAAAATCCACGGCAGTGCACGATGGAACAGGTAAGGCCGAGTGGATCGAGGAAGAAAATCGCTTAGGGGATTTGTGATTTAGCGATTTGCGATTGGTGATTTCAAATCACTCAATCACAAATCACTAAATCACCAATGTGTCTACGCTGCGTTCGCTCGGGCGTGCCGCATGTTGCGGCGGACGGCGTCGAGGATGCCCGCGATATCGGCGTTATGACAGCAATCGATGGCGCCGGCGGTGAGCGCGTCGGCCCACATCTCCTCGTCCGGGATGCGGTGAGTGCAGACGACCTGCGTCTGCCCGAAGTCGTTACAGAGCTTCTCTACATCTTTGATGTTTGCGAGTTCCAGATCAACAATGGCAAGCTGCGCCCTGTGTTTCGGAATGGCGTGGCGGACCTCGTCGATCGAGCGCGCCACCGAGACCGAGCGGAAGTGACGGTGCAGGGATTCGGCAAGTTGGCCGAGTGCCTGGATATCCGTGCTGGCGATCACTACGTTCATGCTCTGCACAAAGGCCTCCTCGACAGGAGCTGCGGGGCTGACCGCAGGCAGAAGGTCTTACGTTCTTTTTGCCTCGGCGCGTTCCGCCGAGGGCTCGAAAGGTTCCGCCTGGAGCTTGCCGTTCTGCTTGAGCAGGACTTCTACCCTGCCTTCGGCCTCTTCCAGTTCCTTGCGGCAATTATTCGAGAGTTCCACGCCCTGCTCGAACAGCTTCAACGCGTGCTCGAGGGGAAGATTGCCCTTTTCGAGTTGGTCCACGATGGACTCCAGCTTTTGCAGGCACTCTTCAAACTTAGCCAAGGCGTATCCCCACAGAAGATTCTAGCCTAACTTTTCCACAGCCGAGCTGTGGAAATCGTACAGCGGCGCAGATTGACCTTCCGATTCGGGAATAGTCCCAGAGTGGTCAGCGGCTAACCAGCTGAGGCCGTAGAGGCTGGCGGCTGTCCGCCTAAGGCTTCCAGGACATCCACTGCGGCGTTGTATTTACCGAACGGCGCGGATATCTGGGCGCCCTGCACGACGCCGCGCAGTCCCAGCAGCATCTCGCGGGCGATGGCTACGCCCTCGGCCCGGGCTTCCTCGGCGTTCGAGGCACGGGCCATACGCTCCATGATGCTATCGGGAATGGAGACGCGGAGCTCGTTGCGCATGAATTCGGCGTTGCGGAGGCTGGTCAGCGGCCAGATGCCGGCGATGACCGGGATACGGCAGTGCTCGACGCGCTTCATGAAGCTGAGGAGCAGTTCGATGTCGAACACGGGCTGCGTAATGGCGTACTCGGCGCCGGCCTCCACCTTGTACTCGAAGCGGCGAATCTCTTCTTCGAGGTTCGAAATCCCCGGGTTCGCGCCCACACCAATGACGTACGCGGTACCGGAGGCGAGTGGGTTCGCGCCGATATCGAGGCCGTGATTCAGGTTGCGGACGATGTTCACCAATCCGATGGCGTCCACGTCGAACACGGCGGTGGCGTCCGGATAATTGCCGAGCTTCGGCGGATCACCGGTCACGCAGAGGATATTCCGCAGACCCATCGCGAAGGCGCCCAGCAGGTCCGACTGGATGCTGAGGACATTGCGGTCGCGGCAGGTGTAGTGCATGACGGTTTCGATACCGACCTGTTGCTGGGTCAGGATGCACAGCGCCTGGTTGCTCATGCGAGCGGAGGCACGGGGGCTGTCGGGAATGTTGACCGCATCCACGCCGACGGACTTGAGGTAGCGCGCGCCCTCGATCTCCTTGTGCACCTCCACGCCCTTGGGCGGAACGATTTCGACCATGGTGACGAATTCGCCGTTGGCGATCTTCGCGCCCATGACGGAACGCTTCTCGAGCGGCACGGCTTGCACCTTGGCCGGCGTTTTCGGCGTGGTGACGACCTGGAAGCTGCTGCCGCGGGCTTCGCCGACGCGGAGCGCCGACTTCATGGCCTTGATGTGATCGGGCGTGGTGCCGCAGCAGCCGCCGATCATGCGCACGCCGGCGGCATAGAACTTCTTGGCGTAGCTCGCCATGTACTCGGGCGAGCACAGGTAGATGTTGCGGCCCTCGACCGAGCGCGGCATGCCGGCGTTCGGTTGCGCGGAGACCGGGAGCTTCGTGGAGCGCGCCACGCGCTCCACCGCGTCGAGCATGGCGACCGGACCGACACTACAGTTGCAGCCGATGACGTCGGCGCCCCAGTCGGACAGCTTGGCGGTGAATGTCTCCGCGGTGGCGCCGTCGAGGCAGTTGCCGTCTTCGTCGATGGTGACTTGGGCGACGACCGGAAGGTTGGGGTTGACCTCGCGCGCGGCACGGATGGCCTGGCGTAGTTCCTCGAGATATCCAAAGGTCTCCAGGATCAGCAGGTCGACGCCGGCCTCGTTGAGAGCTGAGATCTGCTCCAGGAAGGCGGCGTGGGCCTCGTCGAACGAGGTCTTGCCCAGCGGTTCGATACGCACGCCCAACGGGCCGACAGATCCGGCTACGGCACCGTCGAAGGTCTTGGCGGCCTCGCGCGCCAATTTCACTCCGGCGATATTGATGTCCCGAACTTTATCCCCACAACTATGACGCGCCAGGCGAAACGAATTGGCGCCGAAGGTGTTTGTTTCAACGATGTCGGCGCCCGCCTGGAAGTAATCGTGGTGGAGCTGGCGGATGAGGTCGGGCTGGGAGAGGTTAAGCTCGTCGTAACAACGATTGATGAAAATGCCCTTGGCATAGAGCAGCGTGCCCATCGCGCCGTCGCAGAGCACGGGGCCTTGTTGCAGGCGGGAAATAAGGTCGAAGGCCATTGTTGATGATCGAAAACCGGTTTCCAGAACTTTACTACGGATGCGCAGTTCCGGCCAACGGACGACCACCCGAGAACGCGCAAACCCGGCGCGTTCTGGGGACACCGGACGTGGGCGGGGAGCAACGCGCTACTTTGTTATAATCAGCGTTTCCAGCAATTTCATTTATAGGCGCCAGTGGGAGTCCAATCGTTTGAAGCTTGCACTCGTAACCATCCTCAGCGCAGCGGCTTTACTGGTCCTGACGGCCTGTGGTGGCGGCAGCAGCAGCGGTAGCACCAGCAGAACGACGACATCGCTCTTCAAGAAACGGGCGCTGGTTACCGATCGGTTCAACGGGGTCACGCATATCATCGACGCCACCCTCGATACCTACAAAGGAAACAACATCAGTACGGGCTCCGGAAGCAGCATCATGGCGGTCATGCCCGACAAGTTGCATACCGTCGTGGTGGCATCGGCGACCAACCAGATCGTTGTTGTCGACAACAAAACGGAAGCTGTGGTGGCAAGCTTCACGATGCCGGACGCGATCCAGAGCATCGCAGTGGCGGCCGATAACAAGACTGTCTACGTGGCCGTGCGGAACGCGCCGGTACTGGGCCAACTGCCGGGCCAGGTCGAGATCGTCGATATCACGGCCACAAACGGCGCGCTGGCGGGCACGATACAGGTGCCGACGGTGCGGTTTTTGTCGTTGAGTCACAACGGCAACAAGCTGCTCGCCTTCAGCGACAACAGTAACCAGGTCGGGGTGATCGACACGGCGAGCAAGGCAGTGACGTTCGTCAGCGGCTTCGATCGTCCGGTGGGCGGCGTCTTCACCAGCGACGACACCACTGCTTACATCCTCAGCTGCGGGAAAGAATGCGGCGGTACAACGGCCAAGGTGAATGCGCTGACCATCGCCACGAACGCGGTCGGTGCTGACGTTGCCGTCGAGGGTGCGACAACTGCGCTTCTCGACAGCGGGAACCTGTATGTGGCGGGCAACAGTCTGGGAAGTGGCAAGCTCGACATCGTTGCAACCAGCTCGATGACGGTGAGCAAGTCCGGGGTGGCGATCGCGAATGGATTTCACTCGGTGATGTCGCTGGCCCCGAACAATCTCTTATTCATCGGCTCGACCGGGTGCGATAACCTCACCAGCGGCTGCCTAAGCGTGTACAACACGTCCAGTTCGGCGGTGGTGAACTCCGCGGCCGGCACAGGCGATACGACGGGGATCCAACCGATCACCGGGCGTACGGTGGTTTACGTCATCGTAGGCGGCGAGTTGGTCATCTGGGATACGACTACCGTGGCGCCATTGCCTGCGACAAAACAGATCGACATCGTCGGACAGGCGTTCGACGTGAAGCTGATCGACTAAGAAGGGCATAGGGCTCAGGGCATAGGGCGTAGGGTCGACGCGCCCGCACACATTTTGAATGCGAAAAGCGCAGCCTCTTCGCTGCGCTTTTGTCTTTGGCCCCGATTGCCTACGCCTTACGCCTGAGCCCTATGCCCCTTGCGGGATTCCTCTGTGTTTCACATTCGACTTAATGAACTGAATGATCGCGTCCATGGCGGTGCCGGGCTGGAAGATGCCGGAGACACCGGCCTGCTTGAGCATGGGGACATCCTGATCGGGAATGATGCCGCCAACGAGAACGATCACATCGTCCATTTTGTTGGCCTTCAGCAGATCAGTGACGCGTGGGACGATGGCGTTATGCGCGCCGGACAGAATGGACAATCCGATGACGTCGACGTCTTCCTGGAGCGCAGCGTTGACGATCATCTCGGGGGTCTGGCGCAGCCCGGTGTAAATAACTTCCATGCCGGCATCACGCAGCGCGCGGGCGATGACCTTGGCGCCGCGATCGTGGCCGTCGAGGCCCGGCTTGGCGACTAGGACACGGATTTTGCGGTCGATGGCCATAGGGTTCCTGGTCCGCTTGAGAACGCAATAGAATACAACACCGGCACGGCCGAAGCTGTGATTTCGCGCACTACGACCCGCCGTAACGCAGGCGTCTGCGTTACAGGAGAAGTTCGCCGTGCGCGACGAGGCGGTGGCGTCCGCCGACGGCCGCGGAATCCGATGAGAGTCTCTTCGCAAACAGCGTGCCGCGCCGGCGGTTCTCGCCGAAGCCCTGTTCGATCCGCCACTCGACGTTCGTGGTTTCACCGAAGAACGTAGGAATCGCCAGGCACGCGCCTCCGGTGGCGATGTCCTCGCGACCATCCTGCGAGGTGGTGAAGACGCGCAAGAACGCCGTACGTTCGCCCGTGCGCGCGACCGGGCAGATGCCATGCAGACCTGCTGCCCGACACCAGACCAGGACCTCTTCGGGCGTGAAATGAACGGCAGCGACGGCGCCGGCATCAGGCAATTCCAGGTAGGCGCGGGTGCGTCCGGAGTCGATGCGCGCGGAGCGCGACGCGGGAATGATGTCGGCTGGGAACGGCTGTGCTTCCACTTTGTAGTTCCCGGTCAGCCACGCCATGTCGCCCGCGGAGGCAACCGGAATCTCGCCGACGGGAGTGACAAAGCGGGTTTCCGATCTTCCGCCGCGCGATTCGAGCACGCGGTGGGCGGCGATCAGCGCCTGCGTACAGAGCGAAAGTTCTCCGGCCGGAGAGAAGACCCGCACCGGGACCAGTCCATTCGATTCGGGGAGAACAAACGCCGTGTCCGGCAACCCCAGGGAGGCGGCGATGCGCTGGTAGTCTTCGATCGTGAGTTCGTGGTCCAGGAACACCACTGCCGTCGGATTGCCGAGCGCGTGCTCCGAGCAAAAGACCAGCAGTTGGGATAATTCTGACACTAGGTCTTCACGTCCATGCTGCGCCACAGATACCAGCAGGCAGCGGTGCGGTAGGGCCGCCACGGTTCGGAGATTTTCAGGACCTGCTTTGGTTTTGGCATTTTGCGTTTCCGGTACGCCTGCTTGATAGCGTTGTTGATGCCGAAATCGAGCGTGGGCATCACGTCGGGCCGGCGGAGCGCGAACATCAGGAACATTTGCGCCGACCAGACGCCGATGCCCTTGACCTGGGTCAGGTGCTCGATGATGTCCTCATCCGACATGTCGGGTAATTGCGCGAAGTTCAGCAGTCCGCTGCGCGTCTTCTCCGCCAGGTCGCGCAGGTAGCTGGCCTTGGCACGCGAGAATCCGATGGCGCGCATCTGCTCATCGGTGAGGGACAGGATGGCGTCGGGCGTGAGGGCGGACCAGTCACTCAGGTCGGTGAGGGGCTGGCCATTCGATGCGCCGTTGCAGTTGTGACACTCCTTCAGCAGGCGGCCGAAGATGGTCGTTGCGGCGTTGCCGTTCAGTTGCTGGAAGGCGATCGAGCGGGCGACGCTGGCGAAGGTCGGATCGCGGCGCGGAATGTTCGGCGGGCCGACGCGCTCGATGATTTCGCGCAGCACCGGGTCGGACGCCTTCAGGTGCTCGACGGCGCGCTTCATGGCGGCGGGTGTGAGTTTTTTCGGGGCCACGCCGAAAAGATGATCGCAACGCGCGAGTGGATGCGGAAAACCTTATTTCCCGCGCGCTCCCACGGCAATCAGGACGACTCCGCCCACGATCAGGGCGATGGATCCCGCGGTAGGAATGCGGTCGGTGTGCCGGGTCTGGATACCGACGGAAGCGCCGCCGATCTTGATGCCGTTCGTCTCCGTACGTGGAATGCCGACGAAGAGGGAAGCGATACCGAAGATCAGGATGATGCCGCCGATCACGAGCAGGGCTTTCATGGTGGGGTTGTGATGCACCTCGGCCCAATTGCGCTGCTTGCGAGCAACAGCCGCCCGGTTGAATCAGTCTAACCTGTGGGGCTTCCATGCGATCTCACATTCGCCTCGGCAGGATCTTCGGCATTGAAATCGGCCTGCACTACAGTTGGCTCATTATTGCCGCGCTCATTGCCTTTTCGCTTACCGGGCATTTCCGCGCGGTCGATCCCGCGTGGTCACCGGGCCTTACGTGGACTGTCGCCATCATCACCGCCATCTTGTTCTTTGCCTGCTTGATCGCACACGAACTCGCGCATTCCTTGGTCGCGCGCGCACACAATATCCCGGTCAAGCGCATTACCCTTTTCGCGCTCGGCGGGATGTCGCAGATCGAGAAGGAAGCAACGGACGCTAAAACCGAATTCTGGATCGCGATCGTCGGGCCGATTACCAGCGTTGTGCTTGGCATCCTCCTGCTGGCGCTAGCCCGCGTTACCGGTTGGACGCCGCCGAGCGAGGCCGCCACTCCCGTCGGCGCGGTGCTGGTCTGGCTCGCCTACATCAATATCGGCCTCGGAGTCTTCAACATGGTACCCGGGTTTCCGCTCGACGGCGGCCGAGTGCTGCGCGCGGTCGTTTGGTGGGCGACGCGAAGCGCCGAAAAGGCCATGCGCGTAGCCGTAACGTCGGGACGCGTGATCGGCACGCTTATGATCCTCTACGGCGTCTTGCGCGCCTTCACCGGTGGCGGGTTTGGGGCACTTTGGCTGGCATTTATCGGCTGGTTCCTTTACGAAGCGGCCGGCGCTACTTACCTGCAATTCGAAATGTCTTCGCTGCTGCCGGACCTTCGTGCCCGCGACCTGATGTCACGCGACTGCACGGAGATCGATGGCGACGCCAGCGTCCAGAGTTTTGTCGAAGAGCAATTACTCCGCAGCCCTCAGCGCTGCTTTGTCGTGACCGAAGGCGGGCACATGGCGGGGATCGTAACGCCCCAGGAAGTGAAAGGCACCGAGCGCTCACGCTGGCCGGGAACGCGAGTGCACGAGATCATGCGTCCGATCGAGAAGGTGCGCGCCGTCAATCCCGACACTCCCGTGACAAAGGCGATGGAGCTTATGGCGAGCGAGGATCTGAACCAGATACCCGTCGTCTCCGGCGAACACTTCGAAGGGATGATCTCGCGCGGTAATATCCTGCGGGTTTTGCAATCGCGCGCCGAATTAAAAGCCAGTTAGCCGGGCGTTTCTCCTGGAGACCATCCTCTGCGAGCGTGCCGGGGGACGACAACAACACCCAGGCATTTGACATCAAAATCTTCCATCCCCGTGGAGGTACACCATGTCGAAATGCGAAGTGTGCGGCAATGACTACGACAAGTCTTTCGATGTGATCGCGGCGGGAGCGCGGCACACGTTCGACAGCTTCGAGTGCGCGATCCATGCCATGGCGCCCATCTGCGAGCATTGCAATTGCAGGGTGATCGGGCATGGGACCGAAGTCGCCGGGCTGTTCTATTGCTGCGCCAATTGCGCGCGCAGCGCGGGCCACGGCGAGGTCAGGGACCGCGTCGCCTGAACGGCTCAATCGCCGGAGACGTGGCTGTAGCGGCCGACGTGGAGCATCTGCTCCCGCTTTTGCTTCTTCAGGCGGAACTGCCACGCCCACACCGAAGCAGCGACGACCACCAGCAGGCAGACCTCGATGAACACCTTCTCGCCATCCAGGTAGTCCACCGGCTTGTTGTCCAGATTCTGGTTGGTCAGGATGCCGTGCACGAACAGCAACGCGGCGGCGGGATACACGAGATAGTGGAGCGTCTTCCAGAGCTTGCGGCCAATCGGGATGCGGTACAACGAAGTGATCACCACGATGACGATGGCGTAAAACGCGATCGCTCCGAGAGTGTTTTCGAACGGCTGCTGCGGCGACCAGAGTGGGACCAGGATGTCGATCACGCGGAAGTGCGGCGAGCGGATGAACAGCAGAATGATCGGGTGCAGGACGACGAAGCCGAGCACCGAGTACCCGGTCCATGTATGAAACCGGAACAGGTTGATGTGCTTCTTGTGCGGCCAGTAGCGGACGGGGCTGTAGCGGACCGAGATCAGCAGTCCGAGAAGGATGTTGACGGTCGCCAGGACGACTGCAACCAGTCCAGCATAGCTACTGAGATCGGTTGCAGTCATGGCCATTGAGTGATCTGGTGATTGAGTGATTTGTGATTGTGAACCCGGCGACAGGTAGAAAGTTTAGTGTCGCACCGCTGGGGCTGGGGTAAAGATTTGTAACCGAACCCACCGCTGCCGCGCTGGGCTAACGAATTCCGCCGCTCCGCGGCTGCATCATGCTGAGATCAATCGGCAATCTTGTGGCCGGTGATTACCGTCATTACAAACGCAATGATGGCCCAGATCCCGGGCAATGCAGTCAGCACGATGGAAAAAATTACGCCCGCTTTGTACAGCCTGATTCGAGGCTCACCGCGATAGAACACGGTGTCGAATATCCATCCCAAGGTGTAGCAGCAATTTGCAAGCACGGCATACACGGGAGGGCCAAACAGCATCGCAAGGGGTTCTTCGAAATCGACGCCAGGTTCTACCGCCATAGAACCAAAAAATAAGACCGCAAACCAAGTCGCGATTCCTACGGCCAACAGATATACATTGAAGTGTACTCGGCGAGCCTCCCACCACTTAAAGATGTCGGATCTGGATTCAATCAACTCGGGTTTAGCCGGCCATTCGAGTAAGTGTTCCATTGCAGGGTACGCGGTTACGTGATGCTCGCTTCTTCGTACGTCCCGTACACGTCCCGCAGCGCGTCGCAGATCTCGCCGACGGTGGCGTAAGCACGGACCGCGTCTACGATGAACGGCATCGTGTTCGCGTCGGAGCAACTGCCGTCTTTCTTGACGACAGGCTCCTGGGCGGCGGCTTTCTTCAGGGCATCGAGACTGCGGCGGACTTCGTCGTTATCACGGCTTGCGCGCAGCTTGTTCAGCTTGGCGGTCTGCGCGCGGCGGACCGTCTCGTCGATGTACAAAATCTCGGGCGACTCTTCCTCGACCGTGAACTCGTTGGCCCCGACGACGATCTTCTCTTTTGCTTCTACCGCACGCTGGAACTGGTAGCTGGCCTCGGCGATCTCCTTTTGCGGATAGCCGCGCTCGATCGCCTTCACCATGCCGCCCATCGCGTCCATCTTCTCGAAGTAATCGAACGCACCCTTCTCCATGTCGAGCGTGAGTTTCTCGAGGAAGTACGAGCCGCCGAGCGGGTCGATGGTCTGCGTGACGCCGCTCTCGTAAGCGATGATCTGCTGCGTGCGCAGCGCGATGCGTGCCGCCTCCGCCGTGGGCAGTGCCCAGGCTTCGTCGTACGAGTCGGTGTGCAGCGACTGGGTGCCGCCCAAAACACCCGCCAGCGCCTGGATGGCAACGCGCGCGATGTTGTTCATCGGCTGCTGCGCCGTCAGCGAC
>CAZLJE010000048.1:0-29454 GCA_964559835.1 uncultured Terriglobales bacterium
ACTCGCACACGACCATGATCAACGGTCTCGGCGTGCTCGGCTGGGGCGTCGGCGGCATCGAAGCTGAGGCGGCGATGTTGAACCAGCCGGTCTCCATGTTGATCCCGCAAGTCGTGGGCGTGCGCCTGAGCGGACAACTGCGCGAGGGTTCGACGGCCACCGACCTCGTTCTGACCATCACAGAGATGCTGCGCAAGGAAGGCGTGGTCGGAAAGTTCGTCGAGTACTTCGGACCAGGCCTGCACAAACTCGCGTTGGCCGACCGCGCCACCATCGGCAACATGTCGCCCGAGTACGGAGCTACCTGCGGCATCTTCCCCGTCGACGAACTGACGTTGAAGTATCTTGAGCTCAGCGGACGCACGGACGATCAGATCGCACTGGTCGAGGCGTACTGCAAGGAACAGGGGATGTTCCACACCAAGGACACGCCCGAGGCGACGTACTCGACGGTGCTCAACCTGGATCTGGCGTCGGTCGAGCCGAGCGTGGCCGGGCCGAAGCGCCCGCAGGATCGCGTACGGCTGTTCTCGATCGGCGAGAGCTTCCGCCAGGCGCTGCCCGGGCTGGTTCGTCCGGGAAGCAAGATGGTCGAAAAGCAGATCGGCCGCTTCGAAGGTGAGGGCGGACACACGGCGGTTGGCATCGAAGACGAGACGGCGCCCGCGGCCGAAAAGCCCGTCATGGTAGACCTGAAGAAGGCGCTCGATCACGGCAGCGTGGTCATCGCCGCGATCACCAGCTGCACCAACACTTCCAATCCGTCGGTGATGCTCGGCGCCGGACTCCTGGCGAAGAAAGCGGTCGATAAGGGGCTGGAGACGAAGCCGTGGGTGAAAGCTTCGCTCGCGCCGGGTTCGAAGGTCGTCACCGAATATTACGAGCGCTCCGGCCTCACTCCGTATCTTGACAAGCTGCGGTTCAACCTCGTCGGCTACGGCTGCACGACTTGCATCGGAAACTCCGGGCCGCTGCCGGCCGAAGTCAGCGAAGCGATCAACGATAACGATCTCGTGGTCGCATCGGTGCTGAGCGGGAACCGCAATTTCGAAGGGCGCATTAACTCTGAAGTCCGCGCCAACTACCTGATGTCGCCGCCGCTGGTGGTGGCGTTCGCGCTCGCCGGCACGGTGGACATCGACTTCGAGAAAGACCCGATCGGCCGCGGCCGCGACGGCAAGCCGGTTTTCCTGCGCGACATCTGGCCGACGTCGCAGGAAGTTGCCGACACGGTGCAGGAATGCATTGCCGGCGACATGTTCCGCAAGAGCTACGCCGACGTCTACAAGGGCGATAAGCACTGGCAGAAGCTGAACGTTCCGCAGGGCGACACATTCGCCTGGGACCCGAAGTCTACCTACGTCAAGAATCCTCCCTATTTTGAGAACATGCCCGCCGAACCTCCGACGGTGCAGGACATCCGCGGCGCGCGGGTGCTGGCCGTACTTGGGAACAGCGTAACCACCGACCATATCTCTCCGGCCGGATCCATCAAGCCGGATTCGCCCGCCGGCAAGTACCTGATCGCGCACGGCGTCGAGATCAAAGACTTCAACTCCTACGGTTCGCGTCGCGGAAACCACGAGGTCATGATGCGTGGGACTTTCGCCAACGTCCGCTTGCGCAACAAGCTGGTGAAGAGCGGCCGAGAAGGCGGATGGACGACGCACCTGCCCGACAGAGAAGAGATGTCGATCTTCGACGCCAGCATGAAATACAAGCAGGAAGGCGTGCCGCTGATCATCCTGGCGGGCAAGGAATACGGCAGCGGCTCCTCACGCGACTGGGCGGCGAAGGGGCCGGCGCTGCTCGGCGTGCGAGCGGTTATCGCCGAGAGCTTCGAGCGCATCCATCGCTCGAACCTGGTCGGTATGGGCGTGCTGCCCCTGCAGTTCCTGCCCGAAGAGGCGCCGGAAACGCACTGCCTGACCGGAGAAGAGGTGTTCGAGATCGGCGCGTTGACCGACGCGATCGAGCACTGGAAGCCGGGGCAGAAAGTGCCCGTGCGCGCCCAGCACAGCGACGGCACCGTGACCCAGTTCCACGCCATCCTGCGCATCGACACACCCCAGGAAGCGCTCTACTACAAGCACGGCGGCATCCTGCAATTCGTGCTGCGCCAGCTCCAGCAGGGCAACGCCAAACCGGAAGTCGTCGGCAAGGGCATGAGCACCGTCGCCGACGCGACTACCGGGAGCACAGTTACCTAGGCGTTCAACAGATGAGCAGTGCCTTATTGCGGCCCGGGCGGGACAGCTTGGGCCGCGTTGTTTGCGGGCGCGGTGTGGCGCCGGATCCATGTCGATGCACGTTGTTTCGCTTCGGTGAGTTGCCCGGCCGTGAGCGATGACTCGAGTTGCGCAAGCCGGTTCCGCGCTTGCGGGTTCCCACCCCATTCGGCCAGCTCATACCATACGTGAGCGGCGACAAGATCGCGCGGCAGTGCATGGCCGCTTGCGAGTGCGTCGCCAACGTCTAAGCGCACCTGCGCGATATCGGACGCGGAAAGTTGGGGGGTCAGTCGTCGAATGGCGGCTTCACTCTCGATCTTTCCTGCCTGTCCGGCGATGACGTACCAGGTATATGCCTCGACGACATCGGCCGGCTCACGGCCTTCGAGCGTACTGGCTAGTTCAAGTTGCGCGTCGGCGTTGCCGCCGCTTGCGGCGCGCCGAAGCCAACTGATTTGCTTGGCCGGATCGGCCGGCACTCCGTCTCCGTCGCGATATGCCCTGGCGAGCGCGTACTGCGCCGTCGTGTCGCCTGCTTCGGCGGCAGAGAGCAACGCGGAGTTTGAGTCCGTAGGAGTCCTCGAGCCGTTCGTGGCCGGGGTGTTGGCGTTGGCCGGCGGCTTCCTAGGCACATACTTTTCAGCGTTCCGCCCGAGTATGAATACGGCGGTCGCAAGCACTCCGAATGCTGCGAGCGCGACCAATGCCGGCACGAGTTTCCGGATGCGGCCGTTCTTGGCTTGAGCCTCTTCTTCGTACGAAAACACCGGAGCCGTATTCGCAATATCCGCGGGAACGTCAGGGCCTTCGCCTCTTTTGCTTTCTTCCGGCTGGCCTTCTGATGCGGCTTCAGCAGCGGGCGCCGGTTCCGCATTTTCGGCGGACTTCAACTCCAGGTCCGAACTTACCGACGGAGTAAGTGCCTGATCATCGGTCACAGGAGGAGGCTGGATCTCCTCCTCGGGACCGTATACCAACGCCACGATGCGCTTCGCGAATTCCTCCAGGCTTTCGATGGAGGCGTCGGTGTATGCGTGGCGCGCGAGAAAAAATGCCTCAATGACGCCCGCCGCAACTCCGTTCCGGAGCAGTGGCACGACAACGATAGAGTGAATGCCGAACCGCTCAGAGAACGCGAAGTCGATCCGAGGATCGCGCTCGATCTCCTCACAGCGCACCACAGCGTGCATCGCCACGCACTCGCCCGTGATTCCGTGACCGGGCTGCACGATGGCGCCCAGGTCGGGCGCAGCTTCTCCGGCGCGGGCGCAGCAAACAATCTCGCGGCCGGGCTCGGCGCCGGTTTCGACAGCGATCGCGATTGCCGCAGCGTTCAGCGCGGAGCGCGCGGATTCGGCGATGTCCGTCAGTTCCGGGTCGGGGAACGTGAATACAACCTTCTGCGCACGTTCCACGGGGGGTTCCGCGCGAAGTGCGTCAGCGCCGGCAGGGCGCCGGCGTTCGGAGCGGGATTCCTGGGCCATGGCAAATCTCTGGATAAGGTCCGGTCAACCTTAGGATGCGAGTGAGATTCCTAGGGTAGTGTCCCCGGGACCTTATGCGAACGCTGGAAGTGATGCTCGCCTTAACGCTGGTGGGAGTTGTTGCTGGATGCCATCGGGCGCCACGGGCTGACCGGCAGATCGTCCAGACATTTGATTCCGCCGCCGCTCTTCTGGATCGCGAAGCCGCAGCACCGGCCGGCGTCCTGCCGGACGCAGTGCTGAATCGCTCTCGCTGCGTTGTAGTCGTACCAGCGGCAACCAATGTCGGACAAGCAGCAGCGGGCGTGGTCAGCTGCCGCGACCAGGAGGAACATTGGAAGCTACCTTCACCGGTGCGGTTCACTTCGAGTTCCCAGCAGCGAGGCGCCGTGCTGCTGTTCGTGTTGACCAACCCCGCAGCAGCTCGCCTGGTTCGCGGTGAACTGGACCTGACCGGCAAGCGTGCGGCTCCCGCTGGTCCCATCGTGCAGAAGATGGTCACCGTAACGGACGCCGACCTGAACTCCGACGCTGTGGCTTATGTCCAGAAAGACTCTGCCCTGATCGCGAACCCAGTCGCGGGACAAGTATTCACGCGACCGTACACACCGGCGGGCAAGGAGAAGGCCAGTTCGGAGCGGCTCGAAGCGGCGGTCACGTCGTTCTTCAACACCATCACTCCAATCGGGATCATCCTCCATCATTCGGCGGTGCTGCCCGGCGAGCAAACCGTCACAACCAACGTGCGCGATGTTGAAAGCTTTCATCGCCAGCGCGGCTTCGACATCCGGTGTCAGGGACACCAGTACAACGTCGCGTATCACTATCTCGTGTTGCCCAATGGCAGCGTGAAAGCAGGCCGCCCGGAGCGTTGCCAAGGGGCTCACGCCCGCGGTTACAACGCGTATATCGGTATCGCCGTCGTGGGTGACTTCAGCAGCGTAGACAATCCGCGTGGCGAGAAGGGACAAACCGTGCCCACCCCCCAGCAGATGCGATCCGTCGCCCAGCTCTGCCGGAAGCTAATGAACAAGTACGACATCCCACTGCAACGCGTGCTGCGCCATAGCGACGTCGGAACGACCCGCTGTCCCGGCGATCGCTTCCCCTTTGCCGCGTTGCTGCGGACCTTACAAGGACTCGGATGAGAATCGCTGCCGGGGTATTGATTTTCGCCGTCGCGTTGAGCGCGGCCGCGCAGTCGAAAGAACCGTTTACCAGCTTCCGCTTCATCGACAGGGAACTCTCGATCCTGAACGACGGTTCGTCCAGGTTGAAGGCGCAGCGAAAAGGCGACGCTCGGACCAAGGACCTCCGGGATATGCACATGGCGCTGCTGCGGATCCAGCAGCGATGCCGGACCCTGGAGCAGCTGTACCGCAAACGAGGCGAACGATACGGATTGAAGGCCTTCCGTGGGTTGAGCCAGCAGGCTACCGCAGCGTCGCGCGCCATAGTGGCAGTCCAGGGGAACCAGCCAGGAGCAGAGGAACAGCTCGCAAACAGCACCCTGGCGCTCGTTATGCGATACCAGGCCCTGTCCTCCAATTACGGGGAAAACCGTTGCGGCCGGGGCCAGTCGGCCTGTTGCGAGCCAAAGCTCGACCCGGAAACCAACAAGGGGCCTGGCGAGGGGTGCCGGTGGATGTGCGTCAGTCGGGCACGCTCGTGTTCGGGATTTCTCGGCCCACGGACTCTAAAATAGCCCTTTCCGGGCGGTCGGAGCTGCCCCTAAAAGCCCCCGAGAATAAAAGAAGTCGCCACAGCGTCGATTTGCGTCTAATATCTATGTAGCTAAGTTTTGAGCTTGCGATTTTGAGCTGGTCCGCCGATAACCGTCTGCGTTGTTTCCACTCCAAGTAGCAACCGAAGATCTCAGCAGAAAAAATCAGAAAAGAGAAAAAGAACAAAATGGAACAAGGAACAGTGAAGTGGTTTAACGACGCCAAAGGTTTTGGGTTTATCAGCCGTCAGAACGGCGAAGACGTTTTCGTGCACTTCTCGGCGATCCAGTCGAGCGGCTTCCGCAGCTTGCAGGAAGGCCAGCAGGTGCAGTTCAACGTCGTGAAAGGCCCCAAGGGCTTCCAGGCGGAGAACGTCCAGGTCCTCTAATCCGGACCTGATGGCGCGATAACTAGCGCGCTGAATTAATCGGCCCCGGCGAACCTGCCGGGGCCGACGTGTTTTTTGGGTATCACCTGGCCCAGTGACGTTTGCCCTATCTCCGCCGTTAAGACTGCAGTACCATTCGCCAACGCGGAGGAGACATGCGTCGACTCGTACTTCTTCTCGTAATGGCAGGCGGTATGGTGTTTGCGCAGCAACAGCCGCTGCCTGTGATAACGCCGACCATCGATGACGCTCGAACGGCGTTCCAGCAGCGCGACTTCAATCGCGCGCAGGAACTCCTCAATCAGATCGTACAAGCCGATCCGCAGAACATTTTCGCCCACAACCTGCTCGGCAATTGCGCGCTCGAACTCGGTAACTATGCCGCCGCCGCACAGTCGTTTCAGCGGGCTCTTCAGATCCAGCCTGACCAGCCGCAAAACTTGTCCGGACTGGCGCGTGCGTTCACACAAGCTGGACTAACCTCCGAGCGCGACGACCTGGTGAAGCACTTGCGCGAGCTATCGAAGGCCGGAAAACTGCCGAAGGATTATGGTTACGTTTTTGACGCCTTCACGGTCGGCGACAAGAAACTCCTGGTCACCGAATTTCCGGAACTTGCAGGCAGATTTCACTTCCGCTACCGATTCGACATGTATGACGCGGCAAACCGGCTGCTCTACCGGTACGCGGTCGAGTCCGACGATATCGATCAATCCTTTTTCGCCAAAGAGCACCCGAAGGAGGCCGCCGAGGGTAAGCGATCTTTTTCCCTCGACGGGTATGGGCAAAACACGCATGCGACCGTGAAGTTCTATTCCGACGGCGAACCGAGTTATGAGACGGCACGCGCCGATGTGCAAAAAGCAGTGACTGGCGCAATGAAGCCGATGTCGTCCATACAAATGAACCGCGCTCCCGCGCCGCAGTCAAGCCCCGGTCCGCCTGCCAGCCCTAAGTAGGATTTTTGTCGCGAGTTTTGGAACCGAAAGCGCTTTTCTCGCGTCTTTATAACCATGCGGCGGCCAATCCTGATCGGCGCTCTAGTGGCTTTACTCGCGTTCGGTGCGGTCGCAGGATCGCGCATCCTGCGGATACCACAGCTACCGCCGCGCCCGCTCGCTGACATGGGCGACGTGAAGTCGGACCTGTTCGAGTATGCGCGCGCCGAGCGCGCATTCTATGCGTCGAAGGGGCGCTACGCGACGATGCCGGAGTTGCGTTCCCAGGGGCTGCTCTCGGTTCCGCCGGATATCCGCTGGCCGTACTTCTATTCCATCCACACGCCGGCGCCGGACCGCTTCGTGATCATCGCCATGGCGAAGGGACCGTTCGGTTCGCGGCCCATCGCGCTCTCCATCGACGACAACTTCAATATGCGCCAGTTCGATTCGCACCACTGGCGCCACCCGCAAAGGCGGCGTGATGGCAACCGACTGACGTTCTCGTAGGGAAATTGAGAATGCAGAGTTCAGAATGAAGAATGGAATCAGCCGGATTGGCATTCTTCATTCTGAACTCTCAATTCAGCTAGATTCCTACCGCGTAATCCCCTTCTTCGGTAGCGCGCGTCCCACGCACATTGCCAAACTGGTACGGCATGCGCCGGCCACGCCACTGCCGCCGCAGGTAGCGTCCGAGGTACAACCCGCCGACGATGGTTCCACCCGCGATGCCAGCCGCGGCGAATGCCTTGCCAGGATTCAGTGCGACCGGCTGCACGATGCGGCTGCCTACCTCGAGCGCCCAGCCCGCGCGTCCCATCTCCTCGCGGAAATCCTGGATGGCCTGCTCGCCGCCGCGTTCCAGCGCCCGGTGCGTGTGCAGCGCGGCGTAAGTGATGGGCGGTTTCGTGTCTTCGCCGCCGAGCACGACGAAATGGTCCTCGCCGGTCTCCTCCTGTTTGTCGATCAGCTCCTCCAGCGCTTTGGCGATCACGTTCGGACGCGTCCATAACGACCGGAACGCCACCCGCCCCGACTTGTCGATGATGAATGTCGGGTTCGGCAGCGTGCCGTACTTCCTGTGGATCCTGCCGTTCAGTTCGTCGACGATGATCGGCATCTCGACGCCTTCTTCATCGCGGAACTCTTCCGCCGCCGCGACTTTGTCTTCCCATGTCCGATGTGGCGGACGCTTCTCGCCCGGGTGCGCTTCGCGGACATAAACGAACAGGAACTGCACGTCCTCGTCGCTGAAATCGTCATAGAGCTCGTTCATGCCTCGGATCGATGCCGCCGTGAATGGACATGTCGAGGAGCCGAACGTCAGAACGACATTCTTGTCATCGCGGAAATCGCTGAGCTTGATCTTTTCGCCGTCGAGCGTGCGGCCTTCAAAATCCGGCGCCTTGTCGCCCGGCTCCGGTCCGCCGCCGAACAGGTGTCGCGCGGCGTGCTTCATCAGGATCTGTTTACGGAAGCGGTCGTAGTTGTAACGGTCGAAGCCGAACATGGCAGAAACCTCCTCGCGGCGGGAGACGACGCACCTGACTCAGATGCCGATGCTTTCCCATCACGTTTGCCGAATCGCAATTTTCTCAGGTCTCGGCCTCCGTGCGTGACTTGTATGTGCTCTGGCCGCGATTTAGAATTCCGAATTCCGAACTTGCGTGGGAGGAAATATGGCACCCCTCAAGGTCGGCGATGTCGCGCCTGGTTTTGATGTTCCGGGCTGCACCGGCGACCACAAGCATCGCGTCACGCTGGCCGAGTTTCTCGGCAAGAAGAACGTGGTGCTGGCTTTCTATCCGGCCGATTGGACACCGGCTTGAGCAGCGCAAACCTCGGCGTACCACGCGGACCGCGATAAGTTCGCCGAGTTCGATGCCCAGGTCGTGGGCATGAGCTGCGATTCGGTGTTCAGCCACGTGGCGTGGCAAAAATTCGAGGTCGGCTGGCTCAACTTCCCGTTGGGCAGCGACTTTTATCCCCACGGCGCTGTCGCCGATAGATACGGCGTTCTGCGAACCGGCGAACCCCTGCCCGGCATCAACGAACGCGCGGTCTTCATCATCGATAAAGAAGGAATCATCCGTTCCGCGACTGTTCTTGAACTCGGCGAAGTCCCGGACAATGAAGACGCATTCGACGTGCTGCGGCAAATGCAGGTGAAGACGGCGAATACTTCGGCCCATTGAGCCGGCGTTAGGCTATGGGCTATCGCCCAAGACCTGATGCCCAACGCCTGATGCCTATTTTGGGGCTAGCGCGGGAATGACTACTGCGAAGAGCTGCTTTAGATCGCTGACCTTCGCCGTGGATGGATATCCGGCGCGTTCGGCCAGCAGCTGGTCGCGCAATATCCCCTCGAACATCCCGATCAGCGCCGAGCGCACGGCCTGCGGATTGAGGTCGGAACGAAGCTGACCGGCGGCGCGCATCTCCGCCAGGATTTTGTCGATGAGTTCGACATAGTCGAGGAATCCGCGGGTCATCAGGACCATCCGTCCCTCGCGGCGGATGCGGCGTCCTTCGAGCAGCAGAAGCTGTTTTAATTCAGAGTCCCGTTCCAACCCTGCCAGGGTCGCTTCCAGCAGAGCGTGAAGCTTCTTGTCCGCTGTGGGTAACTGCTGGATTGTCTCCATGTGCGCGCGCAGGCCTTCCCACCCGGTATCGAAAATCGCCTCCAGCAGACCTTCCTTGCTCCCAAAATGCTTCATCAGTTGCGATTCGCTGGTTCCCGCCAGCCGCGCGATTGCCACCGTGCTCGTGTTTTCATATCCGCGCGCTGCGAATAACTGCTTCGCCGCCATTAGGATTCGATCATGGGAAGACGCAGAGCGGTCCGGTTCGGACTGTTTGGAGGGGACTGCAGACATAGTCATATTCCTACTACTTAATCGGCTCTGATTCAAGCGTCCCAAAACGGGATTGACTTGTATTTTGCATAGTGATACTACTATCGCCAGCCCTCGTCAGGAGTACCCACGCATGTCAGTATCCGCCGTCGCTAGACGTCTGCAGGCGTTCCCATCCCACGATGCCTCCGTGCATTCCGCCCCGGCACCGGCGACAGCTCCGCGACGCAAACTCCATATCGTCCTGCTCGACGACGAACCCTCGATCCTGAAAACCTGGAAAGCGATCCTGGAGGCGCACGACTTCGACGCCACCTGTTGCGGACGCGCAAGCGACGCGATCCAGGCGATCCTCCGCGGGTGCGACTGTGTCGTGACCGACTACCACATGCCCGACATGACCGGCATTGAAGTGATCCTCGCCGCGAAGCCGTACACACGCGCCCCGTTCCTCGTCATGACCGGCAACGATTCTCCGCAGCTGCGCGCCGCCGCCACCGCCGCGGGCGCGTCCTGCGTCCTATCGAAGCCCGCGCCGATCAAAAGCGTGCTGGAGATCATCGACAAGCTCTGCGGCAAAGACACTCACTAGCCGCCGGCTGTCGGTTCCCGGAAAAAGAAAAGCCCGGTCTCATGACCAGGCTTTTGTTGTTCCCTACGCCCTGAGCCCTGCGCCCTATTCCCCTTTCAGTTCGTCGATCAACTCGTACAGCTTGGCGCGGTCGACTACCTCGACGAACGGCGTCCCCTGCTGGCGATTACTGACCACGTACAGCGTCGGCGTATGCGCGATCCCGACACGATCTCCGACGGCCTTGCTCTGCCGCACTTCGGCCGCGAACTTCCCCTGCGGATCGACCGCGAACGGCAGGACGGTCTTATGCTCGGCGGCAAACTGCTCCGCCACTTTGCGCAACTCGCGCTTCTGCGCCTCGCCGTCCAACATGTTCGGCCCGTTGATCTGCGTTTGACGCTCGAAGATGTACTCGCGGAATGCAACGCCCAGCGCCGGCGACTTGCTGCCGAAATAATGCGCCATCACGGCCGCGTCGAACGACCAGAGGTGCTGCGGCAGCGGAAAGTCGTAGCGCACCACGGGAATCTTGTACGTCTTCGACGCTTCCTCGACCAGCGGCGCTGCGCGCGCGCAATCTGGGCATTCGAGGTCCTCGAAGATCACCAGCGCCAGCTTCGCGCCCTTCGGCGGGCGTAAGACTTGTGCGGCATAGGAGTTGTCCTGCGCGTGCGCGCGAAGGCCAAACGTGCTGAACAGCGCCATTAACAGGAATGCGATAAGCCAGAAAAGACTGCGTTTTTTCATAGCAGGATGGTTGAGAGCTCTTCCCCATTATAGATGCGGGGCAGAACTCCGGGATTCGCCGAAGACCTTAACCCTCGGAGACGAGGCGGCCCCGCATTCTCAATCAGGATTTCAGCATTTCGTTGAGAAAGGCGAGGATGCGCAGCCGGTCCGTGATCCTGGCGTCCAGGAATTCCACACCGGCCCCATGGTCGACCGCGTAACGAACGGCGCAGGTGATCTGCAGCGGCGGGCCATCATCGACGCGCCAGGCGATGGTCACCTCTTGACCTGGATCCGCCTGGTGTTCCCATTCCAAATTCAATCCCGCTTCGTTGATTTCTGTGATCGTTGCTTGCGAGCTGCCCCAGAAACCATAGCATTGCGCCGGGATGGCGACCGGCCAGCGCCGGAACGCCCGACGTTCATTCCGTCGTTTACGTTCCGCCATTGCCGGTCCGAGGGTCTCTTCGTCAAAGAGCATTCAGTGTCTGTGCTCCACGGTGCCGAAGGCAGCGGATAACAAAACCGGTGCCAGTAGAGACACGCGTGTCTTTGGGTTCATAAGATCTCCTCAGTCGAGCGGACCGGTTGCGTCGCCGCCGTCAGGCGATCGCGCTCTGCATCAGCGCCGGACCTGACACCATACGCACGGCCGTCTTGACCTGGTTTGCTCTCCATACCACCCACACCGAAATGGCGAGCAGTGGGATCCCGATCAGCAGGAAACAGAGCGGCAGCGAGATCACGCCCGCCACGATGCCGCCGATCAGTGGGAACTGGTATGGATTGTGGTGGATCGCTCCGGTCGTGGTGTTCCTCAACGCCAGGCCTTCCAGCGTCCCCTGCTTCTCATTCCCGGCCACGACGACTTGGTCGCCTTCGCTGATGCTGGCCGAGTCGGTGATCTTGATACGCACCGGCCGGTTGTTGATCCGGAATTGGACAAGGTGCTGCTGGACGGCCATGGGGCCATATTGAGCTGTGGGGACATAGCCCATCTGCGACCCCAGCGTGACATTAGTGGCGGTCCCCGAGAGGGTAGACAACGGCATGGTGAGGCCTCCTTGTGCGCAGCTCCGCACCAGACCTGACCGGAGGCTTGGCTGTCGCAGAATGTCACCCCTGGCAGACTGGCGGATGAGAAAAGGCTGCCTCTATGCCGCTCACTTTGTCCTTACGAAACCCTTAAGAACTCTAAAGAAATGCCGTTGACCACCTGTTTCCCAACATAAGTGCTTCCTGGGGCGCTCGACAGGCGCCAACGCCCTCGTTCGACCTCAGCAGCAGGAATGCCATAGCGAGAAACAAATTGACGTTGCCATTTTTCTAGCCGCTGGTATCAGCGGCCAATCGGGCCCTTTTGGTGCTGCTGCCGGTCCCCTGCTTTAGCACCCGAACGTCTTCCAGCCAGACCTTGGAATCGCTGACCACAACCGTGGCAGTTATTGAGTCGCCGACAGACAACTTATCCAGCGCAACGTCGGCCGCTACCTTGTAGGACATTGTCATCCCGCTCATGAACCCGGGTATGTCCTTGTGATCGACTGTGACCCGGTGCAGCTCTTTATCGATCGCTACGACTTTCCCTTCAAGGTGATAGCGTTTTTCTGCTGCGGGTTTCGGTGCACTTTTCGGCGAGCAGCCGGCAATTGCGAGTAAGCAGGACAAGACGACCATCGCACGGAAAATATATCGATTGTTCATCTGTTCAAACATTTCCCCACCGAACTTCATTGAACCAACCACGATCCAGACTCAGTAGTGGAACCGATACCGGAACTCAACGTACACTTCCCTCGGATTGTTCCAGTGGAAGCCGCCGAACGTGAGGCTGCTATCGAGTACGACGCGCCGGTTAGCGATGTTGAGCGCGTTCACGGATACCGAAGTACGCTCGCCAATACTCTTCCCTAACGACAGATCGACCGTTGTGTGGCCCGGAAGATACGCGCCCGTATACGGCCAGCCGGGAACTCCCTGCAGCCCATTCGAGAAACCCGAGCCGTAGTAAACGTTCGTCGACGCAAAAGTGCGCCAGGGTAAATCGACGCTGCCGCCAACATTCAGCGTGTTTCTCTGGTCGTGGTCGAGCGGCGAGAGGCCTATGGGCAGGGAGAAATCGGTGAGGCCGCCCGTGATGGCTCCCTCGCCTTCGGCGATCTGGTTCGAGTAAGCGAGATGGATCTGCGCCCGGTTGGCGATCCTTGGAGATCGCAGCGTCAGTTCCCAGCCGCGGATGATCGCCTCCTGGATGGTGAGCGGAAAGAACAGATTGGACTCGCCGATGGTATTGTGATCGAAAAAGTTGTGGGCAATGGTCTTGAAGTTGTCCGCGTCGATCGTCCAGCCGTGTACAGGAATGGTCACGCCGAACTGGTGCTCTTCATCGCGTTCTCCGTGCAGCGGCAGAAAACCGAGGTTGTTGCTGTTCACGAATTGCAGCAACGGGCCGGATGCGGTGAGCAGAGGCGGCGCCTGATAGTAGTGTCCGTAGAAGGCGCGTAACACCCATTGCAGTCGAGGGACGGTCAGGGCCGCGCCAAAACGCGGGCTGATCGCATTTTCCGTTATTCCGCCCGAGAAGTGTGTCGGACGCATCCCGGCAATCAGCGTCAGCCACGGAGCGACCCTGAATTTATCGTCGATGAAGAAGCTCGCGAGCGTGCCGGTAGCGCGCTCCCGGTCGGTGAAAGCCGGGCTGGTCATGTCGTTGAACACGGCCCCGAAGAGCTGGCGGTCGCGCTGGTAGAAGGTGTAGACCCCGACCTGCAAGTTGTTCCTCGGTAAGGTCGCGCTGAACGCGACTTGGCCGCCTGCGTAATGGGAAGATCGATGGTCGGTTGTTGCCACCGGAAAATCGTTTGCCCTCGGATCGTAGTTCGCACTGTTGTAGTGATAGAACGGCGAAACGGTTAGCAGGAGCTTAGGGCTGAAGGTGTGCACCCAGGAAAAATTCAGGATTGCATCGCCTTCGTGTTGTCCATCGCGCAGACCGCTGCTGTCGTATTGAGAATTCTCGAACGAGTTTGGATCCGGGTCGTAGGGGACCTGGTAGTAGTCCTTGCGCAACGAGGTCACCAGCCGCAGTTGGTTCGAGGGGTCGATGTTGAAGATGAAGGAGCCAAATCCGCCATAGCCGTTTTCGGCGTCATGGACGACCTTCGACGTTGCCGGTTGCAGGCCCAGATTACTGCGGTTGCCGTTCAGGCTGCCGTAGTAGGCGAAGCGGCCGGTGTGGCTGCCAAAGTTGATCTGATCGTTGGTTTGATAGAAGTTGCCGAATGTGGTGATCAGTTCGGCCTCGTTATTGCGCTCGAATCCTGTCCGGGGAGCGATATTGAAGACGCCGTAGGTGCGGTCGCCTAGTTCCGCGCCATAGCTGCCGCGGTCTGCTTCCAGGTAATCGAGATCTTTCGGGTCGAATTGCGGGCCAACATTGGATGCGATGTTGGTGTTCGGAACTGGAACGCCGTCGACCAACCAACTGACTTGGTGACCCCCGCGAATGTGCAGTTGGTCGTGCGTGATGTAAGCGCCCGGAACATAGTCGGTGATCATGGCCAGGCTGTTGGTGCGGTCGGCGCCGGGCGTCCTCTCAACATCCCTCCGGCTGACGATCGTCGTCGGCGTCGTCGTGTCCGTTGGCGTTGCCTCGGGAGCGGCCGAAACAGTGACGTTTTCAGTCTTGCCGGCGACCGCGAGCTGGAAATGCACAACCGGCTCGGTGTTCGCGACCACCACGATGTTCTGCGCCGAGGGGACGAACCCGGTACTCGTGACGCTCACCGAATATTCGCCGATCGGAACTGCGTTGATGACGAATTCGCCATTACTGTCGGTCGTCGCCGTCTTTGACCAGTCGGAGGCTCTGGCCTTCAGCGTTACCACCGCTCCCGGCACCGGCCGATGTTGCGGATCATGAACCACGCCTCGGACGCCGCCGAACACAGTCGCGCACGCGGGCATGGCGCACGACAACACGAAAATCATGACTTTCATTCGCATGAAAAACACCCCGTCTCCAGCGTCTGTAGCGCTGGCTTCCAGCCGGCGGTTGCGCAGGCTTCTAGCCTGCGAACTCTGGATTTTCACTAGAGTGTCAGCAGGCGAGAGGAGGGGCGCGCGATGATAGGACGGGTAAGTCGCCGCGTATCGCGACGACGCACGGCGCAAACAGGAACTGTTCAGCGGTCGCGGCCTGCGATGGCGCTACCGGCGCGGCAGCACGGGCAACTTTCGGACCCGCAAATTTCAACTGCCGGCCCGAATACTTACAAATCGACGAGACCGTTGTGTCCGTCGATGATGGAGTTCCGCAATGATGTTCGCCACCGCGCCGACAGCAGGAGGGCACAGAAGCCGTTGGAGCGAGAACAGGCGCAGCCGTCGCCAACAACGGCCAGCACAGCGCAAGCAGACAAATGCCAATCCTCACCCGCATCTGGCGTTAGATTTTACACGTACGACTGGAGTTACGAAAAAGCACGATCCGGGCGGAAGATGTTCGCGCCGAGTCGGCATTTCTGGTAACGTTCGCACTCCAGGTACGTCTTTTCGCGAAAGGCTCGCGGCGAGATTGGGGTCTGCCGGCGCGATAGTTCCTGGAGCACCGCATGCTTGGCAAAGATTTTTCTTACGCTTCCCGCACGCTCCGCAAAAACCCGGTCTTCACGATCACCGCTGTCATTACCATCGCGCTCGGTGTAGGCGCGATCACCGCCATCTTCAGCGCGGCCCACGGGGTCCTGCTGAATCCGCTGCCCTATAAGGATCCCGATCGCCTGGTCCTTGCAGTGATGGACCTGCAAAAACGAAACGCTCTCGATCTGCCGCTCTCGAACGCGGACTACTTCGACCTGCATGATGGCTCGAAGAGTGCTTTCGAGGACTTCGCCGCCGTAAGCACTTTTCAGCAAGTAGTGCAGCGGGACGACGGAACTCCGGAGCGGTTGCGGTTCGCCGCGGTGACGACGAACTTCTTCGACCTGATGGGCGGGCAAATCGTCGCCGGCCGCAACTTCAATGCGGACGACGGCCAGCCCCAGCCGCAACCACCTCCGGTGCAACCCGGGGCAGCTCCGGCGCCTCCGGCAGTGCCTCCGTTGCCGGTGAACGCGATCATCAGCTATCGGTATTGGCATACTCGTTACGGCGGCAGTCCATCGGCGTTGGGGCGCCGCTTGCCAAACCTCCAGGGTGGCGGGCCGATCATCGTCGGCGTTCTCGCGCCTGGATTTGAGCTGCTGCTGCCTCCGAAGCTGAATGAGGAGACCCATCCCGACGTCTGGATCGCGGCGAGGATCTCGTACGATGCCGCCAATCGCAAGAGTTTCGGCTTGCGCCCGATTGGCAGACTCAAGCCCGGTGTCACCTTGGCGCGGGCCCAGAATATTGCCGACTCGATATCCGCCCACACGCGCGAGATCGACTCCCTCTCGAACACGGCGGGATACCACGCGCGGCTCGAGCCGCTACAACGATATGTCGTCGCCGAGGTCAGGCCCGCCGTCGTATCGTTGACAGGCGCCTCCCTGTTTCTTCTGTTGATCGCTTGTGCCAACGTCGCCAACCTGCTCCTGGTGCGCGCATCATTGCGCGAGCGTGAATTCGCGGTTCGCTCGGCCCTGGGCGGTAGCTGGTGGCGCCTGGTGCGTCAAGTGCTGGTTGAGTCCCTGCTTCTCTCGGCCTGCGGAACGGCGCTGGGCATCGGGCTGGCGTGGCTGGGCATTCGCGAGCTCGTGTCCATCGCGCCCGAGAACCTGCCACGACTCAACGCGATCACCATCGACTGGCAAGTGCTTGCGTTTGCCGCCGCCACCGGCGTCGGGGCGTCGATCCTGTTCGGACTGATGCCCGCCGTCCGAGCCGCGAATCCGGATGCCGCCATCCTCCTGCACGGCGGCCGCAGCGTGGGTTTTGGCTGGAGCAAGACGCTGCGCAGCGCGGTCGTGGTGGCGGAGGTCGCCCTTTCCTTTGGACTGTTGATCGGTTCCGGGCTCATGATGCGCAGCTTCATCGCCCTGCAACATATCGACCCCGGATTCGACGCTCATCATCTCCTCACCGCGCTCATCATCGGCGGACGTCCGGCGAAAACGCCGGAAGCTCGCCAGGCAAAGATCCAGGACATCGAATCGCGATTAAAGGCGATCCCCGGCGTCGAGACTGTTACGGCGTCTGTTCCGCTACCGCTGACCGGCGGCTTCAGCCCCATCCGGTGGGGACTGGAGTCCGCGCTGGCGGACAATACGAAGTACCAGGCGACGGATTTCCAGATCGTGCTGCCCGGATACTTCGAAGCGATGGGTACGAAGTTGCTCGCCGGCCGCACTTTCACCGAGGCAGATAACTCACCGAAGCAGAACGTTGTCATCGTCGATGACTTCCTCGCTCAGAAGGCATTCGGCAAGGAATCGGCGGTGGGAAAGCGGATCCTGATCCGCATTCGGACCCCCGAGGCGGAGTGGGTGCAGATTATCGGCGTAGTGCAACACCAGCGAGTGACGTCGCTGGCCCTCGCCGGACGGGAACAGATCTACTTCACCGACGGTTTTCTCGGCCACGACGCCGTCGCGCGCTGGGCCATCCGCACGCACGGGGATCCCGCGCGCTACGAATCCCAGGTCCGCGCTCAGATCGCCAATGCCGACCCACAATTACTCGTGGGCGACGTCCAATCGATGGACACCGTCGTGGTGAAAGCACAGTCAGCAACGCGATTCTCGTTGCTTCTGCTGGGAGTGCTGGCGTCGATCGCAGCTCTGCTGGCGGCCGTCGGACTCTACGGCGTTCTTTCTACACTGGTGCGGCAGAGGACATCCGAGATCGGAGTGCGCATGGCCCTGGGCGCGGCTCCAAAGAACATCTTCAAGCTGATCGTGAATCATGGGCTGAGGTTGACTCTGGCAGGGATCGTGGCGGGTTTCGCTGCCGCGTTCGTCCTGACTCGCGTCATGACCAGCATGCTGGTGGAAGTGAAACCTACCGACCCGATCACGTTCGTGTCGGTGGCCGCGCTGTTCTTCGCGATCGCGGCGATCGCTTGCTGGCTGCCGGCTCGTCGGGCCGCAGGATTGGACCCGACGGTCGCACTTCGAGAGCAGTGACTGCGCTCTCCAATGCCCTTGAGCCCCTTTTTCACGCTCTGTTAATATTCTAGGTTTCGCGGGTCAGACCAGCCCTCGCCTACCGCGGCTTTTAGCTGTTAGCTCTTAGCATTTAGCTGGTTTGTCGTGTGATTGACCGACAGCACGCCCACGCCAATCGGTTCGTTCTCTGTTGGTGAACGGCATCGGGTCTGTACGACCTGGCTAAAAGCTAAGAGCTAATGGCTAAGAGCTTCTGGTCCAAGGAGTCATCACCTTGAAAGTCTATGAAGGCGCAAACATCCGTAATGTAGCCGTGCTCGGTCACGGGCATGCCGGCAAGACGCAGCTCATCTCCGCCATGCTCTACACCGCCGGCGCCACCCCCAAGCTGGGCCACGTCAGCGACGGTTCCTCCACCACCGATTACGACGAAGAGTCGATCGCGCGCCAGATGACGCTCTCCGCCGGCCTCGCCTACTGTGAGTGGGGCAAGAACAAGATCAACCTGGTGGACACGCCCGGCTTCAACATGTTCGTCCATGAAGCCAAGATGGCGCTGCCCGCGGTCGAATCCGCCGTTCTCGCCGTCGACGGCGTTGCCGGTGTCGAAGTCGTGACCGAAAAAGTCTGGCAGTACATGGAAGAGATGAAGCTGCCGCGCATCATCGTCGGCTCGCGCATGGACCGCGACCACTCCGACTACGAGCGCATGCTCGAATCATGCGTCACCGCTTTTGGGCGCAGCGTCGTTCCGGTGCAGTTGCCCATCGGCAGCGAGAAGAACTTCAGTGGCGTCGTCGACATCATCAACATGAAGGCCTACACCTACACGATGGGGGGTGACGGCAAGGGCAAGGAAGGCGATATCCCGGCTAATATGGCCGAGGCCGCCAAAGCTGCGCACGAGAAGTTCGTCGAGATGGTGGCCGAGGGCGACGACACCCTCATGGAAGAGTTCTTCGACAAGGGCACCATCGCGGAAGAGCACCTCGTCAGTGGCCTGGCGCGCCTGCTCGATGAAGACAGGATCGTCCCCGTGCTCTTCACCTCCGGCCTCGGCAACATCGGCGTCGATCGCCTGATGACGTTCCTCGCCGAGTCCATGCCTGACGCCACGCACCACCACAATATCCACGGGGTCCCGACCTCGGGCAACGGTACGCCGCCCGAGCGCAAGGGCGTGGACACCGAGCCGCCTTCAGCCTACGTCTTCAAGACGACAAACGATCCGTTCGCCGGCCGCATCTCCTACTTCAAGGTCTACTCAGGCGTCATCAAGAACGACGCCTCGATGCAGAACTACCGGACCGGCTCGCCGGAAAAGCTGTCGCACATCTCCGTCATCCAGGGCAAGCAGATGGTGCCGGTGAACGAACTGCACGCCGGCGATATCGGTGGCGTTGCCAAACTAAGAGACACTCTCACCGGCGACACGCTCGGCGACAAGGCTGCACAGATCATTTATCCCAGCGTTGCGCTGCCGGAACCGGCGATCACCTTCGCGATCGAGCCCAAGACGCGCGCTGACGAAGACAAGCTCTCCAACGGCATCCACAAGCTGATGGAGGAAGACGCGATGCTCCGCTTCTTCCGCGACGAGCAGACCAAGGAGTTCGTCATCGCCGGCACCGGCCAGCAGCACATCGAGGTAACGGTCTCCAAGCTGAAGAACCGTTATCACACCGAAGTGAACCTCAAGGCGCCGAAGGTCCCGTATCGCGAGACCATCCGCGGGCGCGCCGACGTGCAGGGCCGCCACAAGAAGCAGACCGGCGGACACGGCCAGTTTGGCGACTGCCGCATCAAGATGGAACCGCTGCCGCGCGGCGCGCAATTCGAGTTCGTCAACGACATATTCGGCGGGGCCATCCCCAAGAACTTCATTCCCGCCGTTGAAAAGGGCATCGTCGAAGCGGCGCAGCGCGGATACCTCGCGGGATATCCGGTCGTGGATTTCAAGGTCATTCTCTACGACGGCTCCTACCACGACGTCGACTCCAACGAACTGTCCTTCAAGACCGCGGGACGCATTGCGTTCAAGAAGGCGATGGAACAGGCCAAGCCTTCTTTGCTGGAGCCGATCATGAAGGTCGAGATCGAAGTCCCCGACGAGTTCGCCGGCTCCATCATGGGCGACCTCAACGGGCGCCGCGGACGCATCCAGGGCATGGACAATAAAGGCGGCAAGACCATCATCAAGGCCGAAGTCCCCATGTCGGAGATGCTGACCTACGGCGTGGACCTGACTTCCATGACCCAGGGCCGCGGCTCGTTCAACATGGAAATGGACCATTACGACTTCGTCCCCGCGCTCCAGCAGGAGAAGATCATCGAGAAATACAAGAAGGAACGCGGCGAGCAGGTGGAAGAAGAAGAGTAACGTCAGTTGTACGTTCTAAGTTGTTGGTTGTAGGTTGGAAATCCGATGGGCGGCTTTCTCGGCCGCCCATTGCCGTTCCCCGCTTCTTGCATCACAACTTACAACTTACAACGTACAACTGTTTTGCATGAGCCGTTTCGACCAATACGAGATCTGGGAATTCAACAACGGCAGGTGGGAGCTGATCGCTGCCTTCCGCGACTTCGACGTCGCTAACGTGCTCGCCCACCGCCGCACCTATCGCGTACGCCTCATGCACGTCGTCTATGAGGACGACAAAGCGGTGCAACAGGACGTTCTGACCGAGATCGGCGCCACGCGGTTGCACGAATAAAGCAGTTGTTAGTTGCCAGTTGCGAGTTGTTGGTTACGGGCAGCCTTGTGGCTGCCCTGAATTATTGGGCGTTCGACCGAACTGGCAACTGACAACTGGCAACTAACAACTATATGTACTTTCGTAATCTGGCGCGAAACTGTGTAACGCGCGACGATATTCGTGTTACAAAGCTGTTGCCTTCCCAAGTACCCTCCCCTTGGCTTCGCCGCATTTCAGCCTATCATCTGTGCTTGAGGCCTTTGCGCGTAACGATTGAGCGCGCCGGCACTCGGGCAAAGGCGAGGACAGCGTGCGAAAGCAAGGTGGCTTCTCATTGATCGAGCTTCTGATCGTGATCGCGATCATCCTGGTGATCGCGGCGATCGCGATTCCCAACATGATGCGTGCGCGGATCTCGGCGAACGAAGCTTCAGCCGTCGCGTCCCTTCGTACGATCTCCACCGCCGAAACCACTTACGCTTCTACCTATCCCACCACCGGGTACACCTGCACCCTGTCGGAACTTGGTCCGCCGGCATCGGGCTCCCCGATGTCATCCACAGCAGCGGGCATTCTCGACAGCGTTCTGGCGAGCGGCGCAAAAGCAGGTTATATCTTCAACCTGCAAAGCTGCTCGGGAACTCCAGTCGCCGGCTACACTTCGACTGCCGTCCCGATCACTGCTGGCAATACCGGAATACGCGCCTTCTGTTCCTCGACGCCGGGCGTAATCAACTTTGCGACGGACGGGTTAACGGCTACGTGCCTGGCGTCGCCCGGCAACGTGATCCAGTAAAAACAGGCGCTAGGCCAATGCATGGCGCAGGGCTCCGGGCTTGGGGCTAGGGGCTCAGGGCTTATGAGGTCTTTCCATACGCCATGAGCCATGAGCCATGAGCCGCCTTTCCAGAGCCCGTCGGCGAAATCCACACTTCCTCTCGCACTACTTTCGTCTTACTATCGCCCCAGTGCCTGCGTACAAGGACAACGGGGAGCGGATCGTCTCGGCGGCGCCGGTGGACGACGATGCTTCGTTTGAACTCAAGCTGCGCCCGCAGCGGCTGGGCGAGTTCATCGGGCAGCAGAAGGTAAAAGAGAACCTCGCGGTCGCCATCGAAGCGGCGCGCTCCCGCGGTGAAGCCCTCGACCACGTGCTGCTCTACGGACCTCCGGGACTCGGCAAGACCACGCTGGCCACGATCATCGCCAACGAGATGGGCGCAGCCTTCCAGCAGACCGCCGGTCCCGCGCTCCAGATCAAGGGCGATCTGACGGCGATCCTGACCAACATCCGCGAGAAGCAGGTGCTGTTCATCGACGAGATCCACCGCATGCAGGCGGCGCTCGAGGAGCTGCTCTACTCGGCGCTCGAGGATTACAAGCTCGACATCATCATTGGCCAGGGACCGTCGGCGCGTACGCACACGCTGGAGATCAAGCCGTTCACCTTCGTCGGGGCCACCACGCGCGCGGGACTGCTTTCGGCGCCGCTACGCTCGCGCTTCGGCCTGATCCTGCGGCTGGAGTTCTACACCACCGATGAGCTCGCGTACATCGTGACGCGTTCGGCGGAGATCCTCGGCTGCGGCATCGACGAGGACGGCGCGAGAGAGATCGCCAGCCGCTCGCGCGGGACGCCGCGTATCGCCAATCGCCTGCTGCGGCGCGTCCGCGATTACGCCCAGGTCCGCCGCTCCGGCCACGTCGACAAATCGGCCGCCGAAGCCGCGCTCCAGATGCTGGAAGTGGACCGCCACGGCTTCGACGAGATCGACCGCAAGCTGCTGCTGACGATCATCAATAAATACGACGGTGGTCCCGTGGGGCTGAATACTCTCGCCGCAGTGCTGGCCGAAGAGCAGGACGCGATCGAGGAGATCTACGAGCCCTTCCTCATCCAGATCGGGTTCCTGAACCGCACGCCGCGCGGACGCACGGTCACGCACCTCGCCTACGAGCACTTCGGACTCAAACCAGGCCAGAAGCAGAACACGCTGTTCTAAGTGGTCCACTGAGCTCAGTGGTAGTAGTGCAGATACACGAACAGCAGGATGATGCCGAAGAAAAGCATGAGCGCGCCGACGGCGAGCGGCCAGAACAGCGGATTCTGAGTTGGCGGTTGACGTTCCGGCATAGAAATTTGGATGCGCTGCTCTTTTCGGACGTGCACCGCGCCGAGAAAGGTCAGGGCCGCTAACAGGTTGGTGCTGGCCCACACTGCCGACGTGATGTATGCTTTGCGCCTCCCCCGGAATGGGCTAACTTGCGCGACGCGGCGCCGTGGGCGCCATGGAGGGAACCGTGTCCGAAAATCAGGATTTCGAGCATCTCATGGTCCGAATCTTCGAACTGTTGCGCATGCACCAGGAAGCGCTCTTCAAGGCGAACCTTTCCATCGCCGCTGCTGTGGAGGCGCTCAAGGAATCCGACGCACAGTTCGCGGAGTCGTACGACAAGCATTTCTGGGAGCTGAAGCAGGGACGGCTGGGCGAGGAGAACTCGACCGCCGTCCGGATGATCGACCAGATCAAGCGCGAGCTGCGTCCGCCACAGGCGACCAGTGCCGGCGCCAGCGACTAGTGTCCGGGGTCCGGCGTCCGGGGTCCGGAAAGACAAAACCCTGACTTGCCTGATGCCTCACACCTGCCCCCTGACCCCTGAAACCTGAAACCTGTTTTCGGCAATTCAGTGATTTTGCTTTAGAATTCCCCTCCCATGCCGGTCTCGGTGCGTTCATTCGGCAAGATCAATCTCGGGCTGTATATAGGGCCGCTGCGGCACAACGGTTTCCACGAGTTGCGCACGGTCTATCAGACCGTCGGGCTGAGCGACACTATCAAGGTCGCGCTCGCTTCGGGAATGGGCATCGAGATCCGCTGCAAGGACCCGCAGGTGCCGGCGGACGAATCGAACACCTGCTGGCGCGTCGCCGAGCGCATGCTGCGTGCGTTCAAGCGCCGCGGCAAGGTCACGATCCAGATCGAGAAGAAGCTGCCGGTCCAGGGCGGATTGGGAGCTGCGTCTTCGAACGCAGTCGCGACCATGCTGGCGTTGGAGCGCGAAATGGGCGAGGCGCTCAAGCCGGATGATCGGCTGGCGATCGCGAGCGCGGTCGGCAGCGATCTGCCGCTGTTTCTCGTCGGGGGGACGGTGCTGGGGATCGGGCGCGGCGAAGAGGTGTTCCCGCTGGCGGACTTGCCGGAGACGGCGCTGGTAGTGGTCAGTCCGAGCGTGGGCGTTTCGACCCCGAAGGCGTTTGCCGACTGGGACGAGATGGCGCGGAAAAACCCGGAATTGACGGGTCCCGACGGTACCGCTAGAATAGACGGGTTCAGCCGTTCTGTTTTTTCATGGCTGACGGGTTCCACAGCCGGTGTTCCCAGCAGGTCTGGGAGCCGGGCCGAGACACCGCTTCTCGACCTCGTCCGAGCCGGGATAGAAAACGATTTCGAACGCGTTGTCTTTCCCCAGTATCCGGAATTACGAGAAGTAAAGCGTGTGTTGGAACGCCAGGGCGCGAAGTATGCGTCTCTGTCGGGCTCCGGGTCGACTTTGTTTGGACTGTTCGAGTCCGACGAGGCGGCAAGTCAGGCCGCTGAGCAGATGAGCGGAGACGGGCACCGGGCAGTAGCGACAAGGACCGTGTCGAGGAAGCAGTACTGGGAAGAATTGGTGATTTAGTGATTTGTGATTGAGTGATTGAAAACGGGGACAGAATCAATCACAAATCGCAAATCACTCGATCACAAATGGGATTGGGCGGTCGACTAATGGTAGGTCAAGTGCCTTTGGAGCACTTTGTCCAGGTTCGAATCCTGGCCGCCCAGCCAAGAACATTGGTGATTGAGTGATCTGTGATCGGCGATTGGTTGTGGTCTCGGCGGGTTCAAATCACTAATCACTAAATCACCAATCGCTAAATGGATTCAGGCCGCTGGAGCAGTGCCAGCAAGAGCTAACGGGCTAGAGCTAACCGGCTAATGCCAGAAAGCTGAACCATGCAGGCAGGACAAAAAACCAGCGAAGTGACGCACGGCGAAGAGAAGCTCGTGCGGGGCGAGGCGTCGACCACGACGGCGACGGCCGAAAAAGACCACGCGCAACCGAGGGGAGACCGCAAGGTGCAACGCGGGCGCATCGACGAAAAGCTGAAGATCTTCTGCGGCACGGCGAATCCTGCGCTGGCGTCGGAGATCTGCTCCTTTCTCGGCATCCCGCTCGGGCAGACGCACATGACGCGCTTCTCCGATGGCGAAGTCTACGTGCAGTTGCTGGAGAACGTGCGCGGCGCCGACACGTTCATCGTGCAGCCGACGTGCCATCCGGTGGATTCGAACCTGATGGAACTGCTGCTGATGATCGATGCGCTCAAGCGCGCGTCCGCCCGCCGCATCACGCCTGTGATCCCCTATTTCGGTTACGCCCGCCAGGACCGCAAAGACAAGCCGCGCGCGCCCATCTCGGCAAAGCTGGTGGCGGACCTGCTGACGACCGCGGGCGCAAACCGGTCGCTGATCGTCGACCTGCACGCGCCGCAGATCCAGGGCTTCTTTAACATTCCGGTGGACCACTTGTTCGCGTCGCCGGTGCTGGTGAGTCACTTCCGCGATTTGAATCTTCCGAAGCTGACGGTCGTTTCGCCCGATGCCGGCGGCGTGGAGCGCGCCCGGTTCTTCGCGAAGAAGATGGATTCTCCCATGGCGTTCGTCGATAAACGCCGCGTGGAGATGGACGTGACCGAGGTCATGCACCTGGTCGGCGATGTGCGCGGCCGCACGTGTTTGATCCTCGACGACATTATCGATACGGCGGGAACGCTGGTGAAGACGGCGGTCGCGCTGATGGAAAACGGCGCCGAAGCGGTCTACGCCTGCGCCTCGCATCCGGTCCTGAGCGGGCCGGCGATTGAACGGATCTCGAAGTCTCCGCTATCGGAGGTGGTCGTCACCAACACCATCCCGCTGACGGAGGAAGGGAAACGCGAACCCAAGATCAAGGTGCTCTCCATCGCGGGACTGGTCGCCAGGGCGATCCAGTCGATCCACGAGGAGACGTCGGTGAGCCGGTTGTTTGCGTGAGAAAACAAGCTCTCAGCTGTTAGCTCTTAAGCTTTTAGCCGCAAGGCGGGGCGCTTGGAGCTGACTGTTGTAGCTAAGAGCTAAAAGCTAAAGGCTAAGAGCCGAGGATTTTTAATTTATGGCAACGACAGAAACACTGGTAGAAGCAAAACCGCGTGAGGCAAAGAGCAAGAACGCCGCGCGGCGCGTGCGCAAAGCGGGCGCGGTCCCGGCCGTCGTGTACGGCGCAGGGAAGAATGCGGTGGCGGTGAGCGTCGACCCCAAGCAGATCGCGCGCATCCTGCACTCGGATTCCGGACACAACTCGATCTTCGACCTTCAACTCGACGGCGAGCGGACGAAGGCCATGATCGTCGACTGGCAGTACGAGCCGATCAAGGGCGCACTGCTGCACATCGACCTGAAGCGCATCGCGATGGACAAGCGGCTCAAGGTCGAGGTGCCGATCGTGCTCAAGGGCGAACCTTACGGCGTCAAGACCGAAGGCGGCATTCTGGAGCAGGTGCTGCGCGAAGTCGAGATCGAATGTCTGCCGGCAGACATTCCGGGGCACATCGACCTCGATGTCACTGACCTGAAGTTCGGCGAGGTACGGCGCGTCAAAGACCTGCCGCACGATTCGGAAAAGATCAAGTTCCTGACGCCGGAAGATGCGGTCGTGTGCCACGTGATCGCGGTCAAGGAGATCGTGGAAGCGACGCCAGATGCCGCCGCTGCCGAGGCTGCCGCTACTCCGGCCGAGCCCGAAGTCATGAAGAAGGGCAAGCAGGACGAGGAAGGCGCCGAGGCTGCCGAACCCGCCAAGGGCGAGAAGAAGGCCGACAAGGCGGAAAAGAAGGAGAAGAAATAGTTCAGAGTTCCGGGTTCCGGGTTCCGAGTTGTTGGATTTTGCATTCACTCGGAACTTGGAACTCCGAAATCGGGACTTCCGTGCGGCATGAAACTGATCGTCGGTCTCGGCAATCCGGGAATCGAGTACCAGTTCACGCCGCACAATCTGGGTTTCCTCGCCATCGACCGCATTGCCGAGCAGTACGGCGCGCATGTCGGCAACCGGCTCTGCAAAGCGCAGACCGGGAAAGCGAGCATCGCCGGGCAGGATGTCCTGCTGGCCAAGCCTGAGACGTACATGAATCTCAGCGGCCTTGCGGTGCGGGAGCTGGTGAATGAGTACGCGATCGATCCCGCCAAGGATCTGATTGTGATCTACGACGAGCTGGACCTGCCGTTCGGGACCATTCGTATCCGGCAGCGGGGCGGCACGGCGGGACACAACGGGATGGAATCGATCGTCGGGGCGCTGGGCGGAACGCAGGAGTTCCTGAGGATCCGCCTGGGAATTGCGCCGGACAGGCCGGTACGCGACGGCGCGAGTTACGTGCTGTCGCAACTTAAGAAGTCGCAGATGGAAGCCGTGGACGGGATGCTGGAAGCAGCGTCGGAAGCTGTGAAGATGGTCCTGAGCGACGGACCGGCGGCGGCGATGAACCGATTCAACCGCAAGCCCGAAACAGGCGAAGCGGAGAGTTGAAGATTTGGAGATGGCAATGCAACGTACTTACGAACTGATGTTCATCGTCCGGCCGGATATGACCGACGAGGACCTAGACAAACTGATCTCGACGCTGGAAACGCAGGCGTCGAATGCCGGCGCGACCGTGAAGAACGTGGAGCGCATGGGCAAGCGGCGGCTGGCGTACATGGTGCGCCGCTTCTCCGACGGCATGTACATCCTGTTCACGCTCGACGGCGACGGCACGCAGATCCACGAACTGGAGCGCCGCCTGCGCGTCACCGAACCGGTGATCAAGTTCCTCACCGTGCGCGTGGACGAAGAGCAGAAGCGCCTGGAGAAGATCAAGAAGCTGCGCGACGCAAAAGTGCGCACGCGTCCGGCACCGGCTGCGCCGGCGGAACCGGTCGCGGCAGCACCCCCGGCAGCAGCGCCCGCGGCGGAAACGACCGGCGGCGAAACGGCTCCGGCAACCGTTTAAAACCAGTTGCAAGTTGTAAGTTGTAAGTTCGCGCTGTTTCCCGCGACAACAACTTCCAACTTACAACTTCCAACTTAGAACTGCTTTGAGAGGAATCATGGCTGACGAAACTACACGTACTGCGCCCTCGGAGGGCGGACAATCGAGTGGCGGTCCTTCGGGAGATCGTGGACCGCGTCCGGGTGGACCGCGCGGGCCTCGTCCCGGTGGTGGCCGCGAAGGCGGACGGAAATATTTCCGCCGCAAGAAGGTCTGCAAGTTCTGTGTCGAGAAGATCGACGCCATCAATTACAAGGACGTGCGGCTGCTGTCGCAGTTCGTCGCCGAAAGCGGCAAGATCGTGCCGCGGCGGCTGACGGGCGTCTGCACTCCGCACCAGCGGCGTCTGACGACGGCGATCAAGCAGGCGCGCAACATCGCGCTGCTGCCGTTCGCAGGGCGGGCGTAGAAAAGACGGTAATCGGTAATCGGAAATCAGTAATCGGCGTACTTCCGACGGCGACTCGATTACCGAATTCCAATTACCGATTACGAGATTTTGGAGAGAGACATGGAAGTCATTCTGAAAGAAGACGTGCCCAAGCTGGGCTCGCGCGGCGACGTGGTGAAGGTCGCCGAAGGATATGGGCGCAATTTCCTGTTACCCAAGAAGCTGGCGATCGAAGCCAATCAGGCGAACAAGGCCGTCATCACGCAGATGAAGGAAGCTGCCGTGCGTCGCCACCAAAAAGACAAAGCGGACGCCGAGAAGCTCGCTGCCCAGCTCAACGAAGTCGTCATCCAGCTGAAGCGGCGCTCCGGCGAGCACGAACAGCTCTTTGGCTCTGTCACGTCGAGCGACATCGCGACCGAGTTGGAGCACAAAGGCTTCAATATCGACCGCCGCAAGCTGGTGTTGGACGAACCGATCAAGACGCTGGGCGAGCACACGGTCGCGATCCGTCTGATCAAGGACGTGACGGCGCACGTGAAGGTCACGGTCGACAAGGAAACGGAAGAGTAAAAGCGGTTCTTGGTTGTTGGTTGTTAGTTTCGCGGGTGTCATCGTGAGCGCAGCGAAGGACCTATGCTTTTTGGTCTGCGTTGGCGAAATGCATAGATGCTTCGCGTCGCTCAGCATGACACCCGTTTACTTTTTGTTTCAGTCCACGATGAACAGCTTCACGCCGCCCCGACCTGCATCGGGAGAGGCTGCCATGATCATGCGTGGCAGTATAGTCGCGCAAAAATCTAGCCACGGATTTTCACGGATGCAACACGGATCAGAAAAGGTCTGTGTATATCCGTGAAAATCGGTGGTGTTTTACCTACTCCAGAGTCGGCTTCTTTTCCGCGATCAGTTTCTCGATGCGCGCCTTAAATTCCGCGAAGGGCACGGTCTGGGTCTTTTCGCTCCCGCGGGTGCGGACGTTCACGGAATTCGCTTCCGCTTCTTTATCGCCCACCACTAAAAGGAATGGCACTTTCTGCAACGCGTGCTCGCGGATCTTGGCGTTCATCTTCTCGTTGCGCAGATCGACTTCTACGCGCACGCCAGCATTCTTCAGCTCGCCGCCGATCTTGTTCGCGTACTCGGCGTGGCGCTCGCTGATCGGGATAAGGACCGCCTGTACCGGAGCGAGCCACACCGGGAACGCGCCGGCGTAGTGCTCGATCAGCACGCCGAAGAAGC
>CAZLJE010000049.1:0-29019 GCA_964559835.1 uncultured Terriglobales bacterium
AAGAAGAACGCGATCATGATGATCGACTTCGCCCTGGATGCCGAAAGAAAGCGCGGGATGAATTCGGAGCAATCGATCTTCGAGGCGGCACTGCTGCGCTTCCGGCCTATCACCATGACTACCTTCGCGGCCTTGCTCGGTGCGCTACCGCTCGCCTTGGGGACGGGAACCGGTTCGGAGATACGTAGACCGCTCGGCATCGCGATCGTTGGTGGCCTCATCGTCAGCCAGATGGTGACGCTGTTCACGACGCCCGTGATTTATCTTTATCTCGACCGCGTCCAGGCGTGGCGTGAGCGGCGGAAAGCTGCACGCGGCCACGGCGATTCGCCGCTACCTTTCCCCGCGGATTGAATCGCAACTGTTCGCGCAATCAGCCGATGATGATCTTTTCCGCAATGTTTGGATCCGCAGCCAACGTCGAAGCTGGCTCCGCAGCAGGAGTGGCCAGTGCCTGCGACACGTCGATCGAAGGGGGGGCAATGTCGCGGCTATCGACGGGCAACAGTTCAGGGTGTTGAGCAGCCCACTTCGCGGCGAGTCCATTCAACGGGCTCTTGGTGTTGTACTCCTGGTACGCGACCATTCTTCCGACGCGCACAATGAGGTCGTCCAGGCCCTCGGATGCCGCCCAGAAATCACCGATGCACACGCTGGAAGCATCGAAGTTCGGATGAAAGATGGGGGTGATCATACGGCAGTGCGGCGGGCGACGGGGATAGCCAAGCGACAGGTTCACTTCCATCACGTGTTCGTCGCGTTCCACGATGTCGCCGCCTGTGGCGACATAGAGGCCGCGAACACGGTACGTGAACCGGTAGACCTCGGGCGGCATGCCGGCCGTGCCGCTGATCTGGATCAGCGGCCAATCGCGGAACCGAGTGGAGAGCAGTTCGTAATCGAGTTTAAGGCGACGTACGCGTGGAGAAAGCATCGACAAGTCCTCGGGCCTCGGTGATCATGATGCGCCGGCAGCAGCCGCCCCGGCCGATTCAGCTAGCAGTCGCTGCTCCCGCAAATGGTACTGGAAGTATGCGGCATTGAAGAAGAAAGTCATCACCCCACTCAGGGTAAATCCGGGGGTAATGTCCGAGTAGTAATCTTCGATGTCGCTGCGCAGTCTGAAGATAGCGATCAGACCCATGACTGTCGCAACGACGCGAAAGATCACTCCGGTGCTGGGGTAAAAGCTTTCGAGGAAACCACCGCCGAATGCAGTGCCGATGTAAGCGATCACATAATAAAGTGACTGGCTCTGCGGACGGACTTTCCGCACCCAAGCCGCCTCGACGCAAAGCCATATCAGCCAGAAGATTCCAAGCGTCACGATGCCCAGCACTACCACCCAGGCCCAATGCAGCTTGGGGGGCTGTGCCGCGGCAGACGCCGCCAGAGCCATGTTCGCCGCTGCGAATGTTGCGGCCGTCGGGACGGCAACGTTTCCAAGCACGCTGGAGACAGGCGCCCAATCCGTCATGGCCTCGCTTCGCGCGAGGTCCTGTTGCGAGATGTTGCCCTGCGCGACGTATTGCTGCAAAACCGCCAGCGAATAGGGTCCAAATTCCTGCTCTCCACGTTTGACGAAGTAGTTCACAAAGCCCCCTAGGCAAAATTGACGTTGTTGTTGTCGTGGTCCACGGTGCAGACCTCTACTAAGGCCCAGATCCAGGTGACGAACGAAGCGTAAAAAACCGTGCAGACCGTAAGTGCCAATTGCGCCAATCCACGCTTGGTGTAACCCGCGTAGAAATTGTGCGCTCCGAAACAACCAAGGAAGATGCCCAGCAAAATAAACGTAAGCCGCGCCTTCGGCGGATGTGGCGTCGCGTTGAACAATATGCCAGGTGGCGAGGAAGGCACCGATTCGGCAGGGGTGAGACTCAATTCGGATCCGGGTGGCGGAGGTGGCGGCGGTGGGGGCGCCGCGGGATCGAGTACGGCCACGGCAGTCGAGGCGTTCACGTCACCGAAGCCGGTCGGGCGTGCGTACAGCAAATTCGGCAGGTCGCTCGGAAAAACGGCGGCCTGCGAGACGTCGCCAGCGGTGACCTGGACCTTGGGATCGTCGGGCGGAGCGAACTTGCAGCCGAACAGAGTACAGCCGCCATTCTCTTCATAACATTCGAGGTGGTGAGGCGTGCCGCAGCCCTCGCATAATCTGGCATCCGGTTGCTCCGGCGCGACCTCGGACCGGCAATAAGGGCAAATGGCAGGCATCAGCGGTGCCTTTCGTTATAACGGAAGCTGTAGCGGCCGATGTAAATGGTGTCGCCGCTCAACAGCACACGCGATTGTGTAGGCACGCCCGACACGAACACGGGCGCGCGCGCATGCAAAGTAGCTTGCGCGCCGCGCAACTCGATGACCGCGTGCTGCGGAGCGATGCTGCTGTCCTTGAAGAGATAGATGTCGCTGCTCTGGTCGCTGCCGATCACGGTAGTCGATTTGTAGAGAATGAACTGCTTGCCGGCGAGCGGACCGCCGCTTACATACAGCCAGCGGTCCTTGAGGGCGCTTTCGACGAATCCCATGGCGGCGCCGGCGGCCAAGCCCAATAAACCAAGACCGAAAGCGCGGCTGTACGCTCCGCCATCCACCAGGAGCGCAATCGGGTCAAAGGCTAAGCCGCCGACAAACGCGCCCACCGCGCCGCCGATCACTCCATATTTCGCTTTTTTCCCGGACTTCCCGACCAGACCGTAGATCAGGCCGCTGGCAACGCCGAACGAGGCCCAAGCCACGGCGCGTACGATCCACCACGCGGGATTCCGGTACGTGTGCACGCCCATGCTAAAAATCAACTGCAATCCGATCCCGTAGATCGCGTTGGCCACGCCGCTGAAGATGAAGCCAAACACGACTCCGAGGGGAATGACCATGAGCAAGCGCGTCACTGCTTTCTTGATAGAGCGTTCGACCACGCTCTCGGCGAGCGCAAAGAGGGTCAACATCAACATCAAGACCAGCGGCAGCAGCCAGATGTTGCCCCATCGGTTGTTCTCGCCATCGACGAACGCATGCTCGCAGATGCCCCATCCGGCGACAGCCCCGACCAGTCCGGCAGCGCCAAGGTAAAACCAGCCTTGCAGGAGAAGACTCGGACGCTCCTCAGAGCGAGCTGGTTCGGTCTCCGCGACCGCCGTATTGATGTTGCCGTACGACCGAACCGTGCCCGGGCCCGCGGTGGGTGCCGTGGCGGCTGGGGCGACCGTTGCCGCACTGTCTACTGCCGCGAGATCTTCGACCGTGACCCGGATCACCGCATCATTTTTGTCTGCCATTGGGTTCGCCTTGTGGGGTGCCGGTAGCGCCCGCGCCGGTATTCCCCGGTACGGTTCCCGGCGCCTGCTGTTTCAACCGCTGCTGCGTGTCGTAGTCGTTCTGCATGATGGTAAGCATCCGCATCGCCAGATCGGGGGGGACGATGGCGACCTTGTCGTCCTGAACGATGACGAGCGCAGAACCACCCTTGGGCAGGAGGATTGCGCCATTGGTGATATAGAAAAACGCCGCTGCCGCGCCGATCACGAAAAACACCAGGCACATGGCCGCATCGCGCAGTACCGGCATCCACTCGGCGTCTTTTTCGGGGGCTTCCCGGTTTACCTTGACGATATTTTCGTCGCCTTCGGATGCCGAGGAGACGCTCTCGCCACAAGGCTGGCCAAAGGTAAAGGCGACGCCATCGATTTTCTCGACCTTGTCTCCGTGCCAACCGAAACATCCTTCCTCGTCGGTATGCGGATCAAAGACCCACGCGATCTGCTGCGGAGACGAAAAAAAATTCTGATGAATGAACAAGTCGTGATCGGAAAGGAAGATGCCGAAGCCGGGATGCGAGTGATACCAGCCGACGATCCTGTGGTCGGGGTACGTCTTATCCTTCACCTGGTAAATGTGCTCCCAGGTGTCCTGAGTGAAGGTGACGTGCGCTCCGCCCTGGGCGGCGTTGGCGCCGGCAATACAGGCTTCGACGATCGTGGTCGAGCCTTCCTCCTTGCCAATGAGGACACCGCAGACTTCGGCCTTCATGGACGTGCGGGAGTGTTGGCGGACCTGCCGGGCGACTTCGGACTCCATCAGCACGCCCACCGTGGACTGCGTCGCCGCTCCGGTCTTGAATTTCTTCATTGCGCCTGCTCCTCAGTGCCGGCCAGGTTTCCGAGGACGGCGCCGGCATCACCCCACATCAGGTACGCTCGCTCATTCTCATCGTTCCGCGCGACAAAAACGTCGAACAACGGCAACCCCAGTTCGTTCAGCCGCCGTTGACCGAACCCTTCCGTTCCACTGTAGGTGTGGACCGTCTGCACCACCCGCATCTCGCCATTGCATGCGCAGCGCCCGCGCTCATACGGGACAGTACCGACCGGGGCGAACACTTCTTCTTCGTTGCCGCAGGCGGAGCATGTGAACTTGTGCACCACTTCGCGGCTGAACTCGATGACGACCTCACCCTGAAGTTCGCGCGACGCCCGTGTCCACAATTCGTGCAAACTCAGATCGCACGACCGGTCGCCGATCTTCACGACCGCGGCGTGGGTGTGATGGCTCATGCAATCGGGATTCTCGGTGTACGCAACACGATAGGAGGTGTGATTCAGGCCTTCGAAAACGAAGGCTTCGCCAGAGAGGGTGTTCACCGAGTGGAGAAATTTCACTGCCTCCTGCACTTGGATCCCACCGATGATGGAAGCAATGGTCGGCGTTGTGGGCACCTTGCCGGCCTCGATGTCCTGCCGGGTCAGGAGATTGCACGAGAGCCGGTTCTGCAGGATCTGCCAATCGATCTCGCCCAGTGTGCACTCGTAGCACGGCGGCTTGCCCGGCAAGAACACGCGGGCGACACCGTTGATGCCCTCAATCGCGCCATCGATGAACGGCTTGTTCATGCGCCAGCATGCGCGGTTGAGCCACAGGCGGGCCTCGCGGTTGTCGAGTCCGCCGAGCACCACGTCCGCCCAATCGAAGACGCCGAGGCCGATCTCGGAAACAATATTCGCGGTCAGGCTGACGGCATCCGTCGAGGGTGACAGTCGCTTCACGGCAGCGGCGGCCGCTGCGGCTTTCGGAAGGCCGATATCCGATTCTCCAAACAAGACCGTACGCGAGAGATTCGAGATCTCGATCGCGTCCAGGTCGACGACGACAATGTTGCGGAACCCGAGCAGGGCCAGGTTCTTCAGGATCTCATTGCCGAGCGCTCCCGCGCCGACCACCAGGACGCGGGCGGCAGCGATCTTTTGCTGGTCCCACCAGGTGATCAGCCGCAACCGGCTATACCGGTCCTCCGCGGGCATCTCGAGTTTTGTTCCGGTGACTGCGGCCATGGTCAGCCCGCCGTGATCTCCGGCTGGAGGCGGAGGATGTCGCCATCCTTGACTGCGGCCTGCGCGAGCGTCTGGACGTCGTGGATCTGGCGTCCGGTGTTCTTGTGGTGGAACTTGTAGCTTAACGGCGCGCCATCCGGGCCGTTCTTCGGCAGCATCAGCTTATCGATCAAAACCGCAATGATCTTGTTGACTGGAGCATCGTCGGGAAGCTCCACGGGCACTCGCTTATTCTCCGTCGAATCGAAAACTGTCACGTTTATCGTAGGCATCTTTTCAGGTCCTGTTACTCGGCATTCTTGGCCGTCGATCTGTCCGCCAGCGCGTGAATGTAGTCGGTCAGCCGCTGCCGGCCCTTCGCGTCAAAATCCCATCCATCGAGCTGGGTCAGCAGTGCTGCGGCGGCGGCAAAATTCAGATTCTCGGCATTCGGGTCGATGGTTCGGTCCAGTTTCGCGATCACGATCCCCAGCAGATTGCCGCGGTCGTCGTAAACGGGACCGCCGCTGTTCCCTGGGCTCACCGGGGCCGTGATCTGCAGGGTGTTTCCCATCGTCCGGGAGACCATTCCATTCGAGATCGTGAAATTCAGTCCCTCGGGATGGCCGATGACGAAGACATTGATTCCAGCCTGCACGGACGGCGCAGGCGCAAGCGGCTGAACGAATTCGGCACTTCCACGATGTCGCGGGATCCAGAGCAACGCCAGGTCGGCCGTGCGGTGCCAGCCAATGACGTCGGCGCCCGCCCAGCCGCTATTTCCGGTCGTCAGCAGGACGCGCTGTGTTGCTTTCGATCCTTCGCCCTCGGCGACGTGCCGTGCCGTCGCGAACAGGTAGCCGGCGCTGTTCACCTGGAGCAGCACCGCAGCTCCGACGTAGTTTGTCGCCATCTCGCCGCGGCCGAACCACCGTTTGGCGGCGGGACTCGCGACCATGACCAGCGGCTTAAGCTGCTTGGCCACTTCGACGCCGGACATAGGCGCGGGATTGGGGAGGGAAGGAAAGCCGGTGTCCTCGTCCAGATCGCTCAAACCGGCGCTGATGGCTTGCGGGGGCGCCGGCACGTAAGAGAACAGCAGCACGGCCGAGACGGTAAAAACGAACGATGCGGCGATGAGCAGAGCCGATAGATACGAGTGCCAAGCCTGCTGCGTCCGCGGCGGCGTCGCGCGCAAGGCGATCCGCATCACCAACGCCACGATCGCCAGCAATGGCAAGACGAGCACGAGCGGCACCATTACGATCCGCGCCCAGACGGGAATGGCTCGGGGTACTTTGATGGGCTCGAGCGGGTCGGCCGGTACGGCGACCGCCTCGACCTCCGACGGACTGATTACGATTTTCGACATTGACGTAGTATGTGCTGCGCCTAACGCTGCTGTTCCGGCAGCAGGTCGAGAAAAGCGTTGCAGACGCCCCCAAAGGTTCCACCGTTGTCGTCGATCTTCGTGGGCCGAATTCCAAGAGTCGCCAGCGAGTAGAAAACCAGGGATGCCAGGAACATCAGGACGCCCGTTACCCACCCCAGCATTTCGGACGCATACATGCCCAAAAGGATTCCGGCGGGCAGGCAGCCAACCAGCATGAGCGTGCCGATGAGTTTATTGCGCTTGCGGTCGGCATGGTGCGCGTCACACAAGGGCAGATTGAGTTCCATCTGCTTGCGAACGATCATGGCGACAATGGCGTAAATCAATAATCCGGGGAAGAGGATCATCAAGTAGAGGAAGGGATTATGCCAGTAAAACTTCTTTCGCCACGGGGTGCTTGCTGGCTGGCCACACTTCAGGCATGTCGCCGGCAGAACGGCCGAGCGGGGGACGTAAAGTATCTTGCCGGACCGTGTGGCCAGGGAAGGAGCAGGTGCTGTAAACGACATGACCGGGCGAGAATAGTCTAAAACCACCGCAACAACAACAAATTCTGACGATGTAAGCAACGAAACCGCCGAAGAGTAAGCCGTTTGCCGGACTCATGGCGTTGGCATTCTAGGAATGCTTGCGCGAGTTATAACGTGTGGGTTCGACTACCGGGCGCCGCTCGGGAGGGGCGGTCCGTCCAGCATCTAGGGCGCGGCGTGGTGGTCGCGGTCCCAGAAGAGGCGGACGCCTGCGCGCAACAAACGTGGAGAACCGAGGGTCGGAGTCGGTGTGCGGCCGGCCATGTATTCGCGGTCGAACAGGTTCTCGCACGCAATGTAGGGTTCAAAACTGTTCGTCACCCGGAGCCGCAGCATGGCGTCGGCTGTAAAGTAGCCGGGCAGGGCGAACTGGTTGAGATCATCATCAAACTGAAGGCTGTTGTAGCGGCCCACGACCGTGCCGCCCCAGCGCTTCCAGTCGTAGCTTAACGTCTGTGACACGACATGGCGTGGGACTTGCGGGACGCGCAAGTTCAGTAGTGCAGCTTCCAGTGACCGCGAGACCTTCGCATTCGAGTACTCATACGCTGTGCGCGAGAGCACGTGTCGCGGCAATCTGGACTCGACTTCGATCTCGACGCCGCGTGCGAGGATGTCGCCGATATTCTGACGCTGGCGCGTGATGAGTGCGGGCGTGGTCGAGAGCGTCCGGTTCCCGATCGCGTCATGGATCGTGTTCCAGAAGTACGTTGCGCGCAACGAGAGCGGAGAGAGACGGACCGCAACGCCGCCCTCAACTCCCCGCAGACGTTCCGGATGCAGCGAGTCGTTGGCGAGGGTCACTACGTTTCCTAATCGGAATGCGCGGTACAGTTCGTTCAGCGTGGGGCTGCGAAAGGCGGCGTAAGCCGAACCGGTCAGCGAGACCGAGCGCGTCAGTTGAAATACCGCCCCTAACGATGGCGATAACGCGGCACTACTGCGGTCAGAGAGCGCGGTAGTTGTGGATGTCGCCGGGCTGAACGTCACGGAGCGTGAAAGCGCATCGTAATTGCGCCAGGAGTCCACCCGTGCGGCGGCAGTGATGTGCAGCCTCGGCGCCACCCGAAGCATATCTTCGAGAAATCCTCCGGCGTACAGTTGGCGTCCGCCAGCGTCGACAGTTCCCGTGGGAGCATTGCGCGCCCAAAGCACCTCAGCGCTGTGGCCCGTCACGCGGCGAACATCAGTCCCCATCGCCAAAGCATTATTGCGGCCGAGCGACCGGTTCCAGACCGCCGACAATCCAAATTGCTGCGCCGGGACCGCCTGTACACGCACGAGGGTTTCGGTATTGCGGTCGAGGGAGATGGAAGAGAACGTCTGATCGAAGTGTTGTCCGGAAATGTATGTCCGCACGGCGAGCGTGCCACCGGCGGCCGCCGCATCCACGCCCAACGTCCCTTCCTCGAGCCGCGTATCGTTCCGTTGCAGAACCGGGCCATTCTGACGGCTTTCATTGAACACATCGCCCGAGACGAATACCGTCGCATTGGAAAAATTACGGTCCACGGTGACGCGTCCGGTCCCAAAACGCACGTTTGCCAAAGCATCGGCGCGGCCGCGCAAACTTTCCGGCACCGGGATGTACCCCGCTGTTTTCATCCCTTGCGCCGACACGCCTACGCCCCACCCGCTGAAGCGCCCGGACAAGGTCGCGCTTCCGTCCGCCGTGCTCTGTCCGCCGCCGGAAAGATCCATGGCGATGGCGCGGTCGTCAACTTCGCGAGGCAGCATGTAGATCACACCGGCGAGAGCGCCACTGCCGTAGAGGGCAGATCCGCCGCCGCGCAGCACTTCTACGGATTGAATGTCGGTTTGCGGTACTCGGTCCCAGTACACCCATCCGCCGAAAGGATCGTTCAAAGGCACGCTGTCAAAAAGGACAAGAGCGCGGCTCGCTCCACTTGCGCCGAGGCCACGCAGCGACACCCCCTGCGATGTCGGATTGGCTGTGCGCGAATCCGTCCGCCGAAACAAGGAAAACCCGGGAACCTGGCGCAGGACGTCATCGAGTTGCAGCGCGGGTCTGTCTCGCAGCTGGGCCGTCGAAATGCGCGACACGGATGCCGCAACATCGGTTGCGAGTACCGCAGTGCGAGTGGCAGTGACGATCACCTGCTGGTCAGCGGCGGCGGGCGAAAGTGTCAGCGACAGTTGTGGTTCGCCGTTCCACCGGGCGGTCGTGGCGGCGAAACCCGCTGCGCGAACTTTAATGGTGGCGGGCGGCGTGACGTTTCGCGCCTCAAATGTGCCCGTCGGCGAAGCAAGGACGGACAAGGAATGTGCGGCAGATGTGACGGTGACCTGTGCGCCCGCGATCGCCTCACCCGACGAATCAACGACCGTCCCGCGCAATATTTGGGCAGAGCCTGTTCCGGTTACGATGAAGAGCCCCACAGCGGCGTACCGGATGGCTGCCCACATCTGCGCCATGAACGCGTTCTTCAGACCAACTGCCACGGGGTTTGGATGCGGCGCGGCCACTCAGGTTGTAGAGAAGTCGCTGGACGTGACTAACTGGCGCGCTGGCGCGAACGGCGAGGCACTCCATACATCTGCCGCATCTGGTCTTCCGCGAGGCGCCGCATGATCTCGCGCTTATCGTCCTTCGGCATGTTCAGGAAAGTTCCTGCGACTTCGTCCAGAAAGTCGTCAATGGCCCCGCCCAGTGCAGTGCCCGCAATGCGGTACGAAGGCGCCATATGCGGACGCGACGCAGCCTCGGCGATCTCGGCGAGGTAGGCAAGCCCGGCCGACAAGCCACTTTCTTTCTCGCCCGAGTGGAAGTAATAGGAAATGGGGAACTGGATGAGGGCGTTTCTCAATTGCGCGATTTCCCCGGCCAATCCCCACAACACCGGCTCGCCTTCTTCGGGTGCGAGATCGAGAACGCTGATTCCGGTCTCGACCTCCGCATTATGCAGCAAGTTGATCTCGTGTCCGACGGTGTGCCGTTTTTCAAGCACGGGGTACAGCGAAAGCAACCAGGAGACATTCGCCGTCAGCAGGCCGAACCCGGTGACCGCCTGTATGCCCTCCAGGAGACGAAGCGCGCGCGTGGTCGCATTGATGTCCCCGCCGAGCGTGATCAAGGCGCCCAGCGAAACATTGATGGCGTCGATGAAGTTGCGGTGATGCTCGGGCATCCCCGACGCAAATACGTATCTTGCCTGGATGAATGGCAGGTAGATCAGCGCGAAACCGACTACCGCCAGCGTGATCCACATCCCCATGATCGAAATGATGGCGACCGGCCCGGCGAGCGTGATGTTTCTGTAGTTCCGTCTAGCCAAAGGCCGGAAGGCTTTCCAGACCACGCGGGCCACGTAGTCGCTCATTGCACCGCGGCCTGCCGGATGGAACAACGTATGAAACACGTCGTGGAATGCGGAAGCGATCAGAAATATGCCGACGGCGATCGAAACGAATGTCACCGTTGGTGAGAGTTGGGGCACGACGATGCTGTTGCCCCGGAAACTACGATCGTCTAACTCACGCGCTTATAGCTCGCGGAGTGCGACCGCGACCGGCCGGGTTGCGGCGCGCAGCGCGGGCAGCATCCCCCCGAGAACTCCCATCACCAGTCCGAAGACGACGCCCATGACGAGCAGGTCGAAGGTGATTTTGAAAGCGAACGCGAGGTTCGAGAAGGTCTGAAAGTTCATGGTATTGGTGGTCAGGCCGTTCAGCGGCAGAACGGCGAGGCAGCCCACCACGCCGGCGATGAACGAGATCAGCAGCGCCTCGAACAGGAACGAGAGGATTACGTTCCAGGCTGAGAACCCGAGAGCGCGCAGGGTGGCGATCTCGCGGCCGCGCTCGGCGACGGCGGAGTACATCGTATTCAGCGCGCCGAAGATCGCGCCGATGGCCATAATACCCGCAACCAATCCGCCAAGGATGGTGATCAGCCGCGTCATCGATGTCGATTGTTTTGCGTAATAATCGATCTCGCGCACGACGTCCACGTTCATCCGCGGATCGGAGGTGACCGCGTCCTTGAACTGCTGGAACGAAGCCGGCGATGCGAGGTGGACGGTGGCAGACTGGAAAACATTCTCCGGCCGCTTCAGGACCTCGTTCAGCAGCCGCGCGTCACACCACACTTCCGAATCGAACGAAGAGCCCCCGCTGTCGAAGATCCCCACCACCTTCCAGCGTCCGCCTGAGAAATCAACCATGTTCCCGAGCGTCAACCCCTTATACGTGCGCGACGCGTTCTTCCCCACAACAAGTTCCGACATGCCCGGAACGAACATCCGGCCTTCCACGATTCTGGCGAAGGTACGGATCTTCAGGACGTTTGGCGAAACGCCGCGGATCTGGACATTGGCGTCGGTCCCGGTCGAGATCAGCGGGAAGGGCACGACGCCGACGACGTCCTGCGTGACCAATGGCGTGCCGGACTCGTCGCGCGCAATCCCCGGAGCGTCCTGCACCACGCGCACCGAATCGAGCGAGATGCCACCCATCATCTCGCTGCTGGCGCCGGCGCGCATCACGAGCGCATTGCCGGGAGAACCGGACGCGACCAGCGTCGCCTTAAAGCCACGCGCCAGCGACAGCATGGCAACGAACACACCAACGGTGCCCGCGATCCCGAGGATGGCGACGATGGTGGACGTCCAGCGCTCTTTCACGCTGCGGAAGTTATAGGAGATGGGAACGGAGCCGATGAACGGCGCGAGCAAGCCCGCAAGGATGCCGCCCACAACGACCAACACGAGCACAAGCGCCACGACGGCGGCGATGGTGACCAAAACCCCGAAGACCAGCTTTTCTGCCATCGCTAAACCCTCCGCAGCGCATTGACAACGCGCATGCGCATCGCGCCGATTCCAGGCAAAATGCCGCTGATAATACCCACCAGGATGGCGAGAAATAGCCCAAACGACAGCAGTGCCGGCGACAAGAACAGCGGCGGCAACAGGCCGGCAAGCGCCTTGCCGAGGACCGGAACGGCCCCGGCAGCGAACAGCAGGCCCAGCGCGCCGCCGGTAAGCGCGATCACCAGCGATTCACCGAGTACGAACAACAGGATGGAGCGATCGGAGAACCCGATCGCTTTGAGCACCGCCAGTTCCGCCGTCCGCTCACGTACCGAAATCGCCATGGTGTTGCCCGTAACGAGCAACAACGTGAAGAACACCACCGACCCGATGCTCAGGATGAGGAACTGAATATTGCCGAATTGCTTCACCCAGCCCGCGGCAAAGGCGGATTCGGTCTGCGTACGGGTCTCATAAGGCGAGTTGGCGAACAGGTTGTCGATGGTCTTCGCGATGCGCGGCGACTCGTCCGGATTGTCCACGCGCAGGACGTACCAGCCCACCTGGCCCTTTACGCGATCGGGCACGCGTTCTTCGAAGTAGTCCCACTGGAACCAGAACTGGGTCTCGTCGTCCTGCGGCCGCTTGCCGCGATAGACGCCGTCGATGTTGAACTCCCAGGCCCCGCCGCCCCAGATCGTCGTCTTGATCGGAATGCGGTCGCCCATCTTCCAGCCGAAGCGCTCCATCGTTCGCGCGCCCACGATCGCGCCCTGCCGGTCTTTGAGGAACGTGTTCCACTGGTCTTCCGGGACCGTGAATTCCGGGAATACCTGGCGCTGGTTCTCCGGGTCGATCACGAACTGCGGGAAGAAATTCTTTTCGTCCTTGTAAACGCCGCCGAACCAGTTGTTGTGCGTGATGGACTTGACGCCGGGTACGCGCAGGATCTGGTCGCGATACGACAGCGGGATCGTATTGATGATCGAGGTACGGTTGATGATGACGAGCCGGTCCGCGCCGGCGACATCGGCGCCGCGGCTAAAGGCTTCCCGCACTACCCCGAGGAACGCGAATAGAAACAGCGCCACCGCAAACGACCCAATGGTGAGCATGAGGCGGATTTTCTTGCGGAAGAGGTTGGCGAAGATCAGCCCGCGAAATTTCATGCGGCACCTCCACCGGCGGCAGGCTGGGTCACTTCCTTCCGGCCTTCCACCAGTACACCTTTCTCGAGATGCAGGGTGGCGTGGGCGCGGGCCGCCACCAGCGGGTCGTGCGTCACCATCAGTACAGTCTTGTGGTACTTGCTCACCAGTTCCTCGATGAGGCGCATGATCTCGTCGGCACTCTTCCGGTCCAGATCGCCGGTGGGCTCGTCACATAGCAGGAATGTGGGATCGGCCACGATGGCGCGCGCGATGGCGACGCGCTGCTCCTGCCCGCCGGACAATTGGCGCGGAAAATGGTACATACGGTCGGCCAGTCCGACCACCGTCAGCGCCGTCTCTACGTGCTCGCCCCGTTCTTTCTTGGAAAGCTTGGTCAATAGCAGCGGCAGTTCCACATTCTGAAATGCGTTGAGCACGGGGATGAGGTTGTAGATCTGAAAAATGAAACCCACATGGCGCGCGCGCCATTCGGTGAGCTTGGCCGCCGACATGTGGGTGATCTCGTCGCCCGCAACGGTGACGCTGCCACGCGTCGGCACATCAAGTCCGCCGAGCAGGTTCAGCAGCGTCGTCTTGCCGGAGCCGCTCGGTCCCATGAAGGCGATGAACTCGCCCTTTTGGACATCGAGGTTGAGCTCCTGGAGCACGTGGATATCTTCGCCTCCGCGAGTGTACTTCTTGTCGAGTCCGCGGACGCGGATGAGGCTGTTGCCGTTACTCTCGCCGTTGACTGTGACCATACACGCCCCAATGAAGATTGAAGAAGTCAGAATGATGGGCTACTGACGGATTTCGACCTTCTCTCCGTCCTTCAAACCTTCTAATCCTTTGACGACCACCTGGTCGCCGTCGTTGACCCCGGCAATGATCTCCTGGTCAGTATCGCGCGCGCTGCCGAGACGCACAGCCCGCCGCTCCACCACCCCGTTGTGATAGACGTATACGACTTGCGCGCCTTCAACGGTCCGCACCGCCGCTTTCGGAATCATTAGCGTCGAAGCCGCTGCCGGTTTGGCCTCGTCGTCGAGGAACGAAACTTTGACACCCATGTCAGGCAGGATGCGCGGGTCCAGTTTATCGAAAGCGATGCGCACCTTCACCGTCGCTTTCTGACGGTCCGCGGTCGGAATGATGGTCCGCACTTTTGCCGGAATCTGCCAATCGGGATACGCGTCGAGCACCGCAGTCACCGGCTGCCCGTTCCTCACGCGTGCGATATACGATTCGTTGACGTCCACCTCGACCTCGATCGAGTTCATGTCGACGATGGTCGCGATGCCGGTGCGGGTAAAGCCTCCGCCGGCGGACATAGGAGAGACCATCTCGCCGATCTGCGCGTCTTTGGAAACGATGATGCCCGAAAATGGCGCCCGTATCACGCAATTCTCGAGGTCCTGTTGCGCCATCCGGATGCGGCTCTCGTTGGCTTGCACCTGCCGCTCCATGGCCGCGATTCGCGCCCGGTAGCTGTCCACCAGAGTTCTTGCCGTGTCCAGAGATTGCTGGCTGGTCACCCCGCCTTCCCTCAGGCCCTGCGTGCGGCTGAGGTCTCTTTCTGCATTCGCGAGGTTAACGCGAAGGTCGGCGAGCGCAGCCGCAGTCGCATCCCGGTCGGCCAGTGCGGCGTTCAAGCGGACGCGCGCATCCGCCTCATCCAGGACCGCGAGCACCTCTCCTTCGGTCACGCGCTTTCCTTCATCGACATTGAGCTCTTTTATTGGCGCCGAGATCTTGGCGGCAATGGTCGCTCGCCGGCGGGGCGTGACATACCCGCTGGCCTGGAGCAGCGTGGCGCGTTCTCCGGCCTTGGCCGCGTGCGCCGTTGCCAGTTCCACCACCGGCGTCCGCGACCGCAGCATGAACCCGGCTCCCACGAGCACGATGAGGATAAGTAGAAATATGGGGACCCATCGGACCCACGAGACGCGAGATCCACGGGCATGATCCTCGATCCGCAGTGCGGAGAGGTCGTCGCGACGGCTGGGTGTGGAGATGCTCATGACGGTGCGCCGGTCGGAATGACGGCGTTCAAATTTTATGTGAGACGAGGTCGATTCGTGAAGGGAATTGCGCTCTCCGAGAGCACTAAGACAGTTTCAGTCAGACACGCCGCTGACGCCGCATAAGGCCCATTGATCACCGCGATAAAAATTTTGAATTTCTATTCCGGTTCCTTTCAGCCTAAAAGAACTACAGCCTTCCGGTTCGCCCTGAAAATTCGTTGGGGTAACTATGCGCATTGCTGCACCGAAACTGGTTCTGGGCCTCGTGTTGTTATTCGCCAGCTCTCATTTGTTCGCGCAAGCTGCGGTCGCATCGCAAGCGGACCGGATGGCTGCGCTCGAGCAGCAGGTCGCAGCAGCGAAAGGTTCGGCGGACAACGCCTGGATGCTCATGTGCGCCGCGCTGGTGCTGATGATGACCGGACCCGGACTGGCGCTGTTCTATGGAGGATTGGTCCGCAAGAAGAACGTCCTGTCCACCATGATGCAGAGCTTCGCCATGATGGCCATCGTCACCGTGGTGTGGGCGATCATTGGCTACAGCCTGGCCTTCGCACCCGGCAACGGTTTTCTCGGCGGATTGCAGCATGTGTTCCTGCGCGGCGTCGGCGCGCAACCCGATCCGGATTATGCCGCTACGATTCCGCAGCAGACGTTCATGATCTACCAGCTCATGTTTGCCATCATCACGCCGGCGTTGATCTCGGGCGCCTTCGCCGAGCGCATGAAGTTCAGCGCCATGGCGCTCTTCATGACGCTGTGGTCTTTACTCGTCTACGCTCCCATGGCGCACATGGTCTGGGGTAAAGGTGGCATTCTGAACGCCTCCCTCGGAGGACGATTCCCGACGCTGGATTTTGCCGGTGGAACGGTTGTTCACATAACCTCGGGAGTGTCGGCGCTGGTGTGCGCGCAATATCTGGGAAGACGCATCGGATATCCGAAAGAGTTGATGCCGCCGCACAGCGTCGTTCTGAGCTTTATCGGGGCGTGCCTGTTGTGGGTGGGGTGGTTCGGCTTCAACGCGGGCAGTGCGCTTTCGTCGGGGAGCCTCGCCACCAGCGCGTTCGTTGCAACGCATCTGGCGGCCGCCACTGCTGCCATCGGCTGGGGCGCGGCCGAATGGATCCGCAACGGCAGGCCGAGTGCGTTGGGGGCGATCTCGGGTGCGGTCGCAGGACTGGTCGCGATCACTCCGGCGTCAGGATTTGTCGGGCCCATGCCGGCTCTGGTCATTGGACTTGTCGCCGGTATCGCGTGCTACTTGATGGTAGTGAAGGTGAAGGCACTGTTCGGGTACGACGACTCCCTCGACGCTTTCGGAGTGCATGGCGCTGGCGGCACTATCGGCGCGCTGCTTACCGGCATATTCGCGTCGAAGCTCATCAATCCGATTTTGCAGGACGGGCATGGAAACGCAGTATCGTTGGGCATTATCGAGGGCAATTTCCACCAGATGCTCAATCAGTTGGTGGGAGTCGCGATCGCGTGGGCGCTCGCGATTGTCGGCACGCTCCTGATTTTGAAGTTCGTGGATGTCGTGATCGGCGTACGCGTTCCCGCCGAAGACGAAGTCCAGGGCCTCGACCTCACGCAGCATGGAGAAGAGGGCTATTACTGGGAGGCGTCTGCGCTGTAAGCAGGGATTCGGATTTCTATGACGAAACTGGAAGCAGTGATCCAGCCTTCCAAACTCGATGCGGTGAAGGACGCGCTGGTCGAAATCGGAGTGGAAGGCATGACCGTCCTCGAAGTCCGAGGCCACGGGCGACAAAAGGGACACACCGAGGTCTATCGCGGCCGCGAGTACAGTGTCGATCTCCTTCCCAAGGTGAAGATCGAGATCGTCCTGGCCGACGAAATGGTGGAAAAAGCAGTGCGGACGATCCTTGAGCACGCCCGTAGCGGCAAGATCGGCGACGGCAAAATATTTCTGTCGAAAGTCGACGAGGCCATCCGCATCCGCAACGAGGACCGCGGAGCAGGGGCCCTGTAACGACCGATATGGAGACGTCGCTCAGTCTGCGCGCGCTCTACACCCGCGAATCGTCCCGCATCCGAAAAGCGTTCGATTCGACTACCGACGGCGCGACAGTGGCCTCGCAACGCTCCGCCCTGGTCGATAAGATCGTCATCCGGTTGTGGGAGGAAGTTACTGCCGAAGATCGGGCGATGCAAACGGGAATCTGTTTAGGCGCTCGAGGCGGCTACGGGCGCGGCGCCCTGCTGCCCCATTCCGATATCGATCTGCTCTTTCTCTCCGAAGATCCCGGACTGCTGAACCGGTCCAAGGATTCGATCGGGCTCATGTGCCAGCACATGTGGGACCTCGGCCTACGCGTCGCTCCGACCGTACGCACGCTCTCCGGCTGCTCAGAGTTCGATGCCAACAACGTGGAACTTACGCTGTCCTTGTTGGAATGTCGCTACCTCGCCGGCGACACCCGGCTTTTTCGCGAGTTGTACGATGAAACAGTCCCCAGGGTGGTCCGCCGCAACTGGTCCGCACTCGTGGAAACGATTGTTGAGGTGACGCGCCAGCGGCATGCCAAGTATGGCAACACGGTCTTTCACCTCGAGCCGAACGTGAAGGAATGCCCTGGTGGTCTGCGGGACTTTCATGTTGCCTGCCTGGTGGCGATGCTCCTCTCCGTCGAAAAAGGAGGCAGCTTACCGGCGGAGGTCAGTGTGCGCAAGGAGCAGCAGGCGGCAGTCGCCTTTCTGATGTCGACGCGCTCCTTCCTTCACTTCTTACATGGTCGTGACGACAACGTCCTGACATGGGAAGCGCAGGATGCGGCTGCGGCCAGGGGAATCGGTCTGGATGGTCATCCTTGTGACAACACGGCCGAATGGACGCGCAACTATTTCCGTCACGCGCGTCCGATCAGCCGCTGGGTCAATCAGCTTCTCGATGAGATCGCCGCCGCGCGCTCGTCGCTTTACCGGCAGTTCCTAAGTTGGCGCTCTCGCGTCTCCAACCAGGATTTCTCGGTCGTGGGCGGGCGTGTGTACCTGCAGGAGTCCAGCGCCGCCCGCGATCCGGAACTTGTGTTACGGATGTTCGAATTCATCGCTCATCACGGGTTCAAACTGGCGGCCGACACCCAATCCCGAATCGAACAGGCACTTCCGTCACTCAGCTTTCCCGCCGGCACGGAACTCTGGATGCATCTACGCAACGTCCTGCTTGCGCCGCACGCAGCCGACGCCTTGCGCGACATGCACGCCGTAGGGATTCTGGATACGGTCATTCCCGAATACCGGTTGATCGACTCTCTGATCATTCGGGACTTCTACCATCGCTACACGGTCGACGAACATTCCTTCGCCGCCATCGAAAGCCTGCACCGCCTGAAGACGGCGGAATCCGATTGGGACCGGCGTTACGCGGCGATACTCGAGGCTGTCGAACAGCCCGATCTTCTTTTCCTCGCGGTGTTGCTGCACGATATCGGCAAGGGCCTTCCCGATCGGAGCCACGTCGAGGGAAGCATCCGCATCTCCGAAACCACGCTGGGTCGGCTGGGCTTGTCGAGCGAACAGCGTGAGACGGTGCTTTTTCTCATCGCGAATCATTTGGAAATGTCGGCCGCCATGCGGCGCGACATCTTTGACTACGAGAATATCCGCGCGCTCGCACAAAAAGTCGGCTCCTCCGAACGTCTCAAGATGCTCTGCCTGCTCACTTATGCGGACATCCGTGCGGTAAACCCGAACGCGCTCTCTTCGTGGAAGGCGGAAAACCTTTGGCATTTGTACATGGGGGCGTCGAACGATCTGGACCGCAGCGCCGATGACGACTCGTTACACACCAATCTCCAGCGTTCATGCGCCGCGGAGGTGGGTGCGCTGGTGCCGTCTCGCAAAAACGAACTGTGCCACTTTTTGGCGGACCTGCCTCCACGTTACTTGCGCGCACATTCCGCCGACCAGATCGCGACGCACTTTGCCATGGCCACCAGGCTGGGCCGCCATTCTGTACAAGTGAACCTGAGAAACAGGAACAACCTGGTTGACTTGACGCTCGTTACGCGCGACCGCCCGTCATTGTTCGCGACGCTTTGCGGCGTCCTTACCGCCTGGAGCATGGACATCGTCAAGGCGAATGCTTTCACCGGTCGTGCCGGAATCGTCGTCGACACCATTTCGTTCCGCGATCGTTTCCGCACGATCGAGTTGAACCCACCCGAGAAAGCGCGATTCGAGCGCAACCTTATCGATGTGATCAGCGGCGACGCCGATGCTTCCCAGGCCATCGAAAGCCGTATCATTACGGGTCAGGTTTCGCCCGCCAAAGTCACGGTAGAAACCCGCTGCACTTTCGACAACGATAGCTCTTCCCACAGCACATTGCTGGAAGTCGTCGCCCAGGACAGACCCGGGCTGCTCTACTGCATCGCCTCGACGCTCTCCGCTCAGGGCTGCAACATAGACATCGCATTGGTCGATACCGAGGGGCAGATGGCGATTGATGTCTTCTACATCACGCATCAGTCCGCAAAGCTCGATGCGAACACCCGGAATTCATTGCGGCGGGCTCTCTATCACGATCTTGCGCTACGCTGGGACAACACCGCTCCAGCGTCACAGCACGCGGGCCTTTCCCCATCTCGCGCGCATTAGCCTCCCTCCACATCGAGGGAATGCAGGCCGACTGTAAGTACCTGAATCGCCCAGAAGCAGCAGGATCGACTAGACGCTCCTCGCTAAAAGAATTTTTCAGCGATGTCTGTCGCTGCGAAATCGAATCACTGTAGAACGGCTTGTAGGTGGTCAGCCCGGCTGATATCAGGAAAGTAGTGGAGAAGAGGAAATGTTACTCGTGTTGAGTGCCGTTTGCGCCGCAGTGCTGGGTCTGCTGATTTTCGTTTGGATGCGGCATGTGAGGGAAAATCGGGAACTAGAGCAGCACACCATCACACCGGAGGCACTGCACGCGTTGTTGGCCTCCCACCAAGAGATCCCTGTTTTCGATGTTCGTCTGCCGCTCGACTTGTTGACCGATCTCGAGATCATTCCCGGGGCGAAGAGGATTTCTCCAGAGGACCTGCTCAACAACCCGTCCCTGATCCCCAGGGAAAAGGTAGCGGTTATTTACCTTACGACTCCCGAGAAGAAGAAGGCCCGAGAAATCGTGCGCCACGCTCTGGCTATGAAGTTCTGTGACATTAAATTCCTCAAGGGTGGATTGGATGCATGGAAGGCAAAGGGCTATCCGGTAGAGCCCTACCGAGACGCCTTTCACCTCTATACTCCGAACTTAAATCAGTTTTCAGACCGGCATCCGTGACCGCTGCACCTACAGTACCGCCGATGCATTTTCAGCAGATTCTTTGGTTGCGGAGGCTCGCAAAGCTGCGAGGATGTCGCATCCGGCCTCCAGACCCGTGCGATTTCGACGGAGAGATGGTCTTGCGGGATAGATTTTTCCCTCGTACCACGACACAACGCTGGATCCCCCGATGAGTTCTAATCGGGACAAGGGGGGAGCGTGGCCACACGAAAAGTTGTCGTCGTTACCGGTGCTTCGGCGGGATTGGGTAGGGCAATCGCTAAGGAATTCGCAAAACAGGGAGCCTGTGTTGGACTGCTCGCCCGCGGACGCGACGGTCTCCGCGGCGCGGTGCGCGACGTGCAACAACTCGGCGGCAAGGCGCTCGCGATCCCTGTCGATGTGGCGGACGCGCAGCAGGTCGAAGACGCCGCTGCCAAAGTCGAGAGCAAGTTCGGCGCGATCGATGTTTGGGTGAACAACGCGATGGTGTCCGTCTTCTCGCCGGTATTGCAGATGCAAACGGAGGAGTACCAGCGGGTCACGGACGTGACGTACCTCGGAGTGGTTTACGGAACGCTTTCTGCGCTGCACCGCATGCACCGACGCAACCGCGGCGTCATCGTGCAGGTCGGTTCCGCGCTCGCCTACCGCAGCATCCCTTTGCAATCGGCCTACTGCGCCGCCAAGCACGCCATTGCAGGATTCACCGATTCGCTCCGCTGCGAGCTGATCCACGACAAGAGCAAGGTCCACCTGACGATGGTGCAGATGCCGGCGCTCAATACGCCGCAGTTCGACTGGGTCAAGTCACGCCTCCCGCGTGAGCCGCAACCGGTGCCGCCGATCTTCCAGCCGGAGGTCGGCGCACGCGCGGTCGTCTACGCCGCCAAGCACCATCCGCGCGAACTCTGGGTCGGAGGACCGACCGTCGAGGCAATCGTTGGCAATAAGCTTGCTCCAGGACTGCTGGATCGCTATCTGGGCCACAACGGCTATGACTCGCAGCAGACGGATGAACCTGTCTCACCCAGCCGCCGCGACAATTTATGGAAGCCTCTGCCCGGCGACCACGGTGCTCACGGCCGTTTCGATTCGCGTGCGAACTCGCGAAGCGAGGAACTCTGGCTGCGTACGAATCTTCGCTGGCTTACTCTGGCTGGAATCGGAATTGCGACCGCCGTATTCGCGGGCACGCGCCGCTCCCAGGCAATCGAAAGTCTGGAGGAATTTGCAGCCTAGGCGACCAGGCTCTCCATCACGTCTTTCAGCCGTTCGCCAAGTCCGGCAGTCAATGACCACGGGCTCGGCTGACGCAGGACGTGCAGCTTGCCGCGTTTCTCGACCACGTCAAAATGCGTTTCTCTTTCCTTGCGATAGAAGCGGATGCTGGTTACCGCTTTCCCGACGTGCAGGTTGCGGATCGTGATCTCCGGCAACCACTCGGGCAGGTGCGGATCGAGCAGCAACATGTTCGTCGCCGCGAACGGGTACACGCCCAGGATCGCTTGCATGATCGAGAACACGCTCGACGCCGACCACGCCTGCGGCCAGTTCGTCTTTGGATAAAGCGCTGGAAAGGGATGTTCCTCGTCGCGCTGGTGTCCGCTGAAGCACTCGGGCAGCCGATAGTAATCGAAGAGCGTCGCCGCCTCAAAGATGCCGCGCGCGATGGTGTGCAACTCGTCGATGAGGCCGTATCGCATCATGCCCATGGCGAAGCTGCCGTGTTCGACCGGCCATACCGCGCCCCGATGATAACTGTACGGATCGAAGGCAGGATGGTCCGCGGATAGCGTGCGCACGCCCCACCCGCTGAACATGTCTTTTGCCAGCAGCCGTTGCGCGACCGGTTTGGCCTGTTCCATGTGGACAATCCCGCACGCCAGCAGATGTCCGGGATTGGAGCTGATCGACCTGATCTGCCGCCGCTTCGGGCCCAATCCGAGCGCGAAGAAGTTTTTCTCCGGCATCCAGAAGCGGTCGACGAAGCGCTTCTTTAGTTCGATCGCCTGCTCGTGCAGGCGAGCAGCCTGGTCGTAGTCGCCCATAAACCAGAGCAACTCCGCCATGCGGAGTTTGGCGACGTACACGAAGGCTTGTTCTTCGCACGTTGAGATCGGCGTATCCACCTCCGAGCCATCCTCGTAGACGATAGCGTCGCCCGAGTCTTTCCATCCCTGGTTCTTATTCCCCTGCACCGAGTGACTCTGGTAACTGTAGAAGCCGTCTCCATACAGATCGGTGTAGTTGTCTTTCCAGGCGAGCCCGCGAAGCGCTGGTTCGATCAACGGGCGCACCAGATCCTTGTCCCCCGTCCAATGCCACAGCTCGGACAACACAACCGGATAGAAGGATGATGTCGTCGCGGCCCCGTAGTACCGTGTGCGCGGATTGAAACAGAGCGACGCTAGCGGTCCAGTGTGCGCCTCATGCAGCATGCGTCCAGGCTGTTCGTCGCGCCAGTCGTTGATGACCGTCCCCTGCCATTTTGGCAGTTCTTCCAGCGTCCCCTGCATCATCGCCGGGGATGCCATGGCGGCTTGCCAACTCGAGGTTAGCGTGTCGCGGCCAAACAACGCGATATAGATTGGCAGGCCGGCGGCCGCGACCCAGCCCCGCTCTCCGTGGTCCATGTCGGGCAAGCGCAAGGCCGCGAGGTCCAGCTTGGACTGATTCAGAGTCGCCGTGACCACGCTTCCGAGCGTGTTCTCCTCGTCTGTCTCAAAGAATGACGATTCATCCAGGAAGATCTGCCGCCGTCGATCGAGTTCGTTGCGACTGCCGAAGAACTCGTGGCAGCCATAAAGGGGAGGCATTTCCTCGCCCTCAAAGACGGGAATGAAGTCCACGCACGCGTGCCACGATCCGTGCGGCTCCAGCTTCACCTGGAACTGCAAGCGGCCGTTCTGGAAGCTGCACGGTGAATCCGCATTGCGCACCCGGATGATGATCCCGCGGTGCAGGTGCGCCACTCCCCGATTGCCCTGGTGGGAATACCGGTGCCTTGCTTTGTAGTCGAATACCAGTTCGCCCGAACCTCGGGTCAGCTTCCGCCAGCGTCGCGTGAGCTTGCCATGCTGCTTGCGGCCGTCCTGCTCCGCCTGGTCGGCAAAATCGGCATCGACTTCGATCTCGAACGTGAACCGGCTCGGCGTAAGCGTGAAATCTTTGATGTCGATGTCTTCGTGGACTCCGTAGCCCACGAATCGGGAGATTCTCAATTCGATGGTTTCTTCCGACACGGGCTGCATCTGGCCTGACCCAGTGTCTTTCTTCCACTTCAGGTCCGGCGGTACCGCCACGTAGTAGCCGAGGAATGAGTGCTGCTCGACGTTACAGATCGCGACCGGCTGCGGCTTGTTTCCGTTCAGCAGGTACTGGTAACGCGAGAGCATGCGAGTCTCGCCGACGAAAAGTCCGTGGTGAGGTTCTCCGGTGATCACTCCATCGACGTCCGTAGCCAGCACCGCTCGGCCCTGGCTGCAGTAGATCGTCCGCGGCCGCGGGTCGATCTTCGCCAGCCATTGATGTGTTCGTCCAGTCAGACTCATATTCTTGCAACCAATGCTGACGCGGCCCAATACCGCGTTTGACGGCGCCGTCGTGCATTTGCCGCGAGGCTGCCCCTTTCAGCAATGATGGCAGGACCTGACATCCAAGTTGCACAGCCTGCGAAGTTCGCCCGACCTTTACATCGCACTACGAGGTGTTGATTTTGTAGCAGAACCTGACGTTCTCAGACTACCTAACTGCTGCAACGAACATCAGTAGGAAAGAGAGGCAGGCCCTCCCCGAAATGGTCGACTTGTACGGCAAAGGCGTCCCCGTAGAGGCGTTGCAGGTCAGCGCCTTCACCATTCCGACCAGCTCCCCGGAAGCGGACGGCACGCTGGAGTGGGACAAGACGACCATCGTCATCGTGGACGTAACTGCCGGCGGCGAACACGGCATCGGGTACACGTACGCCGATCTGGCGACTGCCAAACTGATCGACGGTTTGTTGCGGATGGAAGTCGTACGTACCGACGCGATGTCGCCGCCGGCGGCTTGGAACGCCATGGTCCGCCGCATCCGCAATCTCGGACGCCCCGGCATCTGCTCGACGGCGATCGCCGCTGTCGATGCCGCGCTCTGGGATTTGAAAGCCAACCTACTCGGATCGCCCCTGGTCACGGTCCTGGGCCAGGTGCGTGCGGGTGTGCCTCTGTACGGTAGCGGCGGGTTTACCACTTATTCAATCGACCAGCTTCAGCGGCAACTCGCGGGCTGGGTCGAGCAAGGCATGCCGCGGGTGAAGATGAAGATCGGCACTCATCCTGCCGAGGACTTTGATCGCGTCCGAGCCGCGCGCCGGGCGATCGGGCCTGACGCCGAACTCTTCGTGGACGCCAACGGCGCGTACAGCCGCAAGCAAGCTCTCGAAATGGCCGAGCGCTTTGCGGGATTGAATGTCACATGGTTCGAGGAGCCGGTCTCGTCCGACGATCTGGAAGGTCTGCACCTCCTGCGCGATCGCGCACCTGCGGGAATGGAGATCGCCGCCGGTGAATACGGCTACGATCTTCCGTACTTCCGCCGCATGCTGGACGCGGAAGCCGTCGACGTGCTGCAGGCCGACGCCACTCGATGCGCCGGCATCACGGGATTCATGCAAGTCGCCGCCTTATGCCAGGCGCACTGCATGCCGCTCTCGGCCCACACGGCGCCCGCTCTGCACATGCACGCCGGTTGTGCCGCGACGCCGCTGCGACACCTTGAATACTTTCACGACCATGTTCGTATCGAGCACATGCTCTTCGACGGAGTGCCTGAACCGGTGAACGGGGAACTCCGTCCCGACTTGTCACGTCCGGGCATCGGCTTGACTTTAAAAGTCGCCGATGCCCGGCGCTTCGCCGCCTGAAGGAGGCCCGGTGAGCCTGACGAAAATCTCTGTCCCGTCGCCCGTGACAGCAACGCACCAGAAGGAGATCGCCATTCAAGGTGAGCAGGCACGCTCGCTTGCCGCCGAGCTGCGCCGAGGTATCGAAGGTGAAGTGCGCTTTGACCACGGCAGCCGCGCGCTCTACGCCACCGACGGCAGCAACTACCGTCAAGTGCCGATCGGCGTAGTGCTGCCCAAGAGCAAGGAAGACGTGCTCCAGGTCATCCGCGCGTGTCGCGAGCACGGCGCGCCGTTGTTGTCGCGCGGCGGCGGAACCAGCCTGGCAGGACAGTGCTGCAATATCGCGGTTGTTATGGATTTCTCCAAGTACATGAACCGTGTCCTGGAGATCGACTCCACGAAAAAGCTTGCTCGTGTTCAGCCCGGCACCGTCCTGGATGACCTGCGCAATCCCGCGAAGAAGCAGAACCTGACTTTCGGTCCGGATCCAGCTACGCACAATCACTGCACGCTCGGCGGCATGCTGGGCAACAACTCCTGTGGTATCCACGCCCAAATGGCCGGTAAGACGGTCAACAACACCTGCTCGATCGAGGTGGCTACCTATGATGGCCTCATCCTCAACGCCGGCTGGATGACGGACGCAGATCTCGATGCCGGGATCCGCGGGAGTGGACGTAAGGGCGAGATTTTCGCGGGCATCAAACGCCTGCGCATGCGCTACGCCGATCTCATCCGCGAGCGCTATCCCAACATCCCGCGGCGCGTTTCGGGTTACAACCTCGACGAACTTCTTCCAGGCGAAGATGGCCGGTTCAACCTGGGGCGCGCGCTCGTCGGCTCGGAAGGCACGTTGGTCACGATCCTGGAGGCGACACTCAACCTCGTGCACTGGCCCAAAGAGCAGTCGCTGGTCGTGCTCGGATACCCGGACATCTACAGCGCTGCCGATCACGTTCCCGACATCCTGCCGTTCAATCCGATCGGGCTCGAAGCCATGGACAACCTGCTGGTCGAGAACATGAAGAAGAAGGGCCTTCACCGCGAATACCTGGAACTGCTGCCCGAGGGCAAAGGCTGGCTGCTGGTCCAGTTCGGCGGCGAGACCCGCGAAGAATCCGACCAGCACGCGAAGGATCTGATGGAGGCGCTCAAGCGCAAGCCGAACGCTCCCAACATGAAGCTTTACGACGATGCGACTGAAGAAGAACACGTCTGGAAGACGCGCGAGTCCGGCCTCGGCGCGACTGCATTCGTGCCCGGCGAGCCGGTCACGTGGGAAGGCTGGGAGGATTCCGCGGTCGCTCCCGACAGGCTCGGCAATTACCTGCGCGACCTCTGTAAGCTGTACGAGAAGCACGGTTACATAGGCGCCCTCTATGGCCACTTCGGCCAGGGCTGCGTCCACACTCGCATCAGCTTCGACCTGGAGAATCCGAAGGGCGTGCGCAATTTCCGCTCCTTCCTCGACGACGCGAGCACACTGGTCACGCAATACGGCGGATCGCTCTCCGGCGAACATGGCGATGGACAATCGAAGGCCGAATTCCTCGGCAAGATGTTCGGTCCGGAACTGCTCGAAGCGTTCCGCGAATACAAGACATTGTGGGACCCACAATGGAAGATGAATCCGGGGAAGGTCGTCAATCCGTATCGCGTGGACCAGAACCTGCGGCTTGGGCCTGACTATCGCCCTTGGAAGCCAGAAACGCACTTCAAGTTCCCCGATGATCATGGCAGCTTCGCGCATGCCGCTTTGCGGTGCGTCGGCGTGGGCGAATGTCGCAGGCACGAGGGCGAAGTCAAGAACCAGACCATGTGTCCGAGCTACATGGTCACCCGAGAGGAGAAGCACACTACTCGCGGCCGCGCGCACATGCTCTGGGAGATGCTCCAGGGCAATCCGATCCGCGACGGCTGGCACGACGACGCAGTGAAGGAGTCGCTCGACCTTTGCCTCTCGTGCAAGGGCTGCAAGGGCGACTGTCCGGTCAACGTCGATATTGCGACCTATAAGGCCGAATTCCTCTCGCACTACTGGGACGGGAAGCTGCGTCCGCGACACGCTTACGCATTCGGCATGATCGACCAGTGGGCGCGACTTGCGTCGCTCTGGCCCGGACTGGTGAACCTCATCACGCAAACGCCAGGGTTAAGCCGGCTGGCGAAGATCGCTGCGGGAATGCCGTTGCAGCGTCGGATACCGGAGTTCGCGCCGGAAACGTTCCAGAGTTGGTTCCGGAACCGTGGTCTGAGAAACCAGGGAAAGCCGAAGGTTATTCTCTGGCCCGACACCTTCAACAACCACTTCTTCCCTGAAACCGCACGCGCGGCGGTCGCGGTGTTGGAAGACGCTGGCTATCAGGTCGACGTTCCGCAGAAGCACTTCTGCTGCGGGCGTCCGCTGTATGACTACGGGTTCCTCGACGAAGCGAAGAAGTATCTCGATCGCATCGTCAGCGGCTTCGCAGTGGACATTTCCGCGGGGACTCCGATCGTCGTTCTGGAGCCGAGTTGCGCGAGCGTGTTCCGCGACGAACTGAATGGGCTGATGCCGGAAAGGGACGACGCGCACCGATTGATGCAGCAAACCTTCTTACTGTCCGAATTCCTGGACAAGAAAGCCAACGACTATCGCGCGCCGCAGCTCAAGCGCAAAGCTATTTTGCACGGTCATTGCCATCACAAGGCGATCATGAAGACGAAGGACGAAAGGTCGGTGCTCGATAAGATGGGCGTCGACTACGACGAACTGAACTCCGGCTGCTGCGGCATGGCCGGCTCATTCGGCTACGAGAAAGATAAGTATGAGGTATCGATTGCGGTCGGCGAACGCGTGCTGCTGCCCGAAGTGCGGAAAGCCGGTCTGCGGACCATCGTGATGGCCGACGGTTTCAGTTGTCGCGAACAGGTATTGCAGCAGACGAACCGTCACGCGCTGCACCTGGCCGAAGTTATGCACATGGCGATGCACGACGGACCGTACGGCCCGGATGGGATCTACCCCGAGTCCAGGCTCGTAAAAGAACGCGCGGCTACGTTGCGTCGCTCGCGAAATCGAACACTGGCTACGCTCGGTGGGATGGTGCTGGCCGCCGCCGCCATCTGGAAGCTCGCGTTCAAGCGATAGGGAGGAACTATGTCGTCGAAAGCGATTGGGGTGAGGGAGTGGGTCATCGCCGATGGCTACATTCCAGGCGAGAGCCACGGACCGCAACCGCAAATGACGAGCCACGAGACCGTTTGCATCCTCAACGCGGGTGACGAAGACGCGCACGTGGAGATCACCATCTATTTTTCCGACCGCGATCCGATCGGCCCGTATCGAGTGACTGTGCCCGGGCGACGCACGCGTCACGTGCGCTTCAACGATTTGTGCGACCCCGCCCCGATACCGCGCGACACCGATTATTCCAGCGTGATCCGGTCGGATGTACCGATCGTGGCGCAGCATACGAGACTGGATTCGCGCCAGGAAGCGAACGCTCTGCTGAGTACGGTCGCCTTTCCGAGCGCGGCGTGAAGCGGACACGTGCAATTCACCGACAAAATCGAAAGGGCGCTCATCGCGAGCGCCCTAACTGATTGAAATCTTTGGTTGCGGGGGTAGGATTTGAACCTACGACCTTTGGGTTATGAGCCCAACGAGCTACCGGACTGCTCCACCCCGCAGATTC
>CAZLJE010000050.1:0-28390 GCA_964559835.1 uncultured Terriglobales bacterium
GAGATCGCCAGGATCTTCGTGGTGGGCACAGGCGGCAGCGGGTTCTGCGCTGAAGCAGCGCCCTCGGGGGTGATCGGGTTCTTCATGGCAGTAGCTCCTTAGTCATCTTCGGAGAAATTCGGGAAATTCGGGGACCTGTCCCCGAGTTTCCCATTGTTGATTTTTGATTTTTGATTTTTGATTTTCGATTGCTGATCGGTGGGTGAGAAATCCCCACCCGTTCCGTCACCCCCGACCGGCGAGACGCCGATGTTCCGTCACCCCTGACCGGCGGGACGCCGGTGCTACGAAAACAAGAGGTCCCTCGACTCCGGCGGGCAAACTCGGCCCGCCTCCGCTCGGGATGACAGGTTGAGTGCGTGGTGACCGGCGAGACGCCGATGTTCTCTGAGTAGACCGGGTTTTCTGCGACTTCTGGGCCATTTCTTCATCTACTTAGTAGGCCCTCAAAACAATGGAAATCCTAGTTTATTCGTCCAACTGGTGTCCGGATTGCCGTGAAGCCAAGCGCTTCCTGGCCAAACACAACCTCTCGTATCGCGAAATCGATATCGAGAAAGTGCCTGGTGCCGCGCAAGAGGTCATCGAGCGCACGGGTAAGCGCGCCATCCCGCAGTTCGTCATCAACGGCACGTGGGTACAGCCGTATCGTCCGGGTGAAGGCTTCCTGTACGAGGAGATGAGCAAACTGCTGGGCGTAGCCGAAGAAGCTTAGTAACGTTGTTTATTCCGCCGGCGAGATATATCGGCGGACCATTTTTTTGGTATTACGCTCGTTACCAGAAGGTATGATGCCGGGCATCTTCCGAACCGGGTTGGGAAACCAAGTAATCAGGCACTATTAAGCGGCGGGCCTGACGTGGGGCATGCCGCCGCCGAATGCCCGGGGCCGATTGAAATCAGTCCGATCGATCGCGCGCTGCGGACAGCGGTTGCTGCCCGCGACAGTAATGGCCGCGATGCTGCTCGCAGGCAGCGCAGCCATCCATCACAACTCCGTCCGCTCCCGCCAGACGAACGAGATGCTTACGCGGCTGTCCGCCGAGGTCAGCCGGCTTTCGCAAGAGCAATCCATGCCGGCGGTAGTCGTGGCTCGGCATCGCTCCTCCATCTGCTACATCTATGCGCTTTATTCGCTGAATCCGCCCGCCGGACACGGGTTGCTGAGACCGCTGCGTACGAGGGTTTCGGGAAGCGGCTTCGTGGTGGCGAACGGCGTGATCGCGACGAACCGCCACGTCGTCCAGCCGTGGTTCGACGATGACGAGGACGAGGCGCAAATCGCGCGCGGATACACGCCGAAGCTGGAAAAGCTGGTCGCGTTCTTCCCGGACCGCGTCAAAGAGATCGAACTGACCGACGTAAACGTCTCGCATACGCATGACCTCGCCATCGCGCACTTCGCGACCTCGGCGGACACGGCGAACCTGCGGCCGCTGCCTCTGGCGGCACATCCCGCGGTTCCGGGAGAGGCTGTCGTGGTGGTCGGTTATCCGATGGGCGTGACCGCGATGCTGGCGAAGTCGCCACACAAGGTGTACAAGCGGCTCGCCTACTCGCACGAGACCTTCGATATCGCGAACGACCTGGCGCAGCACTACCTGATCCGCCCGTCGGCGACGTATGGGCATCTGGGGGACGTCGTGGAAGACAAGCTAGTCTACGACGCGCCCACGGCGCAGGGCGGTAGCGGCGGCCCGGTCTTCAATTCGCGCGGGCAGGTGATCGGCGTGAATGCGGCTTATATCGACGGTTTCGCCGGAGGCACGCTGGGTGTGTCGGTGGAGGCGCTGAAGCCGCTGCTGTTCAAACAGCAGTCACATCGCAACAACCCAGCGGCCGCGCAGAACGACGGAACCATCGCGTCGTCCGAGCCCATTCCTGATGATGGTGATAACGACTAGCGCGCGAAACGCTTGAGCCACCCCGGTTCGCGCACGTGCTCGTCCTGCAAGCGCTTAAGCCGCGCCGCCATGATCCCGCTGCGTCCGAGATATCCGACGAGTCTGTGCTCATCGGTACGCGACACCACGGGCAGGCGGCCGACGTTGTTGCGCAGCATCTTCTCCGCAGCCTCGTAGAGAAGTTCGTCGGGGTAAGTGACGACCAGCGTCTTGCTGCCGGCATCGCGCACGCTCATATTTCCGGCAGGATCGAGTTCCAGCGCGCGCAGCACGTCGCCGCGGGTAATAATGCCGGTGAGGCGGCCTTCGTAGTCGACCACGGGCAATGCGAGGTGCTTGAGGGTGTTCCCGCCCGCCATTTTCGCGGCCAGTTCGCTCACGTTGGAATCGCCGGGGATGGTGGTCAGGTCCGTGGACATCGTGTCCTGCACCCGGTACTGCTGGAGCACGTCGGGCTCGTAGTCCTGGTGGATGTGGAGACCACGGCGCGCGAGTTTCTCGGTCATGATCGAGGTCTTAGTGAACATCATCGCTACGCCGTCGGCGATCACGCACACGAGCATCAGCGGCAGGACGGAGTTGTAGTCCTGCGTGATCTCGAAAGCGAAGATGATGAACGTGAAGGTCGCGCGCGAGGCGGCGCCAAACACGGCGCCCATCGCAACCAGTGCGAAGGCGCCCGGCGAGAGGTTCGTTCCTGCCGCGGAGTTCAACAGGATGGCGAAGGCGCCGCCCATCGCCGCGCTCGACATGAACATCGGCGCCAGTAATCCACCCGATGTGCCGGATCCGAGTGAAACCACCAGCGCCAGCGCCTTGAAGACCATCACGAGCACAAGGATCTTCAACGGCAGACTGTTGTTCAGGATGGCGGAGATGGTGTCGTAGCCGACGCCGAGCACGCGCGGAACGAAGTAACCGATGATACCCAGCCCGAGCGCGCCGATCGCGGGCCACCACATGTCGTCGATGGGCAGCTTCTCGAACTGGTCTTCGACCCAATAGAGCAGGTTGCTGAACCCAACCGCCGCTATGCCGCACAACAATCCCAGCAGAACGTACCAAGGCAGCGCGTGTGGGATCCCGAAATCCACGCGCGCGACCTTGAACATCTGCCCCGGCCCCATCAGCACCATGTGGACACTGGTCGCGATGGTGCTGGCGATCACCAGCGGGATGAAGGAGCGCGACTTGAATTCAAAGAGCAGCAGTTCAATCGCCAGGACTACGGCGGCAATGGGCGTGTTGAACGTCGCCGCCATACCTGCCGCGGCGCCGCACGCCAGCAGCACTTTGCGTTCGGCGGCGGTGGTGTGGAACACCTGGCCGATGAGCGAACCGACGCTGCCGCCCGTCTGGATGATCGGGCCTTCCGCGCCGAACGGGCCGCCGGTGCCGATGGCGATCGCCGCCGAGATCGGCTTCAAGATGGCGACCTTCGGCTCAATGCGGCTGCGGCTGAGGAGCACGGCTTCCATAGCTTCGGGGATGCCGTGGCCGCGTATCTTGCGCGAGCCATACTTCGCCATGATGCCGACGATCACGCCGCCAATCACGGGGATGACGATGATCCACGGGCCGAACGGCGTGTCCATTGGACTGACGAAATGAAAAGACCAGCGGTGATAGAAGGCCAGGTTCGTGAACAGGCCGATCAGGTTATAGAGGAGATAGGCGATGATGCCGGCCAGCCCGCCGATAAATCCGGCAAGCAGCGAAACCAGCAGCATGCGGAAGCGGTGCGCGGTGAAAGTCGGGCCCTCAACGAGTCCGGCGACGGCCCCGCTCTGCGCGGTGGCCTCGTCGCCGTCGGACTTCGTTGAAGCCTTGCCTGAATGCAGCTGTGGGCCCTTGAAGGGTTCTGTCATCCTGCTCGTGTTCCTCTCGGCCGTGCTTTCCTGGGCGGGCCCTCCATTTCCATCTCGGAGTCGCGCAGGACCTTCTTCAACGACGTGACCAGCTCCGGCCCCATCTCCCGGATCTCGTTGCGGTGGTGCAGCGCCAGTTCCTGCAAGAGCCGTTCGCCCTTGGGCGTCAGCTCCAGCATGACTTCGCGGCGATCGTTGTCGCTGCGCCGGCGGCGCACCAGGGAACGCTTGCTCAGCCGGTCCACCAGTTCGACCGTGCTGTGGTGCTGGATCTGCAGCCGCTCGGCGATGTCGCCGATACGGGGCTTGTCGCCGTTGGGCAGTCCCTTGACGGCAAGCATTAACTGGTACTGCTGCGGTTCCAGGCCTGCTTCGCGTGCCGCGTGCTCGCTGAACCTGAGAAAGCGGCGGATCTGGTAACGGAATTCGGCCATGGCCCGGTAATTGGGTTGGCCACTCGTAACGCGTGGGCTCATCGGCTCACCTCAGAATCGTATCACGATATAAATTTTGGCGCTGACACGGCCGGCGGGAAGCTCGGCCTTATCAGCACCTTCGTGGATTCTGGAGGGAAGACAGTCCGGAAGATTCCGTCGCGGGAGCTACCTTCGAAGTTCCGACACGAGTGTCGTGGACCGCGTCAGGGTCAAGCGCGACGGTCGGCAACACCGCTTTTGGCGCGGCCTGCAAGTGCGAAGGAAGAGCGAACTCGGCGGCGACAATCGGACTGTTGGGATCGTCCGCGTAGGAGCCCCCGAGACAGCACAGGTCCTCCGTGATCCAGCCGAAGCCGAATCCAACGGCCGCTACCAGCGCCATCAACAGGACCACTCTTCGCGTCACAAATACCTCGGGTCAGGACACAATTTCCGACCGCCGGACGTACTCTAACCGGGAGGCTTCCGGGTGTCAATCACCCTAAAGGTGGGATGATGACGCCGGGCCCGGGGTGGCGTTCTCTTTTTCGGCGACAACCCCGGTTTCAGGCGCCGCCATTTACAATGAGTCGCTTTCAAGGAGGATGCCTGCGTGATCGCCCGCTATACCCGCCCGGAGATGGGACACATCTGGAGCGACGAGAATAAGTTCCGGCAGTGGCTGGCCGTCGAGATCGCGGCCACCGAGACCCTGGCCGACGCGGGCATCGTCCCGCGCTCTGCCGCCCGCGCCATCCGCCGCAAAGGGGATTTCGAGGTCGCCCGTATTCACCAGATCGAGGCCGAGGTGAAACACGATGTGATCGCCTTCACCACCGCGGTGGCGGAGAAGGTCGGCCCCGAGTCGCGATGGCTACATTACGGGCTGACGTCGAACGACGTCGTAGACACGGCACAGGCGCTCCAGATCAAGGCGGCATCCTCGTTGATCATGGCCGGCATCGAACGCCTGCGCGAAGTGCTGCGCCGCCGCGCCTTCGAGTTCAAAGACACGCCGCAGATCGGCCGCACGCACGGCATTCATGCCGAGCCCATCACCTTCGGCCTGAAACTCGCCAACTGGTACGCCGAAATGACGCGCAACCGCGAGCGTTTCGCCGCCGCGGCCGAGGACCTGCGAGTGGGAAAGTTCTCCGGGGCGGTCGGCAATTTCGCCCACCTCGAGCCGGAGTATGAGGAGGCGATCTGCGCGCGACTGGGACTGCGCGTGGACCCCATCACCACCCAGGTCATCTCGCGCGACCGGCACGCGAGTTATGTCGCCACACTGGCGGTGCTCTGCTCGACGCTGGACAAGATCGCGGTCGAGATCCGGCACCTGCAACGGACCGAGGTCCGGGAGGCGGAGGAGTTCTTCAGCGAGAAACAGAAAGGCTCGTCGGCGATGCCGCACAAGCGCAATCCGGTGACGCTGGAGCAGATCAGCGGGCTGGCGAGGGTCGTGCGCGGCAACGCGCAAGCCGCGTTCGAGAACGTGGCGCTATGGCACGAGCGCGATATCTCGCATTCATCGGTCGAGCGGGTAATCCTGCCGGACTCGACCATCCTCGCCGACTACCTGCTCGACAAAACGGCGACGCTGCTGGAAAAAATGTTCGTCTACCCCAAACGCATGCAGGCCAATCTCGACAGTACCGGCGGCCTCGTGTTCAGCGGGCAATTGCTGCTGGACCTGGTCGAAAATGGTGTTGCGCGCGAGGACGCCTACCGGATCGTGCAACGAAACGCCATGCGCGCCTGGCAGGAGGGACTGAACTTCCGCGAGCTCATCCTTAGCGATCCCGATATCTCGGGGCGAGTGCCGCCCAAGCAGATCGAGCGGGCGTTCGACCTGAGGCGCCAGTTGCGCAACGTGGACAAGATATTCGCGCGCGTGTTTGGCGATTTGAAGAAGCTGGACAGCTCCGGCGGTCGCAAGAAATCACGCGCGAGAACGGCGGCAGGAAACGCGAAGTAGCGAAGGCTACGAGGGGCGGCGAGTGATCTTCGTCGCCCGGCGCACGGTCGCAAAGTACGCCGTGCGCGCGGTTCCGGCCCGGTGCAGAGGTCGCATAAAAAGCGATCGTAGAAAGCGCTTTGCGACCCGTCCGTTCAGATATGCCTCGTAGAGTTGTGTCCCCAGCATCTGTCCCAGCCACGAGGTCACGAACTCGCGCTTGGCGCCTGCAAAAAGCACGCCCTGGCGAAGGAGTTCGGGCATTCCGCGGTAACGATGGAGGTAGGCCTCGTAGTCCTTGTGCAGGACGAGGAAGTCGATCATCTCCATGTACTCGCGGTAGCTATAGATGGTCTGGCCTTCGATCTCCTCGCGCGGCTGCGCATAAAGCGGGTACAGATCGGCTTCGCGCACCGACGGCCGTGTCGGACAGAGCACGCGCGAACCGAAGTAGGCGAGCGCCTCGGTGAGAACGGTGGCGTAGAAGTCGTCTTCCGCTGTCAGGCGTTCCGGCGATCCGGCGCGACGGCCAAGGGTCCCCTGGCATGCGTGATGCACAAAGCGTGCCGCCTCTTCTGCCCCGCGCTCCACGCCAAAGGTCGTCGCGAAGATGGCGTTTACCGACGCCACATGACACGCGCCGTTCGTTTCCACGCGGTTGAGGATGCGCCTCACCTCGAAATCGTTCAGCCCCTTACGCTCCAACAGGCGCTGGAGTTGCTCGGGCGAAGTCCGGCACCAGACCTCCGGGAGCATGTCGACGAGGAACTTCGGTTGCGTGCGGTTCGTCGGCGAATACTTGTCGATGTTGAGGAAGCGCAGCAGGGCGTCGATGAGGTTGTAGACGCTGGGGGCGATGTCGGGCGAGGCAGCGCCGATCCGGCGCCAGCGGTCGATACAGAGCCGGTAGCTTTCGTACTTGTCGAGCGGCGTGGCGGTGAAGGCGCACACCACGTCGTCGGAGACTTCCACGGCCGGAACGCGATCACAATTCTCGCCGGCGGCCTGCCAGTACAGCATGTCGACATTCTGGAGAACGGTCAGAATGCGGCCCGGCGTTTCCGCCTGCCGCAGCATTGCCGGGAGGTGGTTCGGGGCGAGATGCGATTCGCCGAACAGCACGAGGACCAGCGCATCCGGGTTCTGGGCGCGGATTTCCAGGATCTTGCTGGCGGCGTGGCGGTCGCGGGCGGCGATGCGGCGCATGTCGGTGCGCGGCATGCAGTCGATGCCGTACACGCGGGCGGCGTGTGCGCGCGCGACGGTCAGGAGTTCGCGATACGATTCCCACGCGTAGCCCCAATCAAGGTCGAAGCGGATGCGCTCGCGCAATTCGTTCTCGGAGATCTCGCGGGCCATCCACTCGTCGAGCACGTTCTGGTGGCGAGCGAAAACGGCCTCCAGTCCGAGCACGACCGGGCGCGATGTTTCCCGCGTCATCTCTTTCACCAACTCGGTGACGAAGTGCTGGGAAGCGGGCAACGCATGGTAATCGCCGATGAGCACGATATCGGAGGCCGCGATGCGCTGGTGCAGTGCCGCGCGCGTGAGAACCGATCCGTAGGTACGGAACGACTCCGCATAGTCGCGCAGATAGCGGCAGCGGCCCATGCAGTCGGCGGCGCGAATCTCGCGTTCGACCTGCGCGAGCGCGTGCAATTGCGCGGCGCTGCGGCGCAGGCGAAGGACGGTGTTCGTGCCCATGGTCGTAAGTCTTTCTGGGGCCGCGCTTGACTTCGCCGCGCCCGGTTCCTATGCTCACCGTTGCCACCCCATCACGCGCAAAACCGGCGCGTGCTGGGGACCCGATCTTCTGGCCGGCACACGGCGGACCATTCCGTATCCCGCCAAACCACTCCGGGTTCATCTATTTAGATGCCAAAGCAGACGAAAGCAGAGCCGCACAACATTACCGTCGCGACTACGGGCGCGAGCGGTTCCGAGTTTTGCAGGCAACTCCTGCGGACGCTCGATCGGGACGACCGTGTTTCCGCGGTCAATCTCATCGTTTCCGATAACGCCCTGCGCGTCATGGCGGAGGAAATTGGCATCTCCGGCCGCAGCAACATGGTCCCGCAGCTACTTGGGAAGGCGTCGAAGAAGATCGAACTGCAAAGCAATTCCAACATCGGCGCCAACGTGGCGAGCGGCAGCTATCCGTCGGACGCGATGATCGTGATTCCCTGCTCGGTGGGAACCATGGGCCGGATCGCGAGCGGCTGGAGCAACGCGCTGATCGAGCGCGCGGCGGACGTCTGCCTGAAGCAGCAGAAGCCGCTGGTGCTCTGCTTGCGCGAGACGCCACTGAACAAGATCCACATCCGCAATATGTACAGGGCGGCCGACGCCGGGGCGACCATCTTCCCTCTCATGCCCACGTTCTACAACCGGCCGCAGTCGGTGGAGGAAATGGCGCGTGAGTTCGCTAACCGCGTGCTGGAGCACATCGGGCTAGCGCAGGACGAGGCGTATCGGTGGAAAGGCTAGTTCCGAGTTCCGAGTTTAGAGTTGCGAGTTCCTGTACCCCTTCGGAACCCGGAACTCAGAACTCGGAACCGCTAGCAAGTACACAGCGCGATGCTTACCACTCCGGATTCCCGCCACCACTCTCGATTTGACAGTATTTTTCCCTGTTTGTTAGATTGACAACAACACTGGGAAAGGAGGGGATCCAGCAAACGAATGAGTTACGACATAGATAAATACGGCTACAGTGAGGTGGCTGAGGCTTAGAGCGTCGCTCGCTCTGGCTTCTCAGATCGGTGTACCGTAAGTCCTCATCCAGCCTGATGAGGCCGGTGGTTTGACGAAGGCGCGAACGCGACGCCTTAGCCAATTCCAACAGTTCACCGGCGCCCTGCGAGTCCCCTGACGGGCGGATTCGCAGGGCGCTTTACTTTTCAGTACCAAATGCTGAGTACTAAGTACCAAGTGCTGAGTACTAAGTACCAAGTGCTTTCCGGATGACTTTCCTCGCGGTTTCCGCAACCTCGTAATTCTCCAGTTCCTGCGGCATGATCCACTTGGCCTGCACCGCGTCGCCGCCGGCGCGCAGCTCTCCTCCGAGCAGGCGACAGGCAAAGTCGATGAGAACGTAGTGATAACGAATGCGTCCGTCAGGCTCGGCGTAAATAGCGTCAAATACTTCCAAGACCTCACCGGCTTCGACGGTGAGTCCGGTTTCTTCCAAAGCTTCGCGAGCCGCGCATTGACGGAGCGTTTCGCCGATCTCCAGAGCCCCGCCCGGAATGGACCATTGTCCTTTCAGCGGTTCCGTCCCGCGCTGCACGATGACCACGCGCCCTTCGTGCACGATCACGGCGCCGACTCCTACCAGCGGACGGTCTGGATAATCACGGCGAAAACCAGCCATTAGCTATTAGCTTTTAGCTGTTAGCTCCTGAAAAAGCAAAAGCGCGCAGGCGAGCCCGCGCGGAGATTTTGCTAAAGGCTAAGAGCTAAGGACTTCTTTACGAGAATATCCCGCGCGGGTTCACGTCCACGATCTTCCATCCCTTGCGCCCGCGTTCCAGCTCGAACTTGAGCTGGCCGTTGCGCCGCTGCGGGCTACCGTTGCCCCTGGGGATCTCCTCCATCTCCCAGTCGACGAGTACGACGGCCTTGCCGCCTTCGACGCTGCTGTTGGAGATGCGGTAGTGGACGCGGAAGGAATCGTAACGGTTGAACAGCGCCTGGATCTGATCCTCAAAGCTCAGGTAGCCGTCCATCTTGTCCTGGTCGAAGGCGCCGAGCATGAGGCGCTGGCTGTGCCCTTCGAGGCCGTCGCGCACCTGTCCGAGGACGTCGTTCGCCACCGCTTGCGAGAAGACCTCGGTGTTCACTTCGTCCTTGGGAGCGCTCTTATCTTTTTTCTTCTTGTCCTTCCTATCTTTCTTGTCGGTCTGGTCCTGGCTCGGCGGATTCTGCTGGCTAGTGTCGCCGCTCGACTGCTGGCGCGCGAACGCGGGAATGGTTAAAGCGAGGAGCAGAAGGACTGGGACCAGCTTGCGCATCGGAATCTCCTCATCCTGAGATGCTGGTTGAAGGCGTCAGGCTTCAGGTATCAGGTGTCAGGATCGAATACCTGACGCCTGAAACCTGAAGCCTGTTTTACATTCCCGGCACGTTCAGCACGATGAACACAGTCGCGTGCGTGCCGTTGCCGGTGAGATCACCAGGGCCGGCAGGTGCGGACGAATCTCCCATGTTCCGCATCACGCGCGCAGCGCTCGCCCGGAACAGCGCCTGTGCCTTGGCATCCAACTGCGCCGGATTGCGCACCGACTCGACATTGACCACGGCCGTGTTGCCGTTCGGCAACTGCACCGAGTAGCTGTGTCCCGAGATGCCGGCAGCCTGCGCATTGTAAGCCGCTTCGGAGCGTGAGGACCGGCGCGTGGTAGCGAACGATGCCCCCACATCGCTGACGCCCGAGAGCGACTCGAGGCTGAGCAGCGACTTCGCGAGGTCGCCGATCGTGATCTCCAGGTCGGCACTGCCGCAGGGCATGGTGCCGCCGCTGGAAAGCCGCAGCCCAACACAGGCGCCGTCCTCGAGTTCGATCAGGATGCGTTGCGAACCGCTCGCGACCGCCGTCCCTATGCCGCTGGCGGAACCGCCGCCGCGCACAGTCAGGTGGCTGATCGCAGCCGATTTCTCAAGCGCGGTTTTCTGTTTTGTCAGGTGCTGCGGATCGACAACGACCGCTGCCTGCAATGGGACGGTGCCGACCAACGCCGAATCGCCGGAGGTGGAATCCTCGGCCGTCCTGCCCTTCGCTGCCGGACGGCGTACGTCCGAACTCACCATGCGGCGGAGCACCTCGGCCGTTGCGGTCCATGACAGCCCTCCGAGCACCGTGTGTCCCCTGGGCACGTCGAAGGTGTCGCTCGCGACGATGATGCCGTTGATCTGAAGGGCGATGGGCAACGCTTTTGCATCAGCATCGCCAGGATTCGACGCGCGGAATTGCACCTGGACGGCGTCGCCGACCTTCGGCATCGACGGCGTAAAGCTCACGTCGGACGCGGAAATGTGCACGTCCGACCCGGCGCTCGCGGCAGGAGACGCGATGCTGGCCAGCGGCGAAATACCACCCACGGCACTCCGGCTCCAGCTTCCACGGACCATGCTGTAGCCGCGCGCCGATGCCACTGCGCCGCAGAAGTTCTGCCCCAGCGATACGTCGAAGTAGAACGGGAAATACTTGGTGGCGGTCGAAGTACCGTTGCTGATCGTGACCGCCAGGAAGTATGGCGAGACTCCGTCTTTTGCCTGCGTGTTCGTGAGCGTGAACGTGACCGGACTGTATCCACCGGAATAGCTCAGGGTGCCGCTCGGATTCGAGAAGCTCAGCGGGCTGGCGCCGACCGCCGAGTGATTGCCGTCTTCCCACTGGTAGCTCAAGCTGGATGCGTTGAATCCGCCCAACGACGTCCACTGCACGCTCAGTTGCAAGGGCGTGCCGTTGAAGGGGACGCCAGTGCAGGAGTTGGCGCCGGTGTTCGCGGTAACATCGAGATCGCCCACATTGATGCTAAAGGGAACGACCGTACCGACCGGATCGGGTGATTGCGACGTCGAAGGCCGTGCCACGTTATGTTGCACGCCGTTGATGCCGATGGCGTATCCACTGGCTGGGCCGGTCGCGATGTTCCCTGCCGGATCAGTCGCCGCGGCGACACGCAACACCAGCGGCGTGTTCGTCGCAATAGCCGAGGTCGGACCCAACGGCGTCGTCTCGGTGTTCACCGCATCGTGGATCGCGAGATCGGCAACTCCGGCGCAGGACGTCTGCTGGCCATTGAGCGGGTTCGTACAGGTCATCGTCAGCGTTACGGAGAACTGCTCCGATAGCCCGCCGTTGATCTGCACGGTGCTGCCGGTCGTCCCGTTGCAAGAGGTTCCGGAGCAGTTGTTCGCCGACGACGCGAGCAACGCGTTCGCGCCGCCGGTTCCGGTGTTCACCTGCAATGGGACCGTCGCCTGGCGGCGCGTCGTCGTGCCGGTGACAGCGTCTGTAAGTGTGATGATCAGCTGCGCGAAGTACGGCCCAGGCTGGAGCGTGCCGTTCGAGGTGGCGACGGTTGCACATAACGTTGAGTTCGCCGGTACGAGCACATCGCCGCACGCGATATCCGGCGGGACTGCGAAATTACTCATGGTGAACGACGAACTCACCTGCCCCTGGCTGGGCACGAAATTCAGTCCGGGATAATTGGCAGAAGACGACCCGTCGACCGCACCGGTAAAGAACACACTCGCGCTTCCGCCGCTCGCGCTGGTGATCACCTGGACGGGCGTCGCCTGGTTCACTGCCACGTGCCAGTTCGCCATCGGCACGGAGATCGCGAACGAGTTGTTGGTGTAATTCGTCTCGCCGTTCGGTTGGGGCTGGACGCGCACGCGCCCGGAGACGGTCTGCGGTCCGAATGCCGAGTTGCCGTGGACGTCGGGGGCGACGGCGTGCACGGTGATGGTCTGCGAAGCACCCGGCGCCAGGATTCTTAATTGGTTCGCCGAATCGAAGTTGTTGCTGCCCGCGACGAATCCGTTCACTTCCACCGTGACCGTTTCTCCGCCCACCGTCGAACTCGAGCCGTTGTTCTGTACCGTGACGCTCCAATCGACACCCTGACCATCGATCCAGGGCGCGCCCGAGAAGTTGAACGACGGCGTTGCCGATAGCACCGCCAGGTCCGCCAAGCCGATCGCCTTCACATAGAGCGTGTAGGAGATCGAGAGCGATGGGTTGGTATTCGGCAGTTGCGCCGTGAGCACCATCGGAGTGACGACAGTGGTCGCCGATGTCGACGCCGACACCGTCAGGTCGAAGGTCCCGTTCGCCAGGATCGAAGTGGTCGGATTGACATTCGTCGTGAAACCAACCACCGAGGTCGGCGGTATGAGCGTTGCCGTTCCGCTGAACGCCGCGCCCGAGAGCTTGAGGCTTACGTCCGCCGGCGTCGTGTTGCCCATTTGGATCTCCAGCGGATTATTCGCGTCATTGAGGAACAGGTTGGTCGAGACGATGGACGGGCTCATCACCAAGAACGGCTCCACCGCAGGACGGGTGACGCCGTGGTTCGCGCCGGTGATCGTCGCGCCGAAAGCTCCCACCGGCGTTGATCCGGAAGCAGTGACGGTGAAGGCCGCCGTGCCGCCGTTCGAGGCAGAAGTGATGGACGGCAAATACGTTACGCCGGTGTACGCGCCGGACGCGGATAGCGAGACCGGGTACGGCGTCGTCCCGAATGTTGTCACCAGCACGGTGAAGACCTGGCTCGTGCCGGGCAGGATATTCTGCGGCGAGAGCGCGTTCTGCACGGTGACGACGAAGTCGGTCACGTCGAACCCAAGGCTCAGCGTGTCGTCGGCCGTGCTGCTCTGCGCGATTGCGGTCGTCAGCGTCACGGTGCCGGTAAAACTGCCGGGCACCATGCCATTGAAATTCGCCGGCATGCTCGCGGTGACGCTCTGCCCTGCGGCGGGCGCGGCCACGGTCGTGGTCGGATTCCCTCCGCCCTGGCAAGACGTCGTGTCATTCGGATTTGACGGCACGCAGGTCGCCACGGTCGTGATCGAGCCGGTCGGTGAAGCATTGCCTACGTTCTGGATGACGGCGACCACGCTCGTGCTCTCGCCCACCTGTAAAGCGTTCGCGCCCGTATAGGGTGCGGTGTGGCTGGCGAAAGTAACGCTGGTGATGATGTAGTTCGGCTGTCCTGCGTTGTTGTACTTGGCAGCGAACGAGTAGATGCCGGACGTAATGTTAGCGAACAGCCCGGTGCCGGTCGCGGCCGTGAAACTCGTCTGGATGTTCCACGTCAAAGTTCCACCGTTCGCGCCGGTGATGGTCTGCGGGTTCGCGCTGGTGGTGGTCACGCCCGACGGAAGAACGAGGGTGTAACTTCCAGGGACATTCACGGTGACGATCAATGCTTGCGCAGCTCCGCCCGAGATCAGCGAGGGAATCACGGTCTGCGTGAACGCGGGTGCTGTGACCGAGTAAGTCGCCGTGAGCGAGACCGGGATGCCGGCGTTTGCGGTGACAGTCAGGGTCTGGTTGGCGCCGGCGGTGGCAGCGAATCCAGCGACCAGATTCCACGTGACGTTCCCCGCCGCCGCGACGGTCTGCGTCAAAGGATCTGCCGTCGTGATGCCGGTCGGCAACGTGATCGTGACCGACGCACCGGCCGAAACGCTGACCGTCAGCGCGCCAGCCGCTCCGCCGACTTGCAGCGCCGGCGACGCAACTTGGGCCAACTTTACCGGTGTGCCGAGAATGAGTTCCTCGGTCGCCGTGTTGTCGTCGTAGCGGGTCTCTCCCGTGGCGGACGGGTTCACGTTCGCGACGACGCTGAATTTCGTGCCCGGCGCCAGTGTCGGAACGTTCAGGCTCGCCTGCACCGTGGCCGAACCGCCGGTCGCCAGCGGCACGGGCAGCGGAACATCGACTCCAGTGCCGATGACGGCGTTCGTGCTGTCGCGCAATTCGAAATGAACGACGGTCGCGGACGAGAAATCGGCAGCGCCCGTGTTCTGGATGAACGCGGTGAAACTCTGCGCTCCGGGCGGGACGGGCGGATCGACGCTCGTTCCGCTGGCATAGCTGGGGAACACAGCGGTGACCACCAGGTTCGGCTGCGCGCTATCGGTGACGATCGGCCCCGGCGGCGCCGTGCCGTTGTCGCCCTGAAAATCAACGATCCTCCAGCCCTTCCCGGGCTGGCGCACCATGCGCGTGGACAACTGCTCGGTGCGCACCAGTTCGATGGTCGGATCGCTCTTAAACCGGAACTTCTGCGCCCAGTCGGCGCGCACGGTGGCGTCGTTGCAGGTGACGTTCGATTGCGATACGACCGTGTTGATGATCACCGACGACAGCAGCGGAAAAGTAGTCTGGATGTTCTGCTGCAAGGCAGTGAAGCCCGAATACCCCGTCTCGTCGAAGTACGTGAGGAAATTGTTCTGCTGCAGGCCCATGTACGCCTGGGCCAGGTTCCGCACCACCGTCGGCGGATCGTCATAGGTCGGCGGCAGCACGTGGACCTTAACATCCATTGCCGAGGCAGTGTTGTTGGTGTCGGTCACGGTGATGCGCGCGATGTAATCGCCCGGCACGAGATTGCAGGTCGGGAATGCGAAGTCGGCGCTGGTCGACGTGTAGCCGGAGAGCGGGTTGCATCCAGCCGTAGCAGTGCCCGGCAGGGGCACGCCGAACTGCCCCGGTTTGTACGACGAATCGCACAGCACCCAGTTGTAGGAGGCGATGCTCGCACCGCCCAGCGCCTTGGAACTGGAGGCATCCAGTGCGCTGACGCCGGGACCGCCGAACGCCGCGCCCAGGTCAATCGAGCGCTCGAAGGAGTTCACCTTCGGCTCGGGCCGGTTCGACGCGGCAATGATCGTCTGCAGGAACGTCTGCTGCGTCTGCGCGATGTTCGTGTTGACCGTGCTGACGACGGACTTGAGGTTGCTGGTGATCGCGGTAAAGGTATTGCCCAGCGAGCCGTTGATGGAATTAAAAAGCGCCTGGAGCGCGTCGTTGAACTGCTGGTCGGGCGCGCCGTCGGGATGCCGCTGCAGCAGCGCCTGGTAGATCGCGTTGTACTGTTGCTCGAACGTGGATCCCGCCTGCAACACCGCGCTATCGATCTGCTGACCGGCAGTGGTGATGGCGTCCTGCATCATGCTTACCTGGCTGGTGAATGCCGATGACGCATTGCTGATGTTGACGTTGGCCTGGTTATTCTGCTGCAACTGCTGCAACGCCTGGTCGGCCTCCTGTTGCACCGCGGCAATATAGGACGACAGGCTTCCGCGCGTGGTCTGGCCTTCCTGCGTAATCTGGTCGACGTATGGTTTCTTGAGGTCACCGGATTGCGCGGCTACCGGAGGCGCCATGACGGTGAACATTGCCGCCGAGGCCGCGCCGCTGTTCTTGCTCAACGTGATCATCTGCGGACCGGGCTGCGCATTCGCCGCGACGACGACGTGCACCGTGACCGAAGTGTCGGTCGGAGTGCCGACGAGCGTGGTCGTCAAACCTGTGCCGTTCGGCGCCACATTCTTCACGCCCGCCAGCTTTGTGCCCGTAATCGTTACGTCAACGGTCGCACCCGGAAGCGCGCTCACGGGCGACATTGCGGCGATGATGGCCGGCTCGGTGTCCTGGATGAGTTGCTGGATCTGTGCCGGAGTCGCGTTCTGGGGCGGCGTAGGCGCCTTGCCGGCGCTGACGGTGGTGGTCAAACCGGGCGCGCACTGCACGCTGCCGGCGATGTTCGGGTCGGAGTTAGAAACCTGCACGAGTCCGGAAATGCAGATGAAGGTCGTGACGCCGGGAGTGGAAGCGTCGGTGCCGAAGTCGGTGCCGATGACGCCCGCGACGGCCGTGGGAGTACGCAATTCGAAACTGCCACCCTGGCGCGTGACCTTCGCGACTTCCGCGCGGATGCGGCCGTACTGCAACGCCAGCGCGGTCTGCTGCGAGCGGGCATCATGCTTGACGATGCGCAGTTCCGCCTGCGAACCGAGCGATAGGATCGACTGGTCGGCGAGCGTGATGCGGGCGCGGCCGCCGCGTTCGGTCTTGATGTTGTCGTTCCAGATGATCTCGTCGCCCTTCTTGGCGTCGCTGGTGACCATTGCCTTGCCGGCGCCACGCTGGATGCGCGCGATCGGCAGCAGGGCGGTGATCATTCCGGCCTTCTCGGCCTTGGTGGGCGCCGGGGCCGGTGGTGCGGCCGCGGCTGCCGGAAGCACAAAACCCAGCATCAGCATTGCGACGGTCAGGAGCGGCAGTCGTTGCTTCGTCGTCATTTCTCTGCCCTTCGTTCCCCCCGAAAAACGCTCCGCGGCAGTTCTTCCGCTGGCGCTTCCGGCCCTTCAGGAATGTTCTCAATCGGGACTCGCGTCCCGAAACTTACCTCGGTAACCCGCGCCGCTTACGCGCGGACCCTGCCCGAGGTAGCTGCCCAAACTTCCCTGGTCCCTGGACTTGGCCCTACTTCTCCGTGGCCACGAATACGCCGTCCCACGTGGGGTCAGGCGTCTCCATCCGCTTCTTGTGCGAACGCTTCAAGAACGCATGCGACGGGCCGTCATCCGGATATCGGGAAAGCAATCCTTCGAACCTCTGGATCGCCTCATCCCACGCCTGCCGGTAATACGCGTCACTTGCACCCGTCCAATGCGTAAGCAGGTCGCTGTATTTGCCAGCATCCTTCGCGAAGGCCATGAGTTCGTAGATCTTCACCGGCTTCAGCTTGCCCTTCACGCGGATCCGGTCGAGGTCGCGGCAGACGAACTCGTTCTTTACTTGTTCGTAGGTGAAGTCGCTGATGATGCGCGCCGTGTGGTACTCCTTATTCTGTCCTTCGAGACGCGATGCCACATTGACCGGGTCTCCTATGACAGACCACGCGAATCTCTTGGTCGACCCCAGATTCCCCACACTGACCACACCGGTGTTGATCCCGATACCGATCTCGATCGGCTTTTTCTTCTCAATCTCCCATTTAAGGTTCAACTCTTCGAGCCGGGACTTCATGTCGAGCGCGGCTGAGCAGGCCCGGATGGCGTGGTCCTCCTGCGGGTAGGGCGAACCCCAGAACGCCATCAACGCGTCCCCGATGTATTTGTCCAAGGTGCCCCAACGCTTGAAAACGATGTCGGTCATATCACCCAGGTACTCGTTGAGGAGGTGTACCAGTTCATCCGCCGTGAGTCCTTCGGAGATCGTCGTGAACTGGCGGATATCGCTGAACATGACGGTCAGTTCCTTCGACTCGCCGCCGACCTTGAAATACCTTGCGGGGTCATTCTCCATCAGCTTGATGACGCCCGGCGCGACGTAGCGCTCGAACCGCGTGCGCATCTTCCGCTTCTCGCGCTCCTCGAAGATCATGCGGAAGCTGGTGATGGCGCCGTAGTCCACCACCAGCGTCCCCGCCGGGATGACCAGCGACAACCACATGCCCCAGTGCGCGAAAGCGAGGTATGTCAGGCCGAAGTACGCGGCCAGGGCGGCAATCATGCTGCATGTGGACCATAACGGCCTCAGGCGGGCGAACGCGTAACCCATGCCCAGGCCGAACGCCACGATGAACAGGATGTCGAGAACTTCCTCATTCGCCCCACGCTTCAGGAATCCACGCCCCGGCTTGTCTCCGTTGAGCATGTTGTCCAGCACGTTGGCGTGAAGTTCGACTCCCATGAAGTCGCTGGACTGGAACGGCATCGGGCGCAAGTCGCCGATACCGATAGCGGTCGGGCCCATCAGCACGATCTTCCCCGCGAACCGCGAGGGAGCGCACGGTTCCTTGCCGTCGATGACGTCCGCCATCGAGCAGTGCGGATACGTCTTGAACGGTCCGGCGAAATTGATGAGGAAACTGCCGTCCGGCTCGGTCGGGAAGGTGTACGGGCCGACTTCAATATTGCCCAGCCCGACCGCCGCCATATTGCCGACCATGCTCTGGTCTTTAATGTTCTCCGCGACTCTCAGCATCTCCAGCGGCAGCGAGGGATACCACTGGCACTCGCCGATCGGCGCGCTCGCGCAATCTTCCTGGTGGTAGCGGATCAGGCTCAGCGCGCGCCGGTAAATGCCGTCGCGATCGGGGTTGTAATTGAAGAAGCCGTACGACTTCGCCGCTTCCGCCAGCACGCGCAGGTTCGGCTCGATGCCGTACATGACCGGACCTTCATGGCCGGTTGCGGGGTTGTTCCACGCCTTGGAAAGATCGAAGTCCTTGTCCTGTTTCTTTTCCGGGCGGACTTGCGGGAACGGATGGTCGGAAAGGACGTACAGGTAATCCTGCGCCGTCTTGACATCCATGGCCTTGGCACGCTCGGCGTCGAGGAAGATATGACCGAGAACGACGTTGCCGGCCTTCTTCATCGAATCGGCGAGGATCGCATCGTTATCGCTGCTCTTCTCGATGGCGCGGATCTTCTCCACGACGGCGGGCGAGGAGGTCGCGAATTCCGTTTCCAGTTTCTTCAGCGCTTCGACAGCCGAGTTCTTCTCCGGCGTGGGGAAGTCGAAGTCGAATCCGATAACGCGCGGACCGCCGGAGGCGATCTTGTCCACCGCCTGCGCGTAGTAATTGCGCGCGATCGGGAACGAGCCGACGCGTTGCAGTGTCTTTTCGTCGAGACCGACGATAATGATGCGATCGTCGACGGGCCGGAGCCCGCGGGCGCGGAAGCGCGCGTCCAAGGAACGCACCTCGATCGTCTCCAAGAACGTGAGCGCGGCCCGGCGCTGCAATCCGGTCACGACAAACAGGTACAGCGCTAACGCCCCCAGCGTCACCAGGACGGCGATCGCGGCGTCCACTCGCTTGGCCGGGACCTTGCCGACAATATCGGCAAATCTCCCCCACAGCTCGCCGATCTTCTTCAGCACCAGTTTCATCGCGCCCGTTTTCCGAATTTGTAGACGAAGGTCACGCCCAGCAAACGCTCGTCAAAGTTGATGGGGTTCAGCGGCCCGCCCGGCGCGTATCCCGCCAGGTTCTGGTCCGTCGGCCCGCTGAAGTAGAAGTTGCTGTTGCGCTCGAAGGAGACGATGAACAGCTTGTTCTCGTCGTTCGCGATCTTGTACGTGATGTTCGCGCGGTAAGTCGGGCGGCTGTAGCCCGCCGGCGACGGTATCGATGCCTGCATCGTCGGCCGCGGATTGAGAGCCGTCGGCACAGGGCAGGGCGGCGTTGTAGCGGTCGTGCAGAGCTGGGTCAATTTGCCCGGCGTGGTGTCGGTCGCGGTCGCGGTGCGGAATTGCAATTCGACGATGAACCAGCGCGGCGCTTCCACGTACATCGACGCCGTCACCAGGCGGTTGTTGTCGTGCTCGAGCAGCAGCAGGTCGATCGGGTTCAGGTACTGCGCATAGCTGGCGGGAAGCACGTAGGAATCCGGGTCAAGCCGATGGTTCTGGCGCTCGAGTTCATACCGGATGGAGGGGTTGACGTGCCAGCCGGCAAAATCGTAGATCCCACGAATGCCGCCGTAGATGCGGTCTGTGTTCGTAGTGCCGCTGGCCACGAGACGGTCGATCTGCTGGCGCCGCTCGTAGCCGATGGTCAGGAACGTCGTCTTGACCGGCAGCGTCATCTCTACGTACGGCTGGCGCTGGAAGCGGTCGATGCAGACCATGCCCGGTCCGGCGCTTTGCGCGACGCATCCGGCCACGATGGCCCGGCCCGTAGTCAGGTTTGTCACGGGGTCGACGATCGGGTTGTACATGGCCGTGCTGTTGAAGCCATCGACGATCCGGTGCCGGTATCCGATCTCGAATACGGCCTTGCGGTAGAACCCGAGGTCGTGGAACATCAGCCGGCCTTCCGGCCCCCACAGCGTCTTCTCGTAATTGTTCTGCCCCTTGAGGTCGTCGTTGGAGCGCCGCATCGTGCCGTCGACCGTCAGCCAGTCGGACACGTCGTATGAGACGCGGAACAGGAAATCCTGCAGGTCCGAGATCTGCCGCGCGTTGATCGACGTGAACGTCGGCTGGTAACGGACATAGGAGGTGCGGAACGTCCACTTATGATGTCGCCACGACGCGTCGAAGCGTCCGCCCCAGTCGCCCTGGAGACCCAGGCCCGGCGTAGGCATGCGCGAATCGCAGGGCGCAATGCAATTAACACCGCGGATATCGAAGTTCGTGGCCGAGTACGCGAACTCCGAATCCATGCGGAACATGCCCTTCTGCCACTTCAGGTCCACTGAACCGACGCGGTTCGCCACCGGCAGCGGCGCGGTGTTGAAGGGCTGGTCGCGGCGGGAGAAGGTCAGGTCGTCGCTGCTCGAGAAGTTGAACCCGAGCGCCGAGTCGCGGGTGAACGCGTATTCCAGCCGCGCGCCCGAAACCAGCGACGTGAACGGGCGCCCGCACATCGGATCGACCGTGAACCCCGGCGGTGGGGTCGTGATGTTCGGGGCGCACTTCGTGGAATTGAGATCGGGCTGCTCCTTGAACAACGATCCGTAACGGTCGATGAACACGCCCGCGACCGTGGAAAGCTTCCATGCATTCCCGATCCGGTTGGCCGACGTCAAGCCCTTGACGTTCTGGTTGAAGGTAAGGCGGGAGTAGTTCACCAGCGCGTCGCCGGCCACGAACTCGTGGCGCGCGTTGAACAACCGCAAGTACGCTTTGTGGATGCTGTTCTTTTCCGGATCGATGCTGGAGTCGTTGGTAGCGCGGAACATCGACAGGAACTGCAGGCGGTAATCGCTCTGATAGAAGCGGCGGTCGGTGAAGTAATTGACCTCGGCGAGGTCGTCCTCGCCTTCGTTGTGGAACGAACGCGAACGGCCTTGGGGAGTGCCGCCGATCTGGCTGTAGCGGGACATCAGCCGGACCTCGCCCAGTTCCTGGTCCTGATCGGAGCCGGTGGCGCCGCTAACGTCGAAGGTCGATGTCTTTGGTTTCTGGCCCTCGGCCTGCGCCTGCTGCTGTTGCTGCTGCGACGTCGGTTGGTCCGCCAGGGGACTCTGTGGCGCCTGCCCCGGTTGTTGCGGAGCATTTTGGTTACTCTGGGAAGTCGATGACGAGGTCGATTGTGCCGCAGCAAATGTCGCCAGAATGAGTACGCACACCGCGATTCTCAACAGCCGCATCGGACACCTGCACTCTGCCCCAGGGCGCGGAACACACGTTTCCCTGGGAGTGATTCGTAGTCTGAATTTCTGGGGGAGGATCGACAGCGGACCCGTTTACTGCGTTGACACTAACACTCCAACAGCCTTTTAACACTTAATCACTAAGAGCTATTCGGAGTTGCTCCCGGATACTATCGCAAAACCGGGCGAAGTCAACGGTTTCATCGGGCGGCAATTCGCCTTATCGGGGGAGGGAAAACACCCTGCTAACGTCGCAAGCCAGCGTAAGCCCTGGGTACAACGCTACCGTGCGATAAAGCAGCCCACGGCGTCTCCTCTCACGCCCCACGTTCTCAACCCAACTTCGCTACGCCATGCGAGGTGATATTCGTTATCTATTGGATCGAAGAGGAGAACGTAGCCGTCGTCTTCAGCCAGGGTCACGCAGTTGCGAATAAGACCGGCACCCGTCTCGATCTGTTCAGCGGTGTTGCAGACGAGAACTTCTTCCCAGCGCGGTTCAACCAAGCACAAGCGCATTGCGTCAAGGTCGGCACGAATCTGTTCGGGAGAAAGCGGCATGCCAATCGCCCCCGCGGGGACTTCATACACGTACTCAGCGATTTCGCGTTCTACGTCCCGTCGGAGCCGATCGAAGAAATCTCTGTCCGCTGCGTCTGGTCTGGTATTCGTCACGATGGTTTGTGGGATATGTTCGTGATCGATGATATCGCCTTCCCGGCGAGTGCCCCCGAAGCTTGGCGGGTGGCCCACCCAAGCCGGTGTGTTTGGGTGGGACACGCTGATGTTCCTCTGAAAGACGACTCCTCGGTCGCGTCAATCCAGCGGTAGCGAAGCGAGCCCGGTACGCTTTCGCGGAGGCCGTAAGCCCGAGCGGACGGCCCATCACTTCACCGCTTCCGGGCTCCCCACAAACTGCACCTGCGCGCATCTTCCGGGCTCGATCTTGAGGTTTGCCGGATCGTCGTAACTGAAATCGTCTTTCTTGAAAATCCATCCTGCGGCTACCGGCGTGATCACGTACGTTCCCGGCTCGACGCGCAGCCTGAATTCCCTGTTCTCAACCGGCACGGTGCGCGTGTTGCCCGCGCCCTCGATCTTTACCGTCAGTCGCTCCGGCAACGTCTCCTCGCTCGCAATGAAGCCCTCGATCGCCTCGCGTTGCTGCCCCGCCTTGATCCGGCCGATCTCGTCGCGAACTTTCTTCGCGTTCGACAGCGGCGCCGAATTCCCGCACCCGTCGAGTTCCCACCCGTGGTCCTGCTCGGAGTACGTCAGGAACAGCAGGTAGCTTTCGCCGCGCTTCCATTCGAACGTCGCGCGCCCGCTGGCGTTCTCTTCATAGATCTGAAACCGGTTCAGGATCCGGCCCTTCAACCGCTCGACGGTTTCCATGTAGTAGTAGCTGCCGTCGCTCGCACCCGGATGCATGGCGCCAACATGCCGGACGCGTGTCAGTCTCGCCACGACTACCGCCGGATTCGCGAAGTACTCCTGGCAGACGTGCCGCGGCTGCGGCAGGCCGCACGTCGCCCATGCCGCTGATTGCAACGCGACCAGGCCGAGCAACGTGCAAATCAGGCTTTTCCGCATCGGGGGCATCATAGCGAATTCTTGCAACTGGCAACTCACAACTTACAACTAACAACTGTATGCCGCTCGAGGAGTACAAGCGCAAACGCCGCTTCCAGGAGACGCCCGAACCTCCGCCGAAAGTGGAGAAGAAGAACGCGTACCGCTTCGTCGTGCAGAAGCATCGGGCTTCGCACCTGCATTACGACTTCCGCCTCGAGATGGAAGGCGTGCTGAAGTCGTGGGCTGTGCCGAAAGGTCCGTCGCTCGATCCCGCGGACAAGCGTCTGGCCATGATGGTCGAAGACCATCCCGTCTCGTACTTCCACTTCGAAGGCATCATTCCCGAAGGCAACTACGGCGCCGGAACGGTGCAGGTCTGGGACACCGGCACATGGGAACCGCTGGGCGATCCCCACGAGATGCTGCAAAAGGGCGACCTCAAGTTCCGCCTCCACGGCCAGAAGCTCAAGGGCGAGTTCGTGCTGGCACACATGCGTTCCCGACGACCGGGCAGCAAGGGCAACGAATGGCTCCTGATCAAGAAGAAAGACGTAAACGCCAAGCCGGGTTTTGACATCGACAAGCTGGACTCGTCGGTGCTGACGAAGCGCTCGCTCGAAGAGATTGCCGGAGACGAAGGCTCCGCCGAGTGGCAATCCAATCGCGTCGCCGCGACGAACAAGAAAAGCTCGTGGCTAAGCGACACGCTGAAGAAAGTCGCGAAGAAAAGAAGTGATCAGCGGTCAGTGGTCAGTGATCAGGTTGTAAAAACGAACACCACTGGAACATCAAAGGGGAAATCCCTGATCACTGATCACCGACCACTGACCACTCGCAAAAAGAAGTCCTCTGTTTCCTCTGTGCCCTCTGTGGTGAGATCTTCCGTAAAAAAAAAGCCCGAAGTCGCCTCGATAAAGGGCGCTGAGAAGGCGCCGTTCCCGCACGCGATTCGTCCCATGCTCGCCACGCTTGTGGACGAGCCCTTCAATGACCGCGACTGGCTCTACGAAGTGAAATGGGACGGCTTTCGCGCCCTCGCCTATCTTGACGGCAGCAAGCTTCGCCTGGTCTCGCGCAACCAGAACGACCTTACGGCTGAATTCCCCGAGCTGCACGATCTAGCGACGCATGTGAAAGCCCGCCAGGCCGTGCTCGACGGCGAGATCGTCGCTCTCGACGAGCAAGGCCGCTCGTCGTTCTCGCTGATGCAGCAGCGTGGCGAACGGCCGGTCCCGATCCGCTACTACGTCTTCGACCTGCTCTATCTCGACGGCTATTCGCTATTCCGAGTCGATCTCGAAAAACGCAAGCAGCTTTTAAGCGGCCTGCTCGCCGAGAGCGAAGCCATCCGCTATTCCGATCATTTCGACGACGGCGTCGCGCTCTATCGCGCTGCGGCGGAGCAAGGACTGGAAGGTGTCGTCGCCAAGCGCCGGCAGGGCTGTTACGTGCAAAAGCGCAGCCGCGAGTGGCTGAAGGTGAAGGTGACCAAACGCCAGGAGGTCGTGATAGCGGGCTACACCGACCCGCGCGGCGGGCGCGAACACTTTGGATCCCTCGTGCTTGGCCTCTACGACGATCGCGGCAAACTCGTACACGTCGGCAATGCGGGCAGCGGCTTCAATGAAAAAACGCACACCGACATGTGGAAGCGCCTGAAGAAGCTTGAGACGAAGACGAACTCGTTCGGTCAGGGCGTGAAGGTCGAAGCGTCCCGCCCTGTGCACTTCGTAAAGCCGGAACTGGTGGCCGAGATCAAGTTCAATGAGTGGACCCATGAAGGCCAGAGCGGCCAAATCAAGATGCGCGCGCCCATCTTCCAGGGGCTGCGGTTCGACAAAAAGCCGCGCGAGTGCGTCTTCGAACGTCCCGAATCGGCGCGAAAAGCGCAGCGGGAAGCCGAATCGGGCGAAGCAGCGTAACAGCGGTTGTAAGTTGTACGTTGTAAGTTGTAAGTTGAATTCGTGGGCCGGGCGCCTTCGCGTTGCCACTCCCAACCCCACCTTTGCCTACCTTCGCGACCTTTGCGGTTAAGCCTTCCTTTGCCTGAAGCGTTTCGCTTTTTCGAATTCCTCCTCCAGCTCACGCGTCCGCATGTTCTCCCGCAGATGCGCCAGCCGCTGCTCAAGCGCGTGCAGGGCCTGCTGGACGTTGCTTTCATTGGTGAGCGCGATGTCGCGCCACATCGAATACGGGCTCGTTGCCAGCCGCGTCATCTCCTTCAACGCCCGCCCGCCGATGGCGTGAACATCAGGATCGTCTCCAAATTCCTTTTCCAGTGCGGCGGCCAGCGCCGTGGAAACGAATTGCGGCAGGTGCGAGATCCACGCGCACAGCCGGTCGTGCCGCGCGGGATCCATCTCGATCACCTTCGCACCAAGAGCCGCTATGGCATCGCGGTAGTGCTTTGCGTGCTCCGCGGCCTGGCCTCGCGGTGGGCGATGTACAGGTATCTTGCTGGTGCCGCCGGTTGCGATGATCGGCGTGAAGATCCACACTGCGCCACGGAACAGTTCCCCGTCCGCGTGCTCGATGCCGCCGAATTCCTTCCCGGCCATCGGGTGCCCGGGAAGAAATCGTTCCGCTGCGCGATCTCCGAAAACGGCGCGCGCCCGATCCACGATCTTTTCCTTTGTGCTGCCCACGTCGGTGAGGAGCGTCGCGGCAGGGATAATCGGGCCTATACGCTCGATCAGGTCGATGATGCCGCCGACGGGAGTCGCCAGCACGACCACCTCGCTCCCGTCGCACGCTTGCCGGGGATCTTCGTGGCCATGGTCGATCACGCCGCGCTCTCGGGCCACGTCGAGCACCGCCGGCCGATCGCAGCCCACGATGCGCTCGGCCAGCTTATGCTGCTTCAGCGCCAGTGCCAGCGACCCGCCGATCGAACCTGTCCCGATAATGGTGACTTGCCGCACGTTGAGATTGTACAGAGGGTTATTGCCGAGTTCTGTCAGGAAAGGCACCTGAAACCTATGTAGTAAAGGCGAATGTCGCGAGGCTGTGCAGCCGGCGCAACTCAGTTCCCAGCAGGGGCGAGTACGAGTACGGATGCCATTTCACGGAGTATGTAGGAAACTATGAGGGTCGCACATTACGGCTGGAGCGGATCATGTTTCGCATGGGAAGCCTCCTCGTTATGCTCGTTTGTGGCGCCGCTTTTGCGCAAGACATCCCAGCCGGCACAGCCATACCTGTCATGCTGGGTTCGAGCGTAAACGCAAGGAAAGACAAGCCCGGGAAACGGATCAAAGGCGAGGTGATGGAGGAAGTTCGGATCGGCGACGACATCATCAAAGAGCGGTCGCAGGTCTACGGGCGCCTCGTTCGCGTCTCTTACTCCCGGGAATCGGGTGCCAGCATCGCCATTGTCTTCGACGAACTCAGAGTCGGAGGCAAAGCGATACCGGTGAAGGCCTCTCTGCTTGCTATCGCTTCCATGACCGAAGTGGCCTGGGCGGAAGAACCCATCAATACCGGTGCGAATACGCTGCCGGAAAACGAGTGGGTCATGCGACAGGTTGGCGGTGATGTAGTTTACCGGGGACGGCGCCTGGTCCAATCGTCTTCCGGTCCTGTCGGCAAATGGGTCGCGGGAAAAGGGGTACGGGTGGCGTTGACACCGGTCCCAGACTCGGGATGCCGGAGCGGACCTGGATACAATCGCGAACAGGCGCTCTGGATATTTTCGAGCAACGCTTGCGGCGCGTACGGCTGGAAGGACCTCAACATCGAGAGGAGACCGGCATCGCCGGGTGGCGAGATAATCCTGAAATCGCCGCGCAACATCAACATTCGCGGCGGGAGCGGATGGCTGTTGATGAGTGTCGATTGAAGCGCGCCGGAACGTTCGGCGAGTTCGTTTTTCAGGCGCCTCAAACCGTTCCGCGTTTCTCCGCATCTTTATTACTTTCCAGAGAGGCTAACGACCGCACGTGACCGCCGCGCCCGAAGTTGATCCCCTTTGGTACAAAGACGCCATCATCTATGAAGTCCACGTCAAAGCTTTCTTTGACAGCGTCACCGACGGCATCGGCGACTTTCCCGGCCTGACGCAGAAGCTGGATTATCTCCAGGACCTCGGCGTCACCGCCATCTGGCTGCTGCCGTTCTGCCCCTCGCCGATGCGGGATGACGGTTACGACATCTCCGACTACAACAACGTTCATCCCGCCTACGGCACGCTTCGCGACTTCCAGCTCTTCCTGCGCGAAGCCAAGCGGCGTGGGCTGCGCGTCATCACCGAACTGGTCATCAACCATACTTCCGACCAGCATCCCTGGTTTCAGAAGTCGCGCCGCGCGGCGCCGGGTACGAAGTGGCGCGATTTCTACGTCTGGAGCGACACACCTGAGAAGTACAAGCAGGCGCGCATCATCTTCAAGGACTTCGAGCCCTCGAACTGGTCCTGGGACCCGGTCGCCAAGGCCTATTACTGGCACCGGTTCTACGCCCACCAGCCCGACCTCAATTTCGAAAATCCGGAAGTGCGGAAAGCCGTCATCGATGCCATGGATTTCTGGCTCGCCATGGGTGTGGACGGCCTCCGCCTGGACGCCATCCCTTACCTGTTCGAGGAAGAGGGCACGAACTGCGAGAACCTGCCGCAGACGCACATGTTCCTGAAGGACCTGCGCGCGCACGTGGATGCCAAATATCCCGACAAGATGTTGCTTGCCGAGGCCAACCAGTGGCCGGAAGACGCCGTCGCGTACTTCGGCAACGACGACGAATGTCACATGTCGTTCCACTTCCCGCTGATGCCGCGCATGTTCATGGCGCTGCGCATGGAGGACCGCTATCCCATCGCCGATATCGTTCGCGTTACGCCGGCCATCCCGCCGAAGTCGCAATGGGCACTCTTCCTGCGCAATCACGACGAGTTGACGCTGGAGATGGTCACCGACGAAGAGCGCGATTACATGTACAAGGCGTACGCGCACGACCGCCAGGCACGGATCAATCTCGGCATCCGCCGCCGCCTCGCTCCGCTGCTCGGCAACGACCGCCGCAAGATCGAGCTGATGAATG
>CAZLJE010000051.1:0-27201 GCA_964559835.1 uncultured Terriglobales bacterium
AAATCCAAAGGCGCCTACATGATCTCGGCCGTCGCCGAGATGTATGGCATTCATCCGCAGACCCTGCGTCTTTACGAGCGCGAGGGCCTGCTGAAGCCGTCGCGCACCGAGGGCAACACCCGCCTCTACACCGAGCAGGACCTGGAGCGGCTGGAGTTCATCCTCACCCTCGCCCGCGATCTCGGCGTGAACATCAGCGGGATCGCCATCATCCTCCAGATGCGCGAGCGCATGGAAGAAATGCAGAAGTCGATGGAACAATTCGTCACTTACATGCAGAAAGAAATGCTGGCGCGCTTCGCGGGACACCCGCCCGACCCGTCCAAGGGCGCGCTGGTTCCGCTACGCCGGCCCGTCGCGCCGTCTTCCTCCCCGTCCAAAGAGAAGAAATAGGTCTTGTTGCGACCAACCCGTCCGGCTTCTCGAACTTGAGAACAGCAGTGCTGTTGTGATATCGTGCGCGACCATTGTTGCTGGGTATCCGGAAATGGGGCGGGTACCTCTTTTTATTCTTCACTACTTTTGTCCACGGGTAGCTAATTCATTCGGCCTTGTATTGAGCGACGCATAGTTCGATACCTGAATAGCTGTGTCTCCCTGGAGGGAATGTATGAGACGCCTGCCGAGCCGTGTTATTCACTTCAACCTGACTTTTGCGCGCGGATTCCTGGTGATGTTCTGCAGCGCGCTCTTGCTGCTCGCGCTGCCGGCGTTCAGCCAGTCCACTTCGACAGGGACGATCGTCGGCCAGGCCAACGACCCTAGCGGCGCTGTCGTCCCCGGCGCCACGGTGGCTCTGGTCGATCATGCGACCGGGACCTCGAAGACGACCACAACGAACGATTCGGGTCGTTTCGTTTTCGTGAACGTGAATCCAGGCGTCTACGACGTCAACATCACCAAAGAAGGTTTTGCCACGGCGAGATTCCCGCAGCAGGAAGTCAGTATCGGCCGCCAGACCACGATCAACGCCACCCTCAAGGTAGGCGGAGCGAAGGAAGAGGTTGTAGTCGAAGCCTCCGGCGCGAGTTTGCAGACGCTGAACGCGACCGTCGGCACGACAATCGCTTTCCGTAGCCTTCAGGAACTGCCGAACCTGAGCCGCGACGTCTCCAGCCTGGTCACGCTGCAACCGGCCACCGCACCGAACGGGTCCGTTGCCGGCGCGGTCCGCGACCAGAACACGTTCCAGCTCGACGGCGGTAATAACAGCAGCGACATGGACGGCACGCAGAGTACCTACACGCCCACCTTCGCCTCGACCAGCAATAACACCGCGGGTACCAACCCGACCGGTGTGATGCCGACGCCCGTTGAGAGCGTGGAGGAATTCAAGGTCAACGTCGCCAACCAGACCGCCGATTTCAATGGTTCTTCCGGCGCGCAGATCCAGTTGGTGACCCGCCGCGGAACCGACAGTTGGCACGGCGCGGTTTACGAGTACTACCTCGGCAGCAACTTCGGCGCGAATAGCTGGGTCAACAACCACACTCCAACGAAAGTGAACGGAGTCGTGGTGAGCCCGCGGACGAAGCTTCCGTCCAATCACTACAATCGGTTCGGTGCCTCCGCCGGCGGCAACTTGGGGCCAGCGATCCTGGGCGGGAAGACCTACATCTTCGCCAACTACGAAGGCAGGCGGTACCCCCAGAACACTACCGTGGACAAGACCGTCCCCTCACCCTTGATGCGCCTCGGGGTGATCCAGGTGCAGGACGCCAGCGGAAAATACATACCTTATAACCTGAACCCAGTCCCGGTGACGTACAACGGCGTCACCTACGCCCCGGCGTCCTGTCCTGGCAGTGCCAACGGGATGTGCGATCCACGTGGGATCGGGTTGAACCCTCTGGTGTCGCAACTGTGGAGCAAACAGTTACCGCTGCCGAACGATCCGACCGGCGGCGATACGGCCAACACACAGGGTTATCTCACCGCGCTCAAGCTGCCCCAGAACGATAATTTCGGGGTCGTTCGTCTCGACCACGCGTTCGGTCCGAAGTGGCAGTTCATGAGCAGCTACCGCTATTACCACCTCGAGCGCGCCGTTAACAACCAGTACGACGTCGGAGGGGTGTTGGGCGGATCGCTGGGTGTTGCCACGTCGACTGCGAAACGCCCGCAGGTACCGTGGTACTTCGTAGCCGGCCTTACCACCCAGATCTCCGATCGGCTGACGAACAACTTCACCTATAGCTTCCTGCGCAATTTCTGGCAGTGGACCACGGCCGGCGCTCCGCCGCAGCTCGCCGGCCTGGGAGGCGCGCTGGAGATCGGCGGCGAGGCGTGCAGCAACACCGCGTCGTCGAGCAGCTCTCTCATTCCGTATTGCGTTCGCACCCAGGACGCTCGCCAGCGTTTCTGGAATGGGAAAGACCACCTGTTGCGCGACGACCTCACGCTCATCCATGGCAACCACCTGTTGCAGTTTGGCGGACAGTACCAGCGCAACTGGGATGCCCACCAGCGCAACGATAACGGCCTCGGCATTATGGCCGCATACGTTTACCAGATCGGCGCCAGCAGTGCCACCAGCAGCGCCGTCACCGGCCTGGCCATGCCGGCCGCCTACGTCCCTGCCGGCATCCCTTCCAACCAAGTCAACAACTATCGCAACCTTTACGCGCAGGTGCTGGGGATCGTGACCCAGCCGCAGTCGCTCTATTCGCGCAGTTCGACCGATCTGTCGTTGCAGCCGTTCGGGACGCCGGTGGTGGCCCACAGCATCACTCCGTCGTACAACGTGTACTTCAGCGATACGTGGCACATGCGGCCGAGCTTCACCCTCACCTACGGCCTCGGCTACCAGCTCGAGATGCCGCCCTACGAAACCGACGGCAAACAGGTGCTGGTGGTTGACTCCGCCGGCAATCCCATCCGCACCGAAGACTACCTGGCTGCGCGCAAGAAAGCCGCGTTGGCCGGGCAGGTCTATAATCCGGTCCTCGGATTCGCAACCATTCGGAACGTGGGCGGACGCGGACGCAAGTATCCCTATGATCCGTTCTATGGCGGTTTCAGCCCCCGCGTCGCGGCTGCCTGGAACCCCAAGTTCGATGGCGGCATCCTCGGCAAACTGTTCGGCAACAACGCAACGGTTCTCCGTGGCGGATGGGGCCGGACCTATGGCCGCATGAATGGTGTCATCAACATTCTCACGCCGCTCCTGGCGCCGAGCCTGTTGCAGGCAGTCTCCTGCCAGGGCGCGGTGAATGCTGCCAACGCTGTCGGCACCAACCAGTGTCTGGGCACCGGTGGCGCCAATCCGCTCACCGCCTTCCGCATCGGCACCGATGGCATGGTTGCACCATTGCCATCCGCCGCCCCGACGCTGGCACAGCCTTTCCTGCCCGGCGTTGCCGGCGCCTCGCCCTCGGGTGATGCCCTGGCCCTCGACCCCAGTTACCGTCCCAGCGTCGTGGACTCGTTCAATTTCACCATCCAACGTGAGCTGAGCCCGAAGCTGTCGGTTGAAGTCGGCTACATAGGAAGGCTCATCCATCACGAACTCGTCGATCTCGACATCAACGCGGTTCCGTACATGACCACGCTCAACGGGCAGAGCTTCGACAAGGCCTATGCCGCGGTGTACACGAATATGTGCGGCTTGGCTGGTGGGCCCTGCGCGGGCAATGCCTACACTGGTGCAGCTCAGCCGTTCTTTGAGGCGGCGATGGGGGGCGCTTCCAGCTTCTACTGCACACACGATGCGAAAGGCAATCCATTCGCATATGGGTCGTGCACTGCCGCGGTCGCGGCGAAGCAGGGCTCCAACATCAACGTCGGCTCGGTCTACAGCATGTGGGCGGCGCTAGCATCTCAGTCGTCGTGGACCCTCGGCAACACGCTCCCTGGCACCAATCCGCCGGGCGGCTGTCCCGCTACCATTACTCCGTCCACCGTATGTCAGCAGTTCCCGTCCCTGGCGATGAGCTTGAGCAATGGCTACGGCAACTACCATGCCGCCTTCGTCACCCTTCACTCGCGCGATTGGCATGGCATCGACGGCATCACGAACTTCACCTGGGGCCGTGCTCTCGGGACGGGCGCAACCACCCAGTCCACGAGCGGCTATACGGTCGTGGATCCGTGGAACCTGCGCATGATGTATGGTCCGCAGTACTACGATACGAAGTTCCTGTTCAATGCGGCCATCTCCTACCACTTGCCGTTCTATAAGACCGGACAGGGCTTTCTCGGCCGGGTGCTCGGTGGTTGGGGCATTTCACCGCTCTTCACCGCTCAAAGCGGCTTGCCGCTAGAAGTGGACAGCGGCAGCGACTGCCAGTCATGGGGTGAAAGCAGTTGCTCAAACACCACCAACGAAAACGCGGTGCTGGTCGGCAAGTGGACTGGGATGTCATCGCATTATGGTGTGACCGCGAGCGGCACTGCCGGCAAGAACGGCAACCCGCCCTCCGGCGTGCAGTTGAACGCGTTCGGCGATCCGCAAGCGTCATACAACAGCTTCCGCCGCCTTGTGCTGGGAGTCGATAACAACGGCGGCGGCGGTGGACGCGTGTATGGTTTCAATCGCTGGAACCTCGATGTTTCCATCACCAAGGAGACAAAATTTACCGAGCGCACGGGTGCGACGTTCTACGCGCTGATCACCAACTTCTTGAACCACTACCAACCGTCCGATCCGTCCATGAGCATCGACACTCCGAGCAGCTGGGGCGTGGTGAGAGGCGCGGCCTACGATCCACGCCAGATGGAGTTCGGTCTCCGCGTTCACTGGTAGACTTCCGTCGAAGCGCTTGCAGGGAGGACCCCCGGGGCCTCCTTTTTTGTGCTCAGTAATCAGTGATCAGGTTGCTTTCAAGAGATTGTCGTGCCTCTTCCTGATCGCTGATCACCGACCACTGATCACTTCTCCCTCATTTACAATCATCCCTTTACGGATAACTCATGCTCGATTTCCTAGGCGATCTCCGACGCACTCATACCTGCGGCGCGCTCCGCGCCAGCGATGCCGGCCAGAAAACCGTCCTGATGGGATGGGTCGCGCGCCGTCGCGATTTGGGCAACCTGATCTTCGTCGATGTCCGCGACCGCACCGGCATCACGCAAGTGGTCTTCGACCGCGAGCGCAATGCGGCGCTGCACGAGCGCGCGTACGGGTTGCGCAACGAATACGTCATCGCCGTCATCGGGCAGGTGCAGGAACGCCAGTCGAAGAACCCGAACCTCCCGACCGGCGACGTCGAAGTCATCGTCGACGAACTGCGCATCCTCAACGACTCCAAGACCCCGCCGTTCCTGCCGGCCGAGACGGTCACGGCGAACGAAGACCTGCGGCTGAAGTACCGCTACATCGACATGCGTCGCCCGCCGTTGCAGTCGAACATCGAGCTGCGCCACCAGGTCGCGCTGGCGATCCGCAATCACCTCAGCTCGCGCGGCTTCTTCGAGATCGAGACGCCGTTCATGACGCGCTCCACGCCCGAGGGCGCGCGCGACTACCTCGTGCCCAGCCGCGTCTATCCCGGCCAGTTCTACGCCCTGCCGCAATCGCCGCAGTTGTTCAAGCAGATCCTGATGATCGCCGGCTACGACAAGTACTTCCAGATCGTGCGCTGCTTCCGCGACGAGGACCTGCGCGCCGACCGCCAGCCCGAGTTCACGCAGATCGACCTCGAGATGAGCTTCCCGCAGCAGGAGCGCGTCTTCGAAGTAGTCGAGGGCTTCCTAACCGCAGCGTTCGCCGCCGCCGGAATCCGGATCAAGACGCCGTTCCCGACGATGACGTACGACCACGCCATCCGCAATTACGGCATCGACAAGCCCGACCTGCGCCTGCCCGCGCTGTGCGACGTCCGCGAGACGCTCACGCCCGAGATCATGCAGACGCTCGGACTCGATCCCGACCTGCCCGTGGTCGCCGTGCGCATTCCGAAGGTCGGCGAGCTCTCGCGCAAGGAACGCGACGAGAACCGGCTGCTGTTCACCAAGTCCGCTGGCCCCAAGCTGCTCGACGACATCAAGCGGCTGGAGAAGTCGTGGCCGGACGCGGTCGCCAACATCCGCAACAAGTGCGGGGCCGCAGCGGATGACTTTCTCGCTATCGTCGGAAGCGCGCCGGTCGAGGATCGTTCGCCGCTGCACGTGCGCGCCGCCGAGCGACTCGTATACACCTCGGCCGGCGCATTCCGGTTGGAGATCGCGCGCAAGTACGCCGACCGGCATAAGGCGTTCGCCGGCGACCGCAAGGACCCGAACTCGTACCAGTTCCTCTGGGTCACCGACTTCCCGATGTTCGAGTGGGACGAGGGAGAGCAGCGCTGGATGGCGGCGCACCATCCGTTCACCTCGCCGCACGACGAGGACATGGACAAGCTGGAATCCGATCCCGGCGCGGTGCGCTCGCGCGCGTACGACGTGGTGCTGAACGGGACCGAGTTGGGCTCGGGCTCGATCCGTATCCACCGGCAGGACATCCAGAGTGCGATCTTCAAAGCCATGGGGATGTCGCAGGAGGAGGCGGAAGCGCGCTTCGGCTTCTTCCTCGAAGCGTTGCAGTACGGCACCCCTCCGCATGGCGGCATCGCGCTCGGCCTCGACCGCATCGTCATGATCATCGCCGGCGCGGATTCGCTGCGCGAAGTCATTCCGTTCCCCAAGACGGCGAAAGCGCAGGACCTGATGGTGGACGCGCCTACGCCAGTCAGCGAGAACCAGTTGCAGGAGCTGGGGATCGCCGTGCGCCCGCCGAAACACCAGGGATAAACTTCCTGGTTATTGGCGTAGTCGATATTACCTTCTAGTTTTTTCGTCGACCTCATCGAATCAGTAACATCTGTCCAGGTAACCCGGAGATTTCCACAGGCTATTTGGAGCTGGAAGTTTACTGGTGAGTTAACGGAGGGGGTGGCCCCCGTCTGATTTTGCGGGTAAATCTGGAGGCGTAAAGGAGTTCCTTGGAAAATCTGGCCGGCAAAGGACTTAGCGTGCCGCATGGCGAATTGCGGAAATCTTCGTCTTCGAACCTACAGGTAATGGTCGCTCCAGATACGAATGCCCGTCAAGAACTATATTTCCTTTTAGATTAGTGCTTTGTACTTTATATAGCTACTAGCTAATCTGCTGTGGAATTTGGATTGTTCCATTTCCCGGAATCAGACCAGTATTTGCTCTAGAGCAACGAGTCTGCTGGGGAGGCAGTAGTACCAACACAGTTAAGGTACGAGATGAATCGCTAGTTACCGTCCGATGGTATAGTGGCCCGGATTGCAAGCTGCTGGAACGGCAAATCGCCATCGAGCCAGGGTATATCGATCTCAAAAGTGACCATTAGGGTATATGCGACTGCAATGCTCGCTTTGTTTCTGGCCTGCCCAGCGTCAGCGGCTGCCGAATGGCTAAGCTCCGTTCGCGATTGTGTGCAGCACAAGGACCTCACTTGTGCCAGGGTTGCCGTCGACCAAGAGTTGCAAAGTAATCCCAAAAACCTGGAAGCACAGATGTGGCGCGCGCGTTTGCTGGCATGGTCAGGGGATTTGCCCGCTGCGGAGCTCCAATACAGAAACGTCTTGCGGGCGGCCACAGCAGATGGAGACGTGCTGCTCGGTTTGGCGGACGTACAGCTTTGGAGAGGTGAGTTTTCGGACGCTCTGGTCACGCTCGAACAGGCGGAAGGAGCGAAGGCTGACGCATCGGAAGTGCTACGACGCCGAGCGAGGGCTCTCAATCAGTTGCATCGGTCCGAAGACGCCGCCAGGGTATATCTGGCCCTTCTACGCTTGGTGCCTTCGGATGCGGAGGCAATCAGGGCATTGAGCGGCTTGCGCAAGTTCCGGCATGAAGTCCGGGTCGGGTCTGATACCGATACGTTCAATTACACCGGAGCGGCGAACGCCGAATCTATCGCATTCATGTCCCGGTGGAACGAGCGATGGACGACACATGTGATCGGTTCGTTGTATCAGCGATTTGGTCAGAAAGCTGAAAAACTCAATTTGGGCGCCACATACCGTTTGACGCCTACGAATTGGGTAACGGCAGATGCTGGAGTCGGCAATCGACAGGACGTCGCACCGGAGGAAGAAGCGAATTTCGAGTATGGCCATGGATTTCGCCTGCGGTGGGGGCCCATACACGGTGTCGAGTCCTACGCGGAACAGCGAAACCTGTGGTACAGCACGTCGCATGTAACAATCATCGGCACCACGCAAGTGTTTTATCTTCCTCACGATTGGATGTGGGCCATTGGTGTGAACGGGGTGCGCACGGCGTTCCCATCAACCCGTACGGATTGGGTGGCAGCCGGTTTTTCGCGCCTGACGGTCCCAATCACCGCGCGGCTAACGGCCAATGCGGTTTATGCAGTCGGGGCTGAGAGTTATTCGAAGATAGATCAGATCGGGCGCTTCTCCGCCCATACCATCACAGGCGGTGTTCGAGTCTCGTTAAACAGCAGACAAGATCTCTACGGGTATGTCGCGTTTCAGAATCGTACGCAGAACCGCACACAGACGTCTCTTGGGGTGAGCTATGGGCTTCGATTCTAAAGCGCTGCTTTCATCAATCATGTCGTCCGAGGCATCTTCTCTCGCCGTGATCTACGCCGCCGCGGTCCTCGCTCTCATCCTGCTGATCGCTGTGCGGCGACTTGTTCGCAGGGCGTACTTCGCGCGCCGTGACGAACGCGCCTATGCGATACGACAGGAATGGCAAGATATCGTCTCAGGAAAGATCCCGGCGAGCCGTTGGCGCAGTGATCCAATGGAACGAGAGATCGTGGAAACGATTTTGCTCGACAGCATCGAGGCTGCCAAGCCTGAAGAGCTTCCACCGTTGGTGTCATTCCTGCGCAGTAGTGGTCTGCTGGATGTGCGATTGCATGAAGCGCGGTCCACGGACGGGTGGAAACAGCGGTCAGCGCTCGTCGCCCTGGGCCGCACGCGAACCCGTGAGGCGATCGGCGCACTCGTCGATGCACTGAACTCTCCGGATTTGCATGTGCGGACGGCTGCGGTACGCGGCCTCGGCGAGATCGGTTTGATCGAGGCTGCCGATCCAATCCTCGAACGCCTTGCGACACGGGAACTGGATGTGCCGCCGGCGATCATGAGTACCGCCCTGACGCAGTGCTGCGGTGGTGAGCCGCGAAGACTGTTGCGGTACTTCCACATGACCACGGGAGCGGAACGAGAACTGCTGGCGCGAGTGCTGGCAGAAGGAGACCTGAGCTCCCTGGGCGAGGAATTGATCTCTCTGGCGCAGGACAGCGGCGCAGAGGTCCGCGCGTCGGCTGCGCGCGGACTGCCGAAGTTACACCCCTCCATCGCTGTTCCTGTGCTCACCGAACTGGCAACGGACGAAAGCTGGTTCGTGCGCCTGCGTGCCGCAGTCGCCCTTGGATCGATGGGGGTTCCGGATACCATCGAACCGCTCGTACGGATGCTGTGCGATTCCAACCGACTCGTCCGGCAACGGGCCGCGGCTGCACTCGTCCGACGCTCCAACCAGTTACAGTCGATCCTGGAGGAAACGGTAGCGCTGAAAGACAATTTTGGACTCCAAGCGCTTCTTTCCGAACTCGACCGCAGCGTTGACGCGGAACCCATCATCCGCGCGATGAGCTCCTCCAGGGAACCCGGTCTCGCGAAGGCCATCGAGCGTGCCCGCAACGAGCTTCGGTTGCAAAAAGCAGCAGGGCTGGGAACCGATAATTCCCAATGACAGCATTATTAAACGCCGGTACCAAGTTGCTGTTGTATTACTACTTGGCCGCGGCACTCTCGTATGTGCTGCTGTTCCTGATCTCATATTTTGCAAGGGCAAAACACCGTTTTCGCCTTTCCAGCGTCCGTCTTTCTTCGCTCAAGAAGTCCCCCTTTCTGGCTCCAGTCAGCATCATCATTCCCGCAAAGAACGAGGAACTGAACATTGCCGAGAGTGTCAGGGCACTACTCGACCTCGACTACCCCGAGCTGGAGGTGATCGTCGTCAACGATGGCTCGACCGATGGGACCTTGAATCGGCTCGCGCAGGTCTTTGACCTGCGCAACGCATGCGTTCTCTACGTACCCGAAATCAAGACGGCCCAAGTCCGCGGTTTTTATTTGAGCCGCTCGGAGCCGAGACTGGCGATCGTGGATAAAGAGAGCAAGGGCAGCAAGGCCGACGCCATCAACGCAGGTCTGAATGCCGCAACCGGAGCATTCGTTTGCATCATCGATGCCGACAGCATTCTGGAAAAGGACGCACTGCTGCGGCTCATGTCCGCCATTCACACCGATACTGCCAGCGTGGTAGCTGCCGGCGGTATCGTGCGGGTCTTGAACGGATGTACGGTGCGCGACGGAAGGATATGCAAAGTCACGCTGCCGAACCGCCCGATCGAGATGCTGCAAGTGATCGAGTATTTGCGCGCCTTTCTTATCGGCCGCGAAGGCTGGGCCAAACTGGATATGCTGCCGATCATATCCGGCGCGTTCGGCCTATTCAGTACAAAGCTGCTGCGGGAAATCGGCGGCCTTGATCCGGATGCGATCGGGGAAGATCTGGACCTGGTGATGCGTTTGCACCGGTTCTTGCTTGACCAAGGGCGAGAGTACAGGGTCGCTTTCGTGCCGGACCCTGCGTGCTGGACGGATGTACCACGGGATCTCAAGTCACTCGGTTCTCAGCGCACGCGATGGCAGCGCGGCCTGCTGCAAGTATTGTGGGCAAATCGGGATATGTTGTTCCGGCCCAAATACGGACGAGTCGGCTTCATCCTCCTACCTTATCTATGGTTGTTTGAAGCCATGGAACCGTTCGTGGAAGTGTTCGGTTTAAGCTGCCTGGCGGCCTCAGCCCTGCTCGGGACCTCCGACAAACTATCATTCGTGCAGATCCTGCTGCTCGGGTATGGCTTCTCCGTCCTGGTATCAATCGGGGCCATCGTCCTTGAAGAGATGACTTATCGGCGGTACCAGTCATGGGTCGAGGTAACGCGACTTATCCTGTTCTCGTTCCTGGAATATTTTCCATTTCATGTGATGCACCTATGGTGGCGTATCGAGGGAACGGTCCAGTTGATGACAGGAACTGGTCGTTGGCAACAGATAAAACGCACAGCATTCGATTCGGGCAGCGCTACGACCGCGCGAGTGGAATAGAGAATAGCGGGCATACGACATCTCGCGCGCTGGAGACGCGTTAGCGCTCAATCGTTCCGATAGCGTGCGAGATTCAGCAGCCGCACGATCGACAGGATGGTGTTCCAATTGCGCGTGGTCGCCGGCACACCGAACAGCTTATCGACCTGCCCGAGGTAGCCGATGGTTTTCATGTGACGGCGGTACATACCGAAGACGAATTGCTTGTCCGCGGCGATGATGCGCACCAGCCACTGGCCGTCCGGCGGAAATGAGACCGGCAGCGATGCCCGGACGCCGCCGGGTTTCGCAAGGATGCTCACGAACCGGACAACGTCGGGCGCGCACGCTTCTGCGCCAAATGGGTTCTCGGTCTCGATGCGGAGGAGTTCCCGACCGTCGCACAGCACAATTTCTGCCTCGAACGGCAGCTTGCGCTTCAACGCGGCAAGGAAGCTTGCGCGCGGTCCAGGTTTGCGGACGACGAACGTCCCGGCAGCGCCAACGTTCACGACATCGTAATCACTGAGTTCGCGCGCGAGGAGGCTGGGGCGGAAGGTGCGGTGTCCGCCCACGTTGACGCCTCGGAGAAAAACGACGAGAGCCATAGAGGAATCAAAGTTTACGCCTGGAGTTGGCGCGTTCATGGCTGAGATTGACCGCTACCGTCTCGCGGCTTCACTTGCTGTGTGAGACACGAATAACGACATAGCATCGTCGAGCGCACGGCGGGAATCAAATCGCCATGCCGGCTCTCCCTGCCATCTTCTTCGGTCACGGCAATCCGATGAACGCGCTGCTCGACAACGATTACACGCGCAGTTGGAAAACGATCGGCGACTCGTTGCCGCGGCCGAAATCGGTGCTATCGATCTCGGCACACTGGTATGTTCCGGGCGTCGGCGTGACGGTCAACACCGCGCCGCGGACCATCCACGACTTCGGCGGATTCCCGCGTCCTCTCTTTGAGGTCCAATACCCGGCCCCGGGCGATCCACACCTGGCGCGCCGTGTGCAGGAGCTGCTCAAGCCGACGCCGGTGATCTTGAACGACCGCTGGGGGCTTGATCACGGTACCTGGTCGGTGCTGAAGCACGTTTTTCCCGAGGCCGATATTCCGGTGGTGCAGCTTTCGATCGACGAGACGCAGCCGCCGGAGTGGCACTTCGATCTGGCCCGCCGCCTGGCGCCGCTGCGGGACGAAGGCGTGCTCATCGTCGGCAGCGGGAACCTGGTGCACAACCTGCACACCTACGCATGGGGGCAGCACCCGGTGGAGCCTTACGAATGGGCGATACGCTTCGAGCGCGATGCGCAGGCGTTGATCGCTGCCAACGATCCGGGGCCGCTGGTCCTTTATGAACGCCTTGGTCCTGACGCCATGCTGGCCGTTCCCACGCCGGACCACTACCTGCCGTTGCTATACGTGCTCGGCACTCGACAAGCGAAAGAGCCCGCAACGTTTCCGGTGCAAGGAGTGGATGGAGGTTCGGTCTCGATGCTGTCGGTGCGGATCGGGTGATGCGGTATGCTACTGGGGCACCGAAAGGATGAATTATGTCAGAGCGCAATGGCGACAAGTCGAGATTCGGGCGGCAGCGGCGGGCGAAGATCCTGCGGCGAAAGAAAAAAATGGAGCTGAAGGACAAGCTCACAGCAGGGAAGACGGCGACGAAAGCGTAAGTCAAAACGTATTCCGTATTCAGTATTCCGGAACAGGTGCACGGTTGGCCGGAATACGGAATACGGGATACGAAGTACAAAAAAACTCACCCGATCGTGTGGGTGAGATCCTCGACCATTCCCAAAACAGAACACAAAATTTGCACGGATGTGCCGGTAAGCACCGACACCGGGCTAACGCCCGTGATATACGGGTCGGTTTGCAATGCCGACCCACGGTCTAAATCGCGTCGTGTGCTTTTTCCTCGCGCTCCTCTGTACAGTGTCAGCCGCGGCGCAGGACGCGGCTACTGGTGGGATCCGCGGGGTGGTGGAAGATCCGGCGGGAGCGCGGCTATCGCAAGCGGTGGTAACGCTGACGAACACGGCACGCGGCAGTACGCACAAAGTGGTCACCGATGAAGCCGGGACATTTCTCTTTTCGGTTCTGCCACCGGGCGAATACCGCGTCCGTGTGGATGCCATCGGCATGGCGCCGCTGGAAGAAGCCGTCCGCGTCGAGGTCGGCGACGCAATCGAACTCAAGTTGCGCATGCGCTTGGCTGGCGCGGTCGAGGAGATCAGCGTTGCGGAAGAACCCGGACTTGTACAGACGCAGCCGAGCGCGGTCTCGTCAGTCATCGCCGAGATCGACATCGACGACCTCCCGCTGAACGGGCGCAGGTTCGCCGACCTCGCATTGCTTACGGCGGGAGTTGCCCCGGACCCACGCGGTCTGACGTCAGCCACCAACGGCGACCTGGCCTTCGGCGGCCTGCGCGGGTGGCAGACCAGCTATCTCGTCGACGGCGCGGATAACAACAATTCATTTTTCGCGCAAGCACGCGGGCGCTATCGCGCGCCCTACCAGTTCAGCAACGAGACCGTACAGCAATTCCGTGTGTCGTCGAATTCATTCGGCGCTGAACTAGGCCGCGCGGGCGGAGGCGTGATCAATGTCATCACGCGCTCGGGGTCGAACCACCTTCACGGCACCGCGTTCTACTACCTGCGGGACAACCGCTTTGCCGCGCGCCACGCCTTCACCGACTTCAAACCCAACGCGCAGCAGCACCAGTTCGGCGGCACGTTGGGTGGGCCCATCCGCAAGAACCGCATCTTCTTTTATGCGGGATACGACCAGCACCGGTTCGACATTCCGGCCGTCGTGCGCTTTCGAAATGGCTATTCGACGGTCGTACCGGCGCTGACCGATTTCGAAAACTCCGATTACAGCCTGGTCACGCTGGCAGCACGTTCGTTGTCGACGATGGGCGGTACGTTTCCGGCGCGGATGGAAGGCAGCGCCGCGCTTGCCAAGTTGGACGCCGCGCTCTCGTCACGCCACCAACTTAGCTTTCGCGTGGATGCGTCGCGCTACTGGGGGCAAAACAACGTTTATTTCGACCCGTCGAGCCCGATCACGTTTTATGCCACCAGCGACAACGGTGAAGAAGACGTCGCGACGGAGACGGCGCTGCTGTCCCTAACCAGCGGGTTAACCAGACGGCTGACCAGCCAGTTCCGCGGCCAGTTTTCGCGCGACCTGCAACGGACGTTCACGAATGCCGACTGGCCCGCGGTGAAGATCTACGACGTGATCGACGGGTTCGGGCGGTCGTCGATCCTGCCGCGGCAGACGCGAGAGCATCGCCTGCAATTGAGCGAATCACTGGGGCGCGATGGGCGCCGTCACGATTTCAAACTCGGCGGCGACCTGCTGAAGACCTGGATCTACAACTTCTTCCCCTCGCTGTTCGGCGGCCAATACCTGTTCGACGACATCAGCGTGAACCCGTTCACCTTCGAGCCGCAGGTGTATGGGATGAGGATTACGCCGCTGCGGGCGTATGCACACAGCGTTCCGCGCTACTACACCCAGAACTTCGGCAGCGCCGTTTCGCATCCGGACACGACCGAGTGGGCGGCGTTCGCACAGGACACCATCCGCTTCGGCGATCACCTCGCACTGCAATTGGGTATGCGCTGGGATTACCAGACTTTCCGAAGCGACCGGCTGGTGTCGAACTACTACTTCCGCGATTCGGGGCGCGTTCCGGTGGACACGAACAACGTCGCGCCACGGCTGGGAATCGCGGCGAGCTTGGGCCATCGTCTGCCGACGGTGATCCGCGGCGGCGCGGGACTGTTCTACACGCGCATTCCGTCGATCTACAACTCGACCATCGAGACCGACAACGGCGAGAACCGCCTGCACCTGTTCCTCGACGCGTCGAACTCACTGGACCGTCACTATTTTCCGCAGTATCCGTCGCCGCTGGTGCGGTGCGCCTTGTACGCGGCCGAATGCGCGCCGCCTCCGAACTTGCGCACGCAAATGGAAAGCCAGGTGTCGGCCTTCGCGGCGAATTTCGTCACGCCTTCGGTGAAGCAGGCGAGCCTCAGCGTCGAACGGCAAGTGATGGCGCACACGGCAGTGAACGTCAGCTATTTATTCGTTCGCGGCGAAAACCTGATCCGTGCGCGCGACGTGAACCTGCCGCCGCCGGTGATAGTCACTTATCCGGTATTCGATGAAACCGGCACGAACTTCGCCGGGCAGTACATGACTGTCCAGAGCTTCAGCGGCTGGGAGATGACGCGCAGCGCGACGTGCTCCGATCCACCGTGCCTGGCGCCGCTGAGGAGGCCATATCCGCAGCTTGGGTCGGTGACGGTTTTCGAGAGCGCGGCGCTGAGCCAATATCACGGGTTGACGGTATCGGCGCGGCGGCGAATGGCGCACGGCTTCTCGTGGCGGCTGGCCTACACCTGGGCGCACGCCATGGACAATGGGCAGGATGCGCTCGTGGTGGGGCGTCCCGCGACCGTCGAGAACTCGTACTCGCCGCAATCCGAGTGGGGCGCGAGCACGACCGACCAGCGGCAGCGGTTCGTGGCCGTGTGGACGGCCGAGCCGAAGCCTTATCATCGCGGGCACGAATGGCTGCAGCGGATCTTCAACCAGTGGCGGTTCTCGGGGATTGTGACGATCGGGACGGGGCGGCCGATCAGCGCGCGCGTGGTCGGCGACGCGAACCGCGACGGCAACGACACGAACGACCGGCTCCCGGGGTATCGGCGCAACGCCTTCACCGGCCCGGACTACGCCACCACCGACCTGCGCCTAATGCGGATGTTCCCCATCGGCGACCATCTGCGGCTGGAGTTCACCGCCGAGTCCTTCAACACGTTCAACCGGAATAATGCGCGGGTGGACGTCAGCGACGACGGGTTCACGGGTACGGCAGGAAGTTTCGTGATCGACCAAAAGATGGTGAGTTCGACGAGGTTTCCGGCGTATTTTCGAAAATCCGGAGGATTCATGAGCCCGACGAATTCGTACGCGCCGAGACAGGTGCAGTTCGCGGTCAGGCTTCGCTTCTAAATTCGGCTCTCGGTTCTCGGCGTTCGGGTAGTTGACCCCCAAGTTTTGATTACTGGTCAGATAACTGCGGGGTGAGGGTACCCTCCCTCTTGAACCTTGGCCAAACCTGGGGTCAAGCGCGTGCAAGCGGCTGATGCGGAGGCGGTTGCAGTGGTTCCAAGTAAGCCCCAAGTGACTTGCTGATACTTGGGTTTCCGAGTGATCTGGCGATCTACTGATAAGTACCGGGTGATGTGTGTGCGACGACAAGATGAGCGCCTAAGCCAGGCAGGAAACCGTTCAGCCTCACGCCGCTTTCAATTCTTTCTGTTCGGCTTTTTTTGTCTTTCCTTTTTTTGTCTTTCTATTAAGAGAAACGCTCGCCAGCCATGGGAACAAAAACAGCGCAGCGCTGGCGGCAGTTGCGGAGCCGAAGATGACAAACACCCCAAAGCGCAGAGTGGGCGGGAAATTCGAGAGGAGAAAGATTCCAAATCCGAAGCAGATCACTAAGAGATTCGTTCCAATCGGCCGCCACAGATGCGAGCATGCCTTCGACCATACGTCCCAGGAGCTGAGGTCCGAATTCTCCCGCTTGGCGAACATGGTGAGATAGATCATGGCGTCCACCCCCATCCCGAGATCGAGATTGGCGGCTGAAGCGGTAATGAAGTCGAGTGGCATACCGAGATAGGCGATATATCCACGCACGACGACCGGGATGATGGCCAGGGTTATCAGCATGGCCAAGCCCACACGCAATGAGCGGGAAAAGACAAAACCCATTACCGTGAAAACGCCGATCAACAACAATGAGCCGGTAATGATGCTGGATGTGATCAGCCGGCCCATGTCACCCAGTAAGCTGTATTCGCCACCCACTAGCAGCGTGCGAAAGCCCTCTCGTTGAACCGTTCCCTCCAGGCGGTGGATCACGGCTTCGCGCGGCGTGCTCCGCACCGACTCCCTCATGCGCAACAGAAAGAGTGCCCTCTTGTGATCAGGAGTTATGAACTGCCGCGCCGGCTCGCCGTGTTTCGGTTCCTCAAGAATGCCGACTTCCTTCTTGGTTTTGGATTTTCCCTGGAAGAATCCTTCTATCGACAAGAGCTTGGAGTACCAGCGCCGGTCGATTTCGCTCTGCATGACTACCAGTGACATGACCTTTCCGACGGCGGGATCCTTCTCCAACGCGTCGTTGAGCGCCCAAAGTCGCTTGTAGGCCTCCTTGGTATCCAACGGAGCGCCCTGCTTATCTTCGATTTCGAGCTTAAGCGGGCTGCTCCCGCCAGAGCGATCGACCGCCTCAAGTCCCTGTCGAATGTCGCTTCCTTTCTTGAAATAGAAAAACAACGGCGGGTCCGTATCCAAGCGCAGCAATCCGATCGCGCCAACAATGCCGAAGATCACTAGCCCGATTGCAACCAGGCGGTGGCGCTCGGAAAAGAACGACCGCAGCCACGATGCGATGGCCTTTGTCCAGCGCAGCTTTGACTGTGGCGGTGAGGCGAGAGCCAGAAACCAGGGGTACAGCGCATAGGCGGCGAGGAAGGCCATCGCCGCCCCTACCGCGCCACCCGTCCCCAGATGCTTCATAGGTGTTGAAGAAACCAACAGGAGGCTGATGAAACCGAGCAACATGCAGACCGCACTCCAGAATGACGGCGCAACGGTTTCTTTCACCGCAGTCCACACGGCCGCGTGCCCCACTGAGTCTTGGTGTTGTCGAATCCTTATCCAGTTGAAAGTGAGAAAGACCATGGGTGAGAGGGTCATGACGAACACCATGGTCGATAGGTTCGCTGTGACAGGCCCGATCGGAATCCGAATGCGTTGGTTGATGATGAGTGTCGCAGCACTCGAATTTACGCACGCGACGAATGCGCCGAGCAGGATCCACGGTGAGCGAAAGAGAACGAACAACACCACGCCAAATACACCGACCGCGGCGAGACTGAAGGTTCTCAGGTCTCTCGCCATGGTCCGCGAAATCATTTCGGTGACATAGGGCAATCCCGAGATCACCACGCGGAAGCCGGGCCGGTCGAATTTCCCCTTCAGCGCCTGCAGGTCGTCGATCGCTCTTGTCGGGACGTGGTCGTTGACCGTAGCGATGACATCGGTGGATCGGTGATCTTTGCCGATAAGAGTGTCCGTCCAGAGTGGGCTCTTGAGCGCATCCTTGAGGTCCTTCGGCCCATGGCCCTTCGGCCCAGGGCTCAGCGATATGACGGCGGTGACTCCGGGTACCTTCGCCAGCTCAATGGATAATGCGTGGATGCGCTCTACATACGCCGGTGACGCGATATCGCCGCTGACGGTCAAGTCGATCTCGGTCATTTGGCCTGGGAAGGTCCTGGATATCTCGTTGTCGGCCCGGACTTGAGGATCTTTCTTGGAGAAAAAAAAGTTCTCGTCCACCTTCGGTTTCAAATCCACCGTGTGGAGAAATACCAGGACCAAGAAAGCAGTGACGGCGAAGCACCCCAACACCGGCATGTAGCGGAGCAGCAATTGCTTCCGACGCGAGGACGGTTTGTCGCTGTGGATCGGTTTCACAAGGGCCAAAGGTCGACGAGCAATCCTCGTAACCTGCAGCTTAGAATTGGGTTTCTTCAGGTAGGAAGTTGCGCGAGTGGTTCGGGATGTCCGTCGCCCTGCTTCGGCCCGGGTTCTGCGCGGGTGTCTCGCGCTTGGCCTTGGCGTTCGGTTTCACGGCTTCGAACTCGACGTCTAATTGCGGCGAAGCGGCGCACCATCGCGGCTCTGCGTCCACGCCGACGAAACCTGCACGAGTTTGGGGCTGCGAATGCGTTGCCCCACCCTAGCAAAACCGGCTAGGGTGGGGCACCCCAACATTTGTCTGTCGTCCCTCGCCAGCCGACGGCCGAAAGCCGAAAGCCGGACTCCGCAATCCGGTGCTGTTGTAAGTTCTTGACTTTACGATAGAACCTAGGCATAACTAGTCTGGTACAGGTCCAACTTGGGCTGGTTTGGAGGTGTTTTCGATTGGCGGAAGTGAGAGTGCAAGAGGGTGAAAGCCTGGAAAATGCACTGCGCCGGTTCAAGCGCAAGGTGCAACAGGAAGACATCATCAAGGAAGTGAAGCGCCACTCGTTCTACCTCAAGCCGGGCGAGAAGAAGCGGGCTAAGGAAGCATTGGCACGCAAGCGTAGCCGGAAAAAGGCACGCAAGGAGCAGGACTAAAACATCAACGGGCCGCTGTATTTTCTCCCCCTGGCGGCCCGTTTTCATTTTCAGCGCGGAGCTCCCACCGTGTGCTGGAAAGAATGAGCGGGGAACCCGGCACCGCAATTTACTCACGATGCCGGATCCGCCTGGTGCAGGACGCACTTCTTAAAAGTGGGATTCAGCAGTACCGCGCCCGGGTAGGGGCAAGCAGGATCCGCGCAGCGGGTTCAGCGACCTCTTCTACGGTGCGGGGGCCTCGGGACGAGTCGTAAGTCCGTCGCCAGAGAACCAGTGAGCCGGCGGCGGACCGGTAAGTGGGCTGAAGGGAGCTTTTCCATGGAATTCCAGGACAAGAACTTGAAGTGCGTGGACTGCGGCGCGGATTTCGTGTTCACTGCTGGGGAGCAGTTGTTCTTCCACGATAAGCAGTTCAAGAACGAGCCCAAGCGGTGCAAGCCATGCAAGGCGAAGAGGGCTGGTATGCTCGGTACCTCGACGCCCGGAAGCTATCCAAAGGTGGAAACACGGACTGTCTGCTCGCAGTGCGGCAAAGAGACGACAGTACCGTTCAAGCCGACGCAGGGGCGCCCGGTGTTCTGCCGGGAATGCTTCCAGCAGAAGCGAACGACGGCGGCCACTGCCTAGGGAATTCCGCGGACGAAAACCGCCGCGGGTAGGACACATCGCAAAGTTTTTCCGGTAAGTGTCTGCAGGTAGTCCGGAGTACGCGGCAGTGTGCCCAGGCCTTTAGGGTTTCCCCGACCTACCCGACTTTTCTAGCTTCCGCCCGAGCAGACCTGTTGCCTTTTTGCGTGGCCGCAACCGCCTGGCGTTGCTTTGTATCTTCATGCGCGATGAGCAGGGCTTCGATCTGGCGCAGCAGGTCGCCGGTATTGACCGGCTTGACGAGCAGCGACTGCGCGCCCTCCGACTTCCATTCCGATCCGAGCGAGGGATAGGCGGTCAGGATGGACGTGGCCGGGTTGTACGGCTGCAGCTTGGCGGCACGGATCACGTCGAAACCGGCGGTCTCGTGCTCCATGCGCATGTCGGTGATGACCATATTGTAGGAGTTTTTTTCGAGCTTCTTGATGCCTTCACGGGCCGAGGACGCGGTCTCCACCTCGAAGCCGTTCATTTCGAGGATCGCTTTGAGCGTAAGGAGAATAGCGAGCTCGTCGTCGACCAGCAGGATGCGACGTTTCATTGTTTGTTTGCTCCGGGGTTGCTGACTGCGAACCGTGTGTGAGATGCGTCAGCAGGCACTCACAGTTGCAAATGTTGTAACGAAATCACTCGCCCCACGCGAGGATCCCAGCAAACTGCTGCCGCTATAATACTCCTTGTGCCGGGCTACTACGTGGAGAACTTCGGCTGCCGAGCGACGCAGGCCGACGGGGCGGCGATCGAGCGGCAACTGAACGATCGCGGGCTGGCCCGCGCTCCGAATCCTCACCACGCCGATATCGTAGTCCTGAACACGTGCACCGTCACCGCGTCGGCGGACCATGACGCACGTGCCGCAATACGGCGCATCCATCGCGAGAATCCCGACTGCCAGATCCTGGTCACAGGTTGCTATGCACAGCGCGCGCCGGAGGAGATCGCCGCGATCCCCGGCGTGAAGTGGGTGGTGGGCAACTCGCATAAGCATGTGATCGGAAACATCGCCTGCTCCGATTCGTCATTTGTGTCTGTCACTGACCTGACGCAGTCACTCGATTCCCCGTCCCGCGCCCCGCGTCCCGCGACCCTGGTTTCCGACATTTTTGCGCACACAGAACTTCTGGCGGCTCCGGTGTTCGGGGCGGGCGCGGACAAAACGCGGCCCAACCTCAAGGTCCAGGACGGATGCGACAATCGCTGCTCGTTCTGCGTGATCCCGTCAGTGCGCGGGCAGAGCCGCTCGATGCCGCTCGGACAAGTGCTGGCGCAGGTGGATGGATTGGTGAGCGCCGGATATCGCGAAGTCGTGATCTCCGGCATCAATCTCGGGCGCTGGGGACGCGATTTCCCGAAGCCGCAGAAATTCGTCACGCTCGTGCGCGCCATCCTGGAACGGACGCCGCTGGAGAAGTTGCGCATCAGTTCGGTCGAGCCCATGGACTGGAGCGACGAACTGATCGTTTTGGCCGCAAATGAGTCGCGCATCGCAAAGCATGCGCACGTTCCGATGCAATCGGGAAGCGACGCGGTGCTGCGACGCATGTATCGCAAATACCGGCCGTGGCACTATGCAGCGAAGATTCGGAAGATCCGCGAAGCCATGCCAGATGCGGCGATCGGCGCGGACGTGATGGTCGGATTCCCGGGTGAGACCGACGCCGAATTCGAGGCGACGCGCAGCATGATCGAACAGCTGCCGTTCACGTACCTGCACGTCTTCACTTACTCGTCACGGCCGGGGACACGCTCGGCGGTGATGAACGGGCAAGTGCCGGGACCGGTGATGAAAGAGCGCAATCGCGTCCTGCGCGAGCTCGCGTCGGAAAAGAAGCAGGCGTTTATGCGCGGCTTCGTGGGCCGGACGGTGGACGCGATCACGCTCAACCAGGGCGACGATCGAACGACGGAAGCGCTGACGGACAACTATCTCAAGTGCCGCATCGACGGACGCCACGCCCCCAACGAATGGGTCCGCGTCCAGCCTCGCGACGTGATCGTCGACGAACTGGTGGGACCAGTAACGTTCTAACGTTTGTGAATGCGCTCTCCTCTCCTCGGTAGAACCTCTGAGTTCACACTAGGCCTAAATCGGCGTGGCGGACTAAGGAGAATTAAGCTACATTAACGCCCAGCGGTTCTTTATTTTTTTTCGCAGCGCCACTGCGTCGAGGCCGCTACTCGGAAATAATTGCGTCGAGGCGCTGCGCTTATCGCTATCCGTCTCCAATTGACGATCGTACTCGTGGCACTGGTGGTCGCAGTGTCGCTGGCGATGATCTATACCTCCTACCGCGCGGCCGTGCGCAGCGTGGAAGAAGAGGCGATCAGCAGGCTGGAAACCGCCGCCGACGGACGGCGCGGGGCCATCCAGTCGTTCATCGAACACGAGCAGCAACAGCTCACGGCGGGGTTAAAGGGGATCTACCTTGGCTGCGGTTCGGCCGGAATGATGAACCCACTCTGCGCCGGCCCGGACCTGCGCCGGCTCGTCCGTGCCGAGCGCGCGCGCGCCGCGCGGCTGACCTACGGAAAAAAGGGAGTGATCACGGCCGGGAAGTTTGCCACTCCTCCTTCAACGCCTCCCACCAACGGACTTGCGTTGAGCGGCGGTACGCCCGAAGGACCAACGTTCGACATGGCGGCCGACGATCCAGAAGGCGGTCTGCACCTGGACGTCGAGTTCTCCGGCGAAGTCCTGCCGCGCGATGAGAGCGGCAACGTCAACCTGTACATTGTCACACCCGACGCGATCTACGAGACGGGCCGCGCGCGGCATAGCGGCGCCGCTCCCGAGTGGTTGCTCCGGGTATGCACGCAATCGCCTCCCGCTGCCGTCGAGGGCGGCTACTACGTCGTTGCTCGCGCCGTTCCGAATGCGTCGGGCGCATGTGTGGTGTCGTGGACGTCGCGGGAGCAGGTGCTCGCGTCAGTGGTTCGCCTGCGCAAAGGGCTGGCCCGCATCGCGATGTTCTTTGTCATCGGAGCGCTATTCATCGGATACCTTCTCGGTTACCTGCTGACACAGCCGCTCGCGATCCTGACCCGGCGCGTGAAGGAGATCCGCAAAGGCGATTACAAGTCGCCGGTCCCGATCCTTGGCAGCGGCGAATTCCGGCAACTGTCAGAGGCGTTCAGCGAAATGACGGGATCGGTGAACGACACGCTCACCGCCCTGGCCGGAACGGAGAGGCGGCTCTCGCTCGCGTGCAAGGCGGCGCGATTGTGGCTGTGGCAGTACGACATGAACACGGGCACGATCCTGTGGTTCGATCCAGGAGCCGAGAAACCACGCACGCGCACGATGAAGTTCCGCGAGTTACTGCGGCGGACACATCCTGACGACCGCCATCAGGTATGCGATGCTATCCGAACGGCGCGCAAGACGGGAGATTACGCGGCGCAATACCGCCTGCTCGATGGCGGAGTGTACTTGTGGATGGAGTCCTGGGGGCAGATGATGCCGGCCGAGGGCGGCAAAAGCGTAAGCCTGGGTGGCGTTTGCCTGGACGCGACCGCGCGGCGCGAGGCTGAGCACCTGCGCACGGAAGAACAAAAGCTGCTCGCGGCGGCGGAGATGGCGTCGGAGCTGGCACACCAGATCAACAACCCGCTCAGCGCCGTCACGGGGGCCGTGTACATGGCGGGGCTGCAAGCAGGCGACAACCCTGAACTGATCAAGTTCCTGAACATCGCCGAGAAGGAAGGCAAGCGGCTGGCGATGATCGCGCGCCAACTGGTCTCGCTGTATTCACCGTCCTCGGCGTTGGAGCCGGTCGACATCCGCGAATTGGTCGATGCGGCGATCGTTTCCTGCGGACACCAGTTCCGTATGCGCCGCGAGGCCCTGGAAGCGCAACTGGAGTCCACCGGACGCATCCTCGGCTTCCGTGAGGAGCTGCGGCACGCGGTGTTGAACCTGCTGACGAACGCGGTCGAGCATTCACCGGAGTCGTCGCGCGTGCTGGTGCGGACGCGCAGGGTGCGCTCGTGGCAGCAGATGGGCGGGCGCGGCGTGCGCATCACCGTGGCGAACGAAGGGCCTGGGTTCCCCGAGCGCCAGATCACGGAGATGCTGGAGCCGTTCTCAGGCACGAAATCACAGAGGGGGACGGGACTCGGCCTGTGGGTCACCCGCAGCATCATCGCCAAACACGGCGGAAAGCTGCGCGTGCGCTCGACCCCGAAGAAGACCGTCTGCGTCGTTTATCTGCCGGCGCGATGAGGAGCGCATGATCCGGTGATCATGCGCTCTTACTGGTGTGCTACTGACGCTCTTCGCTGGCGACAGCCTTGCCGCCCTTCACCTGCAACTCGTTCACGACCTGGCGAACGCCCGCGATCTGGGCGCCGACTTTTTCCGCCTCGGCGCGCTCGCGCGGAGTGTCCACTTTACCCGTCAGGGTCAGCACGCCGTTCGTGGCTTTGGCGTGGATGCTCTGTTTGTCCAGGCGATGCGCGGCGGCTTCCGCCTTGAAGCTGTGTTCGATGGCGTCGTCGGTGTTGGACTCGATCTTCTTCGCGGTGCCTTCTTCGCCGACCGGGCGAACCGCAATTTCGTTGGCGACGACGCGGCCGGGCGCGGCGGCCTGCGCGACTTCGGCGGCTTGCTGCCGGGTGGCGTCGTCCTTGGCGTTGCCCTTAAGGGTGATGACGCCCTTGTCGCGGTCCTCGTCGACGGTGATGTCGCCAAGGTTCTTCTGATCGAGGGCCTGTTTGACCTGGTCCTTCACGGGTGGGTTCTCGGCGCGCTTGCTGGTGCAACCAACAAGCAATCCGAGTGACAAAAATGCACTAAGCAGCACAACGTACAGACGCATACCTAAGCCTCCCTGGGACTGCGTACATACTTCGATGCTGCCGGTTACTTCCGGGTGGGTTGCGGATGAGAGGAGCCGGAACAGGGCTGCGGAATCAGAGTTGTGTCAGGCCGCGATATCAAGCTTGCTGCCGTTATGGAACAGCGCGGGCGCCGAACAATCCGTCATTTGTGATATTGCTTCTACGACTCTTGTTCCATTCATTTCCCGACCACCAGCAGCACGAACGAGCCCGGCTTGACGCTGCGGCGAGGGCGTTGTGACGGATCGGCGGCAGGGGTCTCGATGATGTCGGCCGCCGACAAGAAAATCTTCTTGGTCTTCGAATCAAAGGCCATCGTCTTGGCGCTGGGCTGAGTCGCGACCGTGCCGGCGTCTTCATAGTCGTCGGCGGATTTTTCGTGGTAGATGCTCAGCTTGCCCTCGCCGCACGAATAGAAGATGAGCTTCGACTGCGGGTCGAAAGCCGCATAGTCGACACCCTTGGCAATCGGGTAACTGTTGATGACCTTCCCATTCGTGGCATCCATGACCACCATCTTGGGCTCATCGCGCGTGCCGATGAAAAGGCGCTTAGTCTTCCCGTCGTACGCCAGGCCGGTCGGAGTTTTTGCCACGCCGATAGGGAAGCGGTTCTTCACAGCCAGCGACTTGGGGTCGAATACGACCACCTCGGCGGTGTCCTCGCTGTTGACGTAGACGAGGCCGTCGTCCCCAATGACTGCCTGTTCGCCGTCTCCCTCCAACTTCACCGTACCGACGACTTCGCCCGTCTTTGCGTCGATGGCGGTAACGTCGTGCGAGCCGTGATTGTTGGTGAAGACGCGCTTGGTCTTCGGGTCGTAATAGATCCCGTCCGGCCCTTTGCCGACGTCGATCTTCTTGATCAGCGCGAGGGTGGCGGGATCGAACATGGAGACTTTGTTCTCGCGGCCGTTGCTGGTGAAGCCGTGCTTGAACTCCGAGGCGATGGCCACGCCGTGCACGCCGGGCGTATCAGGTATGGTGCCGACGACCTTACCGTTATCTGCATCAACGACGTCCACCTGCGTGCCATGAGACAAGTACACGTGGCGCGCGGCGCTATCGATGTAGACGTAATCGAAGCCCCCGTCGCCGGGGACGGGATAGCGCGTTTGCACCTTGTATCCGGTGTCGGCTGCCAGCATCGTGAGGGCGGTGAGAACAAGGCCGGAGAACAGCATCTGCTTCTTCATGAAACGGCTCCTGCTTGCAGCGGGCCATTATAAGCGCCGAGAGGGCTGGCCGTCGTATTACTACTGGTATGGCTCCTGAATGACAGGGTAGAACCCAGCGAACTCGCAGGTTCGGCGATGCCTCTAACAGGCAAGCGGAGCGATCAGAATGTTGAAATTTGCGTGTGATTGGTGCGAGAGATTGAAGGGACCGGATGAGACCTGGATCCTCGGGTTCGCGGCGGAGAACCGGGGCGTCACGGCCTCGCGCAGGGAAGTGACCATTTTGAACGAGTGGGACCGCGAGCGAGCCGTACATCCGTTTGCCGTGCACTTCTGCTCTGTCGAGCACAAGGACAAATACATGGCAGCGCTGTTCGACACCGTGCCGACGGACGAAGTGAGGCTTCGTAAGGTCGTCCCGGCGGTGGAAGAAGTCGAGGTGCGGCGCACCATTCCCGGTAAGCGAGTGGTGACCACGGCGAAGCGCAAGCGGCCGGCTTCACGGCGACGCGCGTCCTAAGCAGAATTTAGTTAACGGATCACGCCGCGCTGGGCGACGGCGATGTTGTCTCGCGAGGAGTTCTTCACTTCATACATCATCTCGTCGGCTTGGCGGATGATCTCGTGCGCGCTCTTGGCATCGTCGGGGTAAGCCGCCAGGCCGATAGAGGCGCGGACGTTCAGGCTGAGGTTGTCCTCCTTCAGGAATTTGCTGTTGCGGAACGAGTCGAGCAGGCGCCGGGCGACGATCAGCCCTGATTCTTTGCCGGTTTGCGGCAGCAACACGACAAATTCGTCGCCACCGTAGCGGAAGGCATAGTCGATCAGGCGCAGGTGGCTCTTGATCGTGTAGCCGATCTCCGCCAGCAGCTTGCTGCCGATGAGGTGGCCGTGCGTGTCATTGACCTGCTTGAAATGATCGAGGTCTATAAAAAGGACGGAGAATTCATATCCGAAACGCGACGACCGATAGACTTCGGCTTCCAGCGTCTTATAAAGATGGCGGGCATTATAAAGTCCGGTGCAGTCATCGGTGATGGTCAGCTCCTGGATCTTTTCGACCGAGCGCGCATTCTCGATCGCAATCGCGGCATAGTCAGACAGCGACTGCAGGAAGAACGACTCTTGCTCGGTAAAGTGGTTCATGTTCACATTCACCAGTTGGATAACGCCGAGCACGCGCAGCTTGGATTTCAGAGGAACACAAATGA
>CAZLJE010000052.1:0-27011 GCA_964559835.1 uncultured Terriglobales bacterium
ACGTCAGATCACGAACCCGCCTTCCCCTGAGCCTTGCGCCATGAGCCCTGAGCCCCTTTCTTCTGGTGTCATTCCGAGCGAGGACGCGGCCACAAGCGCGGCCGGTTTTGCCGCGCTTGCCGCGTCCGAGTCGAGGAACCTGCATCATTCCCAGCCGACGCCCACACCCTGTCCCGCACCCGCGCTCTCCCCCGCGTGTCATCCTGAGGCTGAGCGCAGCGCGGCCGAAGGACCTATGCATTTCCGGCCGCAATCCATAGATCCTTCCTCGGACTTACGTCCTCCTCAGGATGACAATCACCAACAACCAGGTGCCGCATGAACAGCGTCGCAGACCCACTTCGGGCTAGTCTCAAAGTGGGAAACGAAATCGTTAAAAGAACCACTGGCGTTAACCGACATCACCGACTCAGATGCCATGTCTCTCCTATGCTTTCCAGTTTCACTTCCATGCACAGGAGATGCCATGAAGAAAGTAATCGCATTCATCGTCGTCATGTTGTTGGCTACTGCCGCGTTCGGCCAGGAGAGCAAGGCCGAGGTCTTCGGCGGCTATTCGTTCACCAACGAGGGACTGTCGCCGTCGCTGAAGTCTGTCGGTCTGGACCGCGTCAACGCCCACGGTTGGGACGCGTCGTTCGCCTATATGGTCAAGAAAGGATTCGGCATCAAGGCCGATTTCGGCGGCGCGTACAGCAATCTGAGCGCATCAGGCGTGAATATCGGAGACCTGAGCGTTCACACATTCCTGTTTGGACCGCAGGTCACGGTCCCCGTCAGCGAGCGCGTCGTGCCGTTCGTGCATGCACTGTTCGGCGTGGCGCACGGCAAGTTCACCGCGTCGTCGATGGTGACGTCGGTGACCAGTAGCGTTGGGATTGGCTCCCTCGAAGCGAGCGACAATGTGTTCGCGATGAAGCTCGGAGGCGGCATGGACGTGCGGGTGCACAAGAACGTAGCGTGGCGCACCGAGGTCGGCCTGCTCCACACGCGCTTCGATCTCGGCGACACCAGCTCGCAGAACCATGTGCAGCTGTCGACGGGAATCGTGCTGAAGTTCTGACGGTCGTTAGTCGCTAGTCTCTAGTCGCTAAAGCTAGAGACTAGCGACTGACGGCTAGCGACTAGTACGGAAACGGTTCGATCTTCCAGCGGTCCCAGACCTTGGCGTCGGTGAAGAGCTTGAAGAGGTTCTGGTCGATGTTGCCGTCCTTCATCTCCATCTCGAGGATCTGGATGGCCTTCTCGACCGGGACGGCGCGCTTGTAGGGACGGTCGCTGGCGGCGAGCGCGTCGAAGATGTCGCTGATGGTCATCATGCGCGTTTGCAGCGGGATCTCGGGCGCGTTGAGCTTGTTGGGATAGCCCTTGCCGGTCAGCTTCTCGTGATGGCTGCGCGCGATCTCGGGGATGTTGCGGATCTCGCGGGTCCACGGGATCTGGTTGAGGAAGTTAAACGTGTGCACCACGTGCGACTCGATCTGCAGGCGCTCGCTCTCGTCCAATGAGCCTTTGCGGATGGAGAGCAGGCGGACCTCGTCGGGATTGAGCAGCGACTGGTCGGCGCCGTCGAAGTCGAGGAAGTGTCGCGCGGCGATCTCGGTCAGCTTCTCGAAATTGCCTTCCGGCAGCACCGTCGGCTCGTTGGACTGGAGCACGGTCGAGAAGTAGGCGTCGACTTCCTTGAGCTGGTCGGCGATCTCGGTATCGAACTGCCCGCTGCGCGCGAGGTAATCTTCGCGGCCCTTTTCGAGGACGTAGTCGAGCTTCCTCTGGAGCGACTCGACCTGCATGCTGCGCTTGACGAAGTGGAAGCGCTGCTTGATCAGCTCCAGTTGCGCCGGATAAAGCTTCTTGGCTTTGACCAGCACTTCCTCGCGCACGCCGACCTTGCCGAAGTCGTGCAGCAGGCTGGCGTAGCGGATCTCCTTCATCTGGTCGCGGGTGAAGCGGATCGCGCCGTAGATCGGATCGGTCGAGCGGTCGACGGTCTCGGCGAGCGCGACGGTCAGGTTGGCGACGCGGAAGGAATGACCGGAAGTGGTTGGATCTCGGGATTCGATCGCCGTGACCGCAGCCTTGACGAAGCCTTCGAACAGCTTCTGGATCGCTTCGTACAAGCGGCTGTTCTCGAGCGCGACCGCGGCCTGGCTGGCGAGTGACGTCACCAGTTCCTGCTGCCGGACGGTGAACGGAACGACCTCACCGACGACCGCCGACAGCGAACTGAGCTTCGACTCAAAGTGGCGCTTGGCGTTGATCAACTGCACTACCCCGACGATGTCGCCCTTCTGGTTGCGCATTGGGACGGTGAGCATCGACTTGGTGCGATAGCCGGAACCTTCGTCGATCTTGCGATTGAAGGAGTAAGGAACAAGGTCCGGCAAGTGATACGCGTCTTCAAGGTTGACGATCTCGCCGGTCTTGACGACGTAGCCGGCGATCGACTGGTCGCTGATCTCCATGACGCGCTCGCGGAATGGGATCGTGACCGTATCGTTCTGCGCCAGCTTGAAGCGCAGGACCTTCTTGACGTGATCGGTGCGCGTGACGACCAGCTTGGCGCCACCGAATTCGGGCGCGGGCGCGGTTCCGGCTTCGGCGGGCAGCGCGGCGGGATCGGGCTGGACCTCCATCTCTTCGACGAGGTAGAGCGAACCGGCGTCGCTGCGCGTGATCTCGCGCGTCTTGGTGAGGATGAGTTCGAGGAGCTTTTCGGTGTCGTGCTCGGCGGAGAGCGCGGCGCCGATGGCGTTGAGCTCGCTGATCTCCTTGGTCGCGTAAGCCAGGCGCTCGTTCACTTCGCGGCGCGTCTGGAGCAGGTGGATGTGGTCGAGCGCGTTGTCGAGCATGCGCTCCACCAGCACCGGCGGCGTGGTCGGAGGCAGGTAGCCGTAGACGGCGCCGTCGAGACGCGGGTCGGAGAAGCGCTTGTCGGAGAGCGCGATAACCCGGACGTTCGGCGCGCGCAACGAAGCCTGGAGCTGGCTGAGCAGGCGCTCCGAAGAGACGATGACGATGGTCTCGGAGTCGCGGCCTTCGAGGTCGGCAAGCTTGAGGCGCGCGTAGCGCTGGATGCCCTTGAGCGCGCGGAATGCGGGCTCGTCGCCCTCGATGGCGATCACCGCCGGCATCGTGCGCAGGGCGCTGGAGACCGGAGGTCTTTCGGGAGTGGCCCGCGAGCTCATAGATGCATACGACCGCGTGCGCGCGCGGGGCACACTTTACCCGGACGCTTTCGCGGTGCTAATGGGGAGAAACTATATCTCAGGTGCGCAGGGAAAAACACCAGAGCACAGTAAATTCCGCGGGTCGCGATCGGTACCACCTTTGGTGAACGAGCGCGGCGGAACCGGCTTGTTTTTCAGGGGCGTACATCCCGAAGGTGGAAAGGCTGTTATATAATCCGCACCTCTCCCCCGGAGATAGCGAACGACCCGGTACAGCGACGCCGTGGCCTGGTTCTCGGCGGGCGCAGTCGCGTGCCGCCCATGGGCCATATTAGGAGGACCTGATGTCCACCACTGCGTATCCCAGTCCTTTGCCGAGCGGAGCCGCGGTTGCGCCCGCGCCTACACCTGCCCCCGCTCCCGGAGGCGCCGCCGATCAGCAGCCCCAGCACTTTTTGCAACGGATAAAGCTGTTCAGCGCGCTGTCGATCGAGGACTGCCAGCAAGTCGTAAGGCGCATGAAGCGGCGTGATTTTCCGCCGAACCAGATGATCGTGCGCGAAGGCGCGCCCGGCAACTCCATGTTCTTCATCACCGCCGGACTGGTGGAGATCCGGAAGAAAGACCCGAACACCGGCATCGATTTCCTGCTCACCGAAATGGGCCCGGGGCAGAACTTCGGCGAAATGGCGTTGCTGACTGGCAAGCCCCGCACGGCGACAGTGACGTCGGTGCAGCCCACGACGTGCGCCGTCCTGGAAGAGCCCGAGTTTCGCGACCTGCTACTGCGGTATCCGAAGATCGGCCTGGCGCTGACGCGCATCCTGGCGGAGCGCGTGGAAGCCGCGAGCCAGCAGGTCGGCATCGAGTTCATCAACCTGGCAAAGGTGCAGGTGGACGCGCGCGTCCTCGGGCTGCTGCCGGAGCCGATGATGGTCCAGCACAAAGTCATCCCGGTGGCGTTCATGAATAACCGGCTAACGCTGGCGATGACGAATCCGAACAACATCATCGCGCTCGACGACATCCGCCGCATCATCAAGGGCGTGATGATCGAGCCGGTGGTGACGACGGAAGACGACTTCCGCAAGTTCATGGGCGGGACGTATCGCACGCTCATGAAGAAAGAAGACGCGGCAGCAACCGGCAGTTCGACCGGAAAGATGCAGGCCATCACCGAATCGGGTCCGACCAAGACCGCCGACCAGCTCATGCAGGACCTGCAGTCGGACATGATCGAGAAGCTCCAGGTCACCGAAGACCAGCAGATATCGGAAAACAAACAGGACCTGGTGGGCGCCAGCGAAGACGCGCCGATCATCCGCCTAGCGAACTCGGTGCTGGGACTGGCGATCAAGAAGGGCGCGAGCGATATCCACGTCGAGCCGATGGAGAAGGACGTCGTCATCCGCTACCGCATTGACGGCGTGCTGCAGACCATCCAGAACCTGCCGAAGAAAGTGCAGCTCGGGCTCATCTCGCGGCTCAAGATCCTTTCCAAGCTCGACATCTCGGAGAAGCGCCTGCCGCAGGACGGCCGCATCTCGGTGAACATGGAAGCCAAGCCCATCGACTTTCGCGTGTCAACAGTGCCGGCGAAGTGGGGCGAGAAGGTCTGCCTGCGTATTCTGGACAAATCCAACACCACGCTTGGGCTCGATAAAGTCATTTCGCACGAGCCGACGCTCAAGCTGGTGCGCGAGCTCATCAACCAACCGTACGGAATCATGTACGTCACGGGGCCGACCGGGTCCGGTAAGACGACGACTCTTTATTCCGCACTGGCCGAGATCAACGAGCCGGGCATCAACATCTCGACCGCGGAAGACCCGATCGAGTATGACCTGGCGGGTGTGAACCAGATCCAGGCTAATAAAGATATCGGGCTGGATTTTGCGCGCATCCTTCGCGCATTTCTGCGGCAGGACCCGGACGTCATCCTGGTCGGCGAAACGCGCGACAAGGAAACGGCGCACATCGCCGTGGAAGCGGCGCTAACCGGACACCTGGTGTTCACGACGCTGCACACGAACTCGGCGGCGGGATCGTTTACGCGACTCAACGAGATGGGCGTCGAGCCGTTCCTGGTGTCGTCGTCGACGATCGGCGTGATGGCGCAACGCCTGGCCCGCCGGCTGTGCAAGAACTGCAAGGAGCAGTACGAAGCCGAGGACGCGACCTGCGAGTTCATGGGATTGCCGCCGAAGTCGATCCTGTGGAAGGGCAAAGGCTGCGATGTGTGCAACGGCAAAGGCGTGAAGGGACGTATCGGCATTTATGAAGTCATGAAGATGAATGCCGAACTCCGGCAGATGGTTGCGAAGGGCGCGCTGACGGAAGACATCCACAACGCCGCGCTGCGCCTGGGTATGCTCGACCTGAAGAAGTACGCGGCACTGCTGCTGCTCAACGGCGACACGAGCGTGGAAGAAGTGCTGCAGGTGGTGAGCGTGCAGGAATAACGGGGGATTAGGCGCTTGACACCTAACAATGCCGTGGGGGCGGGCAGCACGTTGGGCTTACTTTATAGTCTGTCGTCGATTAGATTGGCGAATTCCGTAGCGTGGATCAGATCGCGCAGTTTGGCGGTGACGTGCTTTGGGTGTTGTCCGATTGCCACTGCTTGCTCTTCAACCTTCAGCATCACTATGTCCGGATTCATATGGAACTGATGGACCAAGAATTCATCTGGATTTTGCCGGAGAATATCGTATTGCTTCAGGCAATCAGGAGGAAAGTCGCGCTCGTTTAGTGTGATGATTGCATTCGCGTGTCCACGAATTGCAGCGGCTAGGACATGCCGATCATTCGGGTCCGGAATGCATGTCAATGCTCCAGGCATGTCATTTGGGACGATGACGCTAGCTTCGGGAAATGACTCTCGCATGAACTTGAGGCGGCGGTCACGCTGTGCCTGATTCTTGTTTAGCTTGGCCAAAACACCGTCGACCTCCCGGAGTATTTCTTCACTCCAGAGAGGTCGATAGAGTGCTGGTTCCTCCGCCAGTCGTAACAAGATGTCGCACAACGGCATTGGACCTAAAACGCAAGCATCAAGCAGTACGACGTACTCGTTATCAGGTGTCAGAATCATCTATCTTGTCGTCATAGATCCCCTCTTCATACTCGGCACGCGCTAAATCATCGTGCGCCTTACGACGGGCAGCATCTCGCCGCGACTTGTAGGCTAAAACGTCACGAGCATAAACACGCCGATGCGTTCCAACCTTGTGAAAAGGGATCTCGCCTTTCTCAAGCAAATTAACGAGAAACTGCCGAGAGACTCCCAACATCTTGCTCGCGTCCATTGTCGTCAACTGTGCGTTGCTTTGGAGTATCGTTACGGAGCTACCCGCCTTCAACTCCGCGAGCAATCGGCATAGAAACGAGTACACGTTGTTCGGCAGAATTTCGGTTTTTCCATCTGGGCCCACAAGCTTTGCCGCGGCTTCCCGCAGCTTCTCGTACAGTTGTTGTATGTCTCGTTGGTCCTTTGAGAAAATCGGTACGTCGGCAGACGCAGTATGTGTAGTCACGGGCTGTCCATCCTTTCTCCGGCGGTTCTTCCGAATCCGCAGCTCGCCCTTGCACCGTGGCTCTTGGTTAGACGCTACAAGCGCTACATATGCCGCAAACATATCGCACAAACGCTAGAAACGCAACAAGCTTTACCTCATCACGGTTTGTCCTGCATCTCGTGAAAACGAATGTTGACCAGAATCTCTTCTGATCCGCATTCATCTGCGTTGATCCGCGGCTGAGTGTTATTTCAGTCCCCGGTGTTCCAGCAGGGCGTCCACGTCCGGTGGACCGCCGTAGAACTCGGCGAAGAGGAGCTCCGGGTTGCGGGTGCGGCCGCGGGAGAGGATTTTCGCGCGGAGGAAGTCGCCGTTGGCACGTTGCAATCCGCCGTGACGCGCGAACCATTTCTCCGTATCGCGAGCCAGCACCTCGCTCCAGATGTACGCGTAGTATCCCGCCGAATATCCGCCGGCAAACGCGTGCGAGAAGTAGGGCGTGTGATAACGCGGCGGCACCGGGCCGTATTCCAGCCCGGCTTTCTTGAGCGTCGCGGTCTCGAAGGACATCACCTGCTCGGCGGGCGGCGTTTGCGTCGCCGGCATCTGGTGCCACGCCTGGTCGACGATGGCGGCGGCGATGTACTCGGTCGTCGCGAAGCCCTGGCCGAACTTCTCGGCGGCGATGACTTTGTCGAGCAGTTCCTTCGGCATGGGCTCGCCGGTCTGGTAGTGCTTCGCATAATGGGCGAAGACTTTCGGATCGCGCGCCCACATCTCGTTGTACTGCGAGGGGAACTCGACGAAGTCGCGCGGCACCGATGTGCCCGCGAGCGATTCATACCGAACGTCGGAGAACATGCCGTGCAGCGCGTGTCCGAACTCGTGGAACATGGTGGTGACTTCGTCGAAGGTGAGCAGCGTCGGCTGTCCGGCGGCGGGCTTGTGGATGTTCAGGTTGTTGGAAACGACCGGCTTGGCCGCGAACAGCTTTGATTGCTCGACGTAGCTGTTCATCCATGCGCCACCGCGCTTGCTGTCGCGCGCGTAGTAGTCGGCGAGGAAGATGGCGAGCGGCGTGCCGTCGGCGTTGAACACTTCGAAGACGCGCACGTCCGGCTGATAAACCGGCAGGTCGTGACGCTCCTTGAAGGTGATGCCGTAGAGTTCATGCGCGGCGTAGAAGAGACCGTCCTGCATGACGCGGTTGAGCTCGAAGTAAGGCTTCACCTGCGCCTGATCGAATCCGAACTTCGACTTCCGCACCTGCTCGGCGTAGAACGACCAATCCCACGGTTCGAGCTGGAATGCCGTGCCGTTCGACGCCTTCGCCTGCTCGTCGATCAGCTGCTCGTTGTAGGAGGCTTCCTTTTTGGCGTTGGCGATGGCCGCTGGAACCAGGCCGGCGAGCATCTTGTTGACGTTCGCGGGCGTGGCAGCCGTGCCGTCGGCGACAGCGTAAGACGCGTAATCGGGATAGCCGAGCAGCGCGGCCTTCTCGGCGCGCAGCTTCGCGAGCTGGGCGACGATCGGGGTGTTGTCGTACGGCCCGCCGAGATTGCGGTTGATCGACGCCTTGTAGATCTTCTCGCGCACAGCGCGGTTCTTCAGTTGCGCGAGCACGGGCTGGATGGTGGTGTTCTGGAGGGTGATGACCCATTTTCCTTCCAGCTTGCGCGCCTTCGCCGCCTCGGCCGCGGAGCTGATCTGCTCGGGCGAGAGGCCGTCGAGATCGGCGACGTTATCGAGGACGACCGCCGATTCCTGCGTCGCTTTCAAGACGTTCTGCGAGAACTTCGTGGTCAACGCGGCCATCTGCTCGTTGAGCTGCTTGAGGCGAGTTTTGTCGGACTCGGAGAGCTTCGCGCCGGCGCGGACGAAGACCAGGTGCGTGCGCTCGAGCAGTTGCAGCGATTCCGGATCGAGGTTGAGGCTGGCGCGTTTCTCGTAGAGGGCGTCGATGCGCGCGAAGAGGAGAGGATCGAGTTCGATGGCGTCGTTGTGCGCAGACAGCTTGGGTGCCATTTCGGAGGCGATCTTCAGGATCTCGGGGTTCGTGTTCGACGCGTTGAGATTGAAGAACACCTGCGACACGCGCGTGAGCAACCGGCCCGACTTCTCGTAGGCGACGAGCGTGTTATCGAATGTCGCCGCTTCGGGATTGTGATCGATGGCGTCGATCTCTCTGCGCTGCTCGGCCATTCCGGCTTCGAAGGCAGGACGGAAATCCGCGTCCTTGATGCGTTCGAAGGGAGGGAACTGATAGGGAAGCGTGCTGGGTTTGGCGAACGGGTTTTCGGTAGACATGGTCTGCGCGGGCGGCTGGGCAATGAGTGTGTTTTGAGATGACATCATCAGGATGACTACGGCGATCGCCGCGATCAGGGGCAGCGAGCGGATAAATCCATTATGCATGACGGGTCTCCGCGGCGCTGCGTGCGATGGCAGAAAGCAGCGCCGGTTTTGGCATGAACGGCGTAACGAGCGATTGTACCGGGCGGCGCGCACAGGTATTGACGAAAAAGAATGGAGAAGAACGTTAGGGAGGCGCCGAAATGGGAAAGAATACGACGCTGAGGAACGCTGATCAAAAGCATTCACCGCAGAGGGCACGGAGGACACGGAAGGAGCGGACGCCGAATAAAGAAAAAATCGACGGGTGCGGCGAGTAGCGTGTGCTTAGAATGGGGCCGATGAAAGCGTGGATGATCTTCGCCGTTGGCGTCCTCGTATTGCTCGCCACGATTTTCCTTCCTGCATACCAGGCGCTGATTTTACCCGCATGCGCGTTCGCACTCACCGTCTGCGTGGTCGCAGGTTTTCTGATGAAGCCGCGACGCGACGTGTTCTACATCAGAACGTCGCTCGTCCGCCGCGATTTCGACGGAGACATCTGGCAGGAGCATGAACGGATTGCAGTGCGAGTTGAAATCGCGCGGCTTTGGATGTTGTTCGTCCCGGCATTTTCCGGGGCTGCGTTCTTCATCGTAATGGCGGCTCATGGCAGCGGCTGGAGAGTCGATCTGTTGGGATCGAAATCAACACAGCAGTGCTATACGGTTTGCGTGGGTTCGAAGTTTTTGTCGTGTGGGTCCTGTCGCGATGGCTGAGAGAGCGTTGGATACTCCGGGATGCGCAGGCATGCAGTGTACGGAGTATGCGAATTGAGGGCGGATACGTGACGTATGCATTCACGCTTCCGAACGGAGAGTTCTACGGTGGAGAAGGAGCGACGTTCCAGTTCCGCCCAAGAGAGTTGGTAACCCTTGTGCTATACGACATAAAGAACCCTGATGCAAACCTCATCGTTATGAGCTGTGTCTTTCATAGACTGAAAGTAATCGGCCGAGGTGTAACAGATCTAGAGGCTGCAAAAACATCAGCATCTCTGGTCGCGAAACCTGTGCGGTTGCAAGCGTGAACATTGCGGGCGAGGAGCTCCGGGTGCTGAGGACGGAGGAGTACATCCAGCGAGTCCAGTCGATCTGCGACGAAGCGCTGGTAGATTGTGAGCGTGATGGTATATACCGCGAACTGAGTGAAAATAAACATCGATGAACGAAAGATGAAGAATGGTAAAGCGGGGCACCTCGGGCCAACTCCGGCGAAGGCGTGAATCTCTAACCTTCAGAACATCTGGCACCAGAGTAGTCATGTTGGGGGCGCTGCCCCAAAGCGGCGCTCACGAAGGGAGAGGTATGCGGAAATTGCAGATTTTCGGTTCGATGCTCCTGATAGCAGCGTTGGGAGCGCCGGTGATGGCTAAGGCGCAGGACCAGGACGACCATAACCGTAACCGCGTCCAGGACCGGGACCGGGACCACGCCCGGATGCCGCAATCAGATCGCGATGACCAGGGCCGGGTATACGACCCGTACCGGCGCGATTATCACGCGTGGGACTCGAATGAGCAGCGGTACTACGGTCAGTGGGCGGCGCAGCACCGTTACCAGAACCGCGAGTACACGCAGTTGAACTCACGCCAGCAGCGCAACTACTGGAAGTGGCGTCACCAGCAGATGGACCGCGATCGGGACCACGACAACGATCGGCACTAACACCAGTGCTTAGTTCTAAGTTGAAATAGTTAAGCAACGGCGGCCCGCCAAGGCCGCCGTTTTTTGTTCGTTTTCGGCATTTCCCATTTTGAAATCGAGTACGCATTTTGGCGCATTGACCACGCACCGCGCGCGTTACAGTTAGGCGTTGGAATTTTATTGCCGCGAGGGATATATGTCCGCGTCTACGAGGTTCCGCATCGATGCCGAAGTCCATGACCGCCTGGTCGGTTCCGAAGTACAAAGAACACAACTGAAACCTAAGGGACTCACGCTGCCCGAGCCAGTGTTTCCGCAGCATCCGGAGTGGCTGAACGATCCGGGGCCGGAACATTTTCCCGAGAAACGACATTGGGGCGCGGGGCGCACTGGGCGGACGATGCGCGGATGGCTGGCGCCGTATCTGCGCTCGCGGCTCTTGCCCGGCGAGTTTCATCCGATCACGGCGTACTTCTTCACGGATTACAAGTGCAATCTCGACTGCTGGTACTGCCCCTCGTTCGACAACACGGTGCAGGGCATGACCGAGGACACGGCGCGGCGCGCAGTCGATTGGCTGCATGCGAGCGGCTGCCGGGTGCTGGCGCTGATGGGAGGCGAACCGCTGCTGCGTCCGAAGTTCGTGCACAAGGTGGTGGATTACGCGGCGAAGAAGGGATTCTGGATCTACATCGCGACCAACGCGCGGCTGCTGCGTCCGGAGGTGGCCGACCGGCTCGGAGATGCGGGCCTGGCGGTGTTCAACGTCGCGGTGGACGCGTGGGACGAGAAGCCCGGATTGCCGAAGGCGCTGGTGCCGATCCAGAAGAATGTCGAGTACCTGATGCGGAAGCAGTACGTATTCGGCTCGATGATGTTTTTCAACATCAATATCTGCCGCAATAATCACGAGGACGTGCGGCGCTTGACCGAGTACGCACACGAGCACCGCTTCGCGACCGACTACCACATCAACGAGACACCGATGCTCGATCCCGGCAGCCACTTCAAGCACTTCAACGACAACCCGACGTACATACGCCCGGAGGATTGGGGCGCGATCGATGAACTGGTGGACTGGATCGTCGAGAAGAACAAGGCCGGCTACCAGATGGTGAATTCCGTGCAGCGGCTGCTGGAGATGAAGGCGTTCGTGCGCATGGCGTCGGGCGTGGACATCAAGAAGACAGGCTGGAACGGCGACGGCTCGGGTACGAACGGCGAAACGGCGAAGGTGTTGAAGACCATCCCGGGGATCGTGGAGGCGAACGGCGAAGTGCACTTCGCGGAGTGGAATTGCCGCGCCGGACAGAATAACGTCATCGTGCGGACGGACGGGACGATCGGGCCGTGCTTCCCGATGTATTCCGCCACGTACGACTGGGGCACCATCGATGATCCGAAATTCGATTGGAAGCAACTACAGGACATGAAGAAGACGTGCCAGAGACATTGCTTCTCGACGCTGAACCATAATCTCGCCTACTGCTACGACGCCAAACGCGTGGTCAAGTGGATATGGAAGCAGACGCGGAACGGGTTCCAGGGCGGGGCGCAGAGCTTTGAAGATTAGGGCGCAGAGGGCGTAGGGCTCAGGGCGTAGGGCATAGGGCGGCTGATCGCAATACTCAATGCGGACCGCACGCATATGGTCACCCGGATGCGGGGGGCCATCACCGGCTAAAGCCGAGCCCTTCCGAGAGCACTGCCCGAAAGCACTGCGCCGACGGCGCCACCTGGTACATAATTGCAGCCCTGCATGGCGAACATCTTGTATGGGGTGAACGGCGAAGGGGCGGGGCACTCGACGCGGTCGAAGGAAGTCATCGCACATCTCCAGCGGCAGGGACACACGCTACACGTCGTGTCGTTCGACCGCGGCCTACAGAACCTGAGCCGCGATTTCGAAGTCACGGAGATTTACGGGCTGCGGTTCGCGTACGTGAACAACCGCGTGCGGTACGGAAAGACGGTCGCGAAAAACCTGGTGACGGCGCCGCAGGCGCGGCGGAGTTTCTCGCGGTTGATGGAACTCGCGGACCAGTGGAGGATCGACGTGGTGTGCACGGACTTCGAGCCGCTGTCGTGCCGCGTCGGGCACCGCAAGCGCCTGCCGGTGATCTCGATCGACAACCAGCACACGCTAACGAACGCCAGCGTTAGCTATCCAAAAGAGTACCGTCGCGAAGCCGCCGCGGCGAAACTGGTGACGCGCTGCATGACGCACGGGGCAGATGCGTACATCGCGATCTCGATCTTCGAGGCTGCGGTACGGAAGAAGAACACGTTTGTATTTCCGCCGATCCTGCGGACGGAAGTGCTCCAGGCGCGGCCGGCGACGGGCGAGCACGTAATTGTGTACGTGACGTCGCCGTCACCGGAGTTGATGCGCCTGCTGCGGAATGTGCGCGCGCGGTTCGTGTGCTACGGGTTCGATCGCGAGGGCGAGGAAGGGGACCTGGTATTCAAGAAGCCGAGCATGGACGGCTTCCTGCAAGACCTGGTGACGTCGAAGGCGGTGATCGCGAATTCGGGGTTCTCGCTGTTAAGCGAGGCGCTGCATCTCGGAAAGCCGTATCTCGCCGTGCCGGTGAAGCGTCAGTTCGAGCAGGTGTTCAATGCGTATTACGTGGGAAAGATGAACTACGGCGCGTACTGGGAGGAACTGGACAAAGAGCGTATCGATTCGTTCCTGTTCAACCTGGATGCGTATCGAGGAGCGCTGGCCAATTATCCGCGCGAGGGGAACACAGCGCTGTTTGCAAAACTCGATGAGCTCATCGCGAAGCACGCGCCTGCCGCGAAGGCGCAAAGGGTGTCCGCAGCAGGCTGACACGAATGCCGATCGACCCGGAACTTCCATCCATAGAACGCGAACCGGCGCCGCCAGCGTCGATGCGGGCGGTGATCCTCGGCAGCCTTGCGGCCGCCGTGGTCGCGCTGGCGCTGTTTTCGTGGATCGCCGATGAGGTGGGTGAAGGAAGCACGCGGCAGTTTGACGAGTCCATCCGCGGCTGGGTGCATCAGTTCGCGTCGCCGCCGCTGACGACGGCGATGAAGGTCATCTCGGCGCTCGGGTCGGAAGTGCTGGTGCTGGTGTTTATCGTCGCAGTCGTGACGTTCCTCAAAATACGGTGGCGGCGCGCGGCGATCTGGATGATGTTGACGATGGCCGGAGGACTGGTGCTGGAAGTCGTATTGAAGCACGAGTTCCATCGCACGCGGCCGGCGCCGTTCTTCGGCATGTCGCCACACAGCTACAGCTTTCCGAGCGGGCACTCGCTGATGTCGTTCTGCATCTACGGCGTGCTCGCCGGGTTGGTGACGGCACGTATCCGCTCGGCGCCGTTGCGTGTCCTGATTTGGGTCTCGGCCGCGGTTCTGGTCGGCGCAATTGGCTTGTCGCGGATCTATCTCGGAGTGCATTATCCCAGCGACGTAGTGGCGGGATACCTCGCGGCGGCGCTGTGGGTGAGCACGCTGATCGCGGCCGATCGCGTGCGGAGACACAAGCGGCCGCGAAAAGGATGAATGCCTCACGGCTCATGGCAGAGGGCACATGGCTCAGGGGCCCAAACAGGCCCACATCTGGTCAGGTAAGGCGAGTGCCTGATTCCCCACCGGCGTGAACCACGGTAATGTGGGGTCCTCAAAATCAAGCGCAACTCTTGAAGCAGTTTGCTGTCTAAGTGCTTACACCCAGAGCTGGAAAGGGAACGTGTGTCCGTCATCCGCATTCGCACTTCTATGGTTGCGGCGGTACTGAGCACGAGCGCGCTGGTGTCGACGCCTGCGCTGCATGCGCGCGCGCAAGACCGCATCGGGCAGAGGATCGACGACAGCCGTGTCGCGCAGACGCGCGGAAACGTTCACCCTTTGGCGCAGGCGCGGTATGACCGGGGGCGGTTGAGCCCGACGATGATGTTGCCGCGCGTGGTCATGCACTTCACGCGGACAGCGGCGCAGCAGGCGGAATTGGACACGCTGCTCCAGAGTCAGCAGGACCCGGCATCGCCCAACTACCACAAGTGGGTGACACCGGAGCAGTTCGCCGACCGGTTCGGCATCAGCGCGCATGACCTGGCGCAGGTGACGAGTTGGCTGGAGTCGCGCGGGTTCACCGTGGTTGAGACCGCGCGCAGTCGGAGCTATGTGGCGTTTAGCGGACCGGTGGGAGAAGTCGATTCGGTGTTTCGCACGGAGATGCGGCGGTATTCGGTGGAAGGCGAGGAACACTTCGCGAATGCGGCCGAGCCGGTTGTGCCCGAGGCGCTGTCGGGCGTGGTGCTCGGATTTCGCGGTTTGAACGATTTCAAACCACGGGCGCACGGCATCATTGCGCGTCCGCAGCTGACGTCTTACATCACCGGTAACCACTTCATGGCGCCGGACGACTTTGCAACCATCTACGACATTCAACCGTTACGCAAGACAGGCACTGACGGAACTGGAGTGAAGATCGCCGTCATCGGGCAGACGGACATCTTAGTCAGCGACATTCAAACTTTCCGCAGGAATGCCGGGTTGATGGCGAGCGATCCGGAGGTCATCCTGGTTCCGGGATCAGCGGACCCTGGAGTCCTTGCCACCGATCTAAGCGAGGCCGACCTGGACATCGAATGGTCGGGAGCTGTGGCTCCCGGGGCAACGATCGTGTATGTCAACTCGGGTAACGGTGCCTTTGACTCGTTGTTCTATGCGGTTGACCAGAACCTGGCGCCGGTGCTGAGCAGCAGCTATGGGAATTGCGAAAAGAATTTTACCGCAGCGCAACTGAACAGCATGACGGCTGCAGGCCAGCAGGCGAACGCGCAGGGGATCACGGTAACGTCCGCATCGGGCGATACCGGAGCGGCAGACTGCGACACCGGCAGCAGCGCGACGGCGACTCATGGGTTGTCGGTGGATGTGCCGGCGGTGTTGCCGACCACCACCGGCATCGGCGGCACAGCATTCAACGACGGCAGCGCCACTTTCGGGACAGCTTATTGGGGAGCGGCGAACGACCTTTTCAACGGGTCGGCGCTGTCGTATATCCCCGAAGTGGCATGGAACGATGCGGGAGTGCAGGGCGCAAGCGGCGGCGGAGCGGCCATCAATTTTGCGAAGCCGGCCTGGCAGACAGGGACGGGAGTGCCCAACGACGGCAAACGCGACGTCCCCGACGTGTCCTTTGCAGCTTCGCCCGGACCGCTGGAGGCGTACATCATCTGCTCGCAGGGATCGTGCGTAGACGGGTTCCGGAAGAGTGATACCTCATTCAACCTCGTGGGCGGAACTTCCGCGGGTGCTCCGGCGTTTGCGGGCGTGGTAGCGCTGATCAACCAGGTCACGGGTTCGGCGCAGGGCAATGTCAATCCGCGGCTGTACCAGCTGGCGGCGATCTCGACCGACGCGTTCCATGACATCACCAGCGGAAATAACTTCGTGAGCTGCCAGACGGGAACGCCGAATTGCACGACCGGCACCATGGGTTTTTCGGCGGGAACGGGCTATGACCAGGTCACCGGGTTAGGGTCGGTCGATGTCTACAAGCTAGTGACCGAGTGGGTGCCCGTTTCCATCACGCCGAATCCGGTCGCGTTCGGCAACCATCTTCCGAATACTTCGACGACGCTGCCGCTGACGCTGCGCAATAACAACAGCGCGGTGCTGAATATCAGCGGGCTCGCAATCAGCGGAGGATTCTCGCAGACCAACAACTGTCCGGGCGCGCTGAGCTTCGGCGCCAGCTGCACGATCGAGGTCACGTTCGTGCCCGCCTCCGCGGGCGCGCAGAACGGCACGCTGACGATCACCGCCGACGATAGCCCGAATCCGCACGTGGTTCCGCTGTCGGGTACGTTCACCGACCTGCCGATCGCGTTAACGCGCACGTTGCGGGTGGTGCGTTCGGATACGAACACGGCGCCTGCAACGGGCATGGCACAACCCGCGGCGACCAGCACAACGGCTTCCGGCACCACGAGCTCGACCGCGCGCACCGCGACGAGGGAGACGAGCGCGAGACCATTACTTGTCTCAATCACTCGGACGGCTGCGTCTGACGCCTTCACCGTGACGAACCGGCAATCCGTGCCGCTCTCCATCGCCATTGAGGTCCCCAGCGGGTTCCAGCAGGAAAACGATTGTGGCGAAGAGTTGAAAGCGGGCGCGAGCTGTGCCATCCAACTGAAGCGAGAGCGCGCCGGCGCTGCCGGTGAACTGAAGATCACCAGCGCCGAAGGAACGGCGAGCGTGCGCATCGGCGGCTCCGGACAGTAGAGCCCGAAGTACAAAAGCGGTTGCCAGACCGTGTCGTCCCTTACCGGACTCAGACCTGGTCGCCTCGCATGTCCCTGCACTTCACGTACCGGGCTATGAACTGTCCTGCGCTTCGATTTCGCTCAGGGAGGCTGTACCGGGCTATGAACTCGCGGCTGTAGAATTGGCCTTCTCCCATCGGAGGTCCCGTCATGTTTCGTCATCGCGCACCAGCAATCGTGATGCTAGTTATTGCAAGCGCATTCCTACCCGCGTCGGCTCAGGACACCGGCGCTAAAGCGGCGCAGACACCCGCGTCCAAGCCTGTTCTCTCACCGACGGCGCGTCTGCAGGCGGCCAAGACTGCGTTTGTAAAAAATGTGGATGGGAGCGACATCGGGTACGACACGGTCGCGACGACCCTGGAAGGTTGGGGGCGGTACAAGCTCGTGGACTCGCCGGCGAAGGCGGACCTGGTGATTGAGGTGGAATCTCCAAGAGACGACCAGGGCGGTGTGTCGGTCTCGAGTTCGTCCTCGACGGCGACGGGGAGATACGAGCAGTCGAACAAGAGTTCGCGGGAAGTGTCGTCCGGCGGCGGGCCGATGCGCCCGGTGGTGCGCGATGCGAAGACGACGGTGACGCTGTTCGTCGCGTCCGAGCAGGTGAAGGGCGGGATGAAAAAGAACGCGCGGGAGAACAACATGGTCGACGCAGCGCAAAAGCTGGTCGCCAAATTCCACGAGCGGGTCGAGCCGCCGGTGAAAACCCCCGAGTAAGCGAGGGGACGGCGCGCATCTACTCGCGACGAAGTACATCAATCAGTTAACCATTTAGTTACTATTCGCCAACAATCAACAGAGGGCCGAAAAGCCAAGGCGGTTCTGCGGACCGGCGGATTACGTAAAGATTATCGCGTGTGATTAGTAACTATGATGGCAACAGCAGAAGATCGCGCCGAATCTGCTTCTGAGTAGTCCTAATCACTTTCAGGAGTAACGCCGATGAGGCCCAGAGGTCTATCCCTTGCCCTAGCAATAGCGCTCTCGTTAACGGTGTTTTTAATCGGCTGCGGCGGCAATGCCTCGCCCGCGCCGACGACGACCGGAAGGCCGACCCCAACCACGCCAGCGACACCGGCTCCAACACCCACGCCGAGCCCAACACCGGCCCCATCGCCGAGCGGTGGCGGAGGAGGAACCTCCGGGACGCCGCAGTGGCAGGTCGCGCTGCATGGGATCAACGGCAACAACGGAGGGCTGTCCGGGACGGCTACGGTCACTACGAGCGGTGACGTAACGCTGCAGTTCACCGGCGCGACGCCGAGCACGACATTCACACTGGCGTTCTGTCCTGTCTCAATCGTGTCGAACTCAGTGCCGTGCGTGTCGCTTCCGACGGCCATGTCGGACGCAAGCGGCGCGGGCCAGGTCAGCTTCCATTTCCCGCAATCGGGCACGTGGGCGGGGTATTTCTCGGGGCGAACAAGCAACGCATCGGTGGCCGGTTTTGGATCGGTGGCGGAGACCGCCGGCGCCTACAACAGTCCAGTCCAGCAGATCGTGCCCGCGACCAAGGCGAACGGGGTCGGTATCGACGGTGGTCACCCGCAGGATCCAGGCAGCGGGACAATCAGCGTGACCAACGGTCTGGTGCACGTTGCGCTCACTGGCGCCGTTCCGAACAAGGCCTACAACGTGTTCAGTTGCTATAGCGGATCATCAAGCTGCCAGAGCGCCGGAAGAATTACGACCGATGCAAGCGGCAACGCTACCGCCGATCTGAAGCTGAGCAGTAATGGCGTGGGGATTGTCGCAATTGGTGAGACGACCGGGTCCGTGATGTTCGCCGGGGGGTTCAAGGCACCGTAAAAGCAGGCGTTAGTCGCCAGCCCAGTCATCCAATGGCCTTTTGCGGCCGCGGTCGGCCTCAGCCGTAGAGTTCTGTTAGCAGGGCATAGGCGCGGCGGAGGTGTGGAATGACGATGCTGCCGCCGACGATGAGCGCGACATTCAGCGCATCTTCCTGTTCGGCGCGCGAGCAACCCAGGCGATACGACTGGATGATGTGGTAGTTGATGCAGTCGTCGCAGCGCAGCCCGGTCGAGACGACCAAGCCCATCAGCTCTTTGTACTTCGCCGGAATCGCGCCCTCGAGATAGGTGTTGTGGTCGAGGTTGTAGAAGCGCTTCAACAGCGTGTTGTCGGCGGCGGTGACGTTTGCATTCAGGCGGGCGCGGGTTTCGAGGAACTGGCGCGCGATGGCCGAGCGGTCGGCGACCTGTTCTTCGGTGTGCAGGTACTTTGGCTCGCGGATTTCCATGGGAAGATTTCACCACAAAGGACACGAAGGGACACGAAGGAAACGTAGGTCGTAGGTGGTGGGTCGTAGGTCGGGTCAGTGCGCCGGTTGGTTCAGCTTCGCATCCGAGGTGGGTTGGCGCTTCTGTTGCTGTTCTGCCCGCTCTCGCGCTTCCGCGATGATCGCGTCCACATCGCGCTCGGCCTGAGCGAACTCTTCCGGCGTCATCCGCTTGCGAGCGCCTTCCACCAGTTCAATCCATTTTCCCAGCAACTGATCATACGCCGACTTCGGCTTCGTTCGTGCCGTGGCCATTTTGCTCTTCCTTTGCACGCAGTGTACCTCAAAATCTGCTCAATGGGATGTGACGCGCCGCACGCCGGTTGCAGTGATTTGACACGGGCAGATATAGTTTCGGCCCATGCGAAGCACAGCGCGTTTTTCCGCAGTCGTCGTGTTTGGTGTCACCGTTCTCGTGGCGTTGGCGGTATTTCTCAGTGGCGGAAACCATGGGCAGTTGACGCCGCAACTGTCGGCCGCGCCGCAGGCCAACGATCCGCGGCTGGCGAAGGCATGGAAGTTCCAGCGTGACCTGTGGACGTACGTCCACCTGGAGGGCTCGCCCGCGGACATCGGCTACCAGCACGGGGCGCTGCTCTCGGCGGAGATCGCCGACGCGTTTAACGCAATGAAGTTCATGGACACCCACCGCACGAAGCGCGACTGGAAGTTCTTCCGCGACACGGCGCAGCACGTCCTCTGGCCCCACATCGACCCGGAGTACCAGCAGGAATTGCAGGGCATCGCCGACGGGCTGAAGTCGAAGGGCGTGCAGATGGACGTGTGGGACGTCGTGGCGCTCAACGCGTTTGAGGAAGTTCCCGACTACTACGTCCCGTGGCTCGAAGCGAAGCAGAAGAAGCAGGGCGCTAATCCCACCCTTCCAAAACCAGTCAGGGTGGGGCACCCCGTGATTCCGGAGCACGATCCGCTCGTGGCGCCGGGGAATTGCTCGGCGTTCGTGGCGACGGGGTCGTACACGAAAGATGGGCGGCCGGTCATCGCGCACAACAACTGGACGAGCGTGCACGCCGGCGCGCGCTGGGTGATAGTCTTCGACATCGTGCCGGTGAAGGGCTACCGCATGATCATGGACGGGTTCCCGGGGGTGATCGTCAGCAACGATGATTTCACCATCAATTCCGCGGGCCTGGCCGTGACCGAGACCACCATCACGGGGTTCAAGGGCTTCGATCCGAACGGCAAGCCGGAGTTCATGCGCGCGCGCAAGGCGACGCAGTACGCGAGCTCGATCGACGAGTACGTCAAGATCATGAACGACGGCAACAACGGCGGCTACGCCAACGACTGGCTGCTGGCCGACATCAAGACGGGCGAGGTTGCGCGCTTCGAGCAGGGACTGAAGCACACGCGTCTGTGGCGAACGAAGGACGGCTACTTCGAAGGCTCGAACTTCGCCAGCGATCCGCAGGTGATCAAGGACGAGACCGATTTCGATACCGAGAAGCCGGGGACATCGCCGAACGCGCGGCGGGAGCGGTGGCGCCAGTTGCTGACGCAGAACAAGGGGAAGATCGATGTCGTGATGGCGCAGAAGTTCGAAGGCGATCATTACGACACATTCGAGAAGAAAGAAGATGCCAACGAGCGGACGCTCTGCGGGCACGTGGAAGCTTCGCCGCGTGGCGTGCCGGAGTGGGGATGGGGCGCGTACCATCCGGGCGGAACGGTGCAGGCGAAGGCGGCGGATGCCACCATGATCAAAAACATGACGCTGACCGCGCACGCGGGTCACGCCTGCGGCGCCGATTTCAATATGGTCGAGTTCCTGCAAAAACATCCCGAGTACGGATGGGAGAAGCCTGCGCTCATGGACATGAAGAGCGGCCCATGGGCGACGTTCAAGTCGGGGGAAAAGCAGTAACAACACTCACCACAATGGACACAAAGGAACACAAAGGAAGGACAAGAAAGCCCTGGGATTCTGTCCCAGGGCTTTGTCGTTGCACGATAGGTATCAGCCGACGCGGCGGATGTCGTCGTCGCGACGGGTCACGACATCGCGGTCAGTGCGGTTGATGGTCTCGACGCGATCGACGCGGTCAACGCGTCCGGTGGTGTCGGTCCCGCGGCCGATCAGTCCCAGGATGATCGCGACCACGACGATGCCCAGAACGATCCAACCCCACGGAACTCCGCCGCCACGGTTGTTGGCGCGCTGCGGATTTTGGTTATTGGCGTTCTGGTCGGCGGCTTGACGGTCGGAATTCGGCGGCGGGGCGCTTTGGTCCTGCGAGCGGGCCGCGTTGGAATCGGGTTTGGCGGCGCTGCGGTCGGGGCGTGCGGCGCCCTGGTCGGACGACGGCTGCTGCGCCGGCTGGGCACTCTGGCTGGATTGGGCGCTTGGTTGCTGCGCCGTTTGCGGACTGCTGCTCGCCTGTGCCACAGCGAATGTCGTGCACAGCAGAGCGATGGCAACGCACATGAAAAGTTTACGCATGAGTCGCTTTCCTCCCGGGCGTGTCTGTACGCCGTCTGGAACTTCGGTTTTGGCGCGTAATGGATTAGAAGATCGCGCGCAAAACGGAGGTTGGCCCTGAATCGAGAGCTGCACCGGGCCATCTGGAGATCGGGAAAATCTGGAAATCTGGAAATCTGGAAATCTGATGCAAGACTCAATCCCGAGGTCGAATAACGCAGATCTCCAGATATCCAGATCTCAAGATTTCCGATGGTTACGAGCGGGTGGTTTGTGAGCTGGCGGACTCGGGCGGCTTCTCCGGTTTCGCTTCAGTGTTGCTGTCCCTGATCCACTTCTCGATCTCGGCGCGCGTGTGGTGGGTGGGGTCGAAGCGGACGCCGATCTGCTGGCCCTTCTTGTAGGTCACGACGGCGGGAATCTCGACGGGAGCTTGCGGCGGGAGCGTGAACTTCAGCCGGACCGGTTGCGAGATCGAGACCGGCGCCTGCGCATGCAGCAGCATTCCGCCCTGGCTGATGTTCTTGGTTTCGCCCATGTGCTTGTTGTCGTGGGTATGGATATCCACGGGGACGGCCAGATCCATGCGCGGGTGCCGCCGCTGCTGCGCGCCACTATTCGGGCGCGACGCCAGCAGCATGTACACCAGTACTGCGACGGCGACCGTGGCGCACAGGATTACGAGGAACATTGCGCGAATTGTATCCCAGCTAGTTCCTCGTAATAAGTAATAAGTAATGAGCGAAAACGGCTACTGTGGGCGGCCGCCGTCGCGCGCCAGGTCGGCCATGTCCGCATCGTTGTCGGGCAGGAAATAGCCGACCACGATCGCCATGCCGTCAGCGTTGGGGATGCGCGGTTTGCCGTAGGTCCCGACTACTTCGACGTGGTCGCCCTTGTTCAGTGGATAGCCTCCACGGTCGAGGAAGGTGACGATCGGCATCGACTGGATGTGCCCCTGATCGTCGAGCTTAGCCGGGAGCGTGGCGATTCGGTCGACAGCCGGCTTGGACTTTTCAAGCGTGAGCAGCTCGCCGTAATCGTGCATGTGGCCGCCGACACCGAGCAGGCGCCCGGAATAATTGATCGGCAGTATCGCCTGCACTTTCGTTCCGGATGCTTGCAGCGGGAAGTCAGATTCGCCACACTTTTCGGCGTCGAACCACGCCGGGTACACGCTCTTGATGTTGGCGCCGGCGGGCGCGTATTCCATCTTCACGCGCAGGATCGTCTGCGGATAATCGGTGCCCGTCGGATTGTGGAACATGGTCGTGATGCGGATGCGGTCGCCCTTGTGGACGCGGTAGCCGAAGCCGGGGAGCGCAGGCCAGTCGTTCATCTCGCCGCCCGCGCCGAAGATGTGCTCGTCCTTGTTGGGACAGAGGAAATCGGCGCGATCGGTGTTCCAGAAGGCGACATGGTGGAGGAGTCGTCCGGGGATGGGACGGCCGTCGGGCGTTACCAGCGACGGGTGATAAGCGGTGATCCAGCCGTCGAATGGGATTTCGAGCGTTCGGGGCGGCATCTGCTCGGCCTTATCGTGTGGCGTGCGAGCGGGAAGATTGAGCGGGCCGAGCTCGACGGTGAGCACATGGTCCGCGAGATTATCATCCACCTTCACCGCCGCGGAAGAGGACATGTGCATGTGGTCGTGCTGGGCGACGGCGAGTGCGGAAAGAGCGACGAGGGCCAGGAGAAGGCGCTTCATGCCGCAAATGATATGACAGGTCGGCCCACCCCTCCAAAAAGGAGTCAGGGTGGGGCACCCGGAAAGAAACAAAACCATTTTTGATTTTCGATTTTTGATTACTGACCCTTCCAAAAGCAGGGGCGACGGGCGAGGAACGGATTAAACGGTGAGAGAATCATTTAGTCGGAAAGGATGGAATCATGCAAAGCATCACGCCGTGTCTCTGGTTCAACGATCAAGCCGAAGAAGCCGTGAACTTTTACGTTTCAACTTTTAACGCCGGCGGTTTCGACGCTAAGGTCCTGCAAACGACGCGTTACAGCGATGCAGCGGCGCAAGCGTCGGGCCGTCCGAAGGGCTCGGTCATGACGGTGACCTTCGAGTTGGCAGGCCAGAAGTACATGGCGCTCAACGGCGGCCCGATGTTCAGCTTCACGCCCGCGATCTCGCTGATGGTCAACTGTGAGACGCAGCAGCAGATCGATCATTTCTGGGACCAGTTGTCGTCGAACGGCGGCAAAGAGGTCCAGTGCGGGTGGTTGACCGACAAGTACGGCCTCTCGTGGCAGATCGTGCCCACGATCATGGGCGAGCTGATGAAGGACCCGAACAAGGGGCCGCGCGCGATGGCCGCGCTGATGAAGATGAAGAAGCTGGATATCGAGACGCTGAAGAACGCGTAAAAACCGGTTGTTGGTTATTGGTTGTTGGTTCCGAACGCGTATTCCGTATTCCGTATTCCGTAGCAAGGCAGATCAGTCGAACACTGATGCGGAATACGGAATACTGAATACGGAATACGACAAGTACCCAAAAACCAAAAACCAGTAACCGAGTTTTTACTTCCCCTGCAGTTCGCGTTTCACGGCGTCGCTGACGACTTTGCCGTCGACGCGGGCGCCGCCGGCGGCGAATTTTGCCATGACGTTCTTCATGACGGTCCCCATGTCTTTCATAGTGGGCGCGCCCATTTCCGCGATCGTGGCCTTGACCGCCTCGGTGATCTCCGCCTCGCCGACGGCTTTCGGAAGGTAGCTCTCGATGATGCCGATCTCGGACTGCTCCTTGTCGGCGAGCTCTTGCCGACCGCCCTTGACGAAGGCGTCGATCGAGTCCTTGCGCTGCTTGATCATGGTCTGAAGGACCTGCTGGGCTTCGCGGTCGTCGAGCGGGGCGCGCTTGTCGATCTCCTTATTTTTCAGGGCGGAGCGCATCATGCGCAGCGTGGAAAGCCGCTGCTCGTCGCGCGACTTCATGGCCGCGGTCATATCTTTGTGGACTTGCTCGCTTAAGGTCATGCAGACTCCTCGTCTCTAGTCGCTAGTACTGCAATGCGTATTCCGTATTCCGTATCACGTATTTCGTATCGGAGCCGAGAGCCGCGAACCCGGAGCCGGAATACGTAATACGGAATACGGACCAAAGATGGAAAGGTACTTGGCACTGGCGACCAAAGACTAGCGACTGATTATAAGGTCTTGCCGCGCCAGAGCAGGGTGGATAACATAGCGGCCACATACAGGCATTTATTCATGGGAACCCATTCGCCGCTCCAGATCGCGCTTTTCATCGTCGCCGGACTCGCCGCCATCGGGGTCACCATCACCTACCTGCGGACCCGGATGACGTACGCGGGATACGAGGACATTTTGTCCGACATCCGCAGGCTGGGCTCATCGATCGAGGGCGAGATCTTCCGCGACGGTTCCGACGTGGTGATCTCGGGCACTTGGGAAAAGAACCCGGTGGTCGTGCGCTTTTCCAACCAGGAGAACACGCCCGGCCTTAACATCCGCATGCCGGCAGCGGCTTCGTTCAACATCTCGGTGACCGCGAAGGAAGCGCAGGTCACGGAAGGCCCGCGCACACCGGTCAAGACCGCCGAGGACACATTCGACGCGCGCTTCACCACGCGCACCGACCAGCCGATGCAGGCGCGCATGCTGCTGACCAAGCCGGTCACGGCGATCTTCCAGAGACTGGCCTGCTCCAAGAACACGATCCTAGTCATGGGCGGCGGCGTGATCGAACACAGCGAACTGGTGATCCCTTCGCCGGCAGCGTCGCACGTCGTAGACCACCTGAAATCGCTGGCTGCGCTAGCGGCGGCGCTGCGCAACATGCCGGGCGCGGAAAAGGTGAGGATCCTCAAGATCGAGCACGAGCGGCACGTGTTTGCTCGCGCGGTCATGGCCGCAGGCGTGTTCGTCGCCCTTGGCAGCATCGTGGCGGCCATCCAGGTCCCGCCGCCGATCCCCACGGGCGCGAACGAGACCCTCAACAACGGAATCCTGCCCGCCGATGCGATCCTCATTTCGGATGCGCCTGCGTGGCACGCCGCAGCCCCTGCCGAGATGGACGGAGCGGGCGTCGAGATGTTGCGCACGTACGGGGTCGCTGCGAATGGCCGCGTCGCCGGCGATTTCAGCGGCGCCGCGACCGGCCAGGACGCCGCCTACCTGCTCGTGAATGCAGACGGGAAACGCCGGATCGTCATCATCGGCAACCATCAGAACCGCTACGACGCGCGCTTCAACAACGTCGCCCTGATCGCCCGCGTGCCCAAGGACGCGATCGCTTCCATCCACTGGAAGAATGACAAAGGTCCGACGGGAGTGTCGGGCGACGGACTGCTCATCGTACGCGACCCCAACAATCCTGACTCCAGCGTAGTCATGTTCCTGACGGACACCGCGATCACCTCGTACCTCCCGGCAAGCTGGCACGACGTGCAAGTGAGATAAAGCAAGTTGCCAGTTGCTAGTTGCTAGTTGCTAGTTGCAAGTTGCCAGTTGCTAGTTGTCAGAAGGATTGAGCGAGCGAAGACGTAAGAAGGGCGCGCGGGCATTTGGGCGAATTAAAAGCGCAAGCTTACGATAAGCCGATTTATCACTCGTTATGGTCGCAAAGGCTCCAAGTGGGTTAACTTTCGCGGGCGTAAACTCTTCCTTGATGCAATTCGGTTAGTGGCGAGAATGCGCCTTTCGGAGCAACACTCCAGAGCCGATGACTGCTGCTGCAATGCCTAGGGAAAAACTGATCCGCAAGGCGACGAATGCGCTTTCGTCTTGGCTTCCATGCGACTGCACGCGGTAAGCCCAGTTAAGTCCTAGTGCCAATGAGGCGACGAAAACAGGGAAGAATAAGCCAGAGCCTAAGAGTATCGGCCTGAGCCAACGTCCCGCCACTCCATAATTACGACCCGTCAGCGCAAAACGCAAAAACCGGAACCCTATTACGAGTGTGCCCAATACCATGAAACACATAATCAGTTCGCCAATTATGGCCCACCAAGGGAGCGCAGCAGCGACATCGGCCTGGCGTGGGTCGTCGAAAAGAGCCACAAGAGCCATCCCTGCGTAAGCAGACGCAAAGAAACAGGCGACGAGTGCGAGCACCCCGACAATGCCAGCGATTACCCTTCTCGGCATTTCAACCAACACGCTCCTCCCGAAATTCTAGACGATTGGAAGTGGGGGATTCTAGATTACTGACGTTAACAGGCCTAATGAGATGGTCCGCCGCCGGGTAGCATCAAGGCGCGGCAGCTTA
>CAZLJE010000053.1:0-26800 GCA_964559835.1 uncultured Terriglobales bacterium
CCCTTCAGGATCTGCCCACTGATGCAGATCGCCGGCTCTTTGGTGTCGATCTCTTTCACCTCGAAGATGCGTTCGGCATCGTGGTCGCGGTACTCCCAACGCAGCTTGTATCCGCTCTTCGGTATCCATCCCACTCCGCGCCACTTGCGGTCGGATACTTCGAAGACGCTGTTGACCAGTTTCCGCGCCGGCACGTTTCCTTCGCGGTCCAGAATGCGCGAGTACTGGTTCTCGACCGTGGAGCAGCCGGCCTCGAGTTGGCGAACCACCATCAGCGTTCCCTGAAGCAGGTCCAGCGGCTCGAACCCGGTGATGACGATGGGAACTTTGTAACGGTCGGCGATTGGTTCGTATTCGCGATATCCCATGATGGCGCACACGTGGCCTGGCCCAAGAAATCCCTGCACGCGGTTCTGCGGCGATTGCAGGATGTACGCGATCGACGGCGGCACGAGGGAATGCGAGACCAGGATGGATACGTTTTTCGCGCCTTCCTGCTTCGCACGGTGCACCAGCATGGCGTTCGCGGGTGCGGTGGTCTCGAAACCGATGGCAAAGAAAACGACGTTCTTGTCGGGATTCGCGCGCGCGATCTTCAGGCAGTCCAGCGGCGAATACACGACGCGAATGTCGGCGCCCTGCGACTTCAAGGTGAAAAGGTCGCCGTTCGAGCCGGGCACTCGCAGCATGTCGCCGAAGGAGCAGAAGATGACGTCCGGCTTGGCGGCGATCGCATGCGCCTTGTCGATCGTCTCCAGCGGCGTGACGCACACCGGGCAGCCTGGGCCGTGCACCAACTCGATGCCGTCGGGAAGCAGGCGGTCGATGCCATGACGCACGATCGAGTGCGTCTGGCCGCCGCAGACTTCCATGACCACCCACGGCCGCGTCTGGATGCGGCGGATCTCGGCTATGACCGACTGCGCCAACCGGGCACTTCGATATTCGTCGATGTACTTCATTGCGGCTTCCTCGCCGGCATCTCATCCACAACGGGAGCATCGAGCTCAGTGAGTTGATCCATCTCTTCCAGCAACTGATAAGTACGCGCCGCTTCCTCCGCATTGACCGTGCTGATGGCAAAGCCCACGTGGACCAGCACGAAATCGCCGACCTTCGCGTCAGGGACATAATCCAGCGACGCCTCGCGCACGATGCCGCCGAACTGCACCTTCGCCATGCGCATGCCGCGCTGCTCGAATTCTTCCAGGACTCGGCCGGGGATGGCCAGACACATGACTTACGCTCCTGATTTCAGGATCTGGTTTGCGATTACCGCTTGTCCGAGCGCGATGCCACCATCGTTTGGAGGCACCAGCGAGTGCAGCAATACTTCAAAGTTCAGAGCGCGAAGTGAACGAACCGCCCGCTCCAGGAGGTACACGTTCTGGAACGTGCCCCCACTCAGGCAGACGCGATTCAAATGCTCGCTCTCGCGAATGCGCCGGCAGACTTCCGCGATGAGGGCGGCGATTGTGTTGTGAAAACGGCTGGAGATGACGCTGTTTTCTTGTCCGTTCTCGAGATCGCGCACGATGTCGCGGATCGTCGGCCGCAAATCGATTTGGGCTGGTGCAGCGGAATTGATTTCGAAGGAGTACGAGTCGTCGATCCCTGGCTGAGCAGCCATCTCCAGTTCGATCGCCGCCTGGCCTTCGAAAGTGACATGTTGGCGCAATCCGATGATCGAGGCGACAGCATCAAAGAGTCGTCCGCAGGACGAAGTCGCGACGGTGTTAATGCCGCGAGATATCATGCGCGACACCAGATGGATATCGCGTTCCGGCACCCGCTCGAACAACTTCAAGTCGGTGGGCAGGTCTGCCCCGAAGCTTTCACGAAGCCAACTCAGACCGGACCGCCAGGTCTGGCGTACGGCCGCATCGCCACCGGGCAACGGCACGTACCGGAGATGCGCGTGTCGTTCGAAACTCGCGTAATCAGCGGTGACGAATTCTCCGCCCCAGATCTTTCCGTCGGTGCCGTAGCCGGTCCCGTCGAATGCGACTCCGATCACGCGGCCTTGCAGGCGGTTCTCGGCCATGCAACTGGCAATGTGCGCGTGGTGGTGTTGGACACCAATGGTGGGTAATCCGGTCGTCGCGGCAAACCGGGAACTGAGATACAGAGGATGCAGGTCGTGGGCGACTGCCTGTGGCTCAACCCGGAAGAGCTTTTTCAGGTTCGCGAGCGTCTCCTGGAAGAACTCGAGCGTCTCGAAGTTCTCCACGTCGCCGATGTGCTGGCTCAAGATCGCGTAATGGGCTTTGGTCAGGCAGAACGTGTTCTTCAACTCGCCGCCGCAGGCGAGTAATTCGCACACCGGCGCGCCCAGATCGATCGGTTGCGGCGCGTAACCGCGCGAGCGGCGGAGGACCCGGGAGCGGCCCTCGAAAGTTCGCATTACCGAGTCGTCCACGCGCATATAAATGTCGCGATTGTGGAAAAGGAACCAGTCCGCAACATTTCCCAGGCGGCACCATGCCTCTTCATTCGAGGTAACGATCGGTTCGTCACTGATGTTGCCGCTGGTCATTACCAGCGCCGTGAATTCCGCAGGCGCCTCCGAGCAGTCGGCGAAGAGCAGGAAGTGCAACGGGGTGTATGCCACCATCATGCCGATGGTTTCGTTTCCAGGTGCAATATCGGGAGCCAGTCTCGTCCCCGGCCGGCGGCGCAAGATAACGATCGGGCGCTGCGGACTGAGTAGAAGCTCTCGGTCCGCGTCGGTAGTGAAACAGACCTGTTCGACGGAGGCGATGTCGCGAACCATTAACGCGAACGGCTTATCGCTGCGCTTCTTTCTCCCCCGCAACTGTCGAACCGAGGTTTCGTTCTCGGCGTCACAGGCGAGCTGAAAACCGCCCAGGCCCTTAACCGCAACGATCCCGCCCTCGCGCAGTACGCGCCGCACGTCCGCCATCACAGAAAGAGCGAGCTCCCCGAATTCGTAGGCGTCGCGCCCGGGCAGGAACGATCCGCTCTTGGCCAACGTCACCGCCGGCCCGCACACGGGACAGGCATTCGGTTGCGCATGAAAGCGGCGATTGGCGGGATTGTGATATTCCGCGTCGCATTCCGCGCACATCCGAAAGGCGGCCATCGTGGTTACGGGACGGTCGTAAGGGATGTCGCGGATGATGGTGTATCTGGGGCCGCAATTCGTGCAATTTGTGAACGGATAGCCGAACCGGCGGTTATCGGGATCGCTGAAATCGCTGACACACTGGTTGCAGGTCGCGATGTCAGGCGAAACCAGCACGAACTCGCCTGCAATCGCATCGCTCTCGTGGATATGAAACGAGGTATCACCGACCGGCTCAAGTTCCTCGCTCGTGATCTCTTCCACCAACGCCAACGGCGGCGGGTTATCGCATACCTGATCGAAGAATTCCTCGACCGCCGACTCCTCTCCTTCGGCCTCTATGGTCAGGCCGGCGGAGGAGTTACGGACGAAGCCTCGCACTCCGATGTGTTGCGCCAGGGTGAAAACATAAGGCCGGAATCCGACGCCTTGAACTATGCCGCGGAGGCACAAGCGGCGCCGCACGACGACGGGGTTTGGGAGGGACCCCATTGGAATCGTCGAGGGATACTGCCATCCTCAGGGTTTGGAGAGATGCGAGGCACATCTGCGACGTTGTCCCGCAAACACGCGCCACGCTGTGGAAATCTCCTGCACCAGAGCCGCCGCGAGGAAGGCATCGTATCCTCTTGAAAACGTTGAAGCTACACCTCGTGTTTGGCATGTTTCTGAAGGAACACCAATGATGTTACGAGCACGATGACCATGAGAGTGAGCACTCCCAGCTCCAGCATGGCGTGTCGGAATACCGTGTCGGAGGCATCCGCTATCTTCGCGACCTCAGCCGTCAATACCAGAACGCGGCGGATGACCGCGATCAACGCCACCACGAGGAACGGTTCCGCCACCAGACCACGCTCGCGAAACGAGACCTGGACTGTATACAACAGTTCGATCACCAGCAGGATGAGCAGGATTTGATCAAGGACAGCCACCACTTGGCTACCCAATGAGTGGCTCCAAAGCGCCACCACGACGGTCTTCAGAGCGCCGATTAGAAGCGTCAGCGCAGCAACAGTTAATAGAAGACCTAACCCGACGTAGACGACGTCTTCGACCCAGGACAGACTTTGCAGTACGCCTTGCCGAACGGGATGGGATGCGTCTTTCTGAGCTTCACCCACAATCCATCACCATGGTGCAAAAAAGCCGGCCGGAGTTGCCTCTGGCCGGGTAGCGTCAGATGAGTGGCGATGTCCCGGGCCGCAGCGATAATTGCTCGGCAGCCGTAAATGCACGGGTACGGATGAGCATCGTGCTGAGAAGCGCGGTCAGGCCGGAAGCTGCAAAGATCATCGCAAGTACGACGAATTGATAGATAGCGGCGTAAAGCGGTCGCGATCCCGACAACAGCATTCCCGCCATCAGGCCCGGGATCCAGACGATCCCAAGCGAACGCAGCGAATCAATCGCGGGAATAAGGCTGGCTGCGAAAGATGCCTCCGCGAAAGGAGCAACGCTCCGCTTGGGGTCGGCTCCCAGGGCGAGAGCAGTTTCAATCTCGCCCACATGGGCGAGCACATCGGAGCGAAAGCGATTCAGGGCAAGACCGTTGGTGTTCATCGCATTCGCGATCAGCATACTGCCCACCGGAACGAGCGTAGTGATTGCCGTACCGATCACTCCCAGCCAGGTCATGATCGCAATGACCGAACCGGCGCCACACGCGATCGAATAGGTCGAGACCTCAAAAGCACCTGGGATATGTTTTGCTCGTCTGGCCGATGTAGCTCCTGCGGCGAGGATCATGCCCGCAAGCAGGATCGCGCCCGTCCACCGAGGACCTCGGAGTAGGAGGACGAGGACGGAACCCACGGCAATGATTTGAACTAGTCCGCGCACCATCGCCACGGCTGCTTCGCTCTCCAAATGGATCTCGCTGCGGCGCGCCAACAGCACAACCAGGAACGCTACGATGGCCGCCCCTCCGGCCTGAGCCAAGCCGAGTTGCAGATCGCCCTTGAACAGATGGTTAAGCATGCAGTACCTCCGCGGCCGTGCCTACTTTTGTCGCCCGTCCTTGTTCGAGCATCATCACCCGGGTCGCCATGCGCGCGGCTTGCGCCATGTCGTGCGTGACGATCACGCAGGTGAGGTGAGTAACGCCGATTATTTCGAGGATCAACCGCTCCACTCCCGACTTAGCCGCGTTATCCAGCGCAGAAGTCGGCTCGTCCATTAGCAGCACGACCGGCTCATTGGCCAGGGCGCGGGCCAGGGAAACTCGCTGCGCCTCGCCGCCTGAGAGATTCGCGACGTCACGAGCGCCGTATCCCGGCAAACCAACCCTGCTGAGCAACTCGTCGGCTCGTCGATCGTCCAGGACCTCTCCTCGTTGTCGCGGGCCGAAACTCAGATTGTCATAAACGGACCCGGGAAAAAGGAAAGGTCGTTGCGTCACCATCCCAATTTTGCGGCGCAGCTCGCGTGGCGGGATTCGCCGGTAGTCGACGTCCTCGACAAACACCGTCCCGGAAGTAGGTTCATCCAGGCGGTTCAACAGGCGCAGGAACGAACTCTTTCCGGCGCCACTGGCGCCGACTACAGCCAGGACCTCGCCGGCCGGAACAGCGACGCTAACATCATCGACCAGGATTTTTCCGCCCACTCTGCGGCTGAGATGCTCAGTCCAGAGAACATTGTGCGTTGTCGATAATAGGGCGCTCATCGTGCGAGGGTTTCGATCAGCGGACGGTCAGCACCGGCACGGTTAGCGACACGTGACGCACAAGGCTACGCAACGGTTCTGGTGCGAGGCAACGGTATCACTCAGGAAGTACGGTCGTCATTCCAATACTCTTGAGGCACATCGTCTTCTGGAAACTCACGCGTCTTGACTTCGGACTGATCGGGAGACTTTGCGTTTTCTACACCGTCGATAACACCAGCCTCGAAGGCATTGCCCTCTTCGCTCAACTCCTCGACGCTCTCCGAATCGGCTTCGGCGATATCGGATAATTCCTCGACGTCCCCTGCCTGTGTTCCGGATCCTGGTCCTGGCTCCTGTTCGCGCTCTTCTCTCTCCGGTTCGCGCTCTTGTCTGTGGGCCATATATTCACTCCGAAACATGAGATGCGGTCGGCAATGCATCCGGCGCTAATTATGGTTCATCGGCGGGTCTTACCAGAGGTGCTCGCAATGGAACGACGACACCACAGCTTCTCCTTGTTACGCTCGCTTTTTCATCTCCGACATCGTCTGTCGCTCCAGCGCGCTTCGGTCCCATCGAGCGAGCGTTGCGCCTGCTTCGTAAGTGGATTGGCAGAACTCCAGCAGCATTGCTGCTGGCGAAGCTGAACTTCGGACGTCGTCGTACATCAGGAGGAATTCGCCGAGTTGCGGATCGTACCGGGCGGCAGCCGGCCGCACCGCCCAGTCCCGCAATCCTGGCGGCTCCGGGGCCATATACGAATAGAATGCCGCGCCGGTGACATTGCCGCCGCCCGGCCAGAATCCGACGCTGCTCGCCTCGTGTGAATATGCCTCGCGAGTAATGCGATCGGCGCCGGGCCGCTCCGGCGCGCGACGTCCCGAGAAGCGAGTGAGGGCTAGATCAAAACTGCCCCAAAAGAAATGAATGGGACTGCATTTGCCCACGAACCCCGATCGGAACACGTCGAACACGCCCTGCACGTTCAACAGGATCTTCCAGAACCTCTCGACCGCCTCGGCATCATAGGTGGCGTGGACGCGGTCCTCGTCGAACGCGATCGGGTTCGGAACTTCGACCGGCATCCGCCAGATTTTTGCTTGAACTCCCTCCGAGTGCAGCATGCGCACGACTTCAGAGTAGAAGTCGGCGACAGACATGTTAACCAGCGGGAGCGTTATGCTCGAGCCGTCGCTCGCCTGTAACACGAGTTGGTGATCGAGGAAGTCGAACCGCAACTCAAAGGGTCTGTCACGATACGGGATCGTTGAGGTCGTCAGTCCCCGCGCGTTGACGTAGAGCGGGACATTCCACCAGTGGTTGATCAATGGCGTAAGCGCGAGACGCACCTTACCCACGATCTGCGTCCACATGTGCAGCGTGGCATAGGTGTCCTTCCATTGCTCCAGCGGAAGGGCAGGCCACGCGTTAATCGCTTTCCTGTCGCTCGCCATTTTTTGCCTCCGCTCACAACCCCATTGTGAACACCGAGATGCGAATATCCTGGATGCCGTTGCTACCAGCGAGAGAGCCACACCATAGCGTTCGTTGCGACTGATGTTTCGGCGATATACTTGATGCGTCTGGGGCGAATGTCCTCGTCGAGCGTTGCGACCTGAGGTTTGTCATGTCCCTCCGACCCGTCAGAAGAGTAATTTCCTCGAAACCAACATTGGAAGGCGCTGGCGTACACCTGCGCCGCGCCTTCGGTTTCGGCCACACCTCCGATTTTGATCCCTTCCTTCTTCTCGACGATTTCCGGAATGACGTCCCTCAGGATTATCTGGCTGGATTCCCATGGCATCCTCACCGCGGCATCGAGACCATTACGTACGTCCTTGCGGGAAGTGTGGAGCACGGCGACAGTATGGGAAATCGCGGGTCCATTACCGCCGGTGATGTGCAGTGGATGACTGCCGGAAGCGGGATCATTCACCAGGAGATGCCGAAGGGCGATCATGCAGGTCGCATGCATGGTTTCCAGTTGTGGGCGAACTTGCCTTCGTCCCTGAAGATGACGCCGCCGCGGTACCAGGACGTGAAGTCCGGCGACATTCCCGCCGTCAAAGACGACGACGGCACCGAAGTACGCGTTGTGTGCGGAACATTCTGGGGCCAGACGGGACCAGTGGACGGCATCGCGGCCGACCCGATCTATCTGGATGTTTCGGTCCCTCCCGGGCGACGGAAGACCTTGCCCGTCGAGACGACGCGCAATGCTTTCGCTTACGTTTTCGCCGGCGCTGGGAAGTTCTGTAACGCGTCCGGTCCGCTCGCAGTGCCCACTGAGCCGGTGCAGTGGTTGGATACGACGCCTCCCGCGGAGGCGGAGAATCGTTCTCTCGTGCTGTTCGACCGCGGTGATGAAGTCGCGGTGCAGGCGGACAACGATGGAATCCGTTTTCTGCTCGTTTCCGGAAAACCTCTTCAGGAGCCGGTTGCGTGGTACGGGCCGATCGTCATGAATACACAGGACCAGCTCCGCGAAGCATTCACCGAGCTTCGCGAGGGAAAGTTCCTGAAAGAGGGCGCGCACAAATAGTTTTCCACTTCCCACCACTCCAGCTGGAACCGCGGATCGAACCCGCGGCTCCGATGTGTACCAGATGTTCCGAGTGATCCGTCCCCGGGAAAGGAATTTCTGATGAGCCCGATAGCTTCCAAAGAATCTGCCATATCTTTCACTGCGAGCCAGCCGCTTTCCAGCGAAGAACTGAGCAAGATGAACGCCTACTGGCGGGCAGCAAATTACATTTCAGTCGGACAGATCTATCTTTATGCAAATCCTCTACTCCGGGAACCGCTGAGTCTCGAACACGTTAAGCCGCGCCTTCTTGGCCACTGGGGAACAACGCCAGGACTGAATTTCATCTATGTCCACCTGAACCGGATCATCAAGAAAAATGATTTGGATGTTATTTACGTGTGCGGACCAGGACACGGCGGTCCGGGAATGGTCGCGAATACGTACCTGGAAGGAACGTACACGGAGCTGTATACCGACATTCAACAGAACGAAGAAGGATTGAGAAAACTGTTCAAGCAATTCTCTTTCCCCGGCGGGATTCCCAGCCACGCTGCTCCGGAGACGCCAGGCTCCATTCACGAAGGTGGAGAGCTTGGCTACGCACTCGTACATGCGTACGGAGCGGTTTTCGATAATCCGGATCTGATCGCTTGTTGCGTCGTCGGCGATGGCGAGGCCGAAACGGGTCCCCTCGCAACAAGCTGGCATTCGAACAAGTTCCTCAATCCGGCGCGAGATGGGGCGGTCCTTCCCGTTCTTCACCTCAACGGCTACAAGATCGCGAATCCAACGGTGCTTGGCCGCTTGAGCGATGAGGAGTTGACGAGGTTATTCACCGGCTACGGGTACAAACCTCATTTTGTCGAAGGCCACGAGCCGGAACCGATGCATCAGCTCATGGCGGCCACTCTCGACACGATTGTCGAAGAGATCCGCGACATCCAGAACCACGCTCGCTCCAATGGAGCCAACGCGCTTCCCACATGGCCGATGATCGTCCTCCGCAGCCCCAAGGGCTGGACCGGGCCGAAAGTCGTCGACGGCAAGCCTGTCGAAGGCACCTGGCGAGCCCACCAGGTCCCCGTCGCCGATCTGGAGAAGCCGGGACACCTCAAGATCCTCGAAGACTGGATGAGAAGCTACAGGCCGGAAGAATTATTCGATCGCGCCGGACGGTTCATACCTGAACTTGCAGAACTTGCGCCCACTGGACATCGGCGCATGGGCGCGAATCCGCACGCGAACGGCGGGCTGCTTTTGAAATCGCTTCTGCTGCCGGACTTCCGCGACTACGCCTTTCAAGTCTCTAAAGAAGGAACCGAAACCGCGGAGTCAACGCGAATACTGGGCCATTTCCTGCGCGATGTCATGGACCGCAATCGCGACACGCGGAACTTCCGAGTGTTCGGTCCTGATGAGACTGCGTCCAACCGTCTCGACTCGCTTTTCGAAGTCACGCAAAAGGAATGGATGGAAGCCGTCCTGCCGACCGATGAACACCTGTCACCAGATGGGCGCGTGATGGAGGTTTTGAGCGAACACATGTGCCAGGGGTGGCTCGAGGGATATCTGCTCACGGGTCGCCATGGCTTCTTCTCCTGCTACGAGGGCTTCATCCACATTGTTGACTCGATGTTTAATCAACACGCGAAGTGGATCGAGTCGGCACACAAAATCCCATGGCGCCGGCCGATTGCGTCACTGACCTACCTGCTGACATCTCACGTGTGGCGACAGGACCATAACGGCTTCAGTCACCAGGATCCAGGCTTTATTGATTTCGTCATGAATAAAAAAGCCGGTGTCGTCCGCGTCTACCTGCCGCCTGACGCGAACACCCTGTTGTCCGTCGCTGACCATTGTTTGCGCAGCCGCAATTACGTCAACGTCATCGTCGCCGGAAAACAGCCGGAGTTGCAATGGCTCGACATGGATGCGGCGATCGAGCACTGCACCAACGGGATCGGCATCTGGACATGGGCGAGCAACGATCAGGGCGTGGAACCGGACGCCGTCATGGCCTGTGCGGGAGATGTGCCGACCCTCGAGACCATTGCGGCGGTAGATCTACTCCGCCAGCATTTTCCCGATATCAGGCTGCGCGTCGTCAACGTCGTCGATCTGATGACGCTGCAATCTCCCAGCGAGCACCCGCACGGCTTGTCGGATCGCGAATTCGATTCCATGTTCAGCACCAACGCGCCCGTCGTTTTCGCGTATCACGGCTACCCTTGGCTGATCCACCGCCTGACCTACCGGCGTACGGGTCACGACAATTTCCACGTCCGCGGATATAAGGAAGAGGGCACCACCACCACGCCGTTTGACATGACGGTGCTGAACGATCTCGATCGGTACCACCTCGCCGGCGATGTCGTGGACCGCGTCCCCAGGTTGGGGACCGTCGGCGCCCATTTCAAGCAGATGCTCCGCGACAAACTCGTCGAGCATAAACTCTATGTCCGCGAGCACGGAGACGATATGCCGGAAGTGAAGAATTGGACGTGGCCTTACTCACGATGAAGATCCTCGTGCTGAATTCCGGATCGAGCAGCCAGAAAGCGTGCCTGTATGGACTCGCGGGGACGCTTCCCGACGACCCGCCTGCATGTCTCTGGGAAGGCAAGATCGAATGGGATGGCGACCTCGCGACCAGCACGATCAAAACGCCCGATGCGCCGCCGAAACATGGTCACGGCGGAGTTGAATCGCGCGCAGCAGCAGTAGAGCGCTTGCTGTGCAGCTTATGGTTAGATCAGTCGCCCGTGGTGTCCTGTCCTTCCGATATCCATGCCGTCGGACATCGCGTGGTTCACGGCGGTCCGATTTTTGAAGAACCGGTACTGATCACGCCTGAGGTCAAGGCCGGCATTGCGCGAGCATCTGCCTTCGCTCCCCTCCACAGTCGTGCTGAACTCGAAGGCATGAACATTGCCGAGAAGTTGCTCGGCCCGGTGCCGCAAGTCGCGGTATTCGACACCGGCTTCCATCGCAAGATGCCCCTTGCGGCGGCGGTTTATCCGGGCCCGTATGAATGGTTCGCTCGCGGCATTCGCCGCTACGGATTTCACGGCATCAATCATCAGTATTGCGCCCACCGCGCCGCACAACTGCTCCACTCGCAACCGGGCGCGCTGAAATTGGTGAGCTGCCATCTCGGCAACGGCTGCTCCCTGGCCGCCATTCAAGATGGCCAGAGTGTCGACACGACCATGGGATTTACTCCTCTCGAAGGCCTGATGATGGGCACTCGCTCCGGCTCGGTCGATCCCGGAATTCTCACTTACCTGATGCGTGAGCGTGACATCGATGGCCAGAGGATCGACGAATTACTGAACAAGAGATCCGGCCTGCTCGGGATCTCAGGCGTTTCCGGCGATATGCGTCAGGTTCTGGCCGCAATGAAAGAGAACAATGCGCGGGCAAAGCTGGCATTCGACATCTACATCCACCGTTTGCAGTCCGGCATCGGAGCGATGGCCGCCGTGTTGGGTGGAATCGATGCTCTGGTGTTCACCGCCGGGGTGGGTGAGAATTCGCCCGAAGTGCGCCAGGCGACGTGCCGGAACCTGGAGTTTCTGGGCGTCAAACTCGACGCAGCGGCGAATGCAGCGCCGGACCTCGACACCGATATCGCTGCAGCCGATTCGCGGGTTCGCGTCCTCGTGATTCGAGCGCAGGAAGATTTGGCCATCGCGCACGAATGTTGGAAACTGCTGCAGGCAGAAAAATGAACTAAGCTGCGGCACGCCACGAGGTCACGCTGCTGCCCCTCTTCGCTCCCCGCGGTATTCGCTATGGCTCCGCTGGATCGTCGGCGGCCGGGTTGGGGTCTGTCGATGGCGGATCACTCGCCGGGAATGATTCCGCGATTGTTTCGTCGAGCGACGCTTCGCGAATCTTTCGTTCTTCCTCTGGCGTGTGGCGGTGTTCGCCGCCCGTCGGCTTTTTGGGATCGTCAGCGCATTTGCTCATGCTGTTTCGCCGCCGTAGGAAACTCAACCCCGCGATTTTGACGAGGGGCTACGGCCGGCACTCCCTTTGGGACCGGTTTTCCGCGAGGGCTTCCGCGTTTTTTCCGCAAGTTTTCTCGATTCGTTGACTACCCGGGACTGGTGCGCGTTGACGCGTTGCTTGAGCTCACGATCTTCTCCGGTGTCAGCCATGTTTGCTCCTTCTCGTGATTATCATTATCGTCCAAAATTGTTTTGACAGTCAGTTCCCTTCCGTCTCGACCACCTTGAAGACGCTCGTTGCATATATCGAACGTCGTACGCTTTCGTTTTGTCGGAGTGGCATGCCGGAATAAATGGGTCTGCCCACAGTTCTTCCTATCTTCGGGTGAATTGTTTGCGCTCTCTCCCACGACTACATTTCGGAGTCGTCGCGCGACCGGAAATAAGTGCTCCGACCTAGCAGAGGCGGCGTGGCACCCCCCGTCACGCCGTCAACATCCGAGTGCTGATAAGGAGTTTCCCTCATGCCTGAAATCCTTCAGCCTGGAACTGTTGCCCCGGATTTCACTCTGCGCGTCACGCCGGACCAGGACCTTACGTTGAGCGCATTGCGCGGTCAGCCAGTGGTGCTTGCGTTCTATCCCGCGGACTGGAGTCCGGTTTGCGGCGACCAGATGAGCATCTACAACGAGGTGCTTCCGGAATTTCAGCGCTACAAAGCGGAGGTACTCGGTATCTCGGTCGATGGCGCGTGGTGTCATGCCGCTTTCGCCCGGGACCGCCGTCTGCATTTTCCGCTACTTTCCGATTTCGAACCGAAGGGACAGGTCGCCAGGAGTTACGGTGTCTACCGCTCGAAAGACGGTGTGAGCGAGCGGGCGCTTTTCGTCCTCGACCCGAATGGCAAGGTCTTTTGGAGTTACCTCTCTCCTATCGCGGTCAACCCAGGCGCGGAAGGCATCTTGGAGGCGCTAGAGAGGATGCAAGGCAGCCAAAAACAAACGGAGGACGATCATGGCCGAGTTGAAAGTTCCAGTCACGCGAAATGATCATATCGCCGGCGGCGAACACGCTCCCGTTACCCTTTTGGAGTACGGCGATTATCAGTGCCCTTATTGCGGCGCTGCGCACCCAGTCCTGAAGGCAGTCAGGAAGCACTTTGGTGATCGGCTCCGGTTCGCCTACCGCCACTTTCCATTGCAGGAGATCCATTCACTCGCCGAGCCCGCTGCCGAAACGGCGGAGTTCGCCGGTGAGAAACGGCGATTCTGGGACATGCACGACGGCATTTATGACAACCAGGAAAACCTCGGATTACCTTTGTTCGTGGAACTCGCCGACGATCTTGGCCTTCCTGTGGACGAACTGACCGCTGCTCTCGAAACGGGCCGCTTCGCCCCGAAAGTCCGGGAACATTTTCTCGGTGGTGTCCGCAGCGGCGTGAATGGCACACCAACACTCTTCATCAACGAACAGCGGTACGACGGCGTTGTCAGTTTTGACCCCCTCGTAGGATCGATCGACGAAGCCCTTGCGCTCGCAAAATCTCCTTCTCACCGCATCGCCTGAACATCGCGGCCCGCGCCACTGCGCGGGTCGTTTGCTTAGACAGAAGTACGGCAAATGTCATAGGCCGGACCGCCACTTTCGTCCCCCTTGCGTCTCGCGCAACCTTCGCAATCGTCCTTCAGACTCCTGACGAATTGTTATGAGCTTGCATCGCCGATAGCATCGCCCAAACAGTCCGGCGTATTTCGACGCCCTGAGACTCGAAAGGGGAACCATCATGGCAGTGACAGCTGATATCCGAAGCGATATCGACATTCAGCAGGACGTAATCGCTGAACTGAAGTGGGATCCGCAGGTCAAGCCGAATGAGATCGGGGTTGTCGTAAAGGATGGGATAGTCACCCTCACCGGCTGGGTGGACTCGTACCTGAAGAAATGGGCCGCCGAGGACGCCGCGCACAGGGTGAAGGGCGTGAAAGCGGTCGCAAACGACATCGAGGTCCGCCTGCCAATCTCGTCGGAGCGTACCGACGCCGACATCGCGGAAGCTGCGGTGCGTGCACTGGAATGGGACGCCGGCATCGACATCGATGAACTCGACGTCACGGTTTCTAAAGGCTGGGTGACCATCCGCGGAGAGGTCGAGTGGCAATATCAGAAGGACGAGGCGGAGCGCGTTGTCAGCCGTCTTACCGGCGTGAAGGGCGTCACCAATGCTCTCGTCGTCCGGTCGCGCGCTATACCATCCGAACTGAAGAAGAAGATCGAGGAGGCTCTGGTCCGCAATGCCAAGACGGACGCGCAGAGGATCACTGTCGAGGTGGACGGAGGCAAGGTGATCCTGCGCGGGAAAGTCCGCGCCTGGGCCGAGCGCGAGGAGGCGGCACGCACCGCGTGGTCCGCGCCGGGAGTCACACAGGTCGAGAACCGTATCAGCATCGAAGTTTGACGCTGCCGGAGGTTTGTCGCCGACCGCCAGTGAACTCGCAGGAGTATGTCTTGAACAATGGCCGCCGCACATGACAACCGCCTAGGTTCCTGGTAGCACCCATTTGCTGGTGGTGGACGATGATGTACAGCAGTTGAAACTATGGTCGACGATCCTCCATCTCTACCGTTACCACGTGACGACGGCGGACTGCTCCACACAGGCGCTGGAGCTCGCACGACTTGACGGCATCGCTTTGGCAGTCCTGGATTACAACCTGCCGGACATGAATGGATCCAACCTGGTGGTCCTGCTGAGGGTCGTCTGCCCGTACCTGAAGACGATCCTATACTCCGGCGAGCTGAACATCCCCGATCGCGATTTGAACGAAGTCGATGCTTACATCGCCAAGGCGGAAGGCCCTGCCCGTCTTCTGACGTGCATCGCTGATTTGTTGGGGACGGAGGAAAAAGCAGCCTGAATGCTATGCCGAAAGTCGTAGCAGCTTGCCTATCCCTCGGGTTGCAATTTTCTATGGCTTGTCTCCCATGCGCGGCTGACACTCCTGTGAAATTGTCGCGGGCGGCGTTTACCTGCCAGCATCTAGCGACCCGGTGATCGGCTGGAACCATATTGGACTGACAAGTTGCTGAATGGCCGAGTCCCAGGAGCGCGCTGGCGGGCATGTTCAAGCGCGGGGAAATGCGTTTGCACCGGTTAAACAGGACAAGGTAAAGGAGTCTGGAGAAACAAATCATGGCCAAGATTGTGGGTATTGATCTCGGTACTACGAATTCTGTCGTGGCCGTCATGGAAGGTGGCGAGCCCAAAGTCATTCCCAACGAGGAAGGCAGCCGCACCACACCGTCGGTCGTTGCCTTCTCGAAGAGCGGAGAGATCCTGGTTGGGCAAGTAGCGAAACGGCAGGCGATCACCAACCCGGAAAATACCATTTACTCGATCAAGCGTTTCATGGGGCGGCGCTTCTCCGAAGTCAGCGAAGAAATGAAGATGGTGCCCTACAAGGTGGAGGGCGATGGTGACAACGTGGTGGTCGTGGCGCAGGGAAAACGCTACACACCACCCCAGATCTCCGCCATGATCCTTCAGAAACTCAAAAAGGCGGCAGAGGACTACCTGGGCCAGAAGGTGACCGAGGCAGTCATCACCGTGCCGGCTTATTTCAATGACGCGCAACGGCAGGCGACAAAAGATGCCGGGCAGATTGCAGGGTTCGACGTAAAGCGCATCATCAACGAGCCCACGGCGGCCGCGCTTGCCTACGGCCTCGACAAGAAGAAGGACGAAGTCATCGCCGTGTACGACTTCGGCGGCGGCACGTTCGATATTTCGATCCTCGCGGTGGGCGAAGGTGTCGTCGAAGTGCGCGCCACGAATGGCGACACCCATCTCGGCGGCGACAATATCGACCAGCGCATCGTGGACTGGCTCATCGATGAATTCAAGAAGGAAACCGGTCTCGACCTGCGCAGCAAGGGAAACGAAATGGCGCTTCAGCGCCTGCGTGACTCCGCGGAGCGCGCCAAGATCGAGCTCTCCACCACTATGGAGACCGAGATCAATCTGCCCTTCATCACCGCCGATGCCAGCGGCCCCAAGCACCTGGTCCGCCGTCTCACGCGCGGCAAACTGGAATCGATGGTGGAGGACATCATTCAGCTCTCGGTCGGCCCCTGCAAGCAGTGCATGAAAGACGCCGGTGTGGAAGCAAGCAAGATCGACGAAGTCGTTCTTGTCGGCGGGCAGACGCGCATGCCCCGGATCCAGGCTCTGGTGAAAGAATTGTTCGGCAAGGAACCGCACAAGGGCGTCAATCCCGACGAAGTGGTTGCCGTGGGCGCAGCCATCCAGGGCGGTGTGCTGGCGGGCGAGGTCAAGGACATGCTGCTCCTCGACGTCACCCCGTTGTCGCTGTCGATCGAAACCATGGGCGGCGTGTCCACGCCGATGATCCCGCGCAACACGACCATCCCGACCCGCAAGACAGAAACGTTCTCGACGGCGGCCGACAATCAGACCGCCGTCGATGTGCACGTGACCCAGGGCGAACGCCCAATGGCGCGGGATAACCGTACTCTCGGCAAGTTCCAGCTCACGGGGATCCCACCCGCGCCGCGCGGGGTGCCGCAGGTCCAGGTGACGTTCGATATCGACGCGAACGGGATCCTGAACGTCAACGCCAAGGACGTGGCCACCGGCAAGGACCAGAAGATCACCATCACCTCGTCTTCAGGTCTGACGAAAGAAGAAGTGGAGCGCATGGCCAGGGAGGCGGAAGCGCACGCTTCTGAAGACAAAGCGAGGCGCGAGGAAATCGAAGCCCGCAACCAGCTCGACGCGATGGTGTACAACGTCGAGAGGATGCTGCGTGAACACGGCGACAAGATCCCCGCCGGCCAGCGCGGCGACGTCGAGAATGCTCTTGCCGATGCAAAGAAGACACTCGAGTCAGGCGACAAACGAAGCATGGAACAGGCACGCGAGCGCCTGACCCAGGCGTCGCACCAACTCGCCCAGCAGATGTACCAGGCGGCTCAACCGCAAGGCGCGGCCGGCGCAGGGCCACAGCCCGTGGGCGGGGCACAGCCGGGCGGCGATGGCCAGGCGGCGCGCCAGGGAGGAGACGAAGGCGTTATTGACGCCGAATACGAGGATGTCGAAGACCGGAAAGCATCTTAGGCCGATACGTGGATACCATCCGGGACCATAGCAACGCGCCCTACCTGGCGTTGGAGCACGTTTCGCTTTCTTTCGGAACTAACCACGTACTAAATGACGTGAGTTTCAGGGTCGCACGCGGAGAGACCGTTTGCGTTCTGGGCCGCAGCGGAGCCGGGAAATCCGTTTGCTTGCGCCTGCTGATGGGATTCCTCAAGCCGAATGCAGGACGTGTCATCGCGGCAAGTACCGACATCACCAGCTGTTCCCTCGACGAACTGGAACAGATTCACAAACGGCTCACCATGGTGTTTCAGGGAGGAGCTTTGTTCGATTCGCTCACGGTCGCGGAGAACGTGGCATTTCCGTTGCGCGAACGGGGCGGTATGGACGAGGAGCAGATCCAGAGCATCGTCGACAAGTTGCTGGATCTGGTAGCGGTGAAGCCAATGCGCGACCTCCTGCCCAGCGATCTCGCCACCGGGATGAAACGGTCGGTGGCGATCGCGCGGGCACTTGCGTTATCCCCGGAATGCGTTCTCTACGACGAGCCCACGACGATGGTGGACCCGCTTATGGCACGGCACCTCGGCAATGTGATGTTGAGGCTGAAGCGTGAGCGGGGTCTCACCAGCGTGGTTGTAACCCACGACATGCGGCTGGCGGAAAGACTCGCTGACCGCTGCATCTTCCTGGACCAGGCAAAGATCGTGTTCAATGGAACGGTTGCGGCCATGGAGCGCTCATCCGTGCCCATCGTGCGGAAATTCTTGGAACTGGACCGGATGAACCTGCAGGATCTGATGACCCAGATCAGCGCACGAACTGAGGACCTGCGGCAGTTTGGGACATGAACGGAGAGCTGTGCGCGGGCGGTCGCCGCCCGCGCACACATTTGCAGGCTCAGGCAACTTTCTGGCCGCTCTGAGTCTCTGACCTTGATTGCTGTTTCGACTGTTCGCCCGCCCTTTGAGAGGTACCGCTCGCTTGGACGGGGATCTGGCGAGTTCCGCTCCCGGACTCGGCCACCGGAACCGTGATACGTAATATCCCGTTCTGCAGTTCTGCGGTGGCCTGGTCGGGATCAGCGCCATCAGGCAACGGGATGACGCGATAGAACTGTCCGTATATGCGCTCGGTCCGGCGTGTTCCGCGCTCGTTCTCCTCCCGTTCAACGCGCCTTTCACCGCTGATGGTCACTGCGTCGTCGGTGATTGCGACCGAAACGTCCTCATTCGACACGCCCGGCAGTTCGGCAGACACAACCAGCTTATTGTCCTTGTACTCCACTTCGATCGGCGGCACAAAAGCCAGATCTTCATTGCCGGTGCGGGCCATGGATCCTTGGGCGGTTTGTGAAAAGACGCGGTCCATCTCCTCGCGCAGTCTTCTCATCATGGAAAGTGGGTTTACAAAATCGATCGGACTCGCGAATAGGGATGGTAGGGCGGCGTTGCCAGTCCGTCGCGCCAAGCCGGTTTGCTGGCTTCGCTGGTCTGTCCTCGACGACTGGGAAGTACCTGTTGCCGTTGTCTGGTTTGACGTTTGCGCTGACATTATCTGACCCCCAAAAAAGCATTCGACCAACCGATGCTAAGGACGTTCTTTTCTCATAACAATTCTTCAGGAGACGAAGGCCGGGCTCCATCGTCGGATGAGCACTTCTCTACGACTAATGAGGTACGCGTCGGGGCAAATCACTCACGCGGCAGGCGCGGTGACTGCGGACCGTAGCCAGTCCTCTAATTGACGATGATCGACCAATCCCGCTTGTTGCATCACCGTCTTACCCCGATACACGACAACGAAGTTCGGAATGCCCTGCACCTGGAAACGGGCCGCCACTTGTGGATAGCGTTCTGTATCGACTTTGACCACGATGGCGCGTCCGGCCATGTGTTTTGCCGCCTGCGCCACCTCCGGCGCCGCCATGCGGCACGGGCCGCACCACGCAGCCCAGAAATCCACCAGCACCGGCACGCGAGCTTCCGACATGAGTTCGTCGAAGTGCTGAGGATCGACTTCCAGCGGCTGATCCACCGGAGGAAGAGGCGCCTTACATTTCCCGCAGCGGCCTTGGTCCGCGAGATGGCTGGCCGGAACACGGTTCTTCTGGCCGCACTGCGTACACTCTCGAACGAAAGGCATGGGCGCACTCCTGCCGAATGCGATGGTTGATGTTCGCGGTCCGATGGGGAGTTGTCCGCACGATGTCGGAGCTGCTCTCTACGTAAGTGATACCCGCCGATGTATCGTCAGCACGACTGCTGCTTATGCCGCTGGCAATATGCGCAGGATGCGCCTCTGAGGAATTGTTAAACGGCGGGCAGGACAACTAGCGTGTTCTACAGAGCCGGGGCGTAGGCTGTCCCGTGCCGTACACCACAGGTGCTGCATGGTCACTGTGCTCGGAAGTGGGATGTTGGTCGATATAGAAAGATTCCGCCACCGTTGGGGATGGTTGCTGGCGCTGGGGATATTGATGGTCGTTGTCGGCTGTGTCGCGCTTTTTCTGATTCCGGCAGCGACCCTTGGAACCGCCCTCGTTCTGGGCTGGCTGCTGGTCATCAGCGGCATTCTCGAGTTCGTCCACGCCTTTCAGATGCGTAGATGGGGCGGCGGCGTATTTCTGCACGTGCTCGGGGGCGTACTCGGCCTGCTGGTCGGCTTGCTCATCGTTACTCACCCGGTTGCCGGCGCAGTGGCATGGACTCTGCTCTTCGCCTCGTTCGTCACGGTGATCGGTCTGTTTCGCATCATTGCGGCACTCAGCCTGAAGTTCCCCAACTGGGGTTGGGCGGTCTTCGACGGCGCCGTCTCCCTGGCGCTTGGCATCATGCTCTGGGCCGAGTGGCCTTGGTCGGGCATCTGGTTTCTCGGCTTGGCCGTGGGAATCTCTCTCATTTTCCGCGGATGGTCGTACGTGATGTTTGCCATCGCGCTTCACGGGCTGCGCGGGCCGGCGGCGCCTTCGGATATCCGCGCGGCGGCGTGATGAGTGCACAACGCAACGTGAGGTAGCGATGATTCCGAACGGTGAAGACACTAAGCGCGAGGTGGATTCCGGTCACGAGCTACCCGCCGCAGAAGCAGTAACCACCGAATCGCCTGTCGCTGAAGAGAACGTCGACGATGGCGGTCAGCCTGACGCAAACTCCGAGCGGGCCCTTCTGACCGACCGCCTCGCTCGTTTGCAGGCCGAATTCGATAACGCCCGCAAACGCACTGCGCGCGAGCAGGAAGAGTTCAAGGAATTCGCGCTCGCCGGCGCCCTGCGTTCGCTGCTGCCGGTGCTCGACAACCTGGATCGAGCGCTCGAGGCGCCGCTCGAAAACCCGCAACAACTCCGTACTGGGGTCGAACTGATCCAAAGGCAATTGCACGACGCCTTCGGCAAACTCGGCGTCGAGTCGATCCGCGCCGCCGGCGAACCTTTCGATCCGAACCTGCACCAGGCGATCGAGGTAGTGGATACGAACGATGCCGCATCCGACGACATCGTGCAGGAACTCCAGCCTGGCTACCGATTGCGGGACCGGGTCCTGCGTCCTGCCCTCGTACGAGTGGCCCGCGCCCGCAGATCGGCGTAGCAGTTCTGGCCTTGAAATGCGAAATGCATCGACGCGGGAACGATGATGAAGCCATCTGACAATGTTCTTCGCGAGCGTTTCGACTTAGTCTTGGGCCGGGGAGAGGTAGCCGTGTATGCGATGCTCGGGATACTCCTCTTCGTCACGGCGCTCACGACGGTGGCCAGCGCCGGCAGGCTGCTCTGGCAGGACCTCCGCCTGGGCACGATCGCAGCGCAGACCTTGCGCGTATTGAATGAGCTATTAGTCGTATTAATGATCGTCGAGATCTTTCATACGGTGCGCATTTCTATCCGCGCCCATGTGCTGGTCACTGAACCGTTCTTAATCGTCGGCCTGATCGCCTCCATCCGTCGTATTCTCGTCATCAGCCTGGAACTCGCAGCTCTCACCCGCGACGGCTCGTGGTTGTCGCAAGGCGAGGCCATCTTCCGGAACTCCATGATCGAGCTTGCTCTGTTAGGACTGCTCGTGCTCATTTTTGTGATCTGCATTACGATGCTCCGCCGGTTTGCTTTTACGCCGGGGGAACTGAGGGCGGAAACAGGCGAGCTTATCGAAACCGATCGCTGAGCGATCTTCCGCCACCCTCGTATTCAAACGATTGCAAACTTTCTCGCGACCGCGTTAACCAGATCCTGCATATTCCGAATGCGGTCATCGAAATTCCGGATCGCCTCTTCCAGCACGTCCGGCGTTCTCTTCTGCATGCGAATGACATTGTGCATAGCCATTCCGAGCGCATGATGATAGTCGTCCAGTGACTGGTGGATCTCGCGCGCCATCCACCATTCTTCGTCGTTGCCTTCACGGCGCGTTGTCGAAGCGAGGCTGGTCACTAATGCATCCAGTTTCCGGTGTTGCGTCACATCCATGACCACCGCCCCGATCCGGACGACCCTTCCCGTCCTGTCTGCGATTGGAAAGTAATACTCCATGAATGAGCCGGTCTCTCCCGTGCTGGGCGCGCTGAATCTGACCTCATGGAGCGAGCTCTCGCCCGTGGCAAGCAGGCGCATTAAGTGCGGCTCGACCTTGCCGGCGAACTCATCGCCGAGAATATCCCGGACGGAATTGCCGATGTAATCACACATCGAAATGCCGTTCATGGCAACGAGCGTCTGGTTGATGTTCGCGAAGCGCAGTTGGTCATCCAGGATCGCGAACCCCAGCGCAGATGTATGACAGAACGCTTCGCATAATCGATCCACCGAAGCTCGCTGCTCGACTTGCGCGACGGGAAATAGATCGGATCCCGACTCGCTCTCGTAGTGGCTCATTTACTTCCTCATTATTCCAGTGCTGCGACCGCCATCTTGGCTGCCGCACGTCTCCTGGCGTTTCGTCCCTGCGCAACGCTTGAGTTCTTCAGTCGTGCGACGAGGGCATTTACCCGCTGCCGGGTGGTGCCCAGCATGTTGGCCAGGTCCTGTTGAGTGAGTCGCGGCGGATCTCCGCGGTGCTCTGCGCGGATCGATTGAGACAGAGAGAACAGGATGCGCGCCAGCCGCTCCTCGCTCGAACACAGAAGTTGGTCCGCAAGCTCTTGTTGTATGTAAGCATTGCGCCCGAGCAGGTATGTCACCACGTCGCAAGCTATTCTCGCCTCGGCGGCCATCCTGCTGGTAACAACGTCGCAGTCGAATTTGAGGAGACGCAGGTCCGTGAGCGCGACTGCATTGTGATTGGAGATGTGCTTACCGCCGGCCAGGCAGTTCTCACCGATGAGGTTTCCGCCGTCGTAGAACCCGACCAGCGCCTCTCTCCCATCCGGCGAAACCACGGTCAGTTTCACCAGCCGCTTTCGATGTAGAAAAGGAAGTCGTTGCGCTCCCCCTGCGCAAAAATGAATTCGTTCTTTCGGAAGATAACGGTCGTCCGTTTCGGTGCCGGTATTCCAACCAGAGATGCGATGTTGAATGTTTTTTGCGCCATAGGTCGATCTGAAAATGTTTGGATGATGTGGATAAGGAGTGTACGGGTCAGGCGACGAGGAGAGAAGATGGATGCCAAAACATCACCTGTGGGATACCTTTCATCGCTCGGCGGGACATGTGCCAACATGCGCCTGTGGATTTCCAGAGATCCTGGAAGTCGGGCAACTCGCCTTGTCGGATTTATCGCGTTACGATAGAAAAACCCAGATTACGCCTCGAAAATTAGGTCTGATCGGATCGGTGGGGTTGTCCCGCGGGAGTGCGTTAATGCCGCGTGGATATCAAAACAATTGTCCCGTTCTTGACAGCACGTACCCATCGGCTCAACGATTCTAGTTTCGCGGGGCCGCGACGAACTGCTGCTGCTCACCTCGCAGCAGTTTCATCGGATGATTTCGCAAGCGACAAGGCGCGGAGACCAATGATGAATCATGGACACGATCGATCCTATTCAGTGGGAACAGTTTTTCGGCAGATCTCGAAGTCGCAAAAAGGTGGACCAGCACCGGCTGGAGGGGCCGAGTCATCGGGCGTAAACCCGAGTTTCCCTGCGCAACCTTCAACATGCCTGAAGAGTGTTGTCAACCAGTGCTGTCACAGCGTGCTTGTGGCGGATGACCAACCGGTGATGCTGGCTGGGATTTCGGCACTTCTGGGCACTGAGTCTGATATGCAGGTCGTGGGTAATGCCGGAAACGGCCGCGAAGCCGTGGAAAAATTTCTTCAGCGACGGCCCGACGTTGGCCTTTTCGAATTGCGAATGCCGGTGATGGACGGTATCGATGCGGTGGCCGCGATCCTCGAGAAGGTGCCCTTGGCACGCATCGTGATCTTTACCGCCTATCAGAGTGAAGAGGACGTGTATCGCGCCATCCGTGCCGGCGCGCAGGGATACATATTCAAGAACTCGCCTGTCCAGGAATTGATGGAAAGTATTCGCGCCGTCGCAGCCGGACGGAAGTGGATCCCGCCACTCGTGGCAGCCAAACTGGCGCGGCGCATAACCGATCGGGAACTGACGCTGCGAGAGACGGAAGTCATGCGCGCGATCAGCAGCGGCAAGAGCAACAAGGAGATCGGCTCGGCGCTCAACATCAGCGAGGGCACCGTCAAAGTGCATGTGACGCACATTCTCGAGAAATTGAAGGCAAGCGGTCGGACAGAAGCGATACGCGTCGCCCTTGAGCGAGGGATCGTTTGCTTGAACGAGCCGATGGCAGCGTGACTGCCTTTTCGGACGATCAGTTGTATTGGATTCTCATCGCCCCGTATGCTCCGGCGACCATTACAATCGATGTAAATGAATGGCTCCTCGCCTGTCGCGCAAGCTCTCGCAGACGCCGTCGCACCTCACTTGGAGCGGCACTTGGCTGCCGCACGGAGCGGCGGCGCGCGCCCTGTAGCCGTCGCACCCGATAAAGCATCGATCGCGACCATGGTGGATGCTGCTTTTTGGGCAAGCCTTCGCCGCGAAGAGGGCTACGTCCCGACCATCTCGCTCGCGTACATGGCTCCCCTCGAAGGCTCCCGAGCGATCTGTTTCGATGCGACACTCGCCCTCACCCGCGGTGGGCTCACAAAGATCGCACCCGCAGTGGAACGCCCCGGAATACATCTCGGCGTATGGCACGTCAACGGGGAATTATGCGTATGGGGGACCGTCCGCGATCTTCCCTCCTACTGTTTTGTGCTCGAAGTGATTTCGCCCGGTCTACTGGTCGTCAAACACAGCCGCGCGGGATCGTCCGGCAAGTTTGTCAACGTGGCCGTCCTTGAAGGAGATCAGATCAAGGTGTTGAACGAGGGCGCCGCCGGACTGCCCGACTGTCCCAGTGTTGTGACGTCGCTGCTCGGCTTCGAAGTTCACGCCAACAGCGATGCGGCGAACATTCTGGTCCAGATCGCCATTTCCATGCGTGCGCACGGACGTGGCGGCCTCCTGCTGGTCGTAAAGCAGGAGAGTGATTGGCGCGAATCCATCCTGCAGCCGGTTCCATATCGAATCAGGCCGCCGTTCTCGGAGCTCGCCGACCTGGCTCGTCACCCCGAGATAAACGAACCAGGCTGCCAGGACGCATTGCAGCGCTGCGTCGCAATGGTCGCAGGCCTTACCGCAGTCGATGGCGCAACCATCATCAGCACCGACTACTACGTCCTCGCATTCGGCGCGAAGATCGGTCGGCGTTTGCGGGCACCGCACATCGAACAGGTGCTTTTGACCGAGCCTGTCGTGGGATCAGCTCCGCAGGTGTTGAACTCCGCACAACTGGGAGGAACACGCCACATCTGGGCGGCGCAGTTCGTTCAAGACCAACGAGACTCCGTTGCGCTGGTCGCCTCTCAGGACGGTCGCTTCACGGTTTTTGCCTGGTCTACCTGCGACAACATGGTCCATGGCCATCGCGTTGAAGCTCTCTTGTTGTAGAAACGTCATCACCCAGCGTCGACCAGCGACGAAGCGCCGGAAAAGATTCGGGTGCGGCGGACCTTACGCCACCGATTAAGGTATCGATTGATACGTTCGTCCAATAGATTCCCTTTCACACTTCTGGCTTAATCGCGATAGCGCGTCCGCATTCCGTTGCTCACACGATCGACCAGCATTATTGAAGGAGAGAGATCATGGCAAGTGCAACGACAACAACCCGTCCCCCTCTTCCTCCGTTCACACGCGAGAGTGCCATTCAGAAAGTGCGCCTCGCCGAAGATGGCTGGAACAGTCGCGACCCGCAGAAGGTGGCGCTGGCATATGCGATCGATTCCCGGTGGAGGAACCGCTCGGAATTCGTCAATGGACGAAACGAGATCATCGCTTTCCTCTCGCGCAAATGGTCCAGGGAATTGGACTACCGCCTGATCAAGGAGCTGTGGGCGTTCACCGGGAACCGGATCGCCGTGCGCTTCGCTTACGAGTGGCACGACGACTCCGGTCAGTGGTACCGCTCGTATGGCAACGAGAACTGGGAGTTCAATGAAGACGGCCTCATGGCAACCCGGCATGCTTCCATCAACGACCTTCCTATAGCGGAATCAGATCGCAAGTATCACTGGCCGCTTGGTCGCCGTCCTGAAGACCACCCAGGATTGAGTGAACTCGGGTTTTAACTTGGAATTGCTTGAAACACGACAATCATTAACACCGAAGGACATGAAGGAGAGCTTATGAAGAAGCAAGATTCGCGCATCCCGTCACTGATCACTGTCAGGTACCAGGCTGCAGTCGTTGACGGGCTAAACATCGCTTATCGTGAAGCTGGGAATCCGCAGAATCCCAAACTGGTTCTGTTGCACGGATTTCCGTCTTCATCGCATCAGTATCGGAACCTCATTCCGGCGCTCGCCGACAGCTTTCACGTCGTCGCACCTGATTATCCCGGGTTTGGCAACAGCGATATTCCCGATCCGGCGAACTTTGCTTACACGTTTGACCGGCTCGCTGAAATCACGTCGAAATTCCTGAAGCAGAAGGGATTCGATCGTTACGGTCTCTTCGTCCAGGATTACGGAGGCCCCGTAGGCTTCAGAATCGTTACACGCAATCCCGATGCGTTGGAGTGGCTCATCATTCAGAACACCAATGCGTACGAGGAAGGCTTCACGGAAGCATGGACGGGGCTGCGCAACGTACTCTGGAAAAACCGCACTCCAGAGAGCGAGCAAGGTGTAGCGGGCCTACTTGAGTTTGACACGATAAAGGCGATATACCTGCACGGTCACAAGCGTCCTGATCTGATCAGTCCCGACAACTGGAACATGGACTTCCGCTTTATGGAGCGACCCAATGCACGCCGCGTCCAGATGGATCTTTTCTACGATTACAGAACAAACGTCGCGCTGTATCCGCAGTGGCAGAAGTTCCTGCGTGATGGCCAGCCAAAGACACTCATCTTTTGGGGACAGGATGACATTTTCTTCACACGCGAAGGAGGAGAAGCTTAT
>CAZLJE010000054.1:0-22346 GCA_964559835.1 uncultured Terriglobales bacterium
GTCGGCCCAGGAGATTTTCCGGCCGTACTTCTGCTTGATCGGCCAGAGCAGCCGGCGCGCTTTGTCCAGGTTCACGTTGTCCGGCCAGCTGTTGAGGGGCGCGAAACGTTGTGTGCCGGAGCCGGCGCCACCGCGGCCGTCGCCGATACGGTACGTACCCGCGCTGTGCCACGCCATGCGAATGAAGAACGGCCCATAGTGGCCGAAGTCAGCCGGCCACCACTCCTGCGAGTCGGTCATCGCGGCATGGAGGTCCTTGATCACGGCTTGCAGGTCGAGGGTCTTGAATTCTTCCGCGTAATCGAACTGCTCGCCCATCGGATCGGATAGCGGCGAATGCTGATGCAAGACCCTCAGGTTCAGCTGATTGGGCCACCAGTCTGCATTCGTCTGGGGACGGCGAGCGCCGTGGGCGACGGGACACTTGGCTTCGGTTGGCTGGTTTTGCTCGTGAGCAGGAACGGGTTTCGCGGCGGCGGCGCTGAGATTCTTCTCCATGTGTGTACTTTCCTTCGAATTAGTAGAGTGCAGTTAGTGGATAGGACTGCGACGAACTGCCAACGAATCCCGGCCTTTCCGTTCGGGGAATCGCCCGCGCTTCGGTTGCGGCGAAGCGCACTTCGTGCAGAGCCCACGTAAAATGAGTTCACATTCGCGAATGAGTCTTTTACCAAGGGAGCCCGCGGCAGGTTTGGGGACGTCGTACCACTCCACGTCCTCAACATTGCCGCAACGGTCGCAGATGAAGTGGTGATGCTGCCTTTTCGCATCGAATCGGGCGGCGCGGCCCTCGACGGCCACTTCACGCACCAAGCCAGCGCGCACCAAGTCCCTCAGGTTGTTATAGACCGTTGCCCGGGAAGAGCGCGGATCGACCCGGTTTACGGTGGCGAAGATTTCCGCAGCCGTGGGATGGCTGTGGCATTCCATCAAGAAGGCCATCACAGCGTAGCGCTGCGGAGTGCATCGCAAACCGCTGCCTTCCAGATGCGCTTTGATCTCTTGTGCGTCCACGCTCCTATTTAGACTCTATCTAATAAGACATTTTGTCAAGGCGAGGGAAAACCGACGCAGAATCAGGCTCTGGGAAAATTATTCATCTCTCCGGCGGATTCTTCCTACCGGCATGGCATATCGAAGAACATGCCGGCGGTCCAGCCCGCGGAAATTGTCGCCAACGACGCACCTTTCTTGTCCTGTGAATTTCTCGATGCTGAATGGTGCGAGACCTGCTGCCGTAAATGCCGCGACCCGGCGTGTGCGCGACGGGTGGTGTCCTGGGCCATTCATGAGAAACAGTCTGCGGAAACTTGCTCTTCCCACGACAATCGCAATCTTTTGTGCCGTGATCGGGGTGAACGCCTACCTGGCCTCGAATAACCTGAAGATCATCCAGAAGAACGCGGCCCAGCGCATCGATGCGTCGGACATTCAGGCGGACCTGGTTGCTGTTGAACTGGATCTGCAGGCGATCGAGACCGGGCAGCGAGGTTACCTGCTCACCGGCGACACATCGTACCTGAGTCCATATACACAAGCGGTGCAGAAACTGCCGGGCGATTTGTCGACGCTGCGGTCACGGCTCTCAGCGAGACCGCCGGAGGAGCGCGCGGTCGAAAGTAAAGTCGAGGCCGTCGCAGGCTCGAAGATCGCCGATGCGAATGAGACCATCCGGCTGCGGGAGAAGGGGTACCGGCATCGAGCTTTTGTCATCGTGGATTCGAACCGCGGCAAGGAGTTGATGGACAAAGCTCGCTCGCTGCTGGCAGAGTTGTCGGCCGTGGAAACAAAGAACATTGCGCAGTACGACCGCGAGCTGAAGGACAGCGCAGTCGCGGCGCGCCAGCAATCGGGGTTGGCAAACCTCATCCTGCTTGCGCTGACGGTGATTACGCTGGTTGCGTTCAATCGACGCACAGAGAGATTGGAAGCGGCATACGCGCAACAGACAGAAGAGCTTCGTGCCACAAGCCTGAAACTCAAGCGCTTCACGTCGACGATATCTACGAGTGTTCGCAGTGTCGCGACGCAGATGCGCGATTATGCGGAGAGCCTGCTGAACACGTACGGAGGTTTCTTACCGCGGCAAGGGCAGGAGAGAGTGCAGTGGATCCACGAAGGCAGTCTCGAAATCAACCGGTTGCTGGACGATCTGCTTGAGGGTCGAGGACCAGGGAAAATGATCGAAGAGGGTGCTTCTGGAACTCCCGACGGATTCTCCGGCAAAGGACCTCATTCGGTGGGGCTGCCGGACGAGCCGAGATCCCACACTGCTTAACCGGCCGCTCGAACCTTTGCTGAACTCGAACCTTTGCTGAAAACGCCGACTTGCTTGGCACGCAATTTGGCGCGCAACTGAGCTTCCTGAGCTTTCCAGCGATGAACCGTCCGCCGTCTAGGGGCCACTGAGCGCGCTCCATGCGCAAGCGACAGCGGATGGACGCCGAGTGCTCATCATTCGGCGCGTTCTGCGCCCGGGTGGTATTCCCGCTCGGTGTGCCCTTTGAGCTGGTCGCGGTAGTAGTAGACGTCGCGCAGGTTGCCGGTGGCGTAGCGCGTGGCTTCGTCGTCGAAATGCTTTGACCCGGGATGGCCGCTTTCGCCGCCGGCGGTCACCGCACGGGCGCGCACCTTCGGGCCGAATTCGACGACGGCGACGAAGCTGTTGCCGCTGCTTCCATACCACTTTTTCGTATTCGAGTACTGGCGAGCGCCGAACGAGGCGAGCGATCCCCACACGGCAGACGTGAACGCGACCGGAATGCTGGCAGCCAAGTCGTCGAAGCGCGGCGTGATCTGGTCGTCGAGGCGCTGGAAGCGATTGATTGCGCCCCACGGCGTGTTCCACTTCCCGAAGTCGCTCGTGAGCTTGTCGGACGCGGTGGCAAGCGCTTCGAGCAGCGAGGCGGGCGCGAGGCGCGTCGCGACGTAATCGTAGATCGGCATTCCGGCCTGGCGCGCTTCGTTTCTATTCCGGCGCTCGAGCTCGGTGCCCCAGTACACGGCAAGCGAGGTGGGAACGGAATCTTCCGCCCAGCGAAAATCCCACGCGCGCAGGGCGGCGACCTGGTCGCGGAGCTTCGATTTCAGCGGGTCGGATTCACTCGCGGTGTCGTACGCTTTCAGCAGCGCAGGAATGGTGCGCGCGAACCAGGGTAGATAGCTATCGAAGTCGGCGCCGATGAGCGACTCGAGCGAATAATCCTTGCGCGCCGGGAAGACGCGCAGCGCGTGCAAGGTGCGCGCCGATTCGCCGCCCTGATCGATGTAAGCCGGGAAATCCTGCTTGTTGAAGGTGCCGGGACCGGCGGCCCACCAGGGGGCATCGTTGGAGTTGTAGAGCCAACCGCTCTTCGGATTCAGCAGGTGCGGCGTCTCGTTCACCTTCAGGGTGTCATGCCAGTCGGTGGCGGGGTTGCTGCCGTCGACAGGCTTGGTGAAATCGAACCGAGGGTCGCGCCGCGGAATGAAGTTGCCGTGGAAGTAGGCGATGTCGCCGTCGGCGTCGGCGAAGATTGTGTTGTTGGAGGAGTTGGCGTAGAGCTCGATCGTCTTCAGAAACGACTTATAATCGCGCGCCTTGGTGCGCAGGAACGATTGCTCGAGCTGCTCGATCGGCTTCTGCATGAGCTTGACGGCAAACCAGTGGCCGTTGGCTTCGCGCACGACAGGGCCGTGCGTCGTGCGATAGACGGTGAACTTCTTTTCCGCCATGCCGGACGCGCTCTTGTACGGAACGGTGATGGTGCTGACCTCGACCGGACGCTCCTCGGCTCCGTATTTGTATGAGTACTGGTCGCCTTTCTTGGTGATGGTTTCGAGGTATTCGTCAATGGCGTCAACGCCGCTGGACGTATGCATCCACCCGGCATGATCGTTGAACCCCTGATAGATGAAGAACTGTCCCCACGTGGAGGCGCCGTAGGCGTTCAGGCCTTCGTCGCTGACCATCTGCAGCTCGGAGCGGAAATAGAACGAAGTGTGCGGATTGATGAGCAGCAGCGCGTGATGGCCGGCGGTGTTGGAGGGCGCGATGGCAGCGCCATTGGAGCCGCGCGGCTCGCGGTCTTCATCGAGCTCGGCAATCGCGCGGGCCGAGGTGCCGGCTGATGGCGGCCGGCGTACACCTTCTGTCGTACCACCATAGAACGCCTGCAGCTCCCGCAGGTTGATGCGTTCGATGTCGCCGCCGATGCTGCCTTCGGTGAAGCTGAGCGCCATCCAGGGCTCGAAGTGCGTGATGACGCGCGGCTTCACCTCGGGATGCTTGTAGAGATAGAAGTTGAGGCCGTCGGCGAAGGCGTCCATCAGCTGCTTCAGCCAGGCGGGGCTCGCGCCATAGTCTTTCTTCAGCTCGGCGGGATCGACGAACAACTTCTGGCGCAAGTCCTGGTAGATCTTGCCCTCGCCTTCGGCTTCCGCGAGCCGGCCCAGCGAATTGAGGTAGTTGGTTTCGACGCGGTTGAAGTCATCTTCCGCCTGCGCGTACTCGGCGCCGAACACGGCGTCGGCATCGGTCTTGGCGTAAACGTGGGCGATGCCCCAGTCGTCGCGGATGATGTTAACGTTCGCGGCGTGCTGCTGCCAGCGGGCGATCTCGTCTTTGGTGGCGCCGAGAGATAGGCCAGATACGGCAACGACGATGATGACTACGCGTAGAAACTTCGGCATGAGCACCTCGGAAAGCTTGTGATTATATCGGGAGCCGACAAAAGCGCACGCCGAACCGTCGTTCTGCTGCGAAACAACCGTCCAGCGCGGGTTTCATTGACTTTGCCCCAAAGGTGGAATAACATTCGCGCCCATTCAGAGTAATTGCTGGATTCAGCGTTCAAGCTGAATTTTACGTGTGGGGATTGGCGATTTTGGGTCTCTCGACTCTCGTTTCTTCTCTCGTCACCAGTTTCAAGCCGCGCCGCGCCCCCCTGTTTCTTTCCGCACCACTAACTTACTCGTGAGGCAATCGATGATTTCAAGAGCATTCAAACTCAGAATTCTCGCCGGGCTGATGGTACTCGCCGTCGCTATTCCCGCGGTGTTCGCGCAAAACGCTAATACGGGGACGGTATTCGGAGTGGTCAGCGACGAATCGAATGCGGTGGTCCCCAACGCCACCGTGGAACTGAAGGACACCAAAACCGGCACGGTGCGAAGCGCAACAACGAACGACGCCGGCCGCTACAGCTTTGTCGCGGTCAATCCCGGGACCTATAGCGTGCGCACCACGGCCGCCGGGTTCCAGTCCACGCAGTCTTCCGTCCAAGTCAGCGTTGGAAATTCCTTCACGGTGAATATGACGTTACGAGTGGGCCGGGCGACGGAAACGGTGGAAGTCAGCGCCGCGAACGCTGCCGCGGAGTTGCAGACGACCGATTCCACGGTCGGTGACACCCTCGGCGGAGACGCGCTGGCGCTGCTGCCAACCCTGCAGCGAAACGTCAGCAGCCTGCTCCTGCTGCAACCAGCCTCGTTGCCGCAGCAGCAGGGGAACCAGGGTAGCTCTCTTGGCGGACAGGTCGCCGGCAGCCAGAGCGACCAGAACAGCATCGTGCTGGACGGCTCGAACATCACGAACGGCGTCTCCGGCAACTCGGACTACTACACGAACTTCCGCGGCGGTCCCGAGCCGCCCATTCCTACGCCCGTGGAGAGCGTGGAGGAATTCAAGGTAGCCACGAATAACCCGAATGCCAGTTTCGCCGGCGCGGCAGGCAGCCAGGTCATGCTGGTGACCAAGCGCGGCAGCAACGCCTTCCACGGCTCCGCCTACGAGTTCTTCCAGAACTCTGCGCTGAACGCCAACAGCTGGGAACGTAACTTCCACAATCAGCCGCGGCCCGTCACCCACGACAACCGTTACGGCGGCGCATTCGGCGGGTTCATCCCGAAGCTGGGCGAGAAAAACAAGACGTATTTCTATATGAACTATGAGGGCCGTAAGCAGTCGCAGGCTGAGCAGATCGAAAAGCTCGTGCCCTCGGACCTGATGCGCCAAGGGATCCTCCAGTACCGCGACAACACCGGCAAGATCGTGCAGTACAACCTCGCCACAGGGGCGCAATGCGGCTCCTCCGGCACGGGCGCATGCGACCCGCTCAAGCTCGGTATCAACCCGGTCATCCAGGGGATCTGGAAGACCATGCCCGCCGGCAACGATCCGAACTACTCCGGCGGAGACGGCCTCAACACGCTCGGGTTTACCGGCGCCGTTAAGCTCCCGGTCAGCGAGAACTTCGGCGTTGTCCGCTTGGATCGCGCTCTCACGCAGAACTGGCAGGTGATGACCAGCTTCCGGTATTTTGAGCAGGAAGGCACCGTCGACAAGCAGATCGACATCGCCGGCCTGTTGAAGGGCGATACGGCGGGCGTGCCGACCTCGGCGGCCTCGATCCCGCGCCAGCCCCGTTATTACGTCGCTCAACTGACGGGCGTGATCAAGCCGACCCTCACCAACGTCTTGAACCTGTCTTTTATGCGTGACTGGTGGCAATGGGGCACCGCGGGTGCGTTCCCGCAGATTGCCGGAACCGCCGCCACACTGCAAATCGGCGGCGAGTCGCAGAACAATGCGCTCGTTCCCATGAACGTCGACACCAACAGCATTCGCACGCGCATGTGGGACAGCCACAGCTACGCCGTGAAGGACGACCTCTCCTGGCTCAAAGGCAATCACATGATCCAGTTCGGCGGATCGGTGTCGCACTCGGCAGTGATGTTCAACCGCAATGACGGACAGGTCTCGTCGCTGACGCAGATGGTGTACCAGGTGACGCAGGGCAGCGGCATCAACATCCCGAGCACCTATATCCCGCGCATTTGCGCTTCCGCGTCGGACTCCAACTGCCTGCCCTCGAACCAGCAAAGCAATTGGAAGACGCTCTACGCCGCAAGCCTGGGCCTGGTCGATTCCGCAAACATCCTCGGCACGCGCGCGGGCGACGGATCTCCCAACGCACTCGGGACTCCGACCAGCGACCAGGACCACTACATGGACTACAGCCTCTACATCAACGACTCGTGGCACCTGAAGCCGACTCTGACGCTCAATGCGGGCCTCAACTGGTCGGCCGATCCGCCGCCGGTCGAGGCTAACGGCAAGCAGTCGATGATGGTTTACGCCGGCTCCGGCCAGATCGTCACCCCGTGGAATTACCTCCAGCAGCGCAAGGCAGCCGCGCTCGCCGGACAGGTCTTCAATCCTGTGATCGGCTTCGAGCCCATCAAGAGCCTGCATCGCAAGTATCCGTGGGACCCGGTGTGGAGCGACTTTGCTCCTCGCGTCGCGCTTGCCTGGAATCCGCGATTCGATGACGGGTTCCTGGGCAGGATCTTCGGGAACAATCGCACCGTGATCCGCGGCGGCTATGGCATGACCTACGACCGCCTTAACGGGGTGCAGAAGGTTATCAACGGGCTGCAAGGGATCGGGTTCCAGCAGACGCTGTCGTGCATCGGCCCCAACAACGCTGCAACCGTGAGCTGCCTCGGTATCGGCAAGACCGATCCAAGCAGCGCCTTCCGCATCGGCACGAACGGCAGCACGGTTCCGACGCCGCCCATCACGGCGCTCAACCAGATTCCGCTCATCCCGGGCACGTTGGCCATTGCCGGCGCGACGCAGGCGCAGATTCCCCAGGCGTACCAGATGGACCCGCAGTACAAGCCCGGACGCAATCACGAATTCGACCTCACCGTGCAACGCGAGTTGTCCGACAACACGATCCTTGAGTTCGGCTACATCGGCCACATCGCGCACGGCATCTATTCGCCGCTGCAGGCAAACCAGGTGCCGTATTTCATGACCCTAGGCGGGCAGAGCTTCGCCCAGGCCTACGACACGGTCGCGAACGCGCTCCGCTCCGGTACCGCGGCCAGCGCGATCGCCCCGCAGGCTTTCTTCGAGACGGCGCTCGCCGGCAATAGTGTCTGCAAGCCGAACTGCACCGCCGGCGTGGCCTCAAAGTATGGGTCCAACTTCACGAACGAGCAGGTCTTCTCGTTGTGGAACAACATTCAGCCGTCGTTTGTGTTCGGACCGGCGACCGCCGCAACGAACCAGGTGACGAACATGTTCTTCTGGGCCAGCCGTGCCCGGTCGAACTACAACGCGGCTTTCATCTCGCTGAAAGAACGCAACTGGCACGGGCTCACGCTCAATGCGAACCTCACGTATTCGCATTCACTCGATAACACTTCCGGCGGCATCCAGGACGTGGACCGCGCCGTAGTCAATTCTTACAACCTCGACTACGGGTACGGCACCTCGGCCTTTGACCGCAAGTTCGTCTTCAACCTGCTCGGCGTTTACCAGTTGCCGTTCGGCAAGAGCGGCAGCGGGCTCGCTCGGCATCTGTTCGGCGGGTGGTCCGTGGCTCCGATCTGGAGTTGGTACAGCGGTCTGCCGCTGAAGGTTGCTGCCGGGTCTTCGCAGGAGTTCGGACAATCGTCGGGTGCGTCGGCGAGCGCGGTTCCGCTTGCTGCCGACACTTTCGGCAACAGCGTGCATTCCGGCGTCAGCGGCGATACCACGACGAACGTGGCCACCTCAGGGAATCCGGCGAAGGGTGGCACCGGCCTCAATCTCTTCGCCAACCCAACGGCGGTTTACCAGGCGTTCCGCCCGGTGTTGCTCAGCCAGGACACGAACGGAAACATCAGCGGGACTTTGCGTGGGATGGCCCGCTGGAATGTCGACATGTCTATCGCAAAGAAGATCCAGTTCACCGAACGCGTCAGCAGTACCTTGACCGTGCAGATGTTCAACATGTTCAACCACGTGCAGTTCAACGATCCATCGCTGTCGCTGCAATCGCCGTCCACCTTCGGCGTGATCAGCACACAGCTCAACACACCGCGTGTCATCGAACTCGGTATTCACTTCGATTTCTGATCCGAGTTCGTCCGAACGCACGCCCCGATCCAGCCCGCGCATGCGGCTGGATCGGGGCTTCTCTTTTGGTAACGAGGAAATGGTCGAAGCGTTTAACTTGCGGTGAGCGACATCACGTAGGCTAGAACTGCTCTCCGAAACAGCATCGGCATTGGTTTTCGCGTAGACGTGAGCCATACCCCCGGATGATTGTGATGTTCGCGGCGTGCTGTCGCCAACGGACGATTTCGTCCTGAGTTGCGCCGAGACATAGGCCTGATGCCGCAACAACCTTGATGACTACGCGAAAAAACTTCCGCATGAGCACCTCGGAAAAAACTTGTGATTATATCGGGAGCTGCTCAGTGCTGAAGGCAAGGACCCCGGAGCCCACATTTTGTCCAACCCGAGCCGCACATAATCCACTGGTCAGTGACTCTGGCGCATCACCACGCTTGACAAACTTTAGCTGCATGTCCATAATCCCGCCCCCATAGAGCCTTCGGATCACTGGACCGATGGCTCGGCTGGCGATAGATCATTGGGGAGATCTCGCGCCGGTTGTCCACACGTAACCCGGCTACTGCATTTAAACGCGCTGTTTCGTCTCGGCTCCTAAAACAAATGGAAACCGGCCTCGATGCATGGCGTTCGCTGCCAGAGGCGTAAGCATTGGGGAATCGGCTTCAACCAGGAGAACACCCATGCGACGCGTCTTTGTGCTACTGACATTGGTTCTGCTGCTGTGTGGTCGATCAGCGTTCTCACAAACCTTCCGTGGCGCTATCAACGGCACGGTCACCGATCCGAGTGGTGCGGTCGTGCCCAACGCTAATGTGACCGCTATTGAGGTAGCGACTGGAGTGCGTCGTACGACGCTCACCACGAGCGCCGGCCAGTTCTCTTTCCAGGACATTCCTCCGGGATTCTACAGAGTGGAGGTCAATGCCCGCGCATTCAGCGCGTTTGCTGCTGGCAAGATTGAAGTGACCGCCGGGAACATCTACACCCTTCCGGTAAAGCTCTCGGTAGCCAAGGAGGCTACTACGATAGAAGTCGCGGCCGCATCGGTCAGCCTCGACACCACTACCCAGACCCAGAGCAACAGCATTCCCGTGGACGTTGTGCAAAACGCGCCCATGAACGGGCGCGACTTCACCCAGTTTATCGCGATCGCCCCCGGCTACGGTGGCTATGCGGTCGGCGGCTTTGGTTCTATGAACGGCGCGCGCCCCAATCAGGTGAACTGGCAGATTGACGGAGTGGACAACAACGATGCCTGGCATAACATCCCGGCGGTCAACCAGGGTGGCGTGTCAGGGATTGCAGGAGTGGTTCTGCCTCTCGATTCCATCGACGAGTTCTCCTCGCAAACACAGACCAGTACGGAATCCGGCCGGAACGCCGGCGGCTCGGTGAATTTGACCTTGAAGTCCGGCACGAATACGTTGCACGGCTCGGCGTATTTCTACGACCGGAACGAGGCATTTTCAGCGTCCTCGCCGTTCCTTCCCAGCGGCACGCGGTCGCCGAAGTTACGCAACCTCAACTACGGCGGCACGGTGGGCGGACCCATCATCAAGAACCGGACGTTCTTCTTCCTGGCCTTCGAAAGGCAACAGTACATCATTGGCCTTTCGGGCCTGGCCACGGAGCCTTCGGATGCATGGGTCAACCTGGCGAAGGACTTGTTGAATAATCCGGGAGGGAAATACGGGAGCTATGCGCCGGTTGCCGTCAGTGCCGCTTCCAGCACTGCTATCGGGGCGAGCGGTTTCTGGCCGCGGAACATTATCGGTGGCTTGCCGGCTACGCTGAAAAACTTCTTCAGCCCGCAGGCATCGACTGGCTACAGCTTCAACGGCAATGTCAAGCTGGACCACAACATTACCGAAAAGCACAAGTTGTCGGCCCGCTTTTACGGCGGCCAAGGCAATCAGACAGCGCCCCTTGGCAGCAGCCCGGCACTCGGAACATCGAGTTCCAACCTCAAGTACTATTTCGAGGTCGCGCCTATCCACGTGTATAACGGCGCCCTCGTTCTCAATTCGGTCCTGACCAACCGGCTGGTGAACCAGCTGAACTTCGGCGTCAATTACTTCAACCAGGTCTTCCACGATTTCAACAACAGCTTCAACACCAAGTCGATGGGCCTGTACTTGAGCCCCGATGCGACCGACAAGGGGAAGTACATACTCGGTGCGCCACAGATCAAGATCGCCGGCTTTGAGTCGATCGGACTCACGCCGCCGGAAGGCCGCAACGACGTGACCTTCCCAGTGCAGGACGTACTTTCCTACAACAAGGGACCTCACCAGATGCGGTTCGGAGGAGAGTATCGCCAGACGGTGGTAAATGAGTTCTATCACCGCCGCGGAACTGGACAGTTTTCTTTCAACGGCTCGCAGGGTGCCTGGTCCGGCGCCACTGGCTGTGGCGCGGCGAGCCCAACCGCTGCCTGTACCAGTCTCACAACCGCCGGCACGCTGAGCGCTGCGGAAGCACTGGCTGACTTCATGGCGGGTGAGGTCGCCACTTCGACCATCGCGGTGGGAAATCCAGAGCGCTTCGTGACGGTAAATGCGTACAACCTCTTCTTCCAGGACAACTGGCAGGTATTTCCTTCCCTAAACCTTAACCTTGGAATTCGCCACGAGTACTTCGGTCCGCTGCACAATGGCGACAAAGACCTCGCGGTGTTCATTCCAGGCAAGGGCCTGGCGATCCAGGGCAACGGGATCAATTCCATCTATCCGTCAACGCATAACCGGTTTGGCCCTCTCCTAGGTTTCGCCTGGTCACCCAGCCACCTCAGTGGCGTCGTAGTGCGCGGCGGCTTCGGCGTGCATTTCGACCAGATCAATTTCAATCCCTTCCTCGATTTCCGTCCGCCCATCACCGGCGCCCAGGGGCTGCAAGGCAACCCGTATGGCCCGCATGCTGTTTCGACCTTCGGAATGAAGGGGTATCAATGGGACGCGGTGCAGGCTGGTGGAAAGTCCATATTCCCGGGCGTGAAGCTCTGCGCAGACCCGCTTTGCACGGGCGCGCCAGGGCAAAACGTCTTCTCGGTGAACCAGAATTTCCGCACACCTTACATCTACGAGTACAACCTCCAGGTGGAAAAAGCCCTCGGAAGTGCTGCGGTGCTACAAGTTGGCTACGTCGGCAGCAACGCGCGCAAGCTGAACATCGTCTCCGACATCAATCAGTTCGGTGCATTCCCTACCTTCGGTACCATTCTCCAGCTCAACAGCGTCGGTACGTCGAACTACAACGCGCTACAAACGATATTCAAGACAAGGAACTGGCATGGGCTGAGCACGCAGATCGGATACACCTGGTCCCACGCGTTGGATGAGATCAGCGAATATCGCGCCGTCATCGCCGACGACGCCAACAACATTAAACTCGATTACGGCAACGGCGACTACGACACCCGCCACCTCTTCACCGTGACTGCGGCTTATGACATCCCGGGTTCCTCTCACGGACCGCAGTGGCTGACTCATGGCTGGTCGCTCACCAGCATCGTCAACTTCCACACCGGACAGCCCTATGACGCGACTCGGTCAGGTGTGGTGATTGGCGACTCCGGCACCGACCCAGTCACTGGCAATCCCGCCGGTCTCAGCTTGGTTGGCGACCCGTTCAAGGGCATCAGTCACAGCTTCTCCAAAGCCAATGGCGGATTGCTGTGGATCAATCCAGCGGCGTTTTGTATGGCGGGCGTAGGCACGTGTCCGACCGGTCCATCCATTCCGATACCGGGAGTTACCGGTGCGGCATTGTGTACTCCGCCGGGTTGTCCCGCCAGCGCGTTAGTCAACCTCGGGAACCTCCGACGCAACCAGTTCTACGGGCAGGGATACGGGGCTGTGGACTTCTCGGTGATCAAGAATATTCCTGTTCACGAGCGTTTGAGTGTGCAGCTCCGCGCCGACATGTTTAACCTCTTCAACCGTAAGAACCTGTCGACCTACTACGGCACGATCGGTACCGCCTGTACGCCGAATACCAAAACCGGCGTCTGCCAGAACGATGGAGCGTTCGGCTACATCACCGATACGATCGGCGACTCTCAGGGTGCGCCCGGCATCGGCCCTGGCGAGCCGTTCAACATGCAACTCGCTATCAAGATCATCTTTTAGCGATTGCACGTAGGAAAAGGGAAATGAGGCACGCGTTCCGGCGCGTGCCTCTTTTTTGGCTAGAACTGTTCTCCGAAGCGCTGGGGCGGCATGCGGTCCGAGATTGCCGACTTGCGTTCCAGGCGCGGCTCGTAGTCCGACAGCCATTGATCGAGCGCCGAGAGTGCGCGGTCGCACTGGATCTTGTGTCGCTGGGCGCGGTCGCGGATCTTCTGTTCGAGCGGCGGCAGCAGGTCGAAGGTGATGTTCGCTGGCTGGAAGTTCTTGCTCTCGGACGCGGTGATGTAGTTCACGAGCGATCCGAACGCAGTCTCACGCGGCGGGGCCAGCGGAGTGCCGTCGAGCGCTATCGCGGCGGCATTCATTCCCGCGAGCAGCCCCGTGGCGATCGATTCCACGTAGCCTTCCACTCCCGAGATCTGCCCGGCGAACAAAACGTTGGGATGGGCTTTCATCTGGAGCGTGGGGGTGAGCAGAGTGGGGGCGTTGATGTAGGTGTTGCGGTGGATCTGGCCGTAGCGCAGGAAGCGCGCGTTCTCGAGGCCGGGGATGAGGCGGAACACGCGCGCCTGCTCGGGAAAGCGCAGGTGGTTCTGGAAGCCGACGATGTTGTAGGAGTCGGCGCGCAGGTTCTCCTGCCGCAACTGCACGACGGCGTATGGACGCTTGCCGGAACGCGGATCGATGAGGCCGACGGGCTTCATGGGGCCGAAGCGCAGCGTGTCGCGCCCGCGGCGTGCGATCTCTTCGATCGGGAGGCAGCTCTCGAAGTAGTTCAGTTTCTCCCAATCTTTCTCTTCGACCGACTGCGCCGAGACGAGCGCGTCGTAGAAGCGGTCGTACTCCTCGCGCGTCATGGGGCAATTGATGTAGTCGGCGGAACCCTTGTCGTAGCGCGCCGCCATGTACACGCGGTCGCGGTCGATGGACTCGGCTTCGACGATGGGGCTGATGGAGTCGTAAAAATAAAGGTGTGAATTCCCCGCGAGGCGTGCTATCTCCTGCGAGAGCGCGTCAGAGGTAAGCGGGCCGGTGGCGATGATGGTGAGCGCGTCCTCGTCGACCGCGGTGACTTCTTCGCGGCAAATGGTGATGTTGGGATGGTGCGAAATGGCGTCGGTGACCTGCGCCGCAAAAACAGCCCGGTCTACGGCAAGCGCGTGTCCGGCGGGAACGGCGGTCATGCGCGCGATGTCCATCAACAGCGAATCGGCGCGCCGCATCTCTTCCTTGAGCAGCCAGGGCGCGGTGTTCTCGGACAACGATTTCAGCGAGTTCGAGCAGACAAGTTCGGCGAAATCGCCGGTCTGGTGGGCAGGAGTCGAGCGCACCGGGCGCATTTCAAATAGATCCACGCGCAGGCCGCGGCGCGCACACTGCCACGCCGCCTCGCAGCCCGCGAGTCCGGCGCCGACGATTTTGACAGCACTCAGCATTCAGCGGTCAGCACTCAGTCGTGGCTTACCTTGGCTGAATGCTGATTGCTGACGGCTGAAGGCTGCTCAGCGAGACGGCGGATGTCCTCGCCGTCGACGCGCATGGTCAGCCACTCGGTCATGGTCTTCGCGCCGAGGGATTTATAGAAATCAATAGCGGGCGTGTTCCAATCGAGCACCTGCCACTGGAAGCGTCCGCAGTTCTCGCCAACGGCAACTTGCGCCAGATACACCAAGAGCGCCTTGCCAATGCCTTTGCCCCTGTACTCGATGCGGACGAACAGATCTTCTAGATAAAGTCCCGGGCGTCCTTGCCAGGTCGAATAGTTGTAGAAGTAGAGTGCGAATCCGGCGGGCGCGCCGTCCCAGTTGGCAATGACGCAGCGAAACTTCGGCTCGGGGCCAAAGCCGTCGCGCAGCAGGTCGGCTTCGGTGGCGACCGCCGCTTCCGGGGCGCGCTCGTACTCCGCCAGGTCGCGAATAAAGTCGAGGATCAGGCGCACGTCTTCCGGGGTGGCCGGTCGAATGGAGAGCATTGGGACATTATAGGTTCCTTGTGGAGTTGAGAGTTACGGCGGCAACGATTTGGCGAAAAGAGAAAAGCCCAGGGTCATCACGCCGGAGCTTTTCAACCTTGGGTACTAAACGCGGCTTGCCCAGCACAATTACCATACCGCAAAGAGAAAAGCTCCGGGTCATCACTCCGGAGCTTTTCAACATTGGGTACTAAACGCGGCCTGCGAAACCAACGGTAGGATACTCCGGCGACAGCCTCGGTTCAACTTCGAGCGGGACACGGAGGGCGGCAGACTCGAACTGCAGTGGCTGATGGGCCACTCGAAGGTTTCACAGGCCTCGTCCAGTACCCACTGGCAACGCCCTCCAGACTCAGCCTGCGCGCGAAAATGCTAGACCAGCCAGTTTGAGCCGAACTGTGTAGCAGGTCACGTTCCGGCGTGATTCATTCCCAATTCTGCACTGCCGCAGTCTTATACTTTCTCCATGGCACGCGTATCACTGATTGAACCGCAGACCGCTTCCACCGAAGTCCAGCACATCTACGAACACCGGCTGCGCGGACAGCCGGGAAATGTCCAGAAGGCAATGGCGCACGTGCCGCAGGCGCTCACGGCGTTTCTATCGTTCTATGCCGCGGTGGGACGCACGCTGCCGCCGCGGCTGTATGAGCTCATCTACATCCGCGTGTCGATGCTGAACCAGTGCCACTATTGAATGCAGCATCATCTCGCTTCGTCGAAGCGAGCCGGGGTGACACCGGAAGAGTGGCAGGCGCTGAAGGACCCGCTCACGTCAACGTTCACCGACCGCGAGAAGGCCGCACTGGTGTATGCCGAGAAGCTGACGCGCACGCCGTGGGAGATCGATGACGCCGACGTGCAGGCGCTTAAGAACGAAGATTGGTTCAATGACACCCAGATCGTGGACTTGCACCTGCTCGTCGGAGTCGTCAACCTGACAAACCGCTTCACGGACCCGCTGGGGCTGGAGCTGGAATTCGCGGCGGAGAAGATCTAAGAATTGACGATTGCAGATTGACCGATTTGCAAGACGATGTGTTTTTCAATCGTCAATCGTCAATGAATCAATCCTCAATTCTGCGCGACCACCTTCAGGAGTGTGGCGAGCAGCGCCGCGTCCTGCTCCGGAAAGACGGTACGCAGATCGAGTACGACGCGGTCTTCTTCGACGCGGGCAATGACCGGCGGATCGGAACGCCGAAGCCGTGTGGAAAGCTCGCCGGCGCTGACGCCTTCGAGTGAAACGACGAGCAGCTTGGTCTTCAATGTTGCGCCGGGCGCCGCCCCGCCGCCGATGACGGAATCGCCGTCGGTAATCTCCGATTTGTACGAGGCGGGCAGTTGCGACGCGAGCTTCTGCGCGCGCGCACCGACCTTTTCTGCCGAGATGCGCATCATGCGCAGCGCGGGCACGGAATCGTAGTCCTGGCGCACGTAGGCGAGGAGCGTCGCTTCGAGCGCGGCGTAGATGAGCTTGTCGACACGGAGTGCGCGGAATAGCGGGTTGCTGCGCATGCGCGCAATGATGTCCGGCTTGCCGCTGAGGATTCCTGCTTGCGGACCGCCGAGCAGTTTGTCGCCACTGTAGGTCACGACATCCACGCCGGCGGCGAGGCTCTCGGACACGCCGGGTTCGCCGTTCACGCCTACCGACGCCAGGTCGAAAAGGGCGCCGCTGCCGAGGTCCTCCATGATAGGCAGGCGGTGATCGTGCGCGAGGGCGGCCAATTCGGCGAGCGAAGGCTGCGCGGTGAACCCAACGATCTGAAAATTCGACCGGTGCACGCGCAGGATGAGCTTCGTGCGGTCGGTGATGGCGCGTTCGTAGTCGGCGAGGCGCGTGCGGTTCGTAGTGCCGACTTCGCGCAGGGTCGCGCCGGACTTGCTCATCACGTCGGGAATGCGGAACGAGCCGCCGATCTCGACCAGTTCACCGCGTGACACCAGCACCTCGCCGCCTTCGGCCAAAGCATTCAGCGCGAGAAGCACGGCAGCGGCATTGTTGTTGACCACGATCGTCGACACATCGTCGCCAAGCAGGTGTGCGAAGAGGCGCTGGACGTGCACGTCGCGCTTGCCGCGCTCACCGGAATCCAGGTCGTATTCAAGGTTGGAATATCCGGCGGAGACGTCGCGGATGTGATCGAGTGCGGCGGTAGCGACTGGCGCGCGTCCGAGATTCGTGTGCAGGATCACGCCGGTGGCGTTGATCACCGGACGAAGCGACGGCTGCATGGCGCGGCGGACGAAGCGCTCCACCGCATCGGGCAGCGTGGCGATGGCGAGCTCGACCTGAGAGGAAGAGAGATGGCCCTCGAGAATAGTGTCGCGCAGGTTCTGGAGTGCCGCGCGGACCGCGTCGGTGACGATAGTGCGCGAATCCCGCTCGGCGAGCGCGGCGATGCGCTTGTCGCGGAGGAGCTCGTCGACCGAGGGCAGCTGGCGCAGCAGCTCGACGGGATTTTCCCTCGCTTTCACACGAGAATAGTAACAAGTAATAAGTAATGAGTAATAAGCAATAGCGTGGCGAATTCGACAGCGTTTATCACTTGTTACTTATTACTTATTGCTGTTGTAATTCGGTCGTGCCATTGCCCGAACGAGAATTGATCCGCCGCATTCGCGCGCAGACGAGGAGCCAAGTCATCGGCGATGATTGCGCGGTGCTACGTCCCCCTGCTGGACACGATCTGCTGGTTACAACGGATTTCAGCATCGAGGGCGTGCATTTTCGGCGGGACTGGCATTCGGCGGACGTGGTTGGACATCGGTGTCTCACGCGCGGGCTGAGCGACATCGCGGCCATGGGCGGCGAGCCGCTTGCGGTTTTTCTCTCGCTCGCGCTGCCAGCCGATCTACCGCAGAAGTGGGCAGATGGGTTTCTGAAAGGACTGCTGCGATTGGCGGACAAGTTCAATGTGCCACTTGCCGGCGGCGACACGGCACAGAGCCCGGCGGGAGTGCTGGCGGACATCGTGGTTGTGGGATCGGCGCCAAAGGGAAAGGCGATCTCGAGGTCGGGTGCGCGCGTCGGCGATCGCGTCTACGTCACCGGTTCGCTGGGTGGGTCGGCGGCGGCGATCCACGAACTGGAGCGTGGACGCAAGCTCCGCGAACGCGATTATTCACAGCATTTCTCGCCAATGCCGCGCATCGAGGTCGGGCGCGTGCTGCGCGAGAAGCAGATCGCGACCGCCTCCATTGACCTGAGCGATGGCCTTTCGGTCGACTTGGCGCACCTGTGCGAGGAGAGTAAGCTGCGCGCGGTGGTCGATGCGGATTCCATTCCGCTCGCTAAGGTCGGACGCCCAGCGCGCGCAGTATCTCTCGACGACGCGCTGCACGGCGGAGAAGATTATGAGTTGCTGTTCACCGCGCCGTTCCACAAGCGCGTTCCTGCGTCGATCGCAGGCGTGCCGGTCACGATGATCGGAGCAATGGTCGATAGGAAGCCGCGGCAAGAACGCATTCTCCTGATGACCGAAGGTATCGCGAAGCCGCTGTTGCCGCGCGGCTGGGAGCACTTCGGCAAATAGACATGGCAACGACCCGCGTCAATCCGCTCGCCAAACTGATCGCCATAGTGATCGTGGCCATCGGCATTTCGCTTATCTACCAGTACCGCAACACCGGGCCGAAGTTCATCCCGAGCGTCGGCGAGGCGGAGAAGGGCAGCGCGTTCGATTATTTCTCGCCCGCCGACAACCTGGAGCGCGCCGACCTGGACCAACTCGACGGTGCGAAGAAGTCGATCGACATCGCCATGTACGCCTTCACCGACCGCTTTATTGCCGAGCAACTGGTGAAGCTCGCCCGACGCGGCGTTGTCATCCGCATTTATCGCGACCGCGAGGAGTATGAACAGGAGCAGCGGCGCGGCAGCCAGAGCCAGAGCGGACCGGCGATGGAGCTTTTCCGCGGACGAGCGAACATCCACGTTAAGGTCAAAGGCAGCCGCGAGCTGATGCACCTGAAGGCGTATCTCGTCGACGGCGTGCTCTTGCGCGACGGCAGCGCGAACTGGTCGCCGAGCGGGCTGAAGCGGCAGGACAACAACGCCCACTTCACCTCCGACCCCGAACAGGTGAAGCGGTTCCACGACACGTTCGAGGAGATGTGGGCGCGGAGCGACAACGAAGAGGTCCAGTAGCGACCGGATTGCCACTTGCGCTCGGCGCGGCAAACGATAGAGTACGCACATGCGGTATTGCATTCTTGGCGTCGTACTCTGCCTGGCGATCGCGGCCTCGGCGCAACAACCTGCAACGCAACCTGCCTCCGCTGCGCCGGACGCGCAGCAACTGATCACGAAAGAATTCGGAAAGTCGTTCACGGTGGCGCCGGGGTTCACGCCGCTGTTCGGTGACGTCGATAACGACGGCCAGGAAGACGCCATCGTGGTGGTCACCTCGCAGACGCCGCTGGTGGACCAGGTGGATTTCAACTACCACGCGATCGATCCGTACGACTCGTATTGGGGATGGGGAAATGCGCGCGAAACCGTGCAGTTCTCCTCGACGAATGCCGGGCCGACGCTCTACATTGCCGTCATCCACAACTGGCGCGCGCCGAAGGCGAAGTTCCTGATCATCAACCTGCCTTTTCAAAAGCTGGCGCTGAGCCGCGTCGCGGTGAAGAAAAAAGCGATCTCGTCGATCCACGCGGTCGAGACCGCCGGTCTGGAATCGGACGTGTTCTGGGACGGCAAGAAATACAAGTGGGCGCCGTCGTACATGAATCAGTAGTTAGTCGCCAGTTGCCAGTTGCCAGTTAACGTCACCGCAGGTTGTGACCCGCGTCATACCCCGAATGTTCGTGCTGCGCTCAAGCTCCTAAACGGAGATTCCCATGCCTACCGTCCTACCGTCCCTGCTGTCTATAATTCGAGCTCTATGGACCTGGAACAGAAGATCGACGAACTGAAGCGGCGCGACCAGTTGGCCGAAGCCGGCGGAGGCGCCGAACGGCGCGAGCGCCAGCATAAAGAAGGAAAGATGAGTGCCCGCGAGCGCATCGCCTTCCTCCTCGACGAGGGCACGTTCGAAGAGACGGACAAGCTCGTCACCCATCGCTGCAGCGACTTCGGCATGGAAGAGCAGAAGATCTACGGCGACGGCTTCGTCACCGGCTACGGGCGCATCGAAGGCCGGCTGGTCTTCGTCTTCGCGCAGGATTTCACCGTTTTCGGCGGATCGCTGTCGGAATCGAATGCGGCGAAGATCGTCAAGATCATGGACCAGGCCGCGCGCGTAGGAGCGCCGGTCATCGGCATCAATGATTCGGGCGGGGCGCGCATCCAGGAAGGCGTGATGTCGCTCGCCGGATATGCGGACATCTTCCTGCGCAACACGCTCTATAGCGGCGTGGTGCCGCAGATCTCGGCCATCATGGGGCCGTGCGCGGGCGGCGCGGTGTACTCGCCGGCCATCACCGACTTCACGCTCATGGTCGAGGGCACTTCGTACATGTTCATCACCGGGCCGGACGTCATCAAGACGGTCACGCACGAGGACGTGACGAAAGAGAAACTCGGTGGCGCGCAGACACACAACGCGATCAGCGGCGTGGCCCACTTCATGGCACACGACGACGCCGAGTGCCTCAGCATGGTGCGCGAGCTGCTCAGCTTCATGCCGTCGAACAATGTGGAAGACCCGCCGCGGCGCGAGACCACCGACCCGATCGATCGCGCCGACGATTCGCTTGACCGGCTGGTTCCGGCCGAGTCGAACAAGCCTTACGACATCAAGGACGCCATCAACGCGATCGTCGACGACGGCTACTTCTTCGAAGTGCAGGAGCACTATGCCAAGAATATCGTCGTGGGATTCGCGCGGCTGAATGGGCGCCCGGTGGGCATCGTGGCGAACCAGCCGGCGTTTTTGGCGGGCGTGCTGGATATCAATTCGTCGATCAAGGGCGCCCGGTTTGTGCGCTTCTGCGACTGCTTCAACATCCCGCTGATCACGTTTGAAGACGTCCCCGGATTCCTGCCGGGCGTGGCGCAGGAGCACGGCGGGATTATCGTGCACGGCGCGAAGCTGCTGTATGCATTCGCGGAGGCGACGGTGCCGAAGATCACGGTCATCACGCGCAAGGCGTACGGCGGGGCGTATTGTGTTATGGCGAGCAAGCACATCCGAGCCGACGTGAACTACGCGTGGCCAACGGCGGAGATCGCGGTCATGGGGCCCGAGGGCGCGGTGGACATCGTTTACAAGCGCGACCTCGACAAGGCCCAAGACAAAGCCAGGATGCGGGCGGAGAAGATCGAAGAGTTCCGCGAGAAGTATTCCAATCCATACGTTGCGGCCGAACGCGGTTATATCGACGCCGTTATTCAGCCGCACGAGACGCGGAAGAAGATCATCAACGCGCTGGAGATGCTGCAAACCAAGCGCGACAAGAACCCGCCGAAGAAACATGGGAATATTCCGTTGTAGGTTCTTGGTTCTTGGTTCTTGCTGAAACTGAAACTCGAAACTGAAACTGCTACACTCCAACCCGCATGTTCCGATACGGATTCCTGGGCATCGCGCTGATGGCGTTCGCGCTGGTGCACTTCATCAAGTACCGCAGCGGGAATTGGCTCTGGCTCTACGTCATCATTTTTCTCGGGCCACTGGGCGCGCTCATTTATCTGGCGGTCGAAGTCCTGCCCGAGCTGCGCGGCTCGCACACGTCTTCAAAGTGGATGGGCCGGCGGCGCGATATCAAGCGGCTCGAAGCGACGGTCATCGACAATCCCTCGGCCGGAAATTACGAGGAGCTTGCCGACCTGTATCTCGACCAGGGGAACTACGCGCGCGCGCGCGAATGTTTTTCGAAAGCCATCTCGTCGCGGACCGACATCCCCGACCCGTTCTACGGACGTGCCAAGTGTGCGCTGCAGATGGGCGACACGGGGGCCGCGATACAGGACCTGGAGAAGGTCATCAGCATCGATCCCAAGCACGACTACAACCGCGCTGCCGGCCTGCTCGCGAATGCGTATGCGCTGACCGGGCGCAACAACGATGCCGAGCGCCTGTTCCGCGAGACACTGAAAACGTCAACGCTGTCGGAGACGCAGTTCTACTACGCGCGGTTTCTGGCGAACCAGGGACGCATCGACGAGGCGCGCGAGCTGGCGCAACAGGTCGTTCGCAAGCGCGCGAGCGTATCGCCGCAATTGCGCCGCGCGGACAAGCAGTGGTTCGGGGCGGCGGAGGCGTTGCTGAAGCAGCTCGGTCCGGCCAACGCAGGCGTCTGAAGAGTTCTGTCGCCCCCGAAGCGGGCTCCCCTTGTGATACACAATGAACAGCCGGGGACTTCCCTGACATTTTAGACCGGGCACATGGTTGACACTTTT
>CAZLJE010000055.1:0-21399 GCA_964559835.1 uncultured Terriglobales bacterium
ACGCAGGAAGAGTTCTTCCATACCTTCAACGCGCTGCACGAGTCGATGAAGCAGATCATCATCGCCAGCGACCGCCCGCCGAAAGAGCTGGCGGAGATCGAAGACCGGCTGCGCTCGCGGTTCGAGTGGGGCTTGATCGCCGACATCCAGCCGCCCGACCTGGAGACGAAGGTCGCCATCCTGCAAAAGAAGGCCGAGCAGCACAAGGTGACCATCCCGACGGACGTGGCGCTGTATATCGCGTCCAACATCCGCAGCAACGTGCGCGAGCTGGAAGGCGCGCTGGTGCGGCTGGTGGCGATGGCGTCGTTGCAGGGGCGGGAGATCACGCTGCCGTTCGCGCAGGACGCGCTGAAGAATTCGATCGACGCGCAGCAGCGGAAAGTCACGATCGATTCCATCCAGAAGTCAGTCGCGGAGCAGTTCGGGCTGCGTCTGCACGAGATCAAGGCGAAGAACAACTCGCGGGCGATCGTCTATCCGCGGCAGATCGCGATGTATCTGGCGAAGCACCTGACGGATTCGTCGCTGCCGGAGATCGGGCGCCAGTTCGGCGGCAAGCACCACACCACCGTGCTGCACTCGATCGACAAAATCGAGGAATGCCGCAAGACGGACAAGGACCTGAACCGGATGATCAATAAGCTGACGGAGACGCTGCAGGGATAGTTTCAGTTTCGAGTTTCAGTTTCGAGAAGGCACGGTGATGAGCCGTGCCTTTTGTAATTTGGCGAGATCGATAACGCGCTTGGAGTTGGTGCGAATTAGTTCAAAACGTGCCCCAAATGGTGTCCCACATGAGTAGGTTTGGCACGTCTCGGTCGCAAGGTCCAGGGTAGACCAAACAATGCCAAGGAAAGAAGCGACGTTGTGGACGGCTCGGGAACGGATTTGGAAACTGTAAGGGTGCCACTGTTAAACGCAGGCGTAAACAGAACGGCTTCGTGGACCCCGGGTGTGACGAACGATGCTATGTCGAAAAAGAAGGCATATACGGGGCCGGTACTCGTTTCGACGTTTAGAATCGCGCCATAGCACAGGTCATTCACGTTGATCATGAAATAGATTTGCCCGCCGCAGTTTTTGCTTGAATCAAGCTGACTGCAGGGGAACGATACCCATGGCGGTCTTACGGTTATGAAATCGGACACCGTGAGCTGAAAACTCATCGGTACTGGGGTCCCAGTCACGACAGGAGATCCTACGCCGTTGAAGGTATAGACGACGTAATCCGCATGGCACGGGATTGCACTTACCACAATGGCGAACAAGAAAACGCAAAGCAAGCGGCAACGCGGCGGCATGGGTCACTGACCTCCGTCGTGCATTATAGGTGCGTGTTTTAGTGCGTGCGGTGATGAACGTCACGAAGCCGCGGGCGAAACTCCAGCAGGGGGTCATGTCTAAACTGCGGGACAGTGAGATCGGCGGAATCGCAGATTGCGGAATGCAGCGGCCGAGCTTGCTCGTGCACGCTTCTCATGCGAGAGAATTACCACGACGGCCGGGATGGGACGGCTACGCCTGCCGGCGGGGATGCGCGGAAGGAGGAGGCACTTGGGGCGGTACCCGCTCTCTCCATTGCACCGAGGGGAAGAGCTGTCTCATTGCGACCTCTATGGAGCTAACGGTCTCCAGGATCAGTTTCTTTTGCAATTCGTCCGAGGCCAGGTAGTGAGAGGCCGAGAGAACTTCCAGCGAGTTCCTCAGACGGTGATTCAGCTCCGCAACCCGCTCCAATTCTCGTCGCGTAGCATCGTGTCTTTCCTTGCGCGCAAGCAGCACCACGAGGGCAGCCAATCCCGTTCCAACCCCTACGAGCGTCGCCTGTGCGCCGGCGTGAAGCTCCGCCTTGACACCAATGTCCTGCATCGTCATGTCGACGAAGTAGCTGAAACACCCGAACACGACCATGACGGCGACAGAAGCGAGCAATGTGCTGCTGCGTCGGTCGGCGATCTTGCCGATCCATTGGCCAATGCGAGCAAGCATGACGGCACCCGTCCTTTCTGGGTGCGGCCGGCTAGCGCGTGTACGCAGATTCGGCGTTTAGCCGGTACATATCGAGCTTATTCGCTTCATAACTCGCGTTTGCAAGACGTAAGTAGATGAAGCGCAAATTGGCGTTTGCCGGGTTTCCCGTTATCAAACCACTATTTACATAAGATGCAACAATATCGGCGACCATCTCTTGTCCGAACACCAGGCCGGGAACGTCACGGTTTCCGCTGACGCGATGTTGGTGCTTGCGGAAAACGGCGGCCGCGCCGGGCAGCATCTACTCTGCTTCGGGACCGCTTTTGCACGAAATCGCCGCGTCTTCCTCAACCGAGGCTGTGGACGAGCGCTGGATGAAAGTGGAAGGATGGGACGTTCGAGATCGAGGAGGTCGTTTTCGGGCTGTGGACACAGGCTAGCGCCTTTATGAACAGCATGTAAATCCTGGGCAAAGGGCTTTGTACAAACCACTTTTCCATGATATCCACATTTCCGAGCTCATCGGTTTCTACTGCTGTTTCTTTATACTTTTGATATAAGTACAGCCACAGAAGTAAAGCGGTGGTTCAGGGAGTCTGGCCACCGCTCGGGAGGGACTCAGGTGAGCGAAACCACGGCAACGCGCGCTACGGACATACCCGAAGTCAAAGGGGGCGCGATGGAAATCACGGTCACAAAGGCAGAGCTGCTCAAAGAACTGACGGCGACGCAAGGCGTGGTGGAGCGAAAGACCACGATCCCCATCCTGTCGAACTTCCTGTTCGAAGCCGCCGGCGACCGGCTCTTCATCACCGCCACCGATCTCGATTTGAGCTTGCGTACCTCCTGCGGCGCCGAAATCAAGAAAGAGGGCGCGTGCACGATCCCCGCGCGCAAGCTGTTCGATTACGTGAAACTGCTCGGCGACGGAAAAATGTCCATCAAGCTGATGGAGAACCACTGGGTGAACATCCGCAGCGGCCGGTCGAACACGAAGATGGTCGGCATGGCGCGCTCGAATTTCCCCAGCCTGCCGGCGTTTCCTGAAAAAGACATCTACAAGCTGCCGGCGTCGGCGCTGCACAAGATGATTTCGAAGACGATCTTCGCGATCTCGAATGAGGAATCCCGCTACACGCTCAACGGCGCGCTGCTGGTGCTCAAAGCGGAGTCGATGACGATGGTGGCCACCGACGGACATCGCCTGGCGCATATCGAGAACAACACCGCGAAGCCGTCCGTCAGCGGCGAAATGCGGATATTGGTCCCGAAGAAAGCGATGGCAGAACTCAACACGCTGCTCGGCGATTACGACGGCGAGTTCGTCGAGTTCGCCAAAGACGACAGCACGCTGTTCTTCCGCCTGGGATCACGCGTGCTGACCTCGCGCCAGTTGACCGGGCAATTCCCGAATTACGAAGCGGTGCTGCCGCGTGACAACAGCAAGTCCGTGACGCTCGCGACGGAGCAGTTCGCCGGCGCCATCCAGCGCGTCGCGCAGTTCGCCGACGAGCGCAGCGGGGCCATCAAGCTGCGCCTGGACAAGAACGAGCTCAAGGTTTCATCGTCGTCGAGCGACGCCGGCGAATCCGAAGATTCGATCGAAACCGCCTACACCGGCGACGCGGTGATGATTGGCTTCAACAGCGCGTACCTGCTGGATTTCCTGAAGAACGCCGGCTCCCCGGAAATAAGGCTGGAGTTCAAGGATTCGCAGAGCGCCGGACAGATGCGCCCCGACGAGCCCACCGACAGCGAGTACAAGTACCGCTACATCGTGATGCCGATGCGGATCTGAAAAACAGGCTCAAGACGCGAGGTACAAGGAACAAGGAAAAGCGGGGGCGGAGACACCGCCCCTTTTCATTTTGGGCATAGGGACTTGCAGGAAAGGGGCCCTTACGCGTATTTTTCTTGGCACATTGGCGGGCAAGAGGCGCAGAATCCAGGTTCGCCGGGGGCGACTATGCGCGCGACCATTCTCGTACTTGCGATTGCGTTATTGAGTTGTACTGCGGCGGCACAAGAATCAGGCGGGTTGTCGCCGAAGGCCGGAGCCTACTCCGAGAGTCTCTACACCAACGTCTACTTCGGTTTCAACTTCAAGCTGCCGCAGAACTGGAACGTGTCGTGGGTTGCAAAGGACGGCCCGTGCGGGAATGAGTGCATCCTGCTCGACGCCCGCCACCCGGCCTATCCGAAGCCGATGCAGATGATCCAGATCTCGGCGGAGGCGGTAAAGCCGCAAGCAACTTTGCGCGAGGCGTCGGCAGGCGTGTTCCTGGTGCAGGCGGGAGCGAAGAGGCTCGCCGAACCAAAAGAACTGGTCGTCAATGGCATGACGCTCTACCGCACCGACTACCGGTCGCAACTGGCGAACGGAGACATGTTCCAGAGCCTTGTCCTGTTGCCGGGCAAGGAATACGCGGCGGTGTTTACGTTTGCCGCCAATTCGCGCCGGGACCTGGAACTGATGGTGGACGATTTCGCCAAGGCGTTCAGCAAGATGGGCGCCAAAAGCAACTAGATCGCGAGGCGGACCATGAAAGGCTTCAAACAATTCCTGCTGCGCGGAAACGTGGTAGACCTGGCAGTCGGCGTCGTCATCGGCGCTGCCTTCGGCACGGTCGTGACGGCGTTCGTGAAAGACCTGCTCACGCCCTTCATCGCCGCACTCGTCGGCAAACCTGATTTCTCCGCCTATTCGTTCGAGCTCCACGGCAGCAAGTTCCTGTACGGCGACTTCGTGAACGCCGCGATCTCGTTCCTGCTCGTCGCAGTTGCGGTGTACTTTTTCATCGTGCTGCCGATGAACAAACTGGTGGAGTGGCAGAACCGCTCCAAGGCGCCGGTGGATCCGACGACGAAGAAGTGTCCCGAGTGCCTGAGCGAGATCCCGATCGCCGCGACCCGGTGCGCCCATTGCACGCAGACGGTGGCGGCGGCAACGGTTTAGCGAGTTTCCACGTTTCAGGCCAGCGGCTCTCGAATCCGGGAGCCGCTCTGGTTTTGTGGGCAAATGCGAGGTGCGCGGAGGCATCTTCTTACAGCAGCAGGCTATTTCATGAAGGACTTTCTTATGGGACTCGCTATCGGAGTACCGACGGGGATGCTGCTCGGCGACCATCGCAGAGAGATTGCGGAAGCGCTGCGCAACAGATTTCGCCGGGACACGCGAGGCGTCACCAACACGGACGGCAAGAACATTGCGGCGGCGGTGAATCGGATCGCGGAACGATCCCGCGAAGAGGCGGGCAGCCGCAACGAGAACGCCGGGTGGAGAAAAACTTCAGCGTAGCCAGAACACCGGATCGGTTCGTCACCAAACTCATTTCAGAGGTGAGGGATGAAGGGACACGTAGGATCTTTTTTGCTCGGGCTAGGCCTGGCGGCCGCGGCTGCATTCGTTTACGACAAATACACAAGGGGCGAGATCGACGCCAGCGAAATCGGCGAGCGCATCAAGGACGCATCGCAGGACCTTGCGCGCGACGCGGCACGCCTGAAAGACCGCGCCTCCGACATCGCGGCCGTCGGCGCGGTGGCCATGGTCGACATCAACGAAGCCTCGGCCGGAGATTTCGAGCGCATCGGCATTCATGATCCCGAGATGGTGGAGCGGCTCATCGAGGGGCGTCCGTATCGCAACAAGATGGACTTACTGACGCGAATGATCGTGCCGCAGGACGTCTACGAGGTGATCAAGAGCCACATCGATATCGCGCGCCCGGAGGAGTCGGTGAAGGTCGCGTAGATCACAGATACTCGTGACGAGGAACGGCGGACGAGGGCGTCCGCCGCCCTTGTTTTGTCTCACATTCTTTGTTCCTCGATGGCCGCAACGGCTGATTTGCACCAGAACTTTGTTAACGCAATTTGTACCCCGTCTAAGCTATTGAAAGGCAGTGGCTTACACCGAAGAGGAGCCAGCGGGGACAGCCCTTCTTGTGTTAAAATCAGAGGTGTTCCGGCGGCGCATAAGTGCAAGAAAAAACAACGAGTTGAGCGCGATTTTGGCGGTTTCGAAAAACGGGCCGCGTCGCTCGAACTGCGTCTGATAACCGGACACAAAAGGTCCCTCGACTGGCCGGCAAACCCGGCCGGCATCGCTCGGGATGACAGGTTCGTTAAGGATTTCATGGCGAGCAAAGAAAACGTCTCTGCAGTAGCGGCAGCGGAAGCAAAAGACAAAAAGAACGGAAAGAACGGCGTGACAAACGGAAAGACGAACGGCACAAACGGTCACGCCAATGGCGAGTACACCGCCGACAGCATCAAGGTGCTGGGCGGTATGGAAGCGGTGCGCCTGCGCCCGGCCATGTACATCGGCTCGACGGGTGAGATGGGGCTGCACCACCTGGTGTACGAAGTCGTCGACAACTCCGTCGACGAAGCGCTCGCCGGATTCGCCGACAAGATCGACGTCATCATCCACATCGACAACTCGATCACCGTCATCGACAACGGCCGCGGCATACCGGTTGACACGATGGATGTGGACGGCGAGAAGCTCCCCGCGGCGCAGGTCGTCATGACTACGCTCCACGCCGGCGGCAAGTTCGATTCGTCGACGTACAAGGTGTCGGGAGGACTGCATGGCGTCGGCGTGAGCTGCGTCAACGCGCTCAGCTACGAACTCGACCTCGAGATCTGGCGTCCGGACGAAGGCACCTTCGAGCAGAGCTACTCGCGCGGCGTGCCGACGACGAAGCTAAAAAAGACCGGCAGCGCGGGACGCAAGCGCGGAACGAAGGTCCGCTTCTTGCCTGACAAAGATATCTTCACCGCGACCGAGTACAACTTCGACACTCTGGCGCAGCGCCTTCGCGAACTGGCGTTCCTGAACAAGGGCCTGACCATCACGCTCGCCGACGAGCGCACGACCGACCAGAAGACCGGCGAGGCGAAGCGTCACGAATTCAAGTACAACGGCGGAATCGCCGAGTTCATCAAGCACCTGAACCGCGGCAAGCAGGTCCTGCACGACAAGCCGATCTACATGGAAGCCGAAAAAGACGGCGTGGTGATGGAGATCGCGTTGCAATACAACGACGGTTACAGCGAAAACGTCTTCTCGTTCGCAAACAACATCAACACCGTTGACGGCGGCACTCATCTCTCTGGTTTCCGCACGGCGCTGACCCGCACCATCAATTACTACGGGCAGCAGCTCGGACTGTTCAAGGACGTCAAGGAAAACCTGAGCGGCGATGACGTCCGCGAAGGACTGGTGGCGGTGATCAGCGTCAAGCTGTCGCAGCCGCAGTTCGAAGGACAGACCAAGGGCAAGCTGAACTCGGACATCGCCGGCACCGTGCAGGCATTCGTCAACGAGCGCCTGGGCGCGTTCTTCGAGCAGAACTCGACCGTGGCGCGCAAGATCATCAACAAGGCGATCGACGCGGCGCGCGCACGCGAGGCGGCCCGCAAAGCGCGCGACCTCACGCGTCGCAAAGGCGCGCTCGAAGGCGGCGGCCTGCCGGGCAAGCTGGCGGATTGCTCCGAGCGCGATCCGGGCCGCTGCGAGCTGTTCCTGGTCGAGGGCGAGAGCGCAGGTGGAACGGCGAAGCAGGGACGCGACCGCCGCTTCCAGGCGATCCTGCCGCTGAAGGGCAAGATCCTCAATGTCGAGAAGGCGCGCTACGACAAGATGCTGGCGCACGAAGAAATCCGCGCCATGATCACGGCCTTGGGCACCGGAATCGCGAAGGACGATTTCGATCCCTCGAAGCTGCGTTACGGCAAGATCGTGCTGATGACCGACGCCGACGTCGACGGCTCGCACATCCGCACCCTGCTGCTGACGTTCTTCTTCCGCCACATGCAGGAACTGATCAAGCGTGGCAATGTGTTCATCGCGCAGCCGCCGCTGTACGGTATCAAGAAGGGGCGGTCGGTCCAGTACATCAAGGATGACCGCGAGTTCGTGCGCGTCATGGTGAAGCGCGCGTCGGAAGGGATCGTCCTGCGATACGGCGAGGGCGCGGCGAAGCTGGAAGGCGCGCCCCTGACGAAGTTCATCACCACGCTGAAGGACTACATCGACTTCTACGACAAGGTGAGCAAGCGCACGCGCGACGAGCGCGTCACCGACGTCCTGCCGAAGCTCGACCTGGCGAAGCGCGCCGACTTCGAAGGCGATAAGAAAGAGCCGCCGAAGAAGATCGCGCAACTGGAAAAAGAGCTCAAGAAGATCGCCAAGGAGCGCGAGTTCAAGTCGGTCGCGGCCGCGTACGACGAGGAGCACAACCTGTGGGAGGTGCGGTTCGTCAACTCGCAAGGTGCGGAACACGCGATCAACTGGGAGCTGGCGTCGTCGCCCGAGTACCGGCAGATGATGTCGAAGTTCAAGCAGATCGAAGAGTTCATGCAGCCGCCGTTCGTCATCGAGTTCAAGACCAAGGGTGAGGCCGCGAAGGAAGCAAAAGAAGATAACCTGAGCGACGCCGAGCGCGAGGAACTGGAGAAGGCGGAGAAGAAGACCCAGAAGGTCGCCAAGCGCCGCACGGACTCCGAGCCGGTCGAGAAGCAGACGGCACGCGAGCTGTTCGATTACGTCCTCAACGAGGGCAAGAAGGACTTCACCGTGCAGCGCTATAAAGGCTTGGGCGAGATGACGGCCGAACAATTGTGGGAGACCACGATGGATCCGGAGCGGCGCACGCTGCTGTCGGTGAAGGCGGAAGACATCGAGGCCTGCGAGAGCATCTTCACCACGCTAATGGGCGAGGACGTGGAAGCGCGCCGCCGGTTCATCGAAGAGAATGCGCTGGACGTGAAGAACCTGGACATCTAGCAGGTACAAGGTTCAAGGCGCAAGGCACAAGGAAGGGCGGGAGCGATCCCGCCCTTTTTCTTTTGGGAGCGCATCATATCCAGTTGTGAGGATGGCGTTATGAAAGCAAGGATATGTCTCGCAGTGCTGTTGTTTGTCGTGGTCGCGCTCGCGGCCGGACCCACGGTCGAGATCAAGGAATACGACGTTCCGACCGCGAACTCGCGGCCGCATGATCCGGCGCTCGCGCCCGACGGTTCGCTCTGGTACACCGGTCAGGGGGTGAATAAGCTTGGCCGGTTGGATCCCAAGACCGGCGATATCAAAGAATATCCGCTGAAGACGCCGAACTCCGGACCGCACGGTCTCGTCGCCGACAAGCAAGGAAACATCTGGTTCACGGCGATCTATGCCGAATACGTCGGCAAGCTGGACCCGAAGACGGGCGAGATCACGGAGTACCGCGCGCCGCAGGGAACGAAGATCGATCCGCACACGCCCACCTTCGATCAAAACGGCCTGCTGTGGTTCACGAATGAGCAGTCCAACGAGATCGGGCGCCTCGACCCGCGGACGGGCAAGATGGATGTCAAGCAGTCGCCGACGCCGCATTCCGTGCCGTATGGGATAGTCGTGACACAGAAAGGCGTGCCGTTCTTCTGCGAGTTCGGCAGCAACAAGCTGGCCAGCATCGATCCCAAGACGATGGAAATCAAGGAGTACACCCTACCTGAAGGCGCGCACCCACGGCGGCTCGCGCTGGCCAAGGACGGGACCATCTATTACTCCGATTACGCGCGCGGCATGCTCGGCCATTTCGATCCCGCGACGGGCAAGCAGGAAGAGTGGGCGTCGCCCGGAGGCGCGCAATCGCACCCCTATGGAATTGCCGTCACGAACGACGGTACCGTCTGGTACAGCGAGTCGGGAGTGCGTCCGAACACGCTGGTGAAGTTCGATCCGGGGACGAAGAAATTCGAAACGACGCCGATCCCCTCCGGCGGTGGCGTAGTGCGCAACATGGTCGCGACTCCGGACGGACGCCTCTACCTGGCGTGCAGCGGGGTCAACAAAGTCGCGGTGGCGATGGTGAAGTAAGAGCTTCACCACAAAGGACACAAAGGACCACGAAGGTCCCTCGACTTCGCTCGGGATTTCAGCAGCGGGCTTCCGCTGCGCGCACGTCCGCTGGCGCCTCAAGTTGCCGGAGCGCGGAGCTGGGCGTAGACTTTCGGCAACTGTGGGGTGTGCGCATGCGCGTCTGTAAGGCCCTCCTTTGTCTCGCCGTTTCCGCCGCGTCGCTCGTCGCTTTTGCCGACGACCAGCATCATCACGACGCCTACGACCCGAACCACCTTGGCACAGTCAGTTTTCCGACTTCGTGTAACCCCAAAGTGCAGAAGGATTTCGAGAAGGGTGTGGCCCTGCTGCACTCGTTCTGGTACGAAGAGGCGGAGAAAGCGTTTCGTGACGTGGCGCGAGAGGATAAGAAGTGCTCGATGGCGTACTGGGGCATCGCCATGAGCAAGTGGCACCAGCTGTGGGACCCGCCGTCGAAGGCGGATATCCAGGCGTCGCAAGTGGTGCTGGACCAGGCGATCGACAATCCTGCAAAGACGGAGCGTGAGCGCGGCTTTGTCGAAGCCATGCGCGCTTATTACTGGCGCAAAGCCGAGGTCTCGCCGGAGAACCGCGCCGAAGCGTATTCGGACTCGATGGCGAAGCTGCACGAAAAGTTTCCCAACGATAAGGAAGTCACGATCTTCTACGCGCTGTCGCTCCTGGCGGCCGCGCCCCCGGGTGACCGCAACATTGACATCCGTAAGAAAGCGGGAGCGCTGCTGGAGCCGATCTTCGAGGCGAATCCGCAGCATCCCGGCGTCGCGCATTACCTGATCCACAGTTACGACAATCCTGAGCTGGCGGAGCTTGGCCTGCCGGCCGCACGGGCGTACGCGAAGGTCGCGCCCTCCGCGCCGCACGCCCTGCACATGCCGTCGCATATCTTCAGCCGCGTCGGGATGTGGCAGGAGTCGATCGAATCGAACCTGGCGTCGATTGCGGCCACGCAGCACTCGGCCGCCATGCACATGGGCGGCGCCGATCACCAGATGCACGCGATGGATTTCCTCCAGTACGCCTACCTCCAGTCCGGGCAGGAGAAAAAGGCGACGGAGTTGATGAACGAACTCGACCGTCTGCACGTCGGGGACGACGAGGAACTGGCGTACACACGGGCGACGATGGCCGTGCGCTACACGCTGGAGACGCGGAACTGGAAAGATGCCGCGCAGGTGCAGGTGCCGGCGAGGGTGCGTCCGTGGCTGGAAGGCATGGTGCGCGCGGCACGCGCAGAGGGAGCAGCGCGTTCCGGACGTCCCGAAGAGGCGGAGCGCGAAGTCGCGCGCCTGAAGCAGATGGAGTCCAGTGAGCGCCAGAAGAACACCGAGCGTAGCGCGTTCGTGGCGGAGATCCTGGCGATCGACCGCGAGACCGCCGAAGCCTGGCTGGAGCATGCGCGCGGCCAGGACGACAGCGCCATCAAGGAACTTGCACAGGCAGCCGAAGCGGCTGAAAAAACCGGCGGCGAGGGCGTGCAGGCCCCAGTGCACGAAGTCCTGGCCGATCTACTGCTGGACGCGCAACGCCCCGCCGATGCGCTGAGGGAATACGAGAAGTCGCTCCAGTTGGCGCCCAACCGTTTCGACGGTCTTTACGGCGCGGCGCGAGCGGCAGAAGCGGCGGGCAAACCGGAGATGGCGCAGAAGTATTACTCGATGCTGCTAAAGACGGCGCCGGAATCGGAGCGTCCGGAGATCGCGCAAGCGAGGGCGGCAATGTCGAAGATGGCGGCCGGCGGAGGGAAATAACCGATCTCGCCGGCGAGCAGGAGACCACGAACAGCGCGCCAGAGGCCCCTTTCCGGCGTTATCATAAGGTTGCACGGGTGGCCTGCCGGGCGTACACTCAGCGGGCTTATCCGAGGATGGTCCCCCTGGTGGGGTGGGGCCGATCAGAGTTCATCTAGCACTAATTCCAACCACTCCGGCGAGTGTCCACGAGGCATTCCAGCCGCTGCGAGTAGAGGAGAAACTGATGGCAACAGCAACCGGCGTACAAATGCACCAGGCCGTGGAAGCCTTCCTGGCTAAGCCACGCCAGATGCTCATCAACGGCAAATGGGTGAATGCCAAGAGCGGCAAGACCTTCCCGACCTACGATCCTTCGACGGGCGAAGTGCTAGCGAAAGTGGCCGAAGGCGATCAGGCGGATATTGACGAGGCGGTGAAAGCGGCACGCGCGGCGTTTGAAAATGGCCCGTGGCGCAAGATGACCGCCAGCGAGCGCGGCAAGCTGATGTGGAAGCTCGCCGACCTGCTCGACAAGTACACGGAAGAATTCGCGCAACTGGAGTCGCTCGATAACGGCAAGCCCGTGGGTGTGGCGCGCGCTGCCGACGTTCCCCTCGCCGCCGAGAACCTCCGCTATTACGCCGGATGGTGCACCAAGATCGAAGGCAACACGATCCCGATGTCTGTGCCCTACACGCCGGGCGCGCGCTATCACGCGTACACGCTGCGCGAGCCGGTGGGCGTCGTCGGACAGATCATTCCCTGGAACTTCCCGCTGCTGATGGCTGCATGGAAACTAGGTCCCGCGCTGGCCGCGGGCTGCACCATCGTGCTCAAGCCCGCTGAGCAGACGCCGTTGACGGCACTCCGCCTTGGCGAGTTGATCTGCGAAGCCGGATTCCCCGATGGCGTCGTCAACATCGTCCCCGGATACGGTGAGACCGCCGGTGCGGCGCTGGCGGCGCATGATGACGTCGATAAAGTCGCGTTCACCGGTTCGACCGAAGTCGGCAAGCTGATCGTCAAGGCTGCGGCCGGCAACCTCAAGAAAGTCACATTGGAACTGGGCGGCAAGTCGCCGAACATCATCATGAAGGATGCCGACCTGAAGACGGCGATCCCCGGCGCCGCGAGCGCGATCTTCTTCAACCACGGCCAGTGCTGCTGCGCGGGCTCGCGCCTGTATGTTCACAAGGACATCTTCGAGGAAGTGACCGAGGGCGTCGCGAAACAGGCGAAGAAGATCCGCGTCGGACCGGGCATGAGTCCGGACACACAGATGGGGCCGCTGGTCAGCGACGAGCAGTTGGCGCGCGTCTGCGGTTACTTGGAAGCGGGCAAGCAGGAAGGCGCAAAGGCGCTTTCCGGCGGAGTCCGCAAGGGCGACAAGGGATACTTCGTGGAGCCGACCGTACTGGTCAACACGCACGAGAAAATGAAGGTCGTGCAGGAGGAGATCTTCGGGCCGGTGGTCACGGCGATGCCGTATGACGACCTCGAAGAACTCATCCCCCGCGCGAACGACACCGTCTACGGTCTGGCAGCGGCGGTCTGGACGCAGGACATCGGCAAAGCGCACACGCTGGCGGCCGAGCTGCGGGCCGGCACGGTATGGATCAATTGCTATAACGTGTTCGACGCGGCGCTCCCGTTCGGCGGCTACAAGCAGTCGGGTTGGGGCCGCGAGATGGGCCACGAAGCATTGGAGCTGTACACGGAAGTCAAGTCCGTGTGCGCGAGGATCGGATAACAACAGGCGTCAGGTTTTAGGCGTTAGGAAGGGCGGGAGCGATCCCGCCCTTTTCTTGTCACCACAAGCTAGTTCTGAGGTGTGGTGGCCGGGTGGTGGGCGCGGCGGTCGTGGCGCAGATCGCGCTTGTCCTTCCGCAGATCGCGCTTGTCTTTGTTGATGTCTTTCTGTTCCGCCTTAGCTTCCTGGCGTTCCTGCCTGGCCTCAGCTTTGTCGCCTTCCCGGAACTCCTTGCGGGCTTGGCGAAGGTCCTGGTTCCGCTCCTTGCGGTCCTTGTTGATGTCGCGTTTATCCTTGCGAATATCTTTCCTGTCTTGCTGCCTGTCCGAAGTCACGCTCGATGTGCTCTGCGCCATCGCTGTAGTGCCGGCTGCCAGTGCCGCGCAAAGCATCATGCTCGCCAAACGTTTGTAGGTCATCTCGTCCTCTCCTCGCCCGAGTGGGCGTCAGTGGCTCAAACACTCAGGGCAAGATACCGTTGCTACACGAAGGTATCAAACTTTAGTTTTCGAGATGGCCAGGAAAAGTAACGACAACGAAAAAGGGCGGGAACCATCCCGCCCCGAACTGTTTCGACAAGCTGTGAATGGCTTGCGAACCGCGACTATTCTTCCCGGCGTCGGAGATCGCGTCGGACGTCGCGCTTGTCGCGGTTGATATCTCTCTGGATCTTCCGCGCATCGCGCATTTCTTTGTTTCCCTTCCTCGTCTTGCCGCGGCGGTAGGCCCTCCGCGCCTCCCGTACTTCCTTATCGCGCTTAATGCGGTCCTTCTGGATATCCCGCTGATCGTTGCGAATGTCTCTCGCGCTTTGTGCCCAGGCAGTGCTGCCCATGGCAAATGCCGCGCTTAGAAGCAATGTTGTCAGACGTTTGCAAATCATCGTGTGCCTCTCCTTAAAAGGGACCGCTACGAAACCCTAATGCACATGGTGTCTCCTTAGTCGGATTCCGTGTGCTGCGTTGGTGTTTGCCGAGATTGCAGAACTTTACCTCGGTGCGTCGGAAAGAACGCGCATTGTGGTGTTTTTGCCACAGACACAAAGACCGTCAAGGCGTTTAATCTGTTCAACAGAAAGAAGTTGGCACACGAGCAGACAATTCGGTCCGCGGTAAGCTGTGAAGGAGTGGGGCTGCATTCCGGTGCACCTGTCCGCATGCGGATCCTCCCCGCCCCCGCCGGTACAGGAATCGTCTTTCATCGCACGGACCTCGACGGATTCGAGATCGAAGCCACCGGACGAAACGTAGCGAAGGTCAGTTACGCCACGTCGCTGATGAAAAAAGGCGTGCTGATCTCCACCACCGAGCACGTGCTATCTGCTTTCATCGGCATCGGTCTGGATAACGCCGTCGTTGAGCTCGACAACCTGGAACTGCCCATCCTGGACGGCAGCGCCAAACCTTTCGTCGACATGGTGCTCAAGGCGGGACTCAAGCCGCAGCGGCGCAAACGGACGTACCTGCGGATCCGGCGCGAGATCGAATTGCGCGAAGGCGATAAGTTCATCGCCGTGTATCCGGCGCCCGGCTACTCGGCGGCGTACTCCATCAATTTCCCCCATCCGCTGATCGGCAGCGAGACTTTTGAAGTCGAATTATCCGACGGCCAGTACCGCCGCGAGATCGCCGCCGCGCGCACCTTCGGCTTCCTTGAGCAGGAACGCGCGATGCGCAACATGGGCCTCATCCGCGGCGCGACGCAGGAGAACTGCATCGTGCTGACACGCGACGGCGTCGTCAACGGTCCGCTGCGCTATCGCGACGAGTTTGTCCGCCACAAGGTGCTCGACCTGATCGGCGACTTGGCGCTGCTTGGCAAGCGCATCATCGGCCGCGTGGTCGCCGACCGCGCCGGCCACGCCATGCACACCGCTCTGGTTTCGCGCCTGCTGCGGGACCGCACCTTGTGGGAAGAAACAACGGAAGAAACCGGCGGAGTCACTGCGTACGCGCCGCAGGCGGCGATCAGCGATACAGCGCCATAGTCATCTGCTTGAGGGTCGCCGGGATCCCTCCCGGCTCTATTTTTCGCGGGCCGTCTTCTTCGGAGCGGAGTTCTTCTCGTCCGCCTCTGCTTTGAGGAAGAATTTCGTGACCTTCTCGCGCAGCGTATAGGGCATATTCTCGAAGCGAAGGCCCGCATTTCCCTGCTCGTCGGCCCACGCTATGGTAGCCACCACTTCGATCCAATCATGCGTGCCCGGCATGACGAATTTCATTCGCGTGGAGCGAAATTCGCTCGGCAATGTCGATTTCACTCTGAGCGCCATCCCGCCCTCGCTCAGGTTGACGCCCGTCGCAAGCACCTCGCGATGGCTGCTCTTGTCCTTGTCCTCGAAACGCAGAGTAACGGCCATGTCCACCGGGCGCCGGTAGTAACGCCGGCGTTCCTGGAGTATGAGGCCATGGACAGCCTTGAACGCGTGCCGGGCCTTGCTTTCGGTCAGCGGCTTTTCGAGCGCCAGATTCGCGCCGAGTTCGACGGCGCTCGTCGGCGTTGTAATGCCATTCACGATCGCAAAAACGGTAGAACTCTTATTGGAGGGAGTCAAGCGGACGCTGCACAGAACGGTGATGGCGTTGTGCACGTCGTCGCAATCGATGAGGACGGCGTCATACTTGCGGTTTTCCAGCGCCTCGGCTGCCTTGTCGGCGCCGGTGTGTACTTCGATGCCGACCTCCAGGTCCTCCAGAACCCGGCGCAGCACGCGGATGACCTGGTCATCGCGTGTGAGCAGAAGACACTGGAGCTGCATCGCCGTATGCTAAACGATACGCGGTACTATGCGTAAAACTTGCGCATGCACGCCGCCCGCGCCACACTAAAGTGTGCGCAAGACGGTCTACCTGTCTCTCGGATCGAACATCGGCGAGCGCGCCGGCCAACTTCGTCAGGGCATCGAACACCTGCGGTCGCTGGGAGAGGTGGCCGCCGTGTCTTCGTTCTACGAGACCGAACCGGTCGAATACACGCGCCAGCCGTGGTTCCTGAATTGTGCCGTCGCCCTGGAGACGGAAAAGCTGCCGAAACAACTACTCTCGGCGGTACTGCGCATCGAGCGCGAGATGGGACGCAAACGCACAATCGAGAAGGGCCCGCGCGCCATCGACATCGACATTCTGCTGTTCGGTTCCTCCATCATCGATACCCCGCAGCTCACGGTCCCGCACCCCGCCATGCACGAGCGCCGCTTCGTGCTGGAGCCGCTCGCGGAGATCGCCGCCGACGTTCGCCACCCTGTTCTCAGGAAAACCGTTCGGGAGTTGCGCGACGCGTTGCCCGCGGGACAAGTGGTGAAGAGAGTAACAAGTAATGAGTAATAAGCAATAAGAACTGAGCGAGTGTCAGCGTTAGCGCTTGTTGTCAGTACTTATTACTTGTTACTTATTACTCGTTCACGCCGAAGCGGAATGTTGCGCGCTTCACGGAAGTACCGTCGACGTTACACCGATCACTGCGGCTATGTCGCTGGGGTCGTCCGTCCCGTTCTTGAACGACACTTCCTTCTCTTTCGCCGGCGCCAGGGGGTCTGTCATCTTCAATTCCATCAGCTGGAACATCCGCTGGCCGTTGGGGAAGATGTACTCGTCGTATACGACGCCATGGAGAAGGTACGCATGCGATTTCCAGAAGATCAGCAGTGGGATGCCTTTCCTCAAGGGTGCGATCGCGTCGTCGGGGCTGGTGGGTGCGCCGGCAATGACGTGCGTCTCGAGTTGCACTTTGCTGCCGTCGTCGAGAACATACGTGCCGTTAATCGCGCGAGAGAGGCGATCGAGATCAGGAAGCGGATCGATGCACGCTTCCCCGCCGTTCGCCCGTTGTACCCAGAAATGCTGGTCGAGCGGCACTTTCTGCACGCGTAACATCGCTTCAATGGCGATTGCGACCGCATAGCTGGTGCACGGTTGTGACGCGGCGGGCAGCTTGATGTCCGCAATGTCCTCTGTCTTTGGAGGAAGTTTGACCAGCGGCGCGCCCTTCGGCTTGTCGTCGGCCGACAGCACGGTAACCACGATGAGCACAGCGATGGTGGTACGTCGCAGCATCCGACGCAGCTTAACCCAGACCATCGCGCGTGGGAATGGCGAAGGCGTTTCTTACTTCGATAACGCGCCTAGTGCGTCGCGGAAGAGTACGTCGAATTCCTGCTTACCGCCATTCTTCATAGCTGTAGTCAGTGCGCGCTCGGCGGCAGCGCGCTGGTATCCCAGGTTCAGGAGCGCGGAAATCACGTCCTCTTCCACCGGCGATACCGGCGGGGCGGCCGGAGTGGCGCCGAAGTGCTCGAGCTTATCGCGCAGCTCAAGTACCATGCGCTCAGCCGTCTTCTTGCCGATGCCGGGGATGCGCGTGAGACGGGCGACGTCATTGCCGCGGATTGCTCTTACCATCTCCGCCGCGGCCATGCCGCTCAGGATGGTGATGGCGAGCTTGGGCCCGATGCCGCTGACCGAGATCAGTTTCTCGAACAATTGCTTCTCTTCCGGGCGCAGGAACCCGAACAGCGCGATCGCATCTTCACGGACATGCGTATGAATGTGGAGCGCGATCTCGGCTCCGGCGGCGGGCAGATCGGAAAAGGTCGGAACGCTGATGGTGACGTCGTACCCCACGCCCCCGGCTTCCACGATGGCTTGGTTGGGGTGCTTGGCGATGAGTCGTCCGCGAAGGTGAGCAATCATTCAGGTGGCGCATGGCTCAGGGCGCATGGCTCAGGGGTAACGTGGAACCAAATGTAACACGCGTCGAACGTGCGAAGCGAAAAGAGATTGGAGGCGCGCAAAGGCGCAAACAGAATCTAGTGTCGCACTGAGGGGGTAGCGTTCTGAGCCCTGAGCCCTTCTACGGTCTGCGGCGGTAATACACGTTAAACTCGAATCCCGGGCTGGGTGGGAAGAGTTCGGAGACCAACCGCAGTCGCTCGGCGAGTGCGTTCGGCGCCAGCAGCGGATACTCGCGCTCGCGCAGGTCGTAATAATCCACGTCGATGAACGTGGAAAGCATGTAGATGGCGATTGCGTCGGAGAACGACGATTCCAGGTAATCGTTGCGCGCCCGTTCGGTGTCGCCAACGTTCGCCGTAGCGGCCTTACGGGTTTCAAACGCATCCAGGCTGGTCTCTCCGCGCACGCGGTCCTGTGCCTGGCGCCATGCCAACTCGGCAAATTGTTCTGATACCCCCGCCTTCTCGACGAACGCATGCGCCACGTTGATATAGAACTCGAAGGCAACGGAGAATTTGTCGTCCATGAGCCGCGTGGAGATGAAGACGCACTGCGCGTCGCCCAGCGTCAGGTTGCGATGACAGACGGCGCGGTCGCTGAGCGAGACGTCGTAGCGCTCGGCGATGACCACATCCTCGTCCTGCATCACCGTGAGGGGCACGAAGTAATAAGCCTTCTTCTGCAATGCCGCGGCGACGGCAACCGGTACGGCGGCGACCATGCGCTCGAAATCCGATGGGCTCAGCGTGATCTCGCCCAGGTAGGCGTAGCAAACGCCGTTGGGAGCTTGGGAAACAGGGGCGCGACGGATCGCGTCGGCGGGCGCCAGCGTCAGGGCTTGGGTGGTTTCGGCCATTCAGAACATTGTAGAGGTTTCAGGCTTCCGGTGTCAGGCTTCCTGCGGGCGGCATACAATGAAAATGTGAAACTGGTACTGAAAAGCCTAGCCTCCGGCCTGTTAGGCGCGGCTTTGTTCTTCGCATTCTTCTCCATGTTGGCCGTCCCCCTGCTCGCCGCCTGGTCGCGCCTGCACGACGCCAATACACCGCTGCAGGCAGGCGACGTGGTGATTACTCCCATCGTCTTTTTGCGGCTGGTGGGGCTACCGTTGGCGGGTGCGGCTTTCGTGACGTGCTTCATCCTGGGCTGGCGGAGATTTGCACGCACGGAGCACTCTTCGTGAGTTCCGCGGCGGTTCCCAGGCGCCGGACGAATCCGGTGGTGGTGCTGATCCGCGTCATCGTCGTGACCGTCGCTTTCGGCATCCTGGGGGGCGGGGTTGGGGCGCTGATGGGGATCATCGGCGTCGCGATCATCAACGCCGCCGGCGTGCCGACCGACATGTCCATGGCCTTATTTACAGGCGCAGTTCCAGGAGGCCTGATCGGGGCGGTGATCGGGTTCGTGGTGATCGTCAGGTCAGAGCGGCGGGCGATGCAAAATCGGATCTCCGCGGAACCGCAGCGATAAGTGCAGCAGGTTTTCTGGGCGTGACCACGATCCGTAGCGCCGCTATAATTATAGATGGCATGTATCTCCCTCGAACATCCCGCCGAACACGCGCTACAGTCTAGCGCCAAGCCGTTTGACCCCTGCGGGTCGCACTCATAAACTCAAGAATTCACAAACTTAGGCGGGGAATGCTCTATGTCGGACGTCCAAGTACAAGACCAGGCGGCAGCGTCGGCCGAAATGATCAATGTCAAGCTGCCCGACGGCAGCATCAAGCAAGTGCCGCGCGGCACCAGCGCGCTGGAGATCGCTAAATCCATCTCGCCGCGCCTTGCCGATGCCGCGATGGTGGCGAAAGTTAACGACAACCTCGTCGATCTGGCCAAGCCCATCGAACAGGACGCAGAAGTGCGCATCCTGACCGATCGCGATCCCGAAGCGCTCGAGGTTTACCGTCACTCCTCGGCACATCTGATGGCCGCCGCCGTCCTCGAACTCTTCCCCGAGACCAAGCTCGGCCATGGTCCCGCCACCGAGAGCGGTTTCTTCTACGACTTCTATCGTCCCACTCCCTTCACCCCGGAGGACCTGGGGAAGATCGAGAAGAAGATGCAGGAGATCGCACAGCGCAACGAGCCGTACGCGCGCGAGTTCATTCCCCGCGGCGAAGGGCTGGAGAAGTTCAAGGGCGAGGGCGACTTCATGAAGTGCCACTTCATCGAGCAGTTCACCCAGCCCGATGAAAAGATCTCGCTCTACAAGACCGGCAAGTTCGTCGATTTCTGTCGCGGGCCGCATATCCCGTCGACCGGCAAGATCAAGGCGTTCAAGCTGACCAACATTGCCGGGGCCTACTGGCTCGGCGACGAGAAAAACCCCCAGCTTCAGCGCATCTACGGCACCGCGTTCTTCAGCAAGAAGGACCTCGACGAGTACCTGAAGCAGATCGAGGAAGCCAAGAAGCGCGACCATCGCGTGCTGGGCAAGCAGCTCGACCTGTTCTCGATCCAGGAACTCGCCGGGCCCGGACTGATCTTCTGGCATCCCAAAGGCGGGCTCATCCGCAAGACCATGGAAGACTGGATGCGCGACGAGTATCTGAAGCGCGGATACTCGCTCGTGTACACGCCGCACGTCATGCGCGTCGACCTGTGGAAGACTTCCGGCCACGAGGGCTTCTACGCGCAAAACATGTTCACCCCGATGAAGCTGGACGATGCCGAGTACCGCATCAAGCCGATGAATTGCCCGGGGCACATCCTGATCTTTAAGGACTCGCTGAAATCCTATCGCGACCTGCCCGTGCGTCTGGGCGAACTCGGCACCGTCTATCGCTACGAGCGTTCCGGCGTGATGCACGGGCTGCTGCGCGTCCGCGGCTTCACCCAGGACGACGCGCACATCTTCTGCACCCGCGACCAGATCGAGGACGAGATCCAGGGGTGCATGCAGTTTGCGCTCGATGTCCTGCGCGATTTCGGCTTCGACAAGTACCAGGTCGAGTTGTCCACGTGGGACCCGAACGACCGCAAGAGCTACCAGGGCTCGGACGAAGACTGGGACCTGGCCGTCGGATCGCTCGAGCGGACCATGAAGCGCATGGGTGTCGAGTACAAGCTCATCCCCGGCGAGGCCGCATTCTACGGCCCGAAGATCGACGTCAAATTGGTCGACGCGATTGGACGCCTGTGGCAGCTCTCGACCGTGCAGTTCGACTTCAACCTGCCGGCGCGATTCAACCTGGAGTACGTCGGCGAAGACGGCCAGCGCCACCAGCCGGTCATGGTCCATCGCGCGCTGTTCGGCTCAGTCGAGCGCTTCTTCGGCGTGCTGATCGAGCACTACGCCGGCGCGTTCCCGGTG
>CAZLJE010000056.1:0-20418 GCA_964559835.1 uncultured Terriglobales bacterium
AGAGTGTCAGGGATGTCCCCGGTCTGATCTGTCAGGGATGTGCCCGGTCTGTACCACAACCTGACCCACGGCTTACGCCGTGGGCTACGATCTGTCGCGCGCTGGCGCGCGCTCCTTTACTTAATCTCGAGGATGACGAACTTTGCCGGATCTGTTCCTGCGTTGCGCATGTCTGGGAATCCGCCGTGCACCCAGACGGACTCGCCCGGTTTGCGAGCGGCGCTGGCGCCGTTCAGCTCGAGGATACAGTCGGCAAGGGGAACGATCACGTGATCGCGCCGGTCATCGTGCGTGGGCAGCGTACTGGCCGCTGCCAGTTCGGCCCGCAGGACTCGCGCGCTCGGCGTCTCAAACAGCAGGCTTTCGCTGTATTCGCCCTGATCACTCTTGCCGAATCTGAACTGGCTGCAACCCGGTCCCGCCAGGCCGCAGGTCGCGCGTTCCGGATGTAATGGATGCGCGAGTTCCAGCACGATCCAGGAAGTGGGCGTATCGGACTTGCTGCGCAACTGGTGGGACCAGCCGCCTTTGAAGATCTCGACCTCGCCGCTCTGCAGGTCCACGGCAAAGTTATTCGCGAGACCGACCATCTCCGCCGAGCCGCCGCTGACCGCGAGCAGCATGTAATCGTGCACCTCGCGTCCGATCGCTACGGAAGCGCGCGCGGGAAGCTCGATGCTAAAGACGCGCACGCTCGGATTCGAAATCGCCAGATGCAGGCCGGGAGCAGCGGTCGTCACCTTGGGCGTGGGCGCGGTGAAGCTCTGCCCGTCGGGTCTGGTCGATTGCTGGGCAACGGCGATTGTGACAAGCAGCAGGACGGCAGCGATCCGCATGGTCAGGCCTCCGGGCCGAGGATGCTGGCACGAGTCGCAGCCTTGGCAACAGAAAAGTGAATTTTGTTCCGAAATCCGGAATTCCGGATGTGGCTCTACGCGCTCGCTGCCTGACCACCCAGCGGCAGGAAGTATTGCGTCCCGCGGACGGGCTCGCTGACCTTCTTGAGCAACTGCTGCAGGTCTTCGTTCTGCTCGACGAAGTCGATCTGCGAGGTGTCGACGATGAGCAGGTCGCTGGCGGTGTAGTGGAAGAAGAAGTGTTCGTAGGCGCGGACGACCTCTTCCAGGTAATCGTCGCTGATCGCCGCCTCGGTGGCGCTGCCCTTCTTCTTCAGGCGCTTCTTCAGCACCTCGGGCGTGGCTTGCAGGTAAATGACGAGGTCGGGCGTCGGAAGCTGTTCGCGGAAGAGGTTGTAATAGCGGTTGTAGATCTCCAGTTCCGGATCGGTCAGGTTGAGGCAGGCGAAGAGCTTGTCTTTCTCGAAGATGTAGTCGGCAACGACCACGTTGCGCGATGCCGGGCCGACGTCGAGCGCCTTCAACTGCTCGTAGCGCCGGACCAGGAATGCGAACTGCGCCTGGAAGGCGGCGCCGCGTTCGCCGTCGTAAAAGGCGCGCAGGAACGGGTTCTCCTCGGGTTCGGCCAGGCGCTGGGCGTGCATGCGCTCCGCCAGGATCGAGGACAATGTGCTTTTTCCGACGCGAATGGGACCTTCGACGGCGATGTAGTGGGGCGACTCGAAGAGTTTGGCCATGACCGGGTGAACAGGAACTTCGCGCAGCATAACGCGATGAGTCGCGCGAAGCAATTGCGATTTGAAATTGGTCAGTAGTCAGCAGTCAGTGATCAGGAGGTCTTCAGTCGGAGCTGTGCATGCGTCAGAGAAGGTCGTGAAGTGCAAAGTGGCTTTCGGGAGCCCGAATGCCCGCGACAGGCCGGCTGAGCACTGACCACTGATCACTGAGCACGGTTTCCCATCATTTCCGTCACGGTGACGAACTCGTATCCTTCGCCCTGGTAGCGGCGGATGAGTTCGTCGGTCGCTTCGACAGTGCGGCTGCGGTCTGTGCCCAGGAGCTTGTGACCGCCGTCATGCAGCAGGATGACATCTCCTCCGCAGACCTGGGTTGAGATCTTTTCCACGATCTGGCTCGCGGAAGTCGCTTCCCAATCGTAGCCGGTCACAGACCACATGACGGGCGTCTTGCCCGCTGCCCCGACTGCTCGGAGATTCGCCGGCCGACGACCTCCGAATGGCGGCCGAAACAGTTTGGGCGTGGCGCCGATCGCGTCCTCGATAACGGCGTCGCACATGCCGATCTCGCGGCCTGTCTGGAATCCGGTGCGGAAGATGAGGTTTGGGTGTGTATAAGTGTGGTTGCCGATCTCATGGCCGGCTTCGGCGACTTTGCGCAGAATGCCCGGCTGCTGCTTGACGAAGCTTCCGATGGGGAAGAACGTCGCCTTAACGCCGTGCTTCGCGAGCACGTCCAGCAGATGAAGCGTGTGCGGATCGTTGGGCCCGTCATCATAGGTCAGCGCCAGCCGCTTGGAGCCGCGCGCTTCGCCAATAAACGTGTGGCCGTAGAGCTGCGACGTCGGCGACATGGTGTTGTACCCGGCGACGACCAGCGCGCCGGCACCGGCTGCGATTGTCAGGAGCATTGCGAGAATACTACCAAGTACCTGGTAGCTAGTCTCGGCACCAACGTGCCGGACGAGTGCCCAGTGCTCAGTTGTCAGTGCTCAGCACTTCCGCTTTTGCTGAGCACTGAGCACTCTGCATTAAGCATTTACCAGCGCAAACGCCTCCCTCGCCGCCGCTACGGTCTCGGCGATGTCCTGGTCGGTGTGGGCGGCGCTGAGGAACGCGGCCTCGAACTGCGATGGGGGCAGGTAAACGCCGGCGTTCAGCATGGCGCGGTGGAAGCGTCCGAATGCCGCGGTGTCGCACTTGGCCGCGGAATCCCAATCAGTGACCTGCTCGCCGGTGAAGAACCATGTGAACATCGAGCCGACACGGTTGGCGGTGAGCGCGACTCCCGCTTCGCGCGCGGCTTCGGAGACCATCTCGACCAGCGTCGCGGCCGTGCGCTCGAGACGTCCGTAGATCTCGCGGTTGTCGCGCAGCGTGCAGAGCGTGGCCAGGCCCGCGGCCATCGCGAGCGGATTCCCGCTTAACGTGCCCGCCTGATACATCGGGCCGAGGGGCGCGACCAAGTCCATGATCTCTGCGGGTCCGCCGTAAGCGCCGACCGGAAGACCTCCGCCGATGATTTTGCCAAGCGTGGTCAGGTCCGGGCGCGTGCCGAACAACTCCTGCGCTCCGCCATATGCGAGGCGGAAACCAGTCATGACTTCGTCGAAGATAAGCAGCGCGTTCTCGCGCGAGGTGAGGTAGCGCAGGCCATCGAGAAAGTCGCGCGCGGGCGGGACGCAGCCCATGTTGCCGACGACCGGCTCGACGATCACGCAGGCGATCTCGTCCTTGTAGCGCGCGAACGCTTCCTGCACGACCTGGATGTTGTCGTACGGCAGTGCGAGCGTGAACTGGACGAACTCCTCGGGAACGCCGGCCGAACCGGGAATGCCGAGAGTGGCGACACCGCTTCCGGCTTTGACCAGCAAAGCGTCCGAATGTCCGTGATAGCAGCCTTCGAACTTGATGATGTACTTGCGTCCGGTGTAGGCGCGCGCGAGACGGATCGCGCTCATGACAGCTTCAGTCCCTGAGCTTACGAAGCGCACCTTTTCCATGGAGGGGTAGGCTTCGAGGACGGCTTCGGCCAGGTCGATCTCCGAGGGCGTGCTGGCGCCGAAGCTGGCGCCGTTGCGTGCAGCCTGCGTGATCGCCTCCACGACCTCGGGGGCGGAATGGCCGAGGATCAGCGGTCCCCAGGAGCCCACATAATCGATGTACTCGTTGTTGTCGGCGTCGAAGATGTGGGCGCCTTCGCCGCGGACGATGAACGGAGGATCACCTCCGACGGCGCGGAAGGCTCGGACGGGCGAGTTCACGCCTCCGGGAATGACGGCTTCAGCGCGCTGGCGCAGCTTGCGCGATTGGTCGAAAGAGCGGGACATGCGGAAACTATAGCAGCGAGAGCGCACACGCGGGTGTGAGGCGCGTCACAGGTAAAATGGCTAGGGTCGGACGCCGTCCGCTCCAACATCTAAAACAGTTTGAGGAACGATTTTGCGCACGTGGCTGCTCGCAATCGCACTGGTAATTTATCTGTCGCTACTCGCGAGCGCACAGTCGCCCAGCGTTTCGCAACCGGAAGCGAACGACGCTCCTGACGATCCGGTCACGATGCTGCCGCACTCGGGCACTTCCCGGTTCTACTTCGCCGGCCAGTTCAACACTATGTTCCAGGCGCATCGCGCCTTTCGCGCGCTCTATAGCGGGCCGCACAGCTTCAAGAACGTGTCCGAGGCGGACGATTCGCGGGTCGCAACGCTGTACCTCGGTCTGGAACTGGCGAAGTACACGGAGATCATCTTCAATGGCGAGTCCGTTGGCGGTCGCGGCGTCAGCGACGCGCTTGGGCTCGCGGGCTACACGAACCTCGATGTGGTGCGAAATCCGGATCTGGGTGCGCGGCCGTACATTGCGCGGTTGATGATCCACCAGGTGATCCCGCTGGGCAGCGGAACGGAGGAGAGCGAGCGCACACCGCTGTCGCTGTTCACCGAATTGCCCAAGCGCCGGATCGAGATCCGGTTCGGAAAGTTTTCGACCGCGGATTTCTTCGACCAGAACAGCGTCGGCAGCGACAGCCACCTTCAGTTCCTCAACTGGACCGTGGACAACAGCGGCGCTTACGACTACGCGGCAGACACGCGCGGCTACACGTGGGGGCTGTATCTGGAGCTGCACAATCCGGGCTGGTCGCTCCGCTTTGGCGAGCTGCTGATGCCGAAGGTAGCCAACGGCATCAAGCTCGAACACGACCTGGCGCGGGCGCGGTCGGAGAACATCGAACTGGAACTTCGCCCCACGCTCCTCAAAGACCGGAAGAGCGCAGTCCGCCTGCTCACGTTCGTGAATCACGCCAACATGGGCGACTATCGCCGCTCGGTCGACCTGTTCCTCCGCGGCATCACGCGGACACCCGACATCACCGCGAGTCGCCAGCAGGGGACGGTGAAGTACGGCTTCGGGCTCAACGCAGAGCAGGAACTCACGACGGACCTGCGCGCCTTTCTTCGCGTCGGGTGGAACGACGACGCCGTCGAGTCGTTTGCTTACACAGAGGTTGGGCAGACCGTCGCGCTCGGCGCGGACCTGAGAGTCAGCCGCTGGAGGCGCAAGCTGGACAAGGTGGGAGCTGCCTTCGTCAGCAACGGGATCTCCGCCGCGCACCAGGAATATCTCCGTCTCGGCGGACTGGGCTTCCTGCTCGGCGACGGCAATCTGAACTACGGCCGCGAAACGATCTTTGAGGGCTACTACACCGCTCACCTGTGGCGCGGACTGTTCGGGGCTTTCGACGTGCAGCACATCAATAATCCCGGCTATAACCGCGATCGTGGGCCGCTTTGGGTGCCGGGGTTGCGGCTGCACGTGGAGTTCTGAGCAGGCCCGATTTACACGAAAGGACACGAGGGTTTCCACCAAGGCGTGCTTGACAATCGCTTCGGAGGTGCTAATGTATTGGCACATGCTAATGCGATAGCACGTGTGGACGGTGTGGCAGGCGAGACGCCCGCGTTACAGGTGAAACATGGAACTCGGACCACGAGAACGGCAGATCCTCGATATTCTTTACCGGCTGGGCGAGGCGTCGGTATCGCAGGTGCGCGACCAAATCCCGGATCCGCCCACGTATAGTTCCGTGCGCGGCATGCTGGCGCTGCTCGAGCGTAAGGGCCTCGTCAACCATCGGCAGGAGCAACTCCGGTACGTCTACGCACCGAGCACTGCGCGCAATAAAGCCGCGCTTGCGGCGCTGCGCCATATGGTGAAGACGTTCTTCAACGGCTCGACACGGAAAGCCATGGCAGCGCTGCTGGAGATGCCGGACAGCGAACTCAGCGCGCGCGACATCAAGAGGTTACGCAATCACATCGAACGGGCCCGCAAGGAAGGGAGGTAGCGATGATCGCCACCCTCGATTCCATGGTGAGCTTCAGCGCGCTGGCGCTGTTGCTGGCCAAGTCCACTCTCATTGTTTGCCTCGCATTTGGCGGAACGCGGCTGCTGCGGAGGCATTCCGGCGCCGCGCGGCACAACGTGTGGGCGCTGACGATGGCAGTACTGATCGTCGTCCTGGCGGCGGCTCCTTTCGTCCCGTGGAAAATCGACGTGCCGGCGCTGTCGAACGGCCATCCTGCGATCGCGCCGGCAGCAGCGATGCCGTCGTCTGCGCGCCCGACGACAAGCGTGAAAGCCGTTGTGACGCCCGCTCCCACACGGATCGCCCCGCCATCCGCGGCGAAACGTGCGGTGCATTCATTCCTGGCCGTGAATTGGTCGCGCAAGCTGATGTGGGTGTGGTGGCTTGGCATCGCGCTGGTAATGGCGCACCAGATCGTCGCACGGGTGCAGTTGTCGCGCTTGTCGCGGCGGGCGCGCGCAGCCGATGACGATTCCAACCGGCGTTTCGAACAGATCGCGCGGGAAGCCGGCATCGGCCGGCCAATCGCGCTGCTGGTGAGTGACGAGGTCGACGTCCCACTGACCTGGGGCATGTTCAATGCGCGGGTGCTGCTGCCCGCCGATTTTCACGATTGGGAGCCGCGCCGGTTCGACAACGTGCTCCACCACGAACTGGCGCACGTGCGGCGGCTGGATGTCTTCACCGCATTCTTAGCCGATGTAGTGTGCGCGCTGTACTGGTACAACCCGCTGGTCTGGCGGGCGGCGACGCAGATGCGCGTGGAGCGAGAGATCGCCTGCGACGAGGCGGTGCTGGCGACGGGCGCGCGTGCGTCCGACTACGCGACCGACCTGGTGGACCTCGCCGTCAACGTGCGCTTTGGTTCGCTGCACCGGGCGGGACTGGCGATCGCGGGCTGTCCGCGTTTCGAGCAGAGGGTGAAGGCGATCGTGGCCCCAGGGGTCAAAGCTGGGCTGACGAGGTTCGCGGCGGCGGCGGTAGTGGTGGGCGCGCTGGCCGTGCTGCCGCTGCTGGCGTTCCAGATCGGACAGGCGACCAAATACCCAACGGCGTTCCCGACCTACCCGGTTCCACCCCAGAAAGTGCTCGACTTCCAACAAGCGGCGGTGGCCGGACAATTGGAAATCATGGTCAAAATGGCGGTGCAAGACCCGTCGATGATCAACGTTCGCGGACGCGAGGGGCAGACGGCGCTAACGCAGGCGCTGTCGAGCGTCTCGCCGCGTGGGCGTGACGAAGCGCTGTGGCTGGTCGCGCACGGAGCCGAGATCAATGTCGAACAGCTCATGGGCACTACGCCGCTGATGTTGGCGACTCGTTATCCGGACGTATTGCAAATCCTGCTCGACCGGGGCGCCAACATCGAAGCGGCCGATTCTTGGGGACGAACCGCGCTCGATTTCGCGATCTTGGGTCACAACAGCGCATCCGATGACGATCGCAGGAAAGCGCTGGAGCAATCGCTAAAACTTCTACGTGACAAGGGCGCGAAACTCAGCTTTATTGCCGCCATCCGCCTCCCTGATATTGACACAGTCCGACAGTACCTAGCGGATGACCCGTCGCTGGTTCACCAGACTTGGCCGGGAGCTTACGGCGGACCGGCGTTGATGCAGGCCGTGGTGGCACGCAGGAATTCGAAAGATTCAGACGTGTATCAGCCGGTAGTGGACCTGATAGCGTCTTACTTGCCGGAGCCCACGCTGTGTGAAGCGGCGATGCTGGGACGCACCGACCTGATCGCGAAGGAGCTTGACCGCAACCCGGCCTACGTCAACACGCCACCGGCCTACGTCAACAAGCCAATGGTTTGGCAGCCGATCAAACCGCTCGATTGTGCCCTGATAGCCGGAGAGCGCGGGACCGTGCAGTTCCTGCTGAACCACGGCGCGAAGCTCGAAGGAATCCCTCAGATCAGGGAGGCGCTCTATGCGGATGCCGACACGGTGCGGCTGCTGCTGTCGTTCGGGGCGGGCAAAGACGTGAAGCCGTACGTGTTCGAGGATTTCGCGAAAATGGCGGATCGGATGGGCAAGAAAGAGATCGCGGACGTGCTCAGGGCGCAGAAGTAGTTGACAGTGGGCAGTCGCTAGTCGCCAGGTGAAAACACAAGGTCCCTCGACTCGGACTCACGTTCTCGCTCGGGATGACAGACGGTTAAGTTCGGCGTGACCGGCGGGAGTCCAGTGCTACGATTGAGTGCGCATGCACGATGTTCGCGTCAACGACTGGGCGGAACTGACCCGCGAGCTGTACGAGAACACGTGGAACGCCGACCTCCGGCGCTTCCGCTCGAACTACGTCTATCGCGGCATGTCGGACGCCTCCGACGACCTGCGCACCAGCCTGATGAACCTGGGCGGCAACACGCGCGAGCTGGAATACCACATCCTGCGCAACTTCAAAAAGTACGCGCGACGCGACGCCGTGCACGATAACTCCGTCTGGAACTGGCTGGCGCTGGCGCAGCACCACGGCGTGCCCACGCGGCTGCTCGACTGGAGCTACTCGCCGTATGTGGCGCTCCACTTTGCGACCGCGAATCTGGCCCGGTATGACTGCGACGGCGTGATCTGGGCGGTGGACTACGTGTCTGTCCACAAATACCTGCCGAAGAAATTGCGCGGCGTGCTCACCGAGGAGCGCTCGAACGCCTTCACGGTCGAAATGCTGGAGAGCGGCGTGTCGTCGCTGGCGGAGCTGGAGAAATCGAGCAGCGACGAATTCGCCGTCTTCCTGGAGCCGCCGTCGCTGGACCAGCGGATCGTGAACCAGTTCTCGATCTTCTCGCTGATGTCGCGGCCGGACACGGGACTGGATTGCTGGATGGAGAAGCAGCACCCCGATTTGGCGCGGCGGATCATCATTCCGGCGGAGCTGAAGTGGGAAGCCCGCGATAAGCTCGACCAGGCCAACATCACCGAGCGCGTGCTGTTCCCGGGACTCGACGGTCTGGCAAAGTGGCTGAAGAGGCATTACACGCCAAGAAGCTAGGGGCGCGGGCTCCGGGGCGCGGGGCGTGGGGCGTGGGGCGCGACAAAAACTAGAGCGGATGGACGGGGATGAAAGAACTGGCGAGCACAGGTGGGATGAGACTGACTCCGATCACAGGCGCTGCGGTCGCGATGCTTCTGGCAGGGATGCTCTTCCCGTTCGAGCAACAGATTGCGCCCGATTGGGATGTGACAACATTAGAGACGAACGGCAAATCGATGTCCGGAGTGACCGTTCGCGAGGTTTGGCAGCAGTACAGTGTCGAGGAATCATCCCACGAACAAGACTTCACTACAGATTCCAATGGCCGTACGCATCTTCCACGGCGGACGCGGCGGTTGAACATTGTGCAACGGTTCGTCGAGTGTGCATCGCAAATAGCGCAGTACGCTGTGCATGCTCGTTGCGGACCCCACGCAATCTTGGTGGTTTTTGGAAACGGAACAGATACTCTCGACTGAGACTTGTCGCAAACTATGGCGAAAGCGACCCGACCTCAAGTTTCAGTACTCATCCGCGGTCAGAACAACCTTGGAAGCCGTCGATAATCCCCAATGTTCGCGTGTATCAGCGGCAGATCCTGGTTTCCGCGTCCCTCGACCCGTGCCCCTCGCCCCGAGCTGCGATCCGCGTTCATCCGCGTGAATCAACGGCTGCTTTGGCTTTGTTTTTCGCGGCGATGAAATAGGCAATCACTCCCGCCACTGCGATCGCAATCCCGAACGCGAGCGCGTTCATCGGGCCAGCTTGTTCTCCGTAGGCGCGGACAATCGCCAACCCGATCAGCGCCGCCGGACCTACACCGACCAGAACGGCTCCAACCAATCCGCCGGGGACGCGGAACGGGCGCGGCATCTGCGGCTCGCGCACACGCAGCACGACCAATGCGACGAACTCCAATAGCAGCGCGACGCCGTAGATCATGATGTCGAGCAGGATCAGCTTCTCGAAGCCGAGCGGCAGGCACAGACACCACGCGACCGCGCACACCAGGATCGCGACCCAGGGTGCGCCGGTTTTCGGATGCAGGCGCGTCAGCACGCGCGGGAGCAGGCCGTCGCGTGCCATCGCGTACGGCACGCGGGTGTAGGAGAGCAGGAGCGCGTTGGTCATGCCGAGGCCGCAGATCATGCCGCCGACTACGACCGCGAGTTCGAGCCCGCGTCCGCCGAGTGCGCCGCCGACCTGGGCCCACGCGCCCGTGGACCAGTGGCTCGGATCGATGCCGGCCTTCGCCGCGGCCGCGACCGGGATGAGGTACACGAACGCGACCAGGGTGGCGGTCATCACCATGGCGCGCGGGTAGTTGCGCTGCGGGTTCTCGACTTCGCCCGCGACTGTAGAGGCGTTGTCCCAACCCATGTAGTTCCACATGCCGACGGAGAGCGCGCCGAGCATGTCGAGGTTCCCCACCCTGGCAGCCCCACTCGCGCCCACCCTGGCAACACCGGCCAGGGTGGGCCACCCAAGAAACGCAATGAAGGCCAGCGCCCCGAACGGCGCCAGCAACGCAACCATCATCAGCGTGGATCCGTCGCCAACCGCGCGCACGCCGCCGATGTTCCACAGCGCCGCAACAGCGATGACGCAGACGCCGACAATGACGTACATGTGTCCGCGCGCTGCCTGTGGAATGAACTCGCCGAGATAAAGCACGAACAACGTGGGGTAGATCGCCATGTCGAAGATGCTGGCGACGAGGGAAAGCCAGGCTTCCTGAAATCCCCAGAACGGTCCCATGGCGTGGCGCACCCACTCGTAGTAGCCACCCTCCTCGGGGATGGCGGCCGAGAGTTCGCCGACCATCAGCGCCGTCGGCAGGCTCCACAGGAACGGCACCGCGGCGAGCACGACCAGGGCGCGCGCGTAACCCGCCTTCTGCACCAGGTCCTCGAGCCCGTATGGCCCGCCCGAGACCATGAAGAAGGTCGCGGCAACCAGCGGCAGAAGACGAAGGCGGCGCGGCGCGGACATTTTGTGAATATACGGAAAATCGGTGGAATGAAGAATGAAGAATTAAGAATGCAGAATGAAAAAACGCCGGCGGAAGAATGATCCGCGCGTTGCGTGCTTTCTTAGGCATTCTTCATTCTTAATTCTTCTCACGCCGCTTGCTTCATCGCGGTAAAGATGGTTGCGGGCAGGATGTTCAGCGGCTCGCGCTGGCGCTCGATCGGGCCGAAGACGCGCTCGAGGTCACGTTGCACGGCGGTGGTGAATTGATAAATGAGCAGCCGTCCGCCGGGCCGCAGCGCGCGCTTGGATTCCCGCAGCACGCGGTCGCGCTCGTCGTGCGGGATGGTGCTGAACGGGATACCCGATACGATGACGTCGGCAAGGCCGAGCCGGCGCTCCCGCAGGATGCGGCGCACCGAAGCGGCCGACCCGTGCACCACGATCAGGCGGGGGTCAGGATGCGCTTCACGCAAGTAGGATACGAATTCGTCGCTCGCCTCGATGGCGAGCAGAGTCGCGTCCGGGCCAAGACGCCTCAGGATCTCGCCGGTCAAAGTGCCGACGCCGGGACCGTATTCAATGATCAAGCGGGTGGCGGGCCAGTCCACCTGTCGCAGGACGCGCTGCACCAGGAACCGAGAACTGGGAAATGCCGAGCCGAGCAGGCGCGGGTGTTTGAGGAATTCTCGTGCGAACAACAGGCGGGAGCGGGTCTTGCGGGCCTGGATCATGCTGGCAGGCTTTCTGGACTGTCCTAACTTGGATGCAGCGGCGAACACTTACTTTGCGGCTGGCCGAAGCTGGCGCGAGTTGCCTCCCATATTGGGAATGCCCGCGGAGCCGAAATGTCCTCGACCGGCGGGCGCTCTGGGCCGAAGCGGCGCACAATGGGCTTGAGGTGCTCCCATGTCCGCCTTTGTTCCCGTCGCATTTGTGCTCGGCCTGTTGTTATTCGGAATCGCAAGCTTGATGGTCGGGTACCTGTTGTGGATGTCGTCACGTAAGCGGTCGTACGCCGAGCCGCGGACCATCATCTGCCCGGAAAACCTGGATTACGCGACCGTCACCGCGGATGGCGCATACGCGGCGCGCACGGCTCTGGAAGGACAGGAGCTCTATCGCATCGCGTCCTGCTCGCGATGGCCGGAGATGCTGGGTTGCGACCAGGAATGTGCCGACCAGGTGCCGCTGGCCGGGGATGACCGCACGCATGGCGAATACGTGCCTTTCGGAATGACCCCGGCGCAGTTGCGGTCGGAGACTCCGGTGAAGGTTACGCCCGAGATGTACCGGCACGTGATGAGACAAAAACTGAATCAGGATGTCGAAAGGAGACCGGCGTAAGGCAGGTGGTCAGTGGTCAGTGGTCAGTGCTCAGTGCTCAGTGCTCAGGACGTAAAACGGAGACGTTGGTAGTTTCAAACGCGTTCACACGAAGTGTTTCAACGGTTCGCCTGTGATCACTGATTAGTGAGCACTGACCACTCCCCGCGATCCGAAACTTTCCAGTAAAATCAAAGTGTGATCCTTCCTTTCGTCCGCGATCTCTTCGTGGACGTGGAGAACTTACCTGCTTTTGCGCGTGCCGCCTCCCACCTGAAGAGCGGCACGGGACGGATAAGTGTGTCCGGACTCACGCCCACCGCAAAAGCGCTGCTGATCGGCCTGATGGCTCGGACGGCCGGGAAGCCATTGATCGTCGTCGTCCCAACGAACCGGGCAGCCGAGCAGCTGCAGCCTATGGTCGCCGCGTTTGCGGAACTGACCGGATCGCTGCGCAAGGACGCCGAAGTGGTCACGCTCCCCGCTCCCGATGTTTTGCCTTACGAAGCGCTATCGCCGCACCCGGAAATCCAGGAAGAGCGCGCGGCAAGCCTATGGCGCATTACGCAGGGGAATGCGGCGGTGGTGATCGTGCCGGTGGCGTCGGCGGCAATGCGGCTGGCGGAGAGCGAGTTCTATTTCATGTCGGCGCGTCCGCTGCGGCGCGGCGATTCGCTGGAGCTCGATGCCTTGGTCCAACACCTGAACACCGTCGGGTACACGGCGGTGGACGTCGTCGAGATGCCGGGTGAGTTCGCGGTGCGCGGCGGGATTTTAGACGTCTACGCGCCGGATATGGACCGGCCGGTGCGTGTCGAGCTGTTCGGGGACGAGGTGGAATCGATCCGGAAGTTCGACCCGGCGACGCAGCGCTCGACGACCGCCGTCGATGAAGTGTGCCTGTTGCCGCTGACCGAAACTCCGGTGCGCGAGCAGACGCTGGCGGCGATCCACGCACGGTTGTCGGGACAGCGCGTCGAGGGCAGCGCGGAAGTTCTGACCGAAGCGGCGCGCGCGGGCGGCGTCGGCGTGTTCCCCGGGTGGGAGTTCTACGCGCCTCTGGCGGGCGCGGAACACAGCGTGTTCGATCTTGCGGGCAATGCCGCCGTCCTGGTCGATGAACCGGAAGACGTGCAGCGCGAGTTGGACAAGTGGTGGGAGCGAGTGAACTCGTTGCACGAGCGCAGCCTGGTGGGGAACCTGGCGCGCCCGGAGGAGATCGTGTGGTCGCCGGAAGAACTCGACCGGCGGATGAATGCGCTGCCGCGGTTGGACCTGCTGCATTTGGGGCTGGAGCAAGCAAAAGAACAAAACCAGCCACGGATTCTCACGGATCAACACGGATCAGAAAACCGGGACGCGGTACGCGGGACGCGGGGCGAGGAAAACCAAACTTCCCGCGCATCCGATGGCCGGAATACGGAATACGAAATACGGTATACAAACGACGTTGATCAGCATTCATCAGCGTTAGTCAGCGGCCTGTTGTTTTTGCTTTCGCAGCCCGCGACTCGCTTCCACGGCTCCATTCCTGCTGTCGTCGATGAGATCAAGAAGCTCACTTCGGAAGGCAGGCGCGTGCTCTTCTGCGTGTCGTCGAACGGCGAAGTCGAGCGCCTGGCCGACATCTTCACCGAGTACGGCGTGTCTTTTCGTCTCGGCTCGCGCACGCCGCGTCCGGGTGAGAGCGCGACCGATGACGCCGCCTACCTCATGGGCGAGGAGACCGCGACCATCATCGTGAAGGCGGCGATCGGCGACGGCGTCGTCCTGCCCGAGGCGCGCCTGAACATCTTCGGCACCTGCGACTTGTTCGACGAGCCGGAGGTTGAGGTGGTCCGGCCGCAGTCGCGCAAATCGAAGACCGCGGCGTTCATCAGCGATTTCCGCGATCTGGCAGTCGGAGATTACGTCGTGCACATCGAGCACGGCATCGGCCAATACCAGGGGCTCCGCGAGATTGCACAGGCCGATGGCGACAAAGCCGAGTTCATGATCCTGGAGTACGCCGAGGGTGCTCGGCTCTACGTTCCGCTGACGCGCCTCGACCTGGTACAGAAATATCGTTCGGCCGAGAGTGGCGCGAAACCGGCGCTGGCGCGGCTGGGCACGCAGGCGTGGGCCAAGACGAAGGCGCGCATAAAGAAGGCCATGAAAGATATGGCCGACGAGTTGATCAAGCTATACGCGCAGCGCAAGATGGCGCAAGGTCACCCATTTCCCGCCGACACTGAGTGGCAGCGCGAATTCGACGACTCCTTCGAGTTCACCGAGACCGACGACCAGATGCAGGCCATCCTCGACGTCAAGAAGGACATGGAGAACACGCAGCCCATGGACCGGTTGCTGTGCGGCGACGTCGGGTACGGCAAGACGGAAGTTGCGATGCGCGCGGCGTTCAAGGCGGTCAGCGACAACAAGCAAGTCGCAGTGCTCGCGCCGACCACCGTGCTCGCCTTCCAGCACTACGAGACATTCAAGCGCAGGTTCGCGGCGTTCCCCATCTCGATCGAGATGATCTCGCGCTTCCGCACCGCCAAGCAGCAGAAGGAGATCGTGCAGAAGATCGAAGAGGGCAAGGTCGACATCCTCATCGGCACGCACCGGCTGCTTTCGAAGGACATCAAGTTCCCCGAGCTCGGGCTGGTGATCGTCGACGAGGAGCAGCGCTTCGGCGTGCGGCACAAGGAGCGCCTGAAACAGCTGAAGAAAGAAGTGGACGTGCTGACTATGTCGGCGACGCCCATCCCGCGCACGCTGCACATGTCGCTGGTCGGACTACGCGACATGAGCGTGATCGAGACCCCGCCGCGCGACCGCATCGCCATCGAGACCGTCGTCGCGCCCTGGGACGAGAAGATCGTACGCTCGGCGATCGAGCGCGAACTCGACCGTGGCGGCCAGTGCTACGTCGTGCACAACCGCGTCGAGACGATCTACGAGATTTCCGCGCGCATAAAAGAACTGGTACCGCGCGCGCGCGTGCTGGTCGGCCACGGACAGATGGGTGAAGGCGAACTGGAGAAGATCATGCTGGCCTTCATGCGTCACGAAGCCGACGTGCTGGTGGCGACGACCATCATCGAGAACGGATTGGACATTCCGCTGTGCAACACGATGATCGTGAACCGCGCCGACCGCCACGGCTTAAGTGAGCTGTACCAGTTGCGCGGACGCGTCGGTCGCTCGAACCGGCGCGCGTATGCGTACCTGATGGTGCCGGCGGATTTCGAGCTGACGCCGATCGCGCGGCGGCGGCTCGCCGCATTGAAAGAGTTCAGCGATCTGGGCGCGGGGTTCAAGATTGCGGCGCTCGACCTGGAATTACGCGGAGCGGGAAATCTGCTGGGCGGTGAGCAGAGCGGGCACATTGATGCCGTCGGTTTCGAACTGTACACATCGATGCTCGAGCGTACCGTCGCCGAAATGAAGGGCGAGATCGGGCCGGAGGAAGCCGAGACGCAGCTTAACCTCGGGCTCAACATCCGCATTCCGGGCAGCTACATCGGCGAAGAGAACCAGCGCCTGCGGATGTACAAGCGCATCGCGGGCGTCGAGACCGAATCGCAGCTCTCGGACGTTGCGGGCGAGTTGCAGGACCGTTACGGCGATCCGCCGCCGCAGGTCAAGAACCTGCTGGAGTACGCGACGCTCAAGCTGCTGGCGAAAAAAGTGGGCGTGGCGGCGATCGAACGCAAGCGCGACCAGATCAGCATCCGGTTCAATGAGACGAACAGCGTCGATCCGGGCAAGCTGGCAAAATTCGTCGCGCAGAATCGCGGCGCGATGTTTACACCGGCGGGGGTGCTGAAGTTCAACCTCCGGAACACCGTCGCCGAGGAAGTGTTGGATAGGTTAAAGAAGCTGCTGACGGATTTCGCGGGCGAGCTGGCGCCGGCGAAGGCGGGCGACTAGCTCGCCTGCATCACTGGTTCATCCGCGAAATATTTGCGCGTAAGCAGCAGGAATATGAGGAACCCCGCGCCGAAGACAGCGCCGCCGATCAATCCATACCGCACGAAAGGCATGATCTTTGTCAGTTCGACTTCGGTGTAGCCCATCGCGCGATACATCCCGAGGAAGCCCATGCGCAGAACGGTTGCGATGGTCGACACCCACCCGAAGAGCAGAAACGCGACTGCGGCCTTCCACGCCACTGCTCGCTGCTGGTAAAGGTTCCACGCTAACCAGACGGTGAACACCTCCATCACAGCCGCAGCGGCGATCGCCTGCCAGCCGGTCAGCATCATGCCCAGCAAAGGAAAGCCCGGCTTCATGACAACGAATATGTAGCCGAGCGCTCCGAGCGCGAACCATCCGGAGGCGATCCACACCGGGACAGGCTTGCTCGGGACTGCGGCCGGCGAGGTGTTCTCGCACGTCAAGCGCACGTTCTTGCTGCTGTAGAAGAGGATGAATATCAGTGGCAGGACGATGAATAGGGCTCCGATGAAGACGAACATCACGATGGCCACGATGGTATTCGCGCCTTCGGGCATCGGCGTGACCGCCTGTTTCTGAGCCTTGGACATGATCATAGGGAACACAAAAGCCATGACCAAGGCGGTAATGATGCCGATTCCGAGCCACATCCAGGCGATGATCAGCATCGCCATCCGCGCCCAGCGTCGAGCGTGAATGCTGCCGATTCCGATGATGACAAATACGAAGGCGATCACGACATAAAAGACCGCCATGATGGCGATGGCGCGCGGCTCGGGGGCTGGAGCATTCGGGTTCGACGGCGCGGTCTTCAAGGTGAACACCGTGAATGCCATGAACAGGACGATCAGGCAGCCGATCAGGATCTCGAAGATGCCGAAAGCGGTGAGCCATCCGCGCCGATTTTTGAACGGAGGCGGAGGTGGGGGAGGAAGTTCCGCAGGAGGAGGCGCGACGGTACTCATAGGCAATCCTTTATCGCAGGAGTGAACGGCGCTTATTGTGCTCCGAAAATCGGGCGCGTTCACGCGGAAAATTCGTGCGCGTCATCTCGACAGAGTGATACGACCTGTGCTTCGCGTATGATTCTGCGCGAAATGCTCAGACCTTTTTCTACTATCGCACTCATTGTCGCAGGACTGACTGTCGCCAGCGCCCAACAACCACCAGCCACGCCCTCGAACCGGCAAGGACGCACGACGCCACACGAGAACGTCGGCGATGCACCGGCTGACTATCCCCTCGCCAAAGACCTCTCGCCCGAACTGAAGAAACGCGACATCGAGAAGGCGATGAAGAAGGTCGCCGATTGGCAGTTGCCGCGGATGCACGAGGACTTGGCGACCGACTGGACGGAGGCTGTGCTCGAGACCGGACTGGTGACCGCTTCCGACACGCTGCGCGACCCGAAGTATCGCGAGGCCGTCAAGCAAATGGCGGTGAAGAACGAGTGGCAGCTCGGGCCGCGGCTCGCGCACGCCGACGATCATGTGGTGGGCCAATCGTACTTGCGGATCTACGAGCTCGAGCACGATCCGAAGATGATCGCGGGCATCCGGAAAACGTTCGACGAGGTGAAGGCGCAGCCGGATGATCCGTCGAATCCGCTTTGGTGGTGGTGCGACGCGCTGTTCATGGATCCGCCCGTGTGGAGCGGCCTCGCGCGCGTGACCGGCGACCGCTCGTATCTCGACTACATGGACCGCCAGTGGTGGATCACGGCGGCAAAGCTCTATGACGAGCAGGAGCACCTGTTCTCGCGCGACGAGAAGTTCCTGAACGCGAAGGAGGCGAACGGCCGCAAGCTCTTCTGGCTGCGCGGGAACGGATGGGTTATAGCCGGGCTGGCGCGCACACTGGCGAACATGCCCGCAGACTTTCCGACGCGCGGCAAATACGTCCGCATGTTCCGCGACATGGCGCAGACCTTCCGCGCGCAACAGATGCCGGACGGGCTATGGCGGCCGGGATTGCTCGACGAGAAGGCGTACCCGCTGCCGGAAAGTTCAGGCTCCGCGCTGGCGACGTACGCGCTGGCGTGGGGCATCCATCACAAGCTGCTGAATAAATCCGAGTTCATGCCGGTCGTGCAGAAAGCGTGGAGTGGGCTGGTTTCGCATATCTACGAAGACGGGCGGCTCGGGTGCATACAGCCGATCGGCGCGCGCCCCGATGCCTATCACCCGACGTCGAGCTATGTGTACGGAGTAGGCGCGTTCCTGTTGGCCGGATCGGAGTTGGACGCCATCGCGAAGCGCTGATTCTCTTACGACGGCGTCGCCTGCGAGAGCAGTGGGGCTGACCGTTCGCGGAATGCCGGCCAGGTCCGCTGGTCCCATATCCATAGCCACACGGCAAAATACGCGAGGCCGCCGATGATGCCGTGCGCGAGGTCCCATGGGGCGCCCCACGCAATCACGACATCGCTCAGGGACAGGCGAAAGACGTTAAACACAACCAGTGCGAGCCCGAACAGAAGGATGCGCGAGAGATTCGAGACGAAGGTGCGGCGCAGGTCCCAAACGAGCGGGACTGCGCCGCACCATACGTCGGCGAACGTACAGGCGATGACGTAACGATAGCTTTCGCCACGCCACAGCACTGTGTCGAAGGAGGACCGATGCAGGTTCACGCCGGCGAGCGCGTCGAGCCGCAGGTTCAGCTCCGAGGTGAGAAACCGCAACCAATCCCACCGGAACTGGTAGCAGATCACGACTGCCACGGCGGCCAGCAACGCGCGCACCACGAATTCGAGCGTGGGCACGCTCACTGGCCGCATCCCCGGCGTTGTGGCAGGCGAAAGTTCCACGTCAGTTTACTGGCGGCGACGCAGCCCGTAGTAGGCGAGCCCCGAGCCCAGCAGAGTCAGGAGCGCGATCTCGCCGCCGCCCTTGCTGTTGGAACTCTTGTTGCTACCGCTGGAAGTGCTGGAGTTCGACGATGAAGCCGAGGTTCCGGCACTGGTGTCGCCCGCGGTGCCCGGATTTCCCGACGACGGCGGGTTCGAAGTCGACGGATTCGAGCTGGACGGATTCGTTCCGGCCGCGCCGGTGTCCGGAGTCGCGGTACCCGAAGAACTCGGGTTGGTGCTGGTCGAGCTGCCGACAGCTCCCGGCTGCTGCGATTGGCTGCCGGTCTGTCCAGGCTGCTGGGTTTGCGGGTTGCTCTGGCTGGAGCTTTGTCCCGCCTGCGATCCCGTGGACGACTGGGTACCGCTAGTGCTGCTGCCGGTGCTCTGTGCGAACGCTACCGCGCCGACAAGGAGAAACGCTAACAATGTCATTCTCATCCGATTCTGCTCCCAAGTTCGAAACTTGGACGACGGCAAATACACCACGTCCATCGCAGGTTCGATGGCTTCTCGTGAGCGCGTGTCGTGAGATTTATGCGCCGACATACGCCGCGTCTTCCGTAGCGCGCCGGAATTAGGGTCACACGCACCTGTGAGAAATAACCCTCCCGAATGTCCATCGCCGGTTTTAAGATAGAGAGTTACTCCGACCGACGCGAAAACTCCGGGTGTCTTCACCTTCTTAGTCCTAAGTACTTGGTACTTATTTGAGAGGTCTTATGACGAACAGTTTTGGCAGCCGCTCAACCTTGAAGGTCGGCAGCCGTGAGTACGAGATCTTCCGCATCGACGCCCTCGACAAGCAGGGAATCAAGACCACGCACCTGCCCTACTCGCTCCGTATCCTGCTGGAGAACCTGCTCCGCCACGAGGACGGCAAGGCCGTGAAGGCCGATGAGATCCGCGCCCTCGCCGCGTGGAAAGGCGCCGCCGGGTCGCAGGAGATCGCGTTCATGCCCGCGCGCGTACTGCTCCAGGATTTCACCGGTGTTCCCGCCGTGGTGGACCTGGCCGCCATGCGCGACGCGGTCCGCAAAATGGGCGGCGATGCGGCGGCCATCAATCCGCTGATGCCGGCCGAGTTGGTCATCGACCACTCGGTGCAGGTGGACGAGTTCGGCACGAAGTTCGCGTTCCAGGTGAATGCCGACCTCGAACTCCAGCGCAATCACGAGCGTTACGCGTTCTTGCGCTGGGGACAGACCGCGTTCGAGAACCTCGCCATTGTCCCGCCCGACACCGGCATCGTGCACCAGGTCAATCTCGAGTACCTGGCGCGCGTGGTGTTCGTCAATCAATCCAACGGCAAGCTTGCGGCATATCCCGACACGCTGGTCGGCACCGACTCGCACACGACCATGATCAACGGCCTCGGCGTGCTCGGCTGGG
>CAZLJE010000057.1:0-18201 GCA_964559835.1 uncultured Terriglobales bacterium
CGAGCCGTTCTTCTTCATCGGCTACCTGATCGCGATCGCTATCTTCGGCCTCTACCAGGCCATGTTCATGGCGAACGCGGGCGCGGCCTGGGACAACGCCAAGAAGATCGTGGAAGTGGAATTGAAGGCCAAGGGCACGCCGCTGCACGACGCAACGGTCGTTGGCGATACAGTCGGCGATCCGTTCAAGGACACGTCGTCGGTGGCGATGAATCCCGTTATCAAGTTCACGACGCTGTTCGGCCTGCTGGCGGTTGAATTGGCAGTATCGCTCGCCCACGATCAGGGCACTGGCCTGACACATGTCTTTGCCATCGGCTTTTTCATCGTGAGCTTCATCTTCGTGTTCCGGTCGTTCTACAGCATGAGGATCAAGTCGGGGGCCTAGAGCAGTACTGAGTAATGAGTAATGAGAAGAGCCATCCGAGGCGATGGCTCTTCTTTTTTGGACTACGGGAAACTTTCAGCTAATCGTTTCGGCGCTGTAGCGCGCGATCAGGCCGGTGCGGACGGCGTGGTGGTACATGCGCGTAAAGAACCAGCACGCGAGCAAGAGGTACACAACCGCGAGGGCTGCGCCGAGAGCCAGCGACGACACGGATACGGCATGTCCGGCAATGACTGCTCTCAGGCCTTCGAACACATAGGACGGCGGCAGAGCGTGCGCGAGATATTGCAAAGGGCGCGGCAACGTTGACACCGGGTAATAGACGCCGACGAATGGCGTAACGATAGCGGGAATCGGCCAGACGAACCACTCGGACGCCGGGCCGAGGCGCAGGACGATCCCGCTTCCCACCACTCCGAGAGCAATGCCGAACAGAAACAGAACAAGGAGGAATGGAATCACAATGGTGCCGTAGCTGAAGAACGACAAGCCGAACAGCACGGTGGCAAGCACAAGCATCACGATCAACGCCACCGTACTGGTGCAAATGCTCGACAGGACCAAACCGCCGATGTATTCACCGATCGTCATCGGCGTGGCAAAGATGTTCAGGAAGTTCCGCGACCAGACATCTTCGAAAAACGCCATCGTTACGCCCGCCATGACACGGCTGAAGAAGTCCCACAGCAGTACGGCGCCGAGCAGCGCGGGCACAAAGTTGATTTGGGAGTTGCTGACCACGTTGAGGTAGCGCGTGATCAGGCCCCAAAGGATCATGTCCATCGCGACCCAGGCGAACATCGGCACGATGCGGGAGGTGCTTCCCCGCACGAGGTAGAACTGCCGCAACACAATCGCTAGAACTCTCATGAAAACCGTTCTTGGTTTTTGGTTGTTGGTTGTTGGTTACCAAAAACCAAGAACCAATAACCAACAACCAATAACCGTCCTCAATGCACTTCCAGCGTCAGCGGTTCGCGCGCCACTGTGACGAACAGGTCCTCGAGCGTTGCTTTTCCATGTTCGGCCGGCAGAGTCTTCGGATCTCCTTGGAGCAGGATCCTGCCTTTGGCCAGGAACAGCACGCAGTCGCAAACTTCCTGGACTTCGTACATGTTGTGCGTGGTCCAGAGCACGCCCCCGGTTCCCTTTTCGGCGAACTGGCGGATGCAGCGGCGGATGTCGCGTGCGCTCGCGGGATCGAGCGACGCCGTGGGTTCGTCGAGCAGAAGCAACTCCGGACGGTTCAGCATCGCCTTGGCGATAGAGACGCGGGTCTGCTCGCCCGATGAGAGAATGCCGCATTTTGTGTCGCGGAAGCGTTCGAGATCGTACTCCCGCAGCAGTTCTTCAATGCGCGAGGTGAGCTGCTTCACGCTGTAGATCATTCCGAATACGCGCAGGTTCTGCGCGACGGTCAGGTTACCGGGCAACGGGGCGTACACGGCAGCGAAGTTCGTTCGGGCAAGCGCGCGGGAGCGGCTGGTCGCAACGTCGATCCCGGCAACGCAAATGCTGCCCGACGTCGGCTCCAGTACGCCAAGCACCATGTTGATGGTTGTCGTTTTCCCGGCGCCGTTCGGACCGAGCAGTCCCACGATCTCGTTACGGTGGACTGCGAAATTAATCCTGTCGACCGCGATGGTCCGGCCATAGTTCTTGGTCAGGTCGGAGACGGCCAGCACATCGTCTTGCGCGTCAGTCACGAGGTGATGGTATCAACAGTCAATAGTCCCGGCACTCACATCCGTGTAATCCGTGGCGCGGCCTTCTCAAACCGTGTCCGTCCACGGAGTGCCGTGACATAAGTCATCGCTCGCCCAGCCGTTTGTTCCCATTATGGGAGTGTAAAGGCAGGAAACCCGAAACAAGGGGTGAAGCGATGAAACATAGCTCTCATATTCAGTCCGTAGTAGCGCAAGGTTTGTTGGTATTGCTCCTGGTTGCACCGCTGTTTGCGGTGGCACTGGACACCGGCCGCGAAAAGAGTGAAAGCGCGAAGCTCGTTGATGTCGTCCGCGACCCGAGCGATGTTCCTCCGCCGGTCACGCGCACTTCGCCTGCCGTCGTGCAGGTGACGCTGACCGCCGAAGAGGTGCTCGGCACGCTCGATCCTTCGTCGAACACCACGTATCGCTACTGGACATTCAATGGAAAACTTCCCGGACCAATGATCCGGGTCAGGCAGGGCGACACGGTCGAACTGACCCTCCGCAATGACGGCACCAGCCACATGGCGCACTCCATCGATCTGCATGCGGCCCTCGGTCCCGGCGGAGGCGCAGCCCTGACGCAGGTCATGCCCGGTCAAACGAAGACGATGACCTTCCAGGCGACCACGCCGGGACTGTTCGTGTATCACTGCGGCACACCGATGATCGCGGAGCATATGGCCAACGGCATGTACGGCCTGATCCTGGTCGAACCCGAAGGCGGCCTTCCCCAGGTGGACCACGAGTACTACGTCATGCAAGGCGAGGTCTATACGACGGCGCCGAAGGGCAAAGAAGGATTGCAGCAGTTCAGCCCCGCGAAATTGATGGCCGAAACGCCTGAATACTACGTGTTCAATGGCGCCGTGGACGCGCTGATGACCGGGCACGTGATGAAGGCCAATGTCGGCGAGACGGTCCGCATCTTCTTCGGGAACGCGGGACCGAACCAGGCAGCAGCGACGCACGCGGTCGGCGAGATTTTCACAAAGGTGTATGAAGACGGCACAGTGACTTCGCCGCCGCTCACGAACGTCCAGACTGCGGGCGTCCCGCCGGGAGCTGCCGCGATTTTGGAGTTCGCCGCCAAAGTCCCCGGCAATTTTGCACTCATGGATCACTCGATCGCGCGGATGTCGAAAGGGCTGATGGCTGCCATCAAGATCGCCGGCCAGGATGACGGTACGCTGATGCACGCCGGGATGGCGACGCCACAGCAAGTCACGGTAGCAGTCGCAGGCCACGTAAGCGGCATCACCGACGCCGATGAAGCAGAGAGCCAGAAGCCTCTCGCCGCCGCGGACCCAGCTGCCGCCACTCACGCGATGGGTGCGATGGATAAAGCAAGCATGTTGCACATGGGCATGAGCGACATGGATGCGGGCAAAATGGAAGGAATCAAGCACGCCACCCATGGCACTACGGCTTCGACCATGCCACGCGCCGCTGCTACCGGCCTGAATGGCTGTCTCACACTCGCGCCCGACGGCAGGGCGATCCTGAATGCGTTTCAGTCCGCGAAGAAATATCGGCTGGAAGGGCACGCGCTGCTCTTCTCGGAAAACGGCAATCGGATCGTGCACGTGAGCGGCCGGTTCGGGAGCATTATGGCCATGGAAGACCCGAACCTGCCCAGCTTCGTGGTCGATACCGTTGACGCGCTGGCGCCCACATGTACCGTGAACATGACCGCGGCACAGATGGCCAAGCTCGTGGCGAAGCGTACGCAAACCGCTCGAGACGGTAAGCGCGTGATCGGCATGAGCGACATGGCATTCCAGCCTGCGATGCTCGAAGTGAATGCCGGCGAGACCGTGGTGTGGAAGAACTCTTCTCAGGTCACTCACAACGTAGTCGGCGACCCGGCCAAGGCAGTCCTGCCTGTCGACATAAAGCTGCCTTCTGGAGCCAGGCCGTTCGCTTCGGCGATGATGATGCCCGGCCAGACCTTCAGCCGCACATTCGATACGCCGGGAGTGTACCGCTACGTCTGCACGCTGCATGAAACGGCGGGCATGAAGGGAGTCATCATCGTCAAGGGGCCGCAGGTGCTGCGGGCGAGTAAGTAACGGGCCATGATGGTCATCATTGTCCGGACGCCGCATTCCGCGATCCCTATGCGCGCCTTCTGGCGAACGCGGCGAACAGATGCTCATTCTCCCGAGCCCGGTAGACTGCAACCCAGAGAGCCGTTTCAGGAATCTCGCGCATCGCCCCCCACAGTTTCGGGCACTATACGACAGCGAGCTATTCGCGGCTATCCGCTAACAGCGAGTCATCGCCGGCTGGCCCGGTCACCGGCAGCCGAATGGGAAGGCGCAGGTGAGTGCTCGAATCGATGGAAGATCGGCGCCATCGAGGCGGAGACGCGGTCGGGCACAAACGAGGCTGCCATGCCGCCCAACAGGACAGCGGCGCACGCCACTTTCACGGCGAGAGCGACGCGCACTCTTCGCTTTTCAGCGCGCGCGAACAGCGCGATCTGTTGCTCGATTTCCTCCAAGACTTGAGGGTCAACGGGAGCTGGGGGCTTGGGAACGTCCGCCGTCACAGCCGCGGTGGTAACGGGATCGGCTTTGGGCGCACGAAGGGCCGCGACAGATTGGGCAGTGTGTGTGAGTGTAACAACGGCTTTCGACGAGAAAGCGTTTTCATGGTCGGAAAAAGCGACGCACACACCGATCGCCTGCCCGGCTTCCAGGACGGGAACAACCACGACCGAATACGCCGGGGGGCCGCTGCCGTCGGCCGGGCGCGAATCGATGACGGGCGTGGCGGTCCGCAGGCATTGCCCGCAAAGAGCAGAGGATGCGTCCAGCTTTGCACCGACCTCCGGCGCCGCGCCAAGGCTGGCCTCGCAGACGATCTCGTTCCCGTTGCTGAGCGCGATGGCGACGCCGTCGGCATCGAGGGCGGTTAGGGCCCGCGCGGCGAGGGCCTGCACGGAATCCGTCCGCGGCTCGGACGAGAACGCAATGATGTTCGTGGCTACTGCGGACTGCATGCTTTCCTGCAGTGTAACCGGATTTCGGCCGCCGTCAGCCAGGAAAACGTTGGCCTTAGTACCAGCCCGCGCGCAGCAGTTTGCGCGCAAAACAAAGAAAGCCCGGAGCGAGTCCGGGCTTCCGTGTTCCTTGCGCCTTGTACCTTGGGCCTTGCGGCTACAAGCTGCTCATATTCGACAGGAACGTTCCGTTGTTCGGCGTCTTACTGAGTTTGTCAATGAGCAGTTCCATGGCTTCGACCGGCGACAGCGGGTTGAGCACCTTGCGGAGGACCCAGATGCGTTGCAGGTCTTCCTTCGGAATGATGAGCTCTTCCTTACGCGTGCCCGAGCGCTGGATGTCGATGGCCGGGAAGACGCGCTTGTCGCTGAGCTTACGGTCGAGAATGATTTCGCAGTTGCCGGTGCCCTTGAACTCTTCGAAGATCACGTCGTCCATGCGGGAGCCGGTATCGATGAGCGCGGTAGCAATGATGGTCAGCGACCCGCCCTCTTCGATGTTGCGCGCCGCGCCGAAGAAGCGCTTCGGCCGCTGCAGCGCGTTGGAATCCACGCCGCCCGAGAGCACCTTGCCGCTCGGCGGAACGATCGTGTTGTACGCGCGCGCGAGACGGGTGATCGAGTCCAGCAGGATGACGACGTCGCGCTTGTGCTCGACGAGGCGCTTGGCCTTCTCGATAACCATCTCGGCGACCTGCACGTGACGCGCGGCGGGCTCGTCGAAGGTGGAGCTGATGACTTCCCCCTTGACCGAGCGCGGCCTGTCAGTCACTTCTTCCGGGCGCTCGTCGATCAGGAGGACGATGAGCACGACTTCCGGATGGTTCGTGGTGATCGAGTTGGCGATGTTCTGCAGGACCATCGTCTTGCCGGCTCGCGGCGGAGAAACGATCAGGCCGCGCTGACCTTTGCCGATGGGCGTGAGCAGGTCCATTACTCGAGCGGAGATGTTGTCCTTGACGGTCTCCAGCTTGCAGCGTTCCTGCGGGTAGAGCGGCGTCAGGTTGTCGAACAGGATCTTATTGCGCGCTTCTTCGGGCGATTCGAAGTTGACGGCTTCGATCTTGACCAGCGCGAAATACTTCTCGCCCTCATGCGGAGGACGGACCTGTCCGGAGATGGTGTCGCCGGTCTTGAGGTCGAACTTGCGGATCTGCGAGGGCGAAACGTAGATATCGTCCGGGCCGGGAAGATAGTTATAGTCCGGCGAGCGCAGGAAACCGTAGCCGTCAGGAAGGATCTCGAGGACGCCCTCGGCGAAGATGTGGCCTTCTTTTTCGGATTGGGCCTGCAGGATTTTAAAGATGAGGTCCTGCTTGCGGAGACCGCTGGCGCCAGGCAGGTCGAGGGTCCGAGCAATGCGGGTAAGCTCGGTGATGTTCTTTTCTTTCAGTTCAGCGATGGTCATGGTTTACCTACGAGGGATTTTTGATAAGGGAATGTACAGGAGAGCAACGGGCGCGCCCGCCGGAAAGGGGCGCGCCGGGAAGGAATATTATGCCGCGCGACGCTGTTGTTCTGCAACAATTTCCGGTTCGCGCAGGATGTCCTCGCGATCGGCGTCGGAGATCTTACTCAGGACGTCGTTCATCGTCTCCTGGATGCGAGTGGCGGGGCGATGGAATCTCCGTGTCGCCTTCGACGCCAACTGGCAAAGCAAATAACGGTTACGCAAGGTGTGCAAAGCTTCAAATACCAAGTCCGACCGCATGGGAACTCCTTCTGGATTGAGTCTGCCCGACTGAGTGCTTAGGTTTCTAAGCTACTGCGTCTCAATAATTTACGGAGACTTATCTGGCGGGCTTGGGCCTGTTCATCGGCTACGATGCCGGACCCCGTCAGCAAAGTTGCTCAGGACATCGCCCTTTTTGCTGGAGATTGGATGGTACCAGAAGGTGGGAGGATTCAAAAAGACATATTTTTAGGCACAGGTGCTCAGGGCACAGGGCTCAGGGCTCAGGGCCGAGAGTCAGGATAGCGGTCAGGGACCGGTTTTCGCCGAGGAGATAACCTTTAGTTCTGACGAGGAGCGCTCGCCGGGGCCAAGTTGGACGGTCTTGCCCTGATCTTCATACGACTTCAGGAATTCCGGATCCATATAGGCGCCGGGGTCGATCGCCTCCCAGGCAAACAGTTTGTAGGTACCAGGAGGAATACCGCGAAGGACGAAATGGCCGTACTGATCGGTCGTGCCAGTGCGGAAAAGCTCCTGGCGACTCCGCTTTGATTCCTCAGGCACGAGTACGACCTGAGCCCCGGTATATGGTTGGTGGTCCTTGTCGAAGACGGAGCCTTCGACGTGCGCCCCGGATGCGCTGATGGTGACCTCAAGCTTGCCACCGCCCCGGATCTTGATGGCTTCGGTAGTGACGTCCTTCTCGTCAAAGACAGCCTTGCTGAGGTACGCGTCGTCTGGAAAAGGACCACCGCGGACGAAGTAGTTACCGTCGTACACCTTCGAAAAGGTCACGGTGCCCGCTTCCTTTACCTGCACCGAATTGCCGCCGATCGGGAGCATCATTTCCTCGGGCGAGAGAAAGAGACGCGCGGTGCCCTTCGTAAGATCCACCGGACCGTCGAGGTGGACTTCGGCTTCGAGCTCCACACCTGGCGATACCTGAATGACTACGTTATCAAGAGCATTCGTCCCGACATCGATGTCGGCGCGGCCAAAGAGCTGCTGCTGGTCCATCATGCCGCGGACAATGATGACGTAAGAACCGGGCATCACGCCGGCGACCGAGAAATTGCCCTTGTCATCGGTGGAGCGCATGTTCGGCATGGTTGACATCAAACCAGTGGCGCGCGGATACAACTGCAACATCACAGTCCTGGCAGGCTGGCCGTCGGTATCACGGACTGTCCCACTGACACGTACAGCGTGGACGCGGGCGAGCCGAAAGACGATGCCGGATATATCATCTCCGCCCTTCAGATCAACGGCTGTTGCCTGTGAAGCGTCGAAAACGCCGGGATAGTATGTCGGGGCGTAAGCTTCCTCGGAGTCCTTCGAAGAGCCATCGCTGCCCATGAACATCATTGAGTTGGGTCCCTGGTACGTGGCGCTGACGTAGTAGCGGCCTGGCGTGATGCCGAAGATGCGGTACTGGCCACGATCGTCCGTGGTGGCGAAACCTCCGGGAAGAAGCTGCCGCTTCCCTTGAAGGAAACCCCAACGCAGCGTGCGGACCTGCGCGCCAGCCACGGGATCATTATCTTCGTCGACGATGCGGCCGTTGATGGCCGCGCCGGGAACAAGACGGACGTTGATGTCCTTGAGGTGCTGCCCCGGCGCAAGCGTCAGGGTGGTGCCGGGGCCGTTGGGCACACGCTGGCCGTAATTCTGGCGGGCGTAGCCGTTGCGCACGATATTGATCGTGTAACGTGCGGGCTCTACGTCTTTGAACAGGAACTTGCCATCGGCGTCGGTGATCGTCGCGACCGGCCGGATCGTCGCGCCCGGCTGCGGCTGCGCCATGAGCGTCACAGCCGCCTTCTTCAACGGCATCCCATCCACCGCAGACGTGACTTTGCCCTCGATGATGCACTTCTCGACTTTCTCGTCGCTCAGGGGCTTGGGAGTGCCCATCGGCTGTGTCGCCTGTTGCTGCGTAGCCTGCAGGAGAGCGAGAGAAAGAAGAAGTGCGGAAAGCATGGGCGTGCCTCGCGAGGGAAAATCACGCAAATGTTAGAAGAAACCGGAGAGAGTGCAAGAAGAATTTCGGCAAGGTATTCCGTATCCCGTATTCCGCGTCCCGAATTGGAATGCCGAGCCGGGATACGGAATAGGTGATACGGAATACGGAATCGCGCGCGTCTGCTTAGGATTCCACCACTTTCTTGATACGCTCGAAGGCCCAATCGATCTCCTCGCGGGTGATGACCAGCGGCGGAGCGATGCGAATGACCTTCTCGTGCGTCTCCTTGCACAGGATTCCCTGTTTCATCAGGCGCTCGCAGTAAGGACGCGCCGGGACGGTCAGCTCGATGCCGATCCACAGGCCTCGGCCTCGCACCTCGAACAGGTGCGGCGAGCGGAGCGTCTTCAGTTTGTCGAGGAAATAGATGCCGAGTTCAGCCGACCGCTCCACCAGTTTCTCCTCGACAATCACTTTCAGAGCGGCACGGGCTACGGCGCAGGCGAGCGGATTGCCGCCGAAGGTCGAACCGTGGTCGCCGGGCTTGAAGACGCCGAGGACTTCTCGGGACGCCAGGACCGCGGACACGGGATAGAAACCGCCGGAGAGCGCCTTGCCGATGATCAGCACGTCGGGACGAATGCGTTCGTGCATATAAGCGAAGAGCTTGCCCGTCCGCCCCAGGCCGGACTGGATCTCGTCGCACATAAGAAGAACGTTGCGAGCATGGCAGATTTCCGCCGCTTCGTGGAGGAACCCGTCCGGCGGGATCAGGATGCCGGCCTCGCCTTGGATCGGTTCGACGAGGAAGGCGCAAGTGTTAGCTGTGATCGCCGCACGCAGAGCCTTCGCGTCGCCGAAGGGGATGATTTTGAAACCTGGTGTAAAGGGGCCGAAGCCGTGCCGGTACTGCTCGTCGCTAGAGAAGCTGATCGTGGTCGTCGTCCGGCCGTGGAAATTATTGGCGCAGACGATGATTTCCGCCTGGTCTTTGGGAATGTCCTTGTACGCGTAACCCCACTTGCGCGCCATCTTGACTGCCGTCTCGACCGCTTCGGCTCCGGAATTCATGGGCAGCGCCATGTCAAAGCCGGTAAGCTCATGGAGCTGTTGATAGAGAAGCGGGAGCTGGTCGTTGCGGAACGCGCGTGAAGTCAGCGTGACGCGGTCGGCCTGGTCCATCAGCGCGTGCAGGATCTTCTGGTGGCAGTGCCCCTGGTTGACCGCGGAGTATGCGGCGAGGCAATCGAGGTAGCGGTTGTTGTCGACGTCATAGACCCAAACGCCTTCGGCGCGCTTGATGATCACGTCGAGCGGCTTGTAATTGTGAGCGCCGAATTCTTCTTCGAGGTGGATGAGTTCCTGAGTGCGGGAGATCTCGGTGGTCGTGGTCATACTGCCTCTCTCGTATTCCGTATCCCGTATTCCGTATTCCGGAGCGGGAGGTTAAAAATTCGCGTTTGAAGGTATCCAGCCGGCCGGTTCCTTTTCAGCCCATGCACGAAGTCCGTTCAGTACCTGTTTCAGGCGATTGCTTTGATGCAACACGTTTGCGGAGATCTGTTGTGTGATATAGCCGAGCCGTTCAGCGAGTTCGATCTGGGTCTCCACTTCAAGCAACGAGCCGAGCGCGTTGTTCACAAATCGGTGAAGCTCTTTGGCAGAGTGACGGCCGTACCCTTCAGCGATGTTGCTCGGAATCGAGACCGCCGCTCGGCGCAACTGTGCTACCAACCCGTAGAGTTCGTCGCGAGGGGAACTCCGCGTCATTGCATAGATCGCGACAACAAAGTCCATCGCAAACTGCCAAGCCTTCAAATCCTTGTGACCGCCCTTCTTCTGATCCGGTGCTTCGTTCACCATCTGTCCTCCGGAATACGGAATACGTAATACGGAATACGCCTTTCACGAATCCAAAAGCATCGTCAACAGCGCCATCCGCACATACAACCCATTCGCCGCCTGGCGGAAGTACAGGGCGCGAGGATCGGAATCGACGGTCTCGTCCAACTCCACGGTGCGCGGGAGCGGGTGGAGGATGAGGGCATCGGGCTTCATCTTCTGGAGAACCGAAGAGTCGATGCGATACGAGGAAACACTGGAGAAGCGCTCCGGTCGGATGCGGGTCTGGTAAACCACATCCACTTCGCCGATGACACGGTCGAGGTCGCTAGCGAGATCGTAATGAACGCCGTGACGGTCGAGGTATTCGAGGATGTCAGGCTTCATCTGCATTTCGGGAGGCGCAACGAAGAAGATGCGGATGCGCTCGAACTTTGCGAGCAGATACGCAAGAGACCGCGCGGTCCGGCCGCGATCGAGTTCGCCGATGAACGCGATGCTGAGGCCGTCGAGGGAACGCTCGCGATAAATGGTGTAGAGGTCGAGCAACGCTTGCGTCGGATGCTGGCCACCATTGCCGTCCCCTGCATTGATGACGGGCACGGGGGATACGGCTGCGGCGCGGCTGGCGCCATCTTCGTCGGGGTGGCGGATGACGATCACGTCGGAGTAGCCGGCAACGATGCGAATCGTGTCTTCCACCTGCTCTCCCTCGATCTCGGAAGAAAAAGCACGCGCGTTCTCCGTCGACACGACGCGTCCGCCGAGGCGGTGCATGGCCGCTTCAAACGACAGCCGGGTGCGGGTGGACGGTGCATAGAACAACGCGGCCATAATGCGGTGGTGGTAGTCGAGCGTGCCCCCGCGGGCGACCACACGCTCCATGTCGCGGAAGCGGGCGAACAATTCGAGTAACACTGGAACGGTCAGTTGCTGCGATTCCGTGAGGTGGCGGAGAGCGGTAGGTCGTAGGTCGGCGGTCGTAGGTCGTATTGTTAAATTCGCGATCATCGCGCAACCTCGTGAATGTCAGGTATCCGTTCGCTCGTTTGTGCTCCATCACGGACAATGTGCGTCCCCGCGTGCCCCGTAACGGCAGCATGCAATTGCTCGTAGCACGTGACGATCGCTTCACGTCCACCGTCGCGCAGAAAGCGAAGCACGGATTCAACCTTGGGGCCCATGTTGCCGGGCGGGAAATGTCCGGCGCGATAGTGTTCTTCAAGGCCGGTCGCAGTAATCAGATCAAGCGGGCGCTGGGCGGTCTTTTTGTAATCGAGGTAAATCCGATCCACATCAGTCGAGATCACGAACAGGTCCACGCCGAGTTGCAGCGCGAGCAACGAAGAGGCTCGATCTTTGTCGATCACCGCCTCCACCCCGTGCACACCGCCATTCGCGCGCACGACAGGAATCCCGCCGCCGCCGCAGGCGATCACGAGTACGCCTTCGCGGACGAGATCCCGAATCACCTCGAGTTCAACGATCTCGACCGGTTCGGGTGAAGGGACGACCCGACGATATCCGCGTGCGGCATCCTCGACTATCTTCCAACCCAGCGTGCGCCTGCGGAGGTCGGCCTCGGCCAGCGAGTAGAAAGGGCCAATGGGCTTCGTCGGGTGGACCATGGCGGGATCGTTCTGGTCAACGACGGTCTGCGTGACGATCGACGCGACCGCCGTGCCGAGACCGCAGGCCGAGAGTTCGTGGCGCACCGACTGCGCAAGTATGTACCCGATCTCACCTTGCGTTGAAGCGCCACACACATCCAGGGTCAACGACGGCACCTGGTCGGCCGCACGCTCGGATCGCAGCAGGTCCGCGCCAACCTGCGGACCGTTGCCGTGCGTAATCACCAGACCATAACCATCGCCGATGAGCTGCACGAGTGCGGACGCGGTCCGTCGCGCGTTGGCGAGCTGTTCGGCGACAGTCCCCTTCTCACCCGCTCTGATGAGAGAGTTGCCGCCGATCGCGATGAGAGCGGTGCGCGAGCGGCGGGTCGTACGTGGTAGGTCGTCGCGATATCCGGCTGGCTTCGCCGACCTACCACCTACGACCTCCGACCTACCCTCTTCATGCATGCATCGCTTCCTTCTCGACCGCGTGCCGCTCGGAGCCGATCGGGACGCCCTTCATCGTTTCGAGCAGGATGGCTTTCTGCGCGTGCAACCGGTTCTCGGCCTGCTGGAAAACGACGGAGTTCGGGCCGTCGATGACTTCGTTCGTGACTTCTTCGCCGCGATGCGCGGGCAGGCAATGCATGAAGATCGCGTCGGGCTTGGCGCGTGCAAACAGTTTCGCGTTCACCTGGTACGGGACGAAGGCGGCGCGACGCTCCGCGGCGTCAGCCTCCTGACCCATGCTCGTCCAAACATCGGTGTAGACAACGTCGGCGTCACAGGCGGCCTCGGCGGGATCGTTCGTGATGTGAATGGAGCCGCCGGTCTGCTGGCAACGGACCTTGGCCCAGGCGGCGGCGTCGATCTTCGGTTCGTGACCTGAAGGCGTAGCGACCCAGACGTGCGCCCCCAACTGCGCGCCCGCGAACATGAGCGAGTGCGCCACGTTGTTGCCGTCGCCCAGGAATGCGACCTTCAAGCCGCCGAGGTGTCCCTTGAATTCGAGCATGGTCATTGTATCGGCCATTGCCTGGCAGGGATGGCTGTAGTCGGTGAGCCCGTTGATCACCGGGATCGATGCAAAAGCCGCCATGTTCTCGACGATGTCGTGCGCGAAAGTGCGGATCATGATGCCCTCGACCATGCGCTCGAGGTTCTTGGCAACGTCGTACACGGATTCGCGCTTGCCGAGATTGATCTCCGCCGGTGAAAGGTAGATGGAGAAGCCGCCGAACTGGTGGATGCCGACGTCGAATGTGACACGGGTACGCAGCGACGGCTTCTCGAAGATCATGGCCAACGTCTTGCCTTTGAGCGTGGACACGTACGCGGCGGGGCTGGTCTTCAAGCGGCAAGCCAGTCCGATCAGGTGGAGGATCTCTTGCGGCGAGAAGTCGCGGAGGGAGAGGAAATCGTCGAAGTGCATAGGAACCTCAGTCGTCAGTCGTCGGTCTTCAGTCTTCAGGGGCTAGGTCGTAGGTGGTAGGGCGTAGGTCGGAAAACCATTGACGATTTTCGATTATCGATTGCCGATTGAGCTCCAGATCCTCTGGCATGTATCGCAATCTGAGCCGACCTACCGCCTACCCCCTACGACGTACGTGTTTTTCAGTGTGCCAGCGCGACTTCGGGCGCGCGGCGCGTTTGCTTGGCTTCAGTGAACTGCGCCAGGATCTCGCACAGCGACGGTTGCGTAAGGGCCTCGACCTCGTAGCCGACATGGACGCACGGTTTGTTGATGTTGACGATCCGGCGCAGGTCGACCGGTGTGGCGATAACGACCATGTCGCACGGCGTTCGCTCGATGGTCTCTTCCAGTTCGCGGCGTTGCGTCTCGTTGTAGCCCATCGCGGGAAGCAGGTCGTGTAGGTGCGTGTACTTCTCGAATGTCCGGCGGATGGAACCGACGGCGTGCGGCCGCGGATCGACCAGCGTCGCCGCATGGAACTGCTTGGCGGCGACAACGCCCGCGCCGTAGCACATCTCGCCATGCGTGAGGGTCGGACCGTCCTCGACGACCAGCACGTGCTTGCCATTGATGGCAGCGGGATCGTCGACCGTCACGCGGCAGGCAGCTTCGACAATGGTAGCGGCGGCATTGTGCTGGCGGACGTTATTGCGAACGATCTCCAATCCCTCGGCGGGCGCGGTGTTCACCTTGTTGATGACGATTACCTGGGCGCGGCGGAGATTGACCTCGCCCGGGAAGTAGGACATCTCGTGTCCGGGCCTGTGCGGATCGGTCACGACGATCTCCAGGTCGGACTTATAGAACGGTGTGTCGTTGTTGCCCCCATCCCAAAGGACGAGATCGCCTTCCATCTCGGCCTGGCGGAGGATCGCCGCGTAATCGACGCCGGCATAAACGACGGTGCCGTTCATGATGTGCGGCTCGTATTCCTCGCACTCCTCGATGGTGCACTGGTGCTTCTCCAGATCAGCCAGCGTGGCAAAGCGCTGTACCGCCTGCTTGGCGAGATCGCCGTACGGCATCGGGTGGCGAACGACGACGGGATGCCATCCCAGGTTGCGCAATTCCGCCAGCACATGGCGAGAGACGGGGCTCTTGCCGCATCCTGTGCGCACGGCGCACACGGAGATGACCGGCACTTTGGAGTCGACCATCGTGTGGCGCGCGCCGGCGAGTTGGAAATCGGCGCCGCAGGCGAGGACGCGCGAGGCGAGGTGCATCAGGTTGGCGTGCGAAATATCGGAATACGAGAAGAGCACGGTGTCGATCTGGCGCGAACGGATGAGGAACTCGAGGTCACGCTCGTCGACGATGGGAATGCCGTCCGGATACAGTGTGCCGGCAAGTTCGGGAGGATAACGTCGCCCGGCGATGTCCGGGATCTGGGTCGCGGTGAAAGCGACGACGTTGTACTCCGGGTTATTGCGGAACAGACAATTGAAATCGTGGAAATCGCGACCGGCAGCGCCGAGGATCACAACCCGCTTCATGCAAGCCCTCCTGGCTAACCCCTGAGTCTGCGGGGGGACGGGCCGCGATGCGGTGAGGCTTATCACACGGGCCAGTGGCAAGGGGCCGAAATGGGAATCGCGAATCCGGAAGTACCGCGGAATCAGGCGAGTGCAGAATCGGGAAACGACTCAGAGTCCGTTTCTTTGGAACATCGGCGTCTCGCCGGTCACCGGTAACGCACGCGTCTCGCCTGCCACGCTGAACATCGGCGTCTCGCCGGTCACCGGTAACGCAAGCCTCGCCTGCCACGCGGAACATCGGCGTCTCGCCGGTCACGCCGGAAACAAAAAAGAGCGCCGTCGCAAGACGGCACTCTTTTGGACGAGGGCGTTGCGCTCGTCAGTCGCCGGACGTCGTCGCCACCGCTTCGGGGACGTCGTTCTCGATCGCCCGGAGCATGGAGTTGTTATCCGGATATTTGAAGTAGGCGACGCCGCGCTTCTTGGCTTCCACCTCTTCGATCTTGTTCAACTTCTCGATCTGCGGCTTGTTGACGATGCGTAGACCCTTCACGCGCAGAGCGGTCTCGATGTCGTCGGCCGTGGCCTTGAATTCATCGGTAGCCTTGTTCGCGTAGTCGATCGCGTACGTCGCGCCGACTTCGGCATCATGACGGGCGATGCCGACCAGGCCATCGCTGGCGCGGCGCGACCATCCCACGACAAAGAATCCCGGGAGTTCGGCGCCGGTCTGCGGATCGACCACCTGGTACTTCGAGCGCTCCTCGCCTTCAACCGGCTTGGTCGAGTAGCCCTCCGGTCCCATGGGAAGACCGAAGTTGGGATCGTGCGCGTCGCCGATAGCGAAGATCAGCGTATCGATGTCGAGCGTCGCCGTCTGATCGGTGCCCTTGGCGGCAGTTCCCTCGCCTTTTTTGACCAGCAGGTTTTCGGTGACGACCAGCTTGCTCATGCGGCCATCGGGGCCTTTGACGATCTCTTTCGGGCCGCACAGGAAGCGGAACTTCAGGCGCGGGGTGTTGGCCGGCGTGTATTCATGCTTGAGCAGCGGGAAGATGTCGCCCGCGTTGGTAACGTCCTGCCCGACGGCGGCAACCTTGTCCTTTACGCGCTCCATTTCGGCCAGGAGGTCCTTGGCGTCCATGTGCATGTCGATGTGCTTGATCTCTTTTTCGTCGAACTTAGCTTCGAAGGGGCCACGGCGCGCAACGACGGTCACTTCCTCGCAGATGCGGTTAGGGTCGTCCTGCAGCACCCAGCGGGCGATGTCGACCATGACATTGCCCATGCCGACGATCGCGACCTTCTTGCCGCAGGAGAAGTCCTGCGTCGAGTACGGCGGCAGCTGGTTGTAAAAGTAGACGAAATCTTTCGCCGAGTAGACGCCCTTCGCGTCTTCGCCCGGGAGGCGAAGCTTCTTATAACCCTGGGCGCCGTTCGCGAAGACGATAGCGGCGGGCTTGTACGCGATGAGATCGTCGATGGTCAGCTTCTGCTGGGCGCCAATGGCGACGCCGCCGAAATAATGCACGTTGGGAAGCGAGAGGACCTTGGCGAACTGCTTTCGCAGCCCGAGCTTCATCTTGTCTTTTTCGGGATAAATGCCGTATTCGGCGAGACCGCCGGGCTTGATGTCGCGATTGAAAATGACGACCTGGAAACCAGCCAGGGCGATCTTCTGGGCGGCGAACATGCCCGCCGGTCCGGCCCCAACTACGAATACCGTTTTCATCTGGAACGGCCTCCTCCGACATGAGTCGAAGTGCAGAATAGCCGACCTATGTACACAGCCTTTGTGACGCCAGTCTCACCTCTATGTGATGCGTGGGCAGCCGCGGAATCTGCTGATTTTACGCGGAAAAGCCTACAAAACGACACAGAGGCACAGAGCCACAGAGAATCAAAAATGAAAATTAGAAATCGAAAATGCTTTCCTCTGTGTCTCTGTCCCTCTGTGTCGTAGGTTGTTGCAGCACGTGGCCCGACCTACCCCTTCAGTTCCGGCGCGGTATCGACACATCCTGCTGGAGCGTGAAATCGAGCAAGGTTTCGCTTGGGACCTTCACTTGATCTCCCTTGGTGATGACTTCAGACCCTGCTCCCACCCCTGCGCCGGCAGCCGCGCCGATCGCCGCTCCTTTGCCGCCGCCGGCGATCGCACCGATGACCGCTCCCACGGCGCCGACTCCGGCCGCTCTCTTTGCGGTGCTCGCCCCACGCGACTTACCGATCAACTCATATTCACCTGTCACCATCGGAACCGTCTGCCCGTCCACCACGATGCCCGTTAGCGCCAGCCGTAGTTGGGATCTGCCGGCGAACGTGCCGGATGCTTTCGATTCCTCCAGCCGGCCGTAAACGTCGGCTCCCTTCTCTACGATCAGGTTCCCGTCAATCACGAGCGGTTCTTCCAGCGAAGCCTGGAAGCGTTCTCCCACACGGTTCTTGGTTGAATCGATGCCGTCGATCGTGCGCACAGAGATACGTGTACCCGCCGGGATCGTGACCATCCCCGCTGACTTCGTGGTGGCCGGCTCGGACGTCGTTTCGCTGAACGAAGTCTTTTCCACCGGCGGCGTGTCGGTAGAAGGCGAACTCTTCGGGCGCGTCGGCATGTCACTCGCCGCTGCTTCCGATTCGAACTTCAGCGAAACGATGTCAGCTACGTTGTACTTCTGGACCGATGAACCCACCTGAAAGCTGATCTCAGTTTCCGTTCCCCCCATGTACTTGCCCTTGATCAGGCTGCCATTCTTCAGCTCCAGGGAGTCGGCCCACGCACTGGAAGCCGCCAGGCACACTGCAACGAACGCCACATAAGCCAACTTGAACTTCATAAGGACTTCTCCTTCTACAAACGTTCCGACGAGAAGATTCTAGCCCTGATGCTGTTGATTGGCGATGATTCACGAAGCACGCTTGTAACAGACGAAGGACCGGCGCACACTTACGTGAATGTATGGTCCGCCGCCGGCCTGCAAGCCGAGAGTGGTTCGAGAAGTACAGTCTGCGTAAATGTATCCGGCCTCTAGTTGGAGATTGTTCTCCGGGC
>CAZLJE010000058.1:0-18054 GCA_964559835.1 uncultured Terriglobales bacterium
AGAGTGTCAGGGATGTCCCCGGTCTGATCTGTCAGGGATGTGCCCGGTCTGTACCGATCGCAACCCACGGCTTACGCCGTGGGCTACGATCTGTCGCGCTTCGCGCTTGCAGAACATTTACAAGACGCGAGAACATTTACAAATGCGAGAACATTCCAAGACGCGAGAACATTTACAAGACGCGCAGCACCGGACGGCTGATGACCTCATCGTCCAACGCCAGGTCGGATTCAGCACCCGCATAGACCATCGCGATCTCGTCGCACTTGTTGAACAGTGGGCAGGAGCGGCAGTCCTTAAAGATTTTGTCGGGCAGGCTTGCGTGCGGCACCTCGACGAAGCCGAGCTTGCCGAAAAACTCAGGCACGCGCGTGAACAGGCAGACCTGTGACACGTGGTGCTCCTGCGCCTCATCGAGAAAGGCACCAATTAGTTTGCTGCCCGCGCCCAGCTTCTGCGCCGACTTGGCCACCGCAATGGACCGGACCTCCGCTAGGTGCAAGCCATACAGGTGCAGTGCGCCGCAGCCGATGATCTCGCCGCGGTACTCGACGACCGTGAAGTCGCGCACGTTCTCGCAGATCTCGCTCAGCGTGCGCGGTAGCAGCGTGCCTTCCCGCGAGTAGCCGAGGATGAGGCCGTGGATCGATGCCGCGTCGGGCAGCGTCGCTTTGCGGGTGCGGATTTGGGCTCTGGGTGTCACGAGACGAGTTGGGTCCCCATGCGGATGTGTCCGCTGCGCAGTTGCTGCAATGCCTCGGGATTCGCCCCAGGCAGAATATGCACGGAATTCACGCCGCCGGCGAGTGCCTTCTCGCATGCCTCCAGCTTGGGTAACATGCCGCCGCTGATAACGCCGTCGTTACGCAGGCGCGAGACACCATCGCCGTCCAGTTGCGCGATGACGTTCCTGTTCGCGTCCCACACGCCGCTGACGTCGGTAAGAAACACGAGACGGTCGGCGCTGAGTGCAGCGGCGCAGGCCGACGCCATCTGGTCGGCGTTCACGTTGTAATACTCGCCGTCGAGGCCCAGCGCGACACTGGCGATCACAGGGACGGCTCGCGCGGCCCAGATCGCCTCGAGCGCAGGCGCGTTCACGCTCGTAACTTCGCCGACGAACCCCAGGTCCACTCCCGGCTTTTTCTTCGCGCGGAACGTGAGGCCATCGCCACCGCCAAGTCCAAACGCCGGCTGACCGACCATCCCCATCGCAGCTACGAGTCTCTTATTCACCGCGCCCGCAAGGACCATCAGAGCGAAGTCGCGCGTCTCCGCATCGGTGACGCGGAGACCGCCGACGAATTGGCTTTCTTTGCCGACGCGCTTCAACAGACGCGTCAGTTCCCCGCCGCCGCCGTGCACCACCGCGACCTTATTGCCTTGCGCGACGAGCCCGGCGAGACAAACAGCACACTGCTCCACGACCTCGCGCTGATCCAGCAGCGCGCCCCCGATCTTCACTACCAGCCTCAATTCAGCGCCCCCGCGGAGTGCCCCGCCCTGACAGCCTTTGGAAGGGTGGGATATGACTCCCAATACTGCGGCGTGCCGTAGCGACTCGGCGCCGCGGCGATCAGGCCCTCCGTCTCCTTCCAGCCGTACATCAGGTTCATGTTCTGGACGGCCTGTCCGGCGGCGCCCTTGAGCAGGTTGTCGATGCACGACACCAGCATCAGACGCTGGCCGTCGGGCGCGAGCACCCAGCCGATGTCGCAGAAATTCGTGTGCTGCGCGTCCTTGACCTCGGGCAAACGCGGCGGAGCGAAGATGCGCACGAACGCCGAGTCGGCATAGAAATCGCGCAGGCATTCCTCGATCTGGCCGTTCGTCACGGGCTTCGCGAGATAGCTGTAAATGCTCGACAGGATGCCGCGCCGGATCGGCAGCAGGTGCGTGCTGAAAACCAGTTCCTGCGGCTTCAGCGCCAACTGTTCGAGGATCTCGCCGGTGTGCCGGTGCGTGAAGGCCGCGTACGCCTTGAAGTTCTCCGCGGTCTCGACGAAGTGCGTTGCTTGCGTCGCTTTCTTGCCGGCGCCGCTCACGCCCGACTTCGAGTCGCAGATGATGCCGCGCGTGGCGTCGAGCAGCCCGGCCTTGATCAGCGGCGCCAAGGCCAGGATCACCGACGTCGGATAGCATCCCGGGTTTGCGACCAGTTGCGCGTCGGGCAGCTTCTTGCCGCAGAGTTCCGGCAGGCCATAGACGGTCTTCGCCATCAGGGCTTTCTCTTCGGGCGAACCAATGTCGTCGAAACCGTATACCGCCGAGTTCTCCGGCGCGTGCAGCCGCCACGCTCCGCTCAGGTCGACGACGCGCAGGCCGTGATCGATCGCCATCGGCACCAAGGCACGCGAGATCTCATGGGGCGTCGCCAGGAAGAGGAGGTCCACGCCGTGCTTGTGCAGCGTGCTCCACGCGAACGGGTACACCGGCACCGGCGAACCGTCGACGGGCGACGCGATCTCGCCGGCTTCTTCGCCTTCGCGGGCGAGCAGCAGCGGCGGCTTCAACCGCGGATGCTGGAACAGAATGCGCGTCAACTCCTGGCCGGCGTAGCCGGTCGCTCCTACGATTGCGGTCTGTAATTCCTGGCTCATTTCGACATCCACTCCCTGATGATCTTTCTCAGCCGGAACGACGTCTTGCCCGAAGGCGTCACGAGCACCAGCAGGTCGGTCGCCGCGACGGCGCACAGGACTTCCGGCCATTCCTTTTCCACCTTCGCAGCAAGCGGGCGTGCCTTGCCGCGGCCGGTACGCAGGAGCAGCAGGTGCTGGGCCTGGCGCAGTTCCTTGACCGAGTCGCGCAGGACGGCAGCGAGGCCCGGACGGTCCGGACGACGGCAGGCGGCTTTGGCATAATTATTCACTTCATGAATAATTATTCATCCGGGCGCGCCTGTCAACCCAAAACGGGAATAGAAGAACGAATTAAGAATGAAGAATTAAGAATGAAGAATGTAGAGCGCCCGGGGCGTCCAGTCTTCATTCTTAATTCTTCATTCTTAATTTGGAGCGACACGGGCTGATAGAATTGCCGCGCTTTGTGGGGATCCATGAAATCGTTTTGAGGAGATGAGGAATGAAGAAGCTGTCTTTCGCAATTGTAGGTCTTGTGCTGGCCGCATCGGCGTTCGCGCAAATGCCGATGGGAGGAGTAACGGGACAAGGTAAATCCGCGCCAAAAGCTTGCAACGACATCCCGAAAGACGAGAAGAAGGCCGCGCGGCCGAGCCCGCCGGCATGCACGGACGTTAAATTTTCCGACGGCAAGATGATCGTCATCCAGTACAGCCAGCCCGGCATTAACGATCCCAAGACGAAGCAGCCCCGCGTCGTGGTAGGCAACCTCATACCATACGGACAGGAATGGCGGGCAGGTGCGAATGAAGCGACCACGTTTGAGACCGACACGAACGTAAACGTCGGCGGCACCAATGTTCCCGCGGGTAACTACACTCTGTTCATCCAGGCGGAGCAAAACGGCCCGTGGAAGCTGATCATCAGCAAGAAGACCGGCGAATGGGGCATTCCATACCCGGGCAAGGAGTTCGACCTGGCCCGCATCGACATGAAAACCTCGACCCTGCCGAGCACGGTCGAGCGCTTTACCACCCATCTCGACAAGAAGGGCGGCAACGCTGCTACTCTGAACTTCGATTGGGAAAAGACGCGGGCCGCAGTCGATATCAAAGAAGCAAAGTAGGGCTCAGGCTATCAGGCGCGGCTCTCGGATCTGGAATCCGGGAGCCGAACTCTTTGCATGTTTGCGCGGCATTGCTGGGCCCTCGGACGAGGACTAGAATTTACACATTCGTTGCGGAGGTGTCTCATGGCGCTCTACGAATTCCTTTGCGAGGACTGCCACAAGACGTTTTCCAAGGCCCTCACCCTCGCGGAACACGACAAGGAAGATGTGAAATGCCCGTTCTGCGGCAGTAAGAAGGTCGTACAGGAAGCCAGCGCTTTTTTCGCCGTCACGGGCAAGAAATCCTGAAAAGCAAGCGGGCTGAGCAGATTTGCCCAGCCCGTCGTGCCTTGCGTCTTGAGCCTGCTACTCCGGTTTCCAGCGCAGCACCGGCTTACGCGCTGCCCCGACTTCGTCCAGGCGCGACACTCTCGTCGTGTGCGGCGCGTTGAGGATCAACTCGGGATCCTGCTCGCATTCCTCGGCGATCGATTTCATTGCGTCGATGAACAGGTCCATCTCCTCGACCGACTCGCTCTCTGTCGGTTCGATCATCAGCGCGCCGTGCACGATAAGCGGGAAGCTGACGGTATACGGATGGAAGCCGTAATCGATCAGGCGCTTGGCGATATCGCCCGTCTTGATGCCGTTCGCAGTCTGCAGGCGATCGCTGAAGACGACCTCGTGCATGCTCGGCGTCTTGTACGGCAGGTCGTAGACGCCCTCGAGCTTTTTGCGGATGTAGTTGGCGTTGAGGACGGCGTCCTCGGTGGTCTGCTTCAGGCCATCGCAGCCGTTGGCCATGATGTAAGCCAGCGCGCGCACGAACATCCCGAAGTTGCCATAGAAGGCGCGCACGCGGCCGATGGACTGCGGACGGTCGTAGTCGAAACCGAGCGTTCCGTCGGGCTTTTGCGCAACGACCGGCACCGGCAGGAACGGCTCGAGGATCTTTTTCACCGCTACCGGTCCCGAGCCAGGACCGCCGCCACCATGCGGCGTTGAGAACGTCTTGTGCAGGTTCAGGTGCATGACGTCGACGCCGAAGTCTCCCGGGCGCACCTTGCCGACGAGCGCATTCATGTTCGCGCCGTCCATGTAGACGATGCCGCCCTTGGCGTGCACGAGGTCGGCAATCTTATGGATGTCCTGCTCGAAGACGCCCAGCGTATTCGGGTTCGTGAGCATGAGCGCGGCGATGTCTTCGTTCATCTGCGCCTGCAACGACGCGATGTCGACCATGCCGGCCGAGTTCGACTTCAGGTTCTCGACCTGGTATCCGGCGATCGCCGCCGTGGCGGGGTTGGTGCCGTGCGCCGAGTCGGGGATGAGGATGCGCTTGCGCGGATTCCCCTTCGACTGCAGGTACGCGCGTGCCATCAGGATGCCCGTCAGCTCGCCTTGCGCGCCGGCGGCGGGCTGGAGCGTGATCGCGTCCATGCCGCAGATGTCCAGCAGGCATTTGCGCAACACCTGCATGATGAGCAGCGCGCCTTGCGAGACCTTCTCCGGCTGATAGGGGTGCGCTCCGGCGATGCCGTCCAGTCGCGACACGACTTCGTTGATGCGCGGGTTGTACTTCATCGTGCAGGAGCCGAGCGGGTACATGCCGGTATCGACGCCGTAGTTCCACGTCGACATGCGCGTGAAGTGGCGGATGATCTCGATCTCGCTGACCTCGGGCATGTTGCCGAGATCGGCGCGCGCCGAGTCGCCGAGCAATTCCGCCGCGTCGACCTCGGGGACGTCGAGTTCCGGCAGCTTGTAACCCTTCTTGCCGGGCGAGGACTTCTCGAAGATCAGGCCTTCGTTCTGGTTGACGTGCGTGGTCGCCTTCTTGATCGGGCTCATTGCGACACCTCCACCGAGATGCGAATGTCGGCCCTGTCTCCTGGGGGCCTGCCCACAATACGCGCCGCTTCGTCGATGGCGGTACGCGGCGTCAGTTCGGTGCAGCACCACAACGAGGCATTCCCGAGTTCGGGATAGAACTTCTTCAGCGACAGCCCGCCGATGATCTTCTTTTCCAGCAACTGCTCCCGCAGTTCCGCGAAATCCCGCTCCGTCTGGATCACAAACTCATGGAAGCGCGGCGCGCCCTCGAAGAGCACGGTCGCGTTATAGCCGATCTTGTCTGCTCCGTAGGCAGCCTTCGCGAGGTTCTGCGTTGCCAGTTCCTTCAGGCCCTCGCGTCCGTAGACGCTCATGAAGATCGTGGCCATCGTCGCCACCAGCGCCTGGTTGGTGCAGATGTTGGAGGTCGCCTTCTCGCGGCGGATGTGCTGCTCGCGCGTCGAAAGCGTCAGTACGAAACCGCGGCGGCCGTTCTTATCGACGGTCTGGCCGACGAGACGTCCAGGCATCTGGCGGACGAACTTTTCTTTCGTCGCGATGACGCCGGCATACGGCCCACCGAACGTCGGCGCAATGCCGAACGACTGCGCCTCCATGGCGACAATGTCGGCTTCCGCAGGCGGCTTCACGATCCCGAGCGATACCGCTTCGGCGATCGCAACCACCAGCAGCGCGCCCTTGCTGTGCGCGATGTCCGCGAGCTTCGCGACATCTTCGATCGTGCCGAAGAAGTTGGGCGACTGCACGAGCACGCACGCGGTCTCGCCGGTGATCGCCTTCTCCAGCGCGTCGACGTCGACGCGGCCGTTCTCGGCAAACCCGACTTCCTCCAGCGGCATGCCCTGGTTTTTGGCGTAAGTGGCCAGCACCTCGCGATATTCCGGGTGCACACTGCGGGCGACGACGACGCCATGCCGTCCGGTCACGCGGGCCGCCATCATCGCGGCCTCGGTGGCGCCGGTCGAACCGTCGTACATCGACGCGTTCGCGACCTCCATGCCGGTCAGTTCGCAGATCATCGTCTGGAATTCGAAGATCGCTTGCAGCGTTCCCTGCGCAACCTCCGGCTGATACGGCGTGTATGCGGTGAACCACTCGCCGCGCGAAATGAGCGAATCGATCACCACCGGGCGGTAATGCGAGTAGGCGCCGGCGCCGAGGAAACTGGTATAGCCGTTGGCGTTCTCGGCCGCGCGCTGCTTGAACCAGTCGAGGATGTCGGATTCCGCCATCGACGGAGCGATGTCGAGATCGCGGTTGAGGCGGTATTCGGCGGGAATCGGCGCGAACAGTTCATCCACGGAACGAATGCCGATCTCTTTCAGCATCCGCTCGCGGTCTTGGGGAGACTTAGGTAAATAGCGCATCGGTTTTCAGGAATGGAACTTTTGATTTTATCAGGAGATCGCGGCGGGGGAAGAATTGGTGATTTAGCGATTTGTGATTGGTGATTGAATGGATCGCCCGTCGCAACTGCCGGCGCAATCACTCAATCACAAATCACTCAATCGCTAAACGCTTAGTGTCCGCCTTCTTCGGCGATGAACTTCTCGTAATCGGCTGCGGACATCAATCCGCTGGAGTCGCCCGCGTTGGCGAGCTTCACTTTCACGATCCAGGAGCCGTGGGCGTCGCTGTTGATCTTTTCCGGCGACTTCGTCAGTTCCTCGTTGATCGCCGTCACCGTCCCCGTGACGGGCGCGTAAATGTCGGATACGGCCTTGACCGACTCGACCGTGCCGAATGTCTTGCCCTTCTCCAGCGAGGCGCCGACCTTCGGCAGTTCGACGAAGACGATGTCGCCGAGCGAGTTCTGGGCGTAGTCGGTGATGCCGATGGTGCCCGTGTCGCCCTCGATCTTCACCCACTCGTGTTCTTTCGTGTACTTGTATTCCGCGGGATATGCCATCTGTTTCTAGCTCCAGGAATCCGAATTCGATCCGGTATTTGTGATTTAGCGATTTGTGATTTGCGATTGCCAGTTACTTCGACGTAATCACCAATCACAAATCACTCAATCACAAATCTATTCTGCCTTCTTCTTCGGCGGCCGCTTATAAAATGGTGTCGGCACGACCTTCGCCTTCACCGCCTGGCCGCGAATCTCGACCGCGACGATGGTGTCCACCTGCCCGAATTGCGGCGGCACATACGCAAGCGCGATGTTCTTCTTCAGGAACGGCGCATGACTTCCGCTGGTCACGTATCCGATCTCTTTGCCGGCTTCGTCCATGACCTTGTATCCGTCGCGCCCGATGCCGCGCTCCATCATTTCGAGCCCGACCAGCACCCGCGGCACGCCTTCGACCTTCTGGCGCTCCAACGCGCGATGGCCGATGAACTCACCCTTCTCCATCTTCAGCCAGCGGTCGAGACCGGCTTCCCACACGGTGATCGTGTCCGAGATCTCGTGTCCGTACAGCGCCAGCTTGCCTTCCAGGCGCAGCGTGTTGCGCGCGCCGAGGCCGCAGGGCAGCAGTCCGAATTCCTTGCCCGCTTCCATCACTTGGTTCCACACGCGCGAACTGGTCTCTTCGTCGGTGGGCACGTAGATCTCGAATCCGTCTTCGGCCGTGTACCCGGTGCGCGCGATGAGCGTGTTCTTCAGGCCGCAGACGGTGCCGTGCGTGAACCAGTAGAACTTCACCTTCGAAAGGTCGGCGTCGGTCAGCTTCTGCAACGTTTCCTGCGCCCTGGGGCCCTGGATCGCGATCTGGGTGAAGTCGTCGCTCAGGTGCTCGACTTTGCAGTCAAACCCTTTCGTATTCTCGCGGACCCAGTCGATGTCCTTTTCGCGCGTGCCCGCGTTGATGACAAAAAGGAAATCGTCGTCCGCCATCCGGTGGACGATCACGTCATCCACGAACGTGCCCTGCGGATACAGCATGGCCGAGTACTGGCACTGTCCGTGGGCCAGCTTGGACGCGTCGTTCATAGAGATGTGCTGGACCGCCGCGAGCGCCTCGCGCCCATGGATGCGGATGTCGCCCATGTGGCTGACGTCGAAGATGCCGATGCCCGTCCGGACCGCCATGTGTTCGGCGATCAGTCCCGCCTTGTACTCGACGGGCATGTCCCAGCCGTTGAAGTCCACCATCTTCGCCCCGAGCCGGCGGTGGGTAGCGTTCAGTGCGGTCTTGCGAAGCACGGAAGGGGTAACGTCAGTGGTGGAGGACACGGTTCTGCTCCGGATGCTCTAGTCGGGACCTGAGAGGAATCGCAACCCGTTAACCTAACACGCTGCCACGTCTCCGGGCAACGAAACGTTACCAATGTGCGGGCCTTAATCCCTCAGCACCTTTCCTTTTTGCGCGATTCTCGATAGAGTGCCCCTACCTCCTTTCAGGTTCAACTAAGATCGAGGTCCCCAGACCCGCCGCTGTCGGGTTGCAGCACAGCGTATTTCTGCCGGAGAGGCTAGGGTGCACGACCGTTTGTTGTTATGCGTTGACGACGAAATCAACGGTCTCCAATTGCGGAAGATCATCCTGGAGTCGAAGGGCTACCGGGTCCTGATCGCCGCGTCTGGATCCGAGGGTATCCGCCTGTTTGAAGAGAATCCGGTCGACCTCGTCGTCCTCGACTTCCTCATGCCCCAGATGAACGGTGATGAGGTGGCCGATCGCATGCGCCGGCTCAAACCGCACGTCCCGATCATCATGCTGTCGGCGTATTACGACCTGCCTGCCCGCGTGGACCAACTGGTGGATGCCCGCATCGTCAAGGGCGAATCGACGCAGAACCTGATCGACACCGTTGCGCGCTTGCTTAAATCGAAATCCTCGGCCGCCGGGAGCGAGTAGAAGGGGCGTAGGGCTCAGGGCGTAGGGTATAGGGCTCAGGGAGTAGGCCGTAGGGCGTTGTGGTTTTCGTTTTGATTTTCCCTACGCCCTGAGCCCTATGCCCTCATCCCTATCAGTACTGCGCCTGGAGGTCGCACGCCTCGCGGCACTCCAGGCAATAGTAAAGACCGTCCTTGCAAAGACGGACGTCATGTTCGCCCTGGCACATGCCGCAGTACTTGTCGCAGATGCACCTGGTTTCTTCCAGGTCGCAGACCGAACACTTGTATGCATCTGCCATAAGTTCCCTGCCCGGGCTGTGCGCGTGCGATGCTCCGCCCCGCTTTTCAATTACTCGATTACTCGATTTACTGCGTGATCGTCTTCGCCAGGTCGCCGACCTTTAAACCGCTGCCGGTAACCAGATTTCCGACGGCCGAGATATCGTCGACGTCGGTGATCTGGATCGTACCGACCTGCGAGGACAGGCGGCGGATCACCTTTCCGGTCGCCGGGTCCTTGATCTCTCTTGACACGCGCTCGACCGATAACTGGTCGCCGACCTTGATCCCAGTCTTCGACCCGATGTTCAGGACGATGGTCTTGCCATCGATCGCCGCCACCAAGCCTTCGACGCTGATGCTCCGCGCCTCGACTTTGCCGGCGTCGGCGATCAGCCCGGTCGACATCTGGTCCACCGCGGCTTTCACCGCTTCGCCGATGATGGTGTTCTGGAAATCGCTGCTGCCGAAGTCCACGCCGCCCGCGCCAAATCCGTGCCAGTTGCTGCCGCCGCCGAGCATCGAGGTGCTCTCGCGGCTGGACTCGCCCTTGCCTTCGGAGGCGACGAGGATCTCGGCGGTGTCGATGTTCACGACGCGCGCGTCGATCTGGACGATGGCCTTCGACTTCTTATGGCTGAAGCCGCCCAACCCGAAGCCGCCGAGGCCGCCACCGGAGCCGCCGACCTTCGTGTTCTTGGTGTCGTTACCGAACTGCGTGATGCTGCCCACGATGATGGCGTCGACCCCAAGCAGCTTGCCGAGTTTGGCGGCGGAGGCGGGATTCGCGCGATCGCTGTTGGAGAAGTTCTGCTCCGCCAGGATCTTGTCGAGCGCCTTGCGCTCGATCACCGAGTACGTGCCGTCCTTGACCAGTTTGGTCACCAGCAGGTCGGTGATGCCTTTGCCCACGTCGATGTCGCTGCCGAAAAGAGCGGCGACGGTGGAGCGCACGGTGGCGTAATCAAAATCGAGTACGGCAACGCGTCTCTTGCGTCCTTTGGCCGGCGCGCCGGCCGGGGCAGCTTGCGCACAGACGTCGGCGCACAATGAGAGCAGCAACATCATCACGAACAGGATTCTTCCCTTTTTCATCGCACTCCTCCTCACAACGGAACGGACCCGGTAAACCCACGCGCAGCCGAGGATGTACTCACGGCAGGCACTCTGGAACCGGCGCGATTCTATGAAAGGTCGTGGGCAGTGTCAAAGCAAATTGGGGATCGGAGAAAGAGTGTCCCGAAGTTGCACTTTTCTGCGTAGAGCAGCCCGAAATCGCGCGCAGTTACGGGAAAAGGCGAATGAAAAGCGCACAGTGACGATCAGCCGATTTATCGTCAATCATCCGCCGAATTCAATAACATCTGCGCTATACGTGGGGACTGAGCAGCCGCTTCAGGACGCGCACGAACGTGAAGCCGAGCACGAATAACATGAATACGTAGAATGCGGCAGCGAATACAGCAGCACCGACCGGGATGTCTTGCCTGTTACGGATGGCCTGTACAAGGGGGCCGATGAATAAGAGCGCAGCGAGAGGACAGCATATCAGTGCGAGCCTCTGTCTCGTCGAGCTTCCAGTGAATTGCACATTGCGAAGATACCTGCGCGTGAATAGCACAACCGCAGTGATACTTACGCTCAACAGAATCACAGCCGTCCAGAGCGGCGGAGTGTGTGCGGTTATTAGACCGAGTGCGACAGCAGTGCATCCCAAAACCAGGCCGACGAAAAATAGAACCAATCGTTTTAGCATTGGTACCAAGTTATGAGCCTTCTTGATTGTTGATAACAGTTACGTTTCACACGTGCTACGAACCACCCGTCCTCGCCCGCAAAAAACCGCGACGTGCCTATTTTTTGACTGCCGCCTTTGCCCCCTTTCCCGGCGCGGCAGAGGATGCGAAAGTGCAGGGCGGATCGACCAGCGTGCTGGATGAAACCTGCAGCGGATCCAGATGGTTCTTGCCCAGCAGGGTATTGAACGCGACCAGGTCCTCCGACTGCATTTTCTTCCATGCCGCCACCGTAGCGTTGTACTCCTTGCAGTGAGCTTCCCAGGTATCGATCTGGGCGCGCGTCGGCGCTTCATCCAGCCCGACCTGCGACGTGCTGACAATGGCATTGAAGTCGCCGTTGAGGGTATTAAATGGCACGAGAGCACCCGGCACGGGTGCGCCTCCGCGACCCCGTCCACCGAAGCCTCCACTGCTGCCGTCTCGACGGGCGGCAACGCCGCCGAATGCGGCGAGTTTGGCGTCCATATTCTTGGTCGCATCGGCCACGTCGACGGGGAGTTGATGGGCCTTCAACGACTCCACCTGCTGGCGTACCGCCAAGACGTCTGAGTTTCCGGCATCGGAATCCCTGGCGCCCTGGAATGCCAATGACAAGAGCTTGTTCTTGGCGCGCAGGTCGGCCATCACCTTGGCGCTCTCGCCGACACGCGGATCATTGTGAACCGTGACCGTTTGGGCGTACGTCTTTCCATCCACGATGAGCTTGAGCGTGTAGACGCCGGGGATGACTTGCGGTCCGTGCGGACCGGGAGTGACATATCCGCCCGGCGCCACGTTCATTTGATTTTCGAGGTCCAGGTTCAGTGCCGGGGGATCGTCGTAACGCAGGTCCCAATTGGTGCGATTGGTGCCCGCTTTCGTGGGCAAGGCCAGATCGGACCCTTTGGCGACCCAGTATTCGGGATAGGGCCAGCGTTCCGGAAGCGCCGGCGGAATGCTCGACATGGTGCGAACGAGTTTGCCGTCGGCGTCGAACACTTGCAGTTTTATCTCGCCCGAAGCCGGCTGAGCCAGGTGGTAATAGAGGATGGCGCCGTACGGCGGGTTCGACGCGTGCGGCAACTCGGGATTGAGGGGCTGGTCCCAGTTATCGCTTACGCGAGCGCGGATGGCATCCCCGGGCTTGAAAAAATAAACCGGGGCGTCTGCGATCGCTTGCGACTTTTCTGCAATCTCGCGCAGAGGCGTGGTGTCATCGAGAACGTAGAAACCGCGGCCGTAGGTGCCGATGACAAGGTCACTCATGCGATCGTCGGTGTGAAAGACCATGTCGCGGATGGAGGTGCTGGGCAGATTCTGGCGCAGCGACTGCCAATGGTCACCATCATCGAACGAGACGTAGACGGTGGTCTCCGTCCCGGCAAAGAGCAAACCTTTTTGTTTGGGGTCCTCGCGGACCACGTTGACCCAGCTTCCGGTAGCCTGCCCGGTGGGCAATCCGTTGACGATCTTGCTCCAGGTTTTGCCGCCGTCGTGGGTGCGCCATATCAACGGGATGTTGCTCAACGGGATGTTGCCGAGGGAGCCCGCCTGTCCAGGGCCTCCCTGCCGGCCGGAGAGATACGCAGTGTTGACGTCGGTGTGTCCAGCTTCGATGGTGTTGAAGATAACGGCGGCGTCCTGGCCAACGTTGCTCACATTGTTCCAATGCGCGCCACCATCCATGGTGTTGTAAATCTGTCCACTGTTACTCACCGTCCAAAACACTCCCTTGCGGACGGTCGAGATGGCAAAGTCATTGATGAAGGGCGGGGGCGGGGTACCGCGTCCGCCGCCGGCAGCCGGAGCAGGCGGAGCAGGCGATGCAGCAGCAGCCGGTGCTGGCGCCGGGGTGCCGCAGGGAACTTGTGGCTTGCCCTTCTCGATCGTAAGGTCAGGACTGAACGCCTTCCAGGAATGCGCCATGTCGCGCGATACCATCAGGCACTGCATGTCGGTATAGATCGCGTGAGGATCGAAAGGATCGATTCTCCGCCAGGAGTCCCGGCTCGAGCGGTACTTGGCCGCATTCACCCCAAAATTTGGCGCAGAATTTTCCCATTGGCCGGTGGCCAGATTGATCTTCACCAGGCTGGTGCCACCCCCGGCAGCGCCGTAACCGAGACCATAGATGATGTTGGGATCGGTGGGATCGGCCGTGAGCGTGCCGAACTCGGAAGAGGGCAGCGGCATCCAGTCGACCTCGGAGACCTGGCCCACGTCGCCGCGCGCACGCGTCATGACCGCTCCGGTGTCCTGCTGCGAAGCCATGATCCAGTACGGATAGCGGTTGTCGGTCGAGATGTGGTAGACCTGCGCGATCGGCAACGCGTAATAGCTGCTCCACGCAAGGCCGCCGTCAAACGTGATCGCCGCGCCCTGGTCCGTCCCAAAGAGCATGCGCTTGCTGTCAGCCGGATCGATCCAGATGTCGTGCATGTCTTCACCGCCGGGAGCGCCTTTGAAGGCGAAGAAGGTCTGGCCGCCATCGGTGGACTTATAGGCGGCGGTGCTCAACGTGTACACGACGTCGGGATTTTGCGTATCCACCCAGACACCGCAGATGTAGTCCCTGCCGCCGATGCGCGTATCGTCGCCCGCCATGTGTTTCCACGTGGCGCCCTGGTCGTCCGAGCGGAACAGTCCGGAAGCATTCTGACGGGGCGCGCCGACGAGATAAATCCGTTGACCGCGGGTGTGCATGGCTACCGCTACGCCAATGCGTCCGGTGGTTAACGGATTGGAAGTGATTTCCGTCCAGGTCTTACCTTCGTCGAGAGACTTGTAGAGCTTGGTGTGGCTGGGACCCTGCGCGCCCGGAGCTGCGTCGCCACCTGCAGGGAACCCCCTGCGCTCTGCTTCGGTGGTGGCAAAAATCACGTTCGGTTCGTCAAAGGCCGAAGAGAGATCGCGGCCGCCGGTCTCATCGTCCACGTGCAACACGTTCGACCAGGTCTGGCCGCCGTTGTCGGTACGGAATATGCCGCGTTGCGTGCCGGTGACGCCGCCGATGGCGGCAACAATCACGATATTGGGATCTTTGGGATCGACAATGATCTTGGGGATCCTGGTCGTACCTTCGAGGCCGATGTGCTTCCAGGTTTTGCCGGCATCGGTGGACTTGTACATACCGTTACCGTTAGTGCCGGTAACGGGGCTCGACACCGCGTCGCCGCTGCCCGCATAAATAATGTTCGGGTCCGAGGGAGCGACCTGGATGGCGCCGATACTATCCACTTCCGTCACCTGGTCGAAGATCGGGTACCAGGTCATACCGCCGCTGGTCGTCTTCCATATCCCGCCTTGCGGCAGGCCCACATAGAACGTGCCGGGCTCACCGATGACGCCGCTGACAGCCGCGATGCGCCCGCCGTGAAACGGACCGACATTGCGCCATTGCAAGCCGGAAAACAAATCGGGGCTGACCTGTGCCGCCGCGCCAAGCGCGAAGCAGAGCACGACCGCCAGACAAATCCAAATGCGAACAGAAGTCCGGGTGATTCGAATCATGTATTCCCTCAGGAGCAACAAAGCGCCGACAACTATATCGCGAGCCCGCCGTCGGCAGTTGCAGCTTTACATTTCGTAACGTACGACGGCGATTTGAGGAGAGCCGAGCATAGCGAATACGGAAGGAGTGCGGCGAAAACGATGTGAGTCCCTACGCGAAAATGTTCGCGCCCGGGGCAAATGAACAGCGCACACTTACGATAAGCCGATTTCACGCTCGTTATCGACTCCTTCGACATCCCTGCAGTAACTTCCGGTTTGCCGACCACAACGGAGCAGGACAAGTGTACCGTCGAATGGAACCGTTTGAGTCTTCCCCCGAAGTTGGGTATGGCAGACGTTTCGCCTCGTGATCGCTAACGGAAATCACGGACTGCATCCAAGAGTTATGCCAGCGGAGGCAGTACCTGTGCAACGGGGCGCCGGTTGTCACTGTGATCTTTGAAGCAATGGAAAAAACTGGCCCTCGATTTTTTCTCCCGCCGGAATGATAGGTATGCCTTGAAGCAGAGATTCGTTTGTAGCGGAGCACACGCCATCCCGCATCACATTGACTACTGTTGCCCGGCGGGCCCGATCGGAGTGATTGGCAAATGATCCGTGTACCAAACGAGGATGATGGAATGAGGCTTCGCCTTTTTTGAGCTCTACCGCAACCGCTGCATCGAACTGCTCGCGTTGTTCGGCATTCAAGACTCCGTGAATCGCCTCCATATCCCCAGCCAACCCCGTGATTGGCAACTCGGGCCAGCGATGGCTTCCCGGGATGTACTGCAGACATCCATTCTCGCGCGTGGAGTCGTCCAGGCCGATCCAGCAAGTAAGGTGTGCAAGTGGTTGCGTGCGCGTCCAGTAGGAATAATCTTGATGCCAGGCAACAACGCCGCCGTGATGCGCAGGCTTACAAAAAAGCTGGTCATGCCAAAAGCGCACGGGCCCGCCGAGCAACTGTGCTGCTGGAATCGTGAATGCCGGGTTCCACAGCAGGTCATGGAAGTCCGGCGTGATACGCCATGCGCCTAGTGCATGAAAGAGAATGTGATCTGGAATTGTTGATTCGTTCGAATGATATTCATAAAAGAGTGCGTGTCCCGGGTGCTTAGGATCAGCCAGATCGGCTAATTCTTTGCGCAGTGTTTCGACCTGCTCGTCCAGGAGGACTCGAAGCCCGCTGACGTATCCCCACTCATGGAAGAAGTTGACCTGGTCCGCGCTGAGACGAAAGGAATCAGGATCCCTATGCAGCTGCGGGCCGAGCAGCGCGCCGATAGGATGATGATACGTTGAAAGATCTTGCATTAAGGTTGAGTCTACCACTGAGTGAAGGGGAGGTACGCGACAGTTGCATACGCAACACGCGTTCCGGCTGCTTGGACCAGGTATCGCCGGAAACTCGAAGCACCTCACGCTCAACTCCCCAGCATGACCAGTCAAGAAGCCTTTTTTTCGCCTTTTGATGATTAAGAGATTGGCACCCACCCCCAATTGCAGGTGCGATAGGTTTTATGATTTTGTCGGAGGCTAAGAAAAACCGCGCGAGTTGATGCCGCTTTACAGGAAGACACCTTGGTCGAGTGACGGGCTATTCGGAAGTAATTCGCGAGAGCGCGAGATTTGGCTGGATGGAAGTGAACTCAACGAGTGAGCGAATAAAAAGCGCACACTCACGAGATGCCGATTTATCACTCCTTGAGATAACATCAGCACCATGCGGCACTGCATCGTCGGCTTGTTCTGTGCTTGCATCGCGCTTGTACCGATCTGCCGCTCATATCCAACCACCACTTGGTCGCTTGAAACAATCGCCAAGGCTCCCGTACTTGCGACCGTCGCTGTTGAACAGTCTACCCTTGGCTCGTTGTCGCCAGAGCCAGGAAAAAGAACAATTATTGGACGTGCCACTTTACTTGTCCTCAGAAGTTTTCCGGCATCGGCTCTTCGTGCCGCCGACCACATCCAACTCGATTTCGAACAGCTCCCGCCGGGCGATTCGGGAATGAGCGGGCCAAGCGTGCCCTACATCCGACAAGGCGCAGTCCTGGTCGTGCCGCTCAGGGCGAACCCCCGGCCAGAAACCGACGCGTGGCGCCTGCTGTACGACGAAGGAGAGGGAATCACGATTCCTGCAATCGCGACTGAGACTGCGTTTGTGCGCCAACCCACCGACGGTAGAGAATTTATTCTTCAGGAGATTGCATCTGCACTCAGCAGCGGGGCGCAGTCACAAGTGTTGGCAGAGGCCTGGTATTTCTCCCTCCAGAACACCAATGGATACGCGTCCGAGCTGATGAGGCTACTCGCTCAAAAGACTGCTCGAGACAAGAACCGGATGGTTCTTATTGCTGCATCTCTCGTAGCTTCTTTGCCGATCCCGCGGCCTACTATTGAAGACTTTGTGGAGGGCAAGTACTCGAAGAACTTGGAACAATGGAGAGGATCCCTTGATGAAGCCGCGCTACAAAGTGTGAGTAAGACTCCGCATTACAAAGACAGGCTGATTCATCATCTTCTGATGCTTCCGGCGCAGTACGCCTGGGGAGCGGGCATCACTCTGCAGGAGTTTGCGAGGGAAGCAGAACTTGTCCGTGAATTGCGAGACCTGTTGGAGATGCAGCGGACTGGGGCGCTCTTTGTTGCTTATGACATCTTGACGCAAGGGCAGGACGAAATTCGTTCAGGTGCCACGTCGGCTGCTCTCAAGACGATCGATGCTCCCGGTCGGGAACACGTGGACATCCAGGCAGCGTGTTGGGTGCTACGAGATTTTGGTACGGATGAACAGTTCCGTGAGCTTGTAAACGTCATCAAGAAATTCCAATATGTCGACCGGGCGCGTTACGATGAACTCTGGCGAGACACAATTTGGTCTGACAACCATCGGGAGTGTGCCGTTCTCAAGGTTCTCTTGGCGGATCATCGGATCTACTACCCCGGCAAACAATATAGCGATGTCGCACGAGACGAACTGGCTCGATTGCGTGCCTCAAAGTCCGGAAGCGCTCAATGACGATTCGTATCGTGGCGAATGCCGCACTGCGCGAATGGGCGCCATAGTCGCAGTTGGTTTTCGCTAGTGTGAACAGGGCTAATGAGATGGTCCGCCGCGGGTAGCATCAAGGCGCGGCAGCTTACGTCGGAGGATCATCTCATGGAAATCGC
>CAZLJE010000059.1:0-12212 GCA_964559835.1 uncultured Terriglobales bacterium
GTTTCCCGAGGTTATTCCCCACTCGAAGGTAGGTTAGTCACGTGTTACTCACCCGGTCGCCACTTTACTCACGGGGTTGCCCCCGCTTTCTCGTTCGACTTGCATGTGTTAGGCACGCCGCCAGCGTTGATTCTGAGCCAGGATCAAACTCTCGTTTGAAACCTGATGGAACCTCATCCCGAAGGATGAGGAAGAAATTGCGAGATTCGCTCGATCTTGAACCGAGCACCATTCACTCGCGACTGGCACGTTCAACCTGTTGTCAAAGACCTCTTCGCTGGTCCGCCTGAGCGGGGCGATTCGGTTGACCTCGGCCGCGCCACTAGTGCGCTTCCGACTGTCCTCGAAACCTTTCAAACATACCGTGATTGCGGAGCACTGTCAACCGGCATTAACAAACATTCGATCTCTGCTTCCATCGAATCAGCCGGAGCGCACTTCTTACGCGATACGATATGAACCCCCTGCGGCTGTGCTGCTTACAGCGCAAAACGCCGCGAGAGTTTTTCAATAAATCTAAAGATCTTTTGGAGGTCTTACGACCCTTCCCGGCTCTATGGCCCGGAATGGACGCCCCATCGGGGCGAATTAGGATGGCTTCCTATTTAGATGCCGAACCGCACTGAAGAATTCAACTCGTTTCGGCCTTACCTGCTGGTCGCCGTAGCCATTGCTCCGGCTGCCTTCCCAGCGTGACTGACGCCACCTGTTCCTCAATTGTTATACCACCCGTCCGACATCGACGCAAGGGTTCATCTTGCAAAAATCTGCGAAAAAGCGGGAGTAACCATCCTGGTTCCCGCACCTGTGCGTGTGCACACGTCCGCTTACCTCTTCGCCCTCAATGACTTGCGACTGCCTCCGCCTCACGTGGCCGGCCTCCGGACACGCCCCGCGGCTCGCAGATGTGGGCCACGGCCGCCAGCACCTCCGCCTCCGGCAGCGCTGCGTATCGAATAATATCGGTCAACGATATGATTCCGACCACGTGCCCCGTACTGTCGACCACCGGCAGCCGCCGCACATGACGTTCGCGCATGGCATCGAGAGCGCGCACCACCGGCTCCCCGGCCGCGCAGCAAACGGCGTCACGAGTCATGCACTCGCGCACCGTGACATGGGCCGGCACTCGTCCCGCAGCCACCACGCCCATACACAGATCGCGGTCGGTGACGATGCCGGCCAACTTGCCCGTTTCCGCATCCTCCACCACAGGCAAAACGCCCATGGCCCATTGCCGCATCTGGCCCGCAGCTTCCTGGGCCGTCGCTTCCGCCGTACAGCACTTCGGTTCCAGCGTCATGATGTCCGACACGAGCATTCTTCCCTCCTATTCACCACGGACCGTCAACACCGGGCAATGCGCACGGCACACGACCGCGTCCGCGATAGACCACGGAAAATGCGTCGCTGCCGCGCCCTTGTGGCGGACGCCGAGCACAATCATCGCCGCGTTGCGCTCCGCCGCCGCATCGACGATCGCTTCGGTTGCCACACCGTTCATGACCACGATCTCCGGCTGCACTGGAAATTTGACGTTCGCCGCGATCAATCCTTGCAGCCGCGCGCGCGCGTTTTCGGCACATTCCGCATCGAGCATCGGCACTACCACCGCATCAATCGCCGGCGGAGCGGCCTGGATCACGTGCAACAGGGTTAGCTGCGCGCCTTCTTTCTGGACCAGTGAATAGGCGTAAGGCAGCGCGTTCAGCGAAGCGGGGGAGAAGTCGGTCGCGTAGAGCACGCGCCGAATGCCACCGGCGATCAGATCCTTCGAGGCATGTGGACCGACGGTCAGCACCGGACACGCGGCATTGCGGAAGATCTTCTCGGCGACGGATCCCAGCAGAAGCTTGCCGATCCCCTGCCGCCCGTGTGTGCCGGTGACGATCAGGTCGATCGCTCGGCTGGAGATCACGTCCTGCAACGTCTCCCAAAATTCGCCGCAACGCAGAATGGGCTCGTGCACGACATCTTTGAGCACGCCTGATGCCAGGAGCGCGTCGAACTGCTCCTTCGCATGTTGCTTGCGCGGGTTGATCGCGTCCGGCCCTGGTTCGATCGGCAGCTCATAGCGGGGTTCTGCCGGGAGAACATGGGTCACGAAAATGGCCGCGGAATATCGCTTCGCCAGGGCCAGCGCGAATCGCAGCGCAGCTTCCGACGTAGTGGAGAAATCGGTTGCGAAAAGTATGTTGCGGATGGCGACCGGAGCCGCCGTCGAAGGATGAACCGTTGCTGTCGCGCCCATGGCACCCTCCTGTTTTCGGTGACGAGAGCCGAATTCAGCTTGAGATTACTCCGAACCGCAGCGCCGGTATGTGAAGCCGCTCACACCTCTAGAAACAATCGTTCCCAAAATGGGGCAGCAGCTTTGGCCGTGGGACACCCCTGAGTATCAACTCGCACTCTAATTTCCCATCCCCATGACGAGGAGGACTTATGGCAAAAAAGGAACCGCGCGGAACGCGCGACATGAACACTGGACGAACTCAGGAGCGCGACCGCGATCGCGGGAACAATCGCCAAAGTATGAGCTCGGGCCAGGCGCGCACCGGTGAGGAGTGGCGCGAGCGGGACCGCGAGCGCAGCGGCGGCCGCGGAATGGACACGCGTCACGCCGGCGGTGGCCGCGATATGGAAGACATGTCCAACGATATGAGCCGCTACAACATGAGCGAAGAAAAAAATCGCGGTCGCAATCAGGAACGGAGCGGACGCGGCGGCGGCTCCAGCAGCGGGCGCTTCCCCCTCGACAATCTGACCTACAACGTAATCACTATCCTGCACGAGAAATCGAAGGGCCTGGAAGCATTCGACCGTTACCTTCGGGACGCACGCGGCGATGAGGTCGCCGACCTGCTTGAAGAGATACGCGAGCAGGACGAGCGCGCCGTCGAAGAATTGCAGGACCACTTGCGCCGCCTCCTCGACGAGAGCGGCAGGGGCAGAAGAGTGGCGTAAAAACCGGCTTCCGGCTCCCGGCTTTCGGCTTTCGGTGTCATGAGTCTCACGCACACGTCGGGCGAGCGGTTTCACAATTCCGTGAATGTCTGTTTGTTTGCCGAGAGCCGGCCGCCGAAAGCCGAGAGCCGGTTTTACGGATGTATCTTCCACCACAGCAGCAGGCCGGTGACGCTCACCAGGGCGCCCACGGCGGCGCCGATCCAGAAATTCTGCGCTCGCGTGTTGGTCGTGTGCACGATGCGGCGGTCGTTCGACAGTAAGAGAATGAAGATCAGGATCGGGACGGTAAGCAATCCGGCGAGCACCTGCGACCAGAACAGGGCCTTCACCGGATTGATCGGCATGTAGTTCGAGATCGCCGCCGCCGCGATGGCAACCGAGATCAGCACGTAGAACCGTTTTGCCTCCCACGGATGGCGGCTCAACCCTGTCTCCCACCCCATCGCTTCCGAAATGCTGTAGCACATGGAGGCGACCAGTACCGGCAGTGCAACTCCGCCCGCGCCGATGATGCCGACCGCAAAGAGCAGTCGTCCGTACTCTCCGGCGGCGGGCTTTAAGGCATCGGCAGCCTGCGCGGCGGTCATGTCGATGGCGTTCGGCAGGTGCAATACCGAAGCCGCCGCCACGATCACGCAGTACGCGAGCAGCGTCGTCACGAAAGTTCCCGCGTGACCTTCGGCTTCGTGCGGTGATTCGCCCCCACTCTCTGCCTGCTCGCCACGTGTACTGGTCTGCCATACGAGCACGTACGGTGTCAGCAGTGACCCGAGCAGTCCGACGATGGTCGTGGCGTAGTCCGCGCTGCGCGGCACGTGCGGCACGAGCGTTCCCATCATGACCGCCGTCGGCGAAGGCGCTGCCACGATCGCCGCCACAACGTAGACGAACAGCGGCAGCGACAGCCAGATCAGCACGCGCGTTACGCGGTGATAATCGCGGAAGATCAGCACGTACCAGATGCTGAACGCGACCGCCGCGGCAAAATACGTTCGCGGGATGTTGAGGATGATCGAAAAGCCTTCCGACACCGCCATCAGGTCGGCGGCGATCATGGCCATGTTGATCGCGATCACCACCAGGGCACATGCGACCGCCACACGCTTTCCGTACGTGTGGCGCAGCAAGTGCACCAGGCCGCGCCGCGTCTCCCAACCCAATCGCCCGCTGACCGAGAACACGGAAATCAGGAACGGGATGCACAGGAGGACGACCCAGAGCAGCGAGAAGCCGTACGCAGCGCCGGCTACCGTGGCGGCGATCACCAACGACGGGTCCACGTCGGCAGCTCCCGTGACAAACCCGGGGCCAAGCCGCCGGAGCGTGTTCCGCCAGCCGCGCGCCGGCGGCTCTGCCGAGGGAGGACGCCCGCCCGGCCAATGGATAATCCGGCCCCGCTCCGCGGGTGTGCCCTTACGGGATCTTTGGGAGTCCACGATGGAGATCGTTCTCGATCTTGCGTTCGTGCCAGAGACGCAGGGGTTTGGTGTAGGTGATGATGCCGAAGGCGGCGATCGCCGCTACCAGCAGTCCGCTGCTGATGCCGAGGAACACATGCGATGCCTGCGTATCGTGAGCGATTCGCGACAACTCGTCCGCATTCTGTGGCACCAGTATCAACGACGCGGCCAGCGCAAGCATCCCCATGCCGGCCAGGAGGCCGGTCACGTTCTTTGCCCAGCGCCCCTTGGCGTAATACTCGGCAAACAGCGTGAATCCGTAGAAAATGAGGCCCGCGATGAGTAGAAAGTTCGCGGTGACACCCAGGGATATTTCCGTCATCTCGGAATCAGACGCCGGTGAGCGGCAGCAGGTTGGAATCCAGAGTAGATGGTTTCTACCTTAACCCGCTTTTCATCTGCCGCCCCCGCCTTTGATTCAGTAGTGCGGTAGGTCGTAAGTCGTACAGCGTAGGTCGGAACGGTGCGGAAGCCTTCTTCCGATATTTCTAACTTCCGACCTACGACCTACCACCTACGACCTACGTTATCTTGGCGGCAAAGCTAATCGAGCCAGCGCTGCGCCGGCCCCAACTCCGGGTGGCTGACCAGCACCGGCACGGGCTTGTCCTTCGCGGCGCCGAAACGACGGTCGCGCCGTTGGAATTCCGCGACGGCCGCCGCCAGGTCCGCGCCGTCGAACTCCGGCCACATCCTCGGCGTGAAGACGAATTCCGCGTAGGCCGCCTCCCACAGCAGAAAGTCGCTGATGCGCTGCTCGCCGCCCGTGCGGATGAGCAGGTCGAGATCGGGCGCCGAGTCGGCACACGTCGCCACCGCGAGTTCCCGCTGAAAATCTTCGCTTGTAAGCGGACTTACCGGCTCGCCGCTCAGCGCGGCGCCGGCGTACCGCATCGCCGCCAGCGACGCCGCATTCACGATGGCTTCGCGCGCGGAATAATCCACCGCCAGGCGCAGCAGCAGGCGCTCGCCTCCGGCGGTGGCGCGCTCCGCGATCTCGATCTCGCGCACCAGGGACTTGTTCAGCCGGTCACGCCGGCCGATCGCGCGCAGCTTCACGCCCTTTTCCGCCAGTTCCGCGACTTCCTTCTGCAGGTACTCGGAGAAGAGCTGCATCAGGGCCGTGACCTCCGGCCGCGGACGCTTCCAGTTGTCGGTGGAAAAGGCATAAAGCGTGAGCGTGCCGATGCCCAGGTCGGGCGCCGCTTCCACTACCTTGCGCACCGTGTTCGCGCCCGCCCGATGCCCTGCCACACGCTTCCATCCGCGCGCGTTCGCCCAACGTCCGTTGCCGTCCATGATGATGCCGACATGAATTCCGCTCACATGCACTCCTGTTGCAACTAATGTGAAGTCCTTTGTACTACAAAGCACGAAGGCAAAAAAATTATCCTCGCGTCCTGCGAATGATCTCTTCCATCCGGTCCAGGTACCGCTGCAGCGAGCGCCGTCCCGCAGCGCTCAGCCGGTAATCGGTCTTCGGCATCCGGCCTTCGAAATGCTTGTCGCACTCCACGTATCCGGCTTCCTCCAGTTTGCGCGCGTGCACGCTGAGGTTGCCGTCGGTCGTTTGCAGAAGGCCCTTCAATTCGTTGAAGCTGAGCCGATCGTTCACCGCCAGCGCGCTGACGATGCCCAGCCGGATCCGCTCATGGATGATCGGATCCAGTTCCTGGATCGGACGCTCCAGGCGTTCGGTGCGGGATCGGCTGCGCGCTTCCGCTGGTTGCGTCTGCTGCTCTCGACTTTTTCTTGCTCTATCCACCGAACTTCCTCGCGATCATCCATCCGAATATCAGGTGCAGACCGCAGAACGACGCGATCATGAACCAGTTCGTCCACGCCACCGGGGCCAGCAGCGCCAGCGCGCCCATACCCATGAAGCAGAATCCCATCGCCGGCACGATCCGCACCGAGAACGCCCCGCCGCTCACCACACCGGTGCCGTACAAAAGCATCCACATGCCGGGGATGGTCCGCACCGCGCCTGCGCGGTACAACACCATCGTCAGCAGCGCGCCGACTGCGAGCGGCGGCAGGAAATTCAACAGGAACTTGCGGCCGGCGCCCGTGAACAGCGGCACTCGCGCCCGCTCAGCCTTGCGGTACATGCACACCATCGCCGCCGAGAGTGCGATCGCCGCCGCCACCAGCCACGTTACGCACCAGCGATCGAACGCAGGCTGATGCCACGCGACGGCTGCGGCTATGGCGGCGATCCCCGCCATCGACACCATTCCCCAACCGGGCACCGCGGTGAACGCCGTCGAATTCTCCAGCGTCTGCCGGATGAAACGCAGGTCGTCGAGCGCAGTACCGTGCTCAACCGGCGCCACTTTGGTCCGAATCCGGGGAGCGCGACATTTCCGAGCTTGGGGCATAATCAGCTTGGATTATGAATCAGGATTATAGGTTGTCAAGTACTTTCTGGTATAAAGTACAACCATGTGACTGCGAAAATAAAAGCCGTTCTTGCCAGCCTGGGTTGCTCAATCGTTGCTTTCGTACTGGTCGGATGGATTGTGTTCTGGTGGTTATCGCCGAAAACCGCCCCCCCAGACCCAGACGAGGCCCTTGGAGTTGGTTTGGTCGCGTGGGCTTCCTTTGCGTATGGCGTCGCGGCAGGGACAACATTCGCAATTGCCTCGTTTCCATTCGCGTTTCGATACTTTCGGCGCAAGTTCTCGAAATCTCAGACGCCCCATTACAATTCCTCACACTCCGCTTCTTGACTTCCCCCTCGCGCCTGTAGATTCTTTCAATTTCCTACTGAGGGCCGAATGCTCAAACGTTTCTCGCTGATCCTTGTCTGCCTTACCGCACTCTTCGCTCTTGCACAGCAACCCACGGTCACCGTCGCCGATTACCAGCGCGCCGAGAAATTCCTCGGTTCGAATACGACGCCGCTCGTGTATCACGCCGTCCGTCCCGCATGGCTCGCCGACGGCCGCTTCTGGTTTCGCGACAACGCGGAGAACGGCACGCAGTTCCTCGTCGTCGATCCCGCGCACCCGCAGGCGCCCGCGCCCCTGTTTGATCATGCGCGACTCGCGTCCGCGCTCAGCGCCGCCGTCGGGGGCCGCACCCTCGATCCCAAGCATCTTCCCTTCCAGATGATCGAACTCTCCGACGATGGGAAGACGTTGACCACGAACCTCGGCCCGCGCCAAGTCAAGTGCGACCTCGTCTCTTACGCCTGCACCGCCACCGGCGGGCGCGACACCGCGACCGAAGGCGAGATCCGTGGCGGACAGGGCGTCGGACGCGGCGGCCCCAATCCGCGCAACGAGGTCCTTTCGCCCGACAAGAAATACGCGGCGTTTATTCGCGACTGGAATCTGTGGGTCCGGGAACAAGCCACCGGCAAGGAAACGCAGCTCACCAAAGACGGCGTCATCGATTACGGCTATGCGACGGACAATGCCGGCTGGACGCGCAGTGACCGCCCCATCCTGCTCTGGTCGCCCGACTCGAAGAAGATCGCGACCTTCCAGCAGGACCAGCGCAAGGACGGCGAGATGTACGTCGTCGAGACCAAGGTCGGCCATCCGACGCTGCAACAGTGGAAGTATCCGCTGCCCGGCGACAAAGACATCAGCATGATCGAGCGCGTCGTCATCGACGTGCCCAGCGCCAAGGTCGTCCGCTTCAAGATGCCGCCGGACCAACACCGCTCCACGTTGTGCGACCACCTGATCTGCCGCGGTAGCGAGTGGGCCGACGTCGAATGGAGCCCCGACGCGAAAAAGATCGCGTTCGTCTCCACCTCGCGCGACCATCGCCAGGAAAACCTGCGCATCGCCGACGCCGACACCGGCGCCATTCGCGACGTGCTGGAAGAGAAAGTCGCGACCTACTACGAGTCCGGCAACGGTCGCGTGAATAACCACGTGCTCTTCGCGTCGAATGAGGTCATCTGGTTCAGCGAGCGCGACAACTGGGGCCAGCTTTATCTCTATGACCTCACCACCGGCAAGCTCAAGAATCAGATCACCAGCGGCGAGGGCAATGTCACCCAGGTACTAAAGGTCGACGAGAAGAACCGCACCCTGTATTTCCTCGGCGTCGGCAAAGAGAAAGGTGTCGATCCTTATTACAGCGCGCTCTACCGCATCGGCTTCGACGGACGCGGCCTGAAGCTGCTCACGCCCGAGGACGCCACCCACGATGTCTCGCTCTCACCCAAGGCCAACTACTTCACGGACAGCTACTCCACTCCGGCCACGCCGCCCACCACCGTGCTGCGCGATTTCGACGGCCGCGTGCTCGCGACGATCGCCAAAGCTGACATTTCCAAGCTTGTCGCGACCGGCTGGGTGCCGCCGGTGCCGATCACGGTCAAGGCTCGCGACGGGCAGACGGACCTCTACGGCCTGATGTTCAAGCCCACGAACTTCGATCCCAACAAGAAATATCCGATCGTGAACCACATTTATCCCGGACCGCAGACGGGCAGCGTCGGCGGGCGCAGCTTCTCCGCCGCGCGCGGCGATTGCCAGGCGCTCGCTGAGCTGGGCTTCATCGTGGTCGAGATCGACGGCATGGGCACGCCCTGGCGCTCGAAGAAGTTCCACGACGCCTACTACGGCACTCTCGGCGACAACACCTTGCCCGACCAGGTCACCGGCATGAAGCAGTTGGCGCAGAAGTATCCGTGGATAGACATCGACCGTGCCGGCATCTACGGCCACTCCGGCGGAGGGTTCGCAGCCGCAGATGCCATGTTCCGCTATCCCGACTTCTTCAAGGTCGGCATCTCCGAAGCCGGCAATCACGACAACCGCGAATACGAGGACGACTGGGCGGAGAAGTGGATGCCGCTGCTCGACGATTCGACCAAAAAGGCCTATGAGGATTCCGCCAACCAGAACTCCGCCAGGAACCTGAAGGGCCACCTGCTGCTCGCGCACGGCTCGACCGATACCAACGTCCCGCCCTACAACACGCTGTTGGTCGTGAATGAGCTGATCAAGGCGAACAAGGACTTCGACCTGCTGCTGCTTCCCAACCGCGGACACGGCTTCGGCAACGAGCCCTACATGGTCCGGCGGCGGTGGGACTACTTCGTACGCTACCTGCTCGGCGCCGAGCCGCCGCACGAATACCAGATCAAGCAGCCAGCGGGGATCGGACAGTTCGCGCCGCCATCGTAGGAATTTCTTAGTGCGAAGTGGCAAGTGCGAAGTGCGAAGCAACCCGGTTCTACTTCGCACTTCGCACCTGCAATACGCTCCCGCGAAAATATCCGCCTTCGCGACGGCCGTACGCTCTTCATCAGCCAGGCCGATGTCATCCGCTCCGACCTGATCTGGGCCGAGAACTTCCAGTAACCTAAGCCGCTCTTCTGCGGCGGATCACCTTACGCACCAGCTTCGTATCCTGGGGCGGTTCGTCCGGTATCACGACGACCGGATCGCCCATCGCTTCGGCCAGCGTTGCCGGCGTGCGCACGACGGTCTTGTTCGGGCCCGGCAGTCTGTCGACGACGATCTGCTTCGCCGGTCCTGCTCGTTTCGTCAGTCGAGATTTCACTACTCGAGATTTCACTACTCGTTTCGCCATCGCGATCGTCTCCTGGAAGTGGCCGCACAAGATTGGAAGGCCTTCGCCGATACCGCGATGTCCGGCGCTAACGGTTTACGAAACTACACAGAACCGCTGCGCTCTTCCTCTCCGGACGCGGTACAATCCCCTGCTCTTCAGCTCAATTTCATTGCTGTGCGCCGTCCAGGCGCTTACGGAGTATCCATTGCGAAACAAAATCCTCTGTTGTGTTCTCATCTGCTTGCTGGTCGCCGCCGCTTCGGCGCAGACCACGCTCGACATCCAGAACAAGATCCGCCAGGAAGAAACCGACCACTCCCAGATCATGCACACCATGCACTTCTTCGCCGACGTCTACGGCCCGCGCCTGACCGGCTCGCCCAATCACAAGGCCGCTGCCGAATGGGCGGTGAAGGAAATGACGTCGTGGGGATTTAAGAATGGCCATCTCGAACCGTGGGACTTCGGTCATCCCGGCTGGACCAACGAGCGTGCCAGCGGCTACGTCACCTCGCCGGTGCTCGCGCAGCTTACCTTCCGCGTGCTCGCCTGGACCAACGGCACCAAGGGCATCGTCACCGCGCAGGCGATCGAGATCGATGTTCCGGAAAAACCCAAGCAGCCTGAGATGGACGCCTTCCTCGCCTCCGTCAAAGACAAGGTCAAGGGCAAGATGGTTCTGGTCGGCAAGCCGGCCGTGGTTCCGGTGACGATCGATGTTCGTCCGCGCCGCCTCGACGATAAAGAGGCTCACGACCGCTTCGATCCCAACAATCCCAATGCCGGGCAGTTCGGCCCGCCGCGTGGGCCGCAAACGCCGCCCGATCCCGCCATCCTCACTGCCGCGAAGATCAATGAGCAGATCGACGCCATGCTCGTTGCCAACGGCGCGCTTCTCCGCCTCAACGACGCGAAGATGGAGCACGGCCTCATCCGCGCCTTCAACAACCGCACCTACGACGGCACGAAGACCGTCCCCACGGTCGTCCTGCGCAACGACGACTACGGACGGATCGCCCGCATCCTTGCCGACGGCACGCCCGTAACGCTGGAGTTCAACATCCAGAACAAGTGGTATCCCGAAGGCAAGACGTCGTACAACGCGGTCGCCGAGATCCCCGGCACGGACAAGAAAGATGAGATCGTCATGTGCGGCGGCCATCTCGATTCCTGGCACTCCGCCACCGGCGCCACCGACAACGCCATCGGGTCCGCCGTAATGATGGAAGCCGCGCGCATCCTTCAGGCCATCAGCGTCAAGCCGCGCCGTACCATCCGCGTCGCGCTCTGGGGCGGCGAAGAGGAAGGACTGCTCGGCTCACAAGCCTACGTGAAGGAGCACTTCGGGACGTTCGAAGAGCAGAAGCCGGAATACTCGAAGCTGGTCGCCTACTTGAACGTCGACAGCGGCACCGGACGCATCCGCGGCGCCAGTGTCTTCGGCCCGAAGGAAGATGCCGACGTGCTGCGCGCAACGCTCGCTTCGCTTTCCGATCTCGGCTTTGCCGGCGTTCTGCCCAGCAAGAGCCGCCGACTCGGTGGCACCGACTCGACCTCGTTCAATAAGGCCGGACTTCCCGGCGTCGGCCTGAGCCAGGACCCGATCGAGTACTTCACCGACACCTGGCACACCGACATCGACACCTACGAACGGATCATCCCCGACGACGTGAAGAAGTCGGCGGTTATCGTCGCCTCCGCGCTCTATGAACTCGCGATGCGCGACGGCCAACTGCCGCGCTTCACCGCCGCCGACATGCCCGCGCCTCCTCCGGCCGAAGGCGAACAGCAGCCCGCTCGCCCCGCCGCCGCAGGCGCATCGACTGGTTCGACTAACCAATGATGATCGTAGGCCCCGGCGCCATCGCCGGGGCCACATCTGCGACATTCTCCGCTACAACTCCGAGTCCGCAGGACGACGCCAGTTCATAGCCCGCCACGTGAGTGGCGGGACGACATTCGCCACCCCAACTCCGAGTCCGCAGGACGCCAGTTCATAACCCGCCACGTGAGTGGCGGAACGACATTCGCCACCCCAATTCCGAGTCCGTAGGACGCCAGTTCATCGCCCGCCACGTGAGTGGCGGGACGACTTCGCCACCCCAATTCCGAGTCCGTAGGACGCCAGTTCATAGCCCGCCACGTGAGTGGCGGGACGACATTCGCCACTACAACTCCGAGTCCGCAGGACGCCAGTTCATAGCCCGCCACGTGAGTGGCGGGACGACATTCGCCACTACA
>CAZLJE010000059.1:12312-16918 GCA_964559835.1 uncultured Terriglobales bacterium
ACTCCGAGTCTGCAGGACGGCACTCTTCTCACGAACCGACCGTTCTGATCTTGTGCTTCTGCAAAATCTTCGCGAGCTCATCTCCATAACCTAGGCGTTTGTGATGTTCGGCCTGGTGGTTGATGTACGCGATCGTCGCATCCGTCTGCGAAACGCTTACGCTGAACGCCCCATATCCGTCCTGCCACGCGAATTCCAGATTCCCGCCTTCTTCATGCATCCAGCGCGACGCGTTTGCCTTTACCTTCTGCGCAATCTCCGCGATCGTGACCGTCGGAGGGATTCCGACGAAAACATGCGCGTGGTCGTCAAAGCCGCCTACGGCATAGAGCACCAGATCGAGGTTTCTCGCAATGCCACCAACGTAAGCCCAGAAGCGCGATTGCATCTCAGGCTTGATTGCGTGTTCGCGCCGTGCGACGCCAAATGTGAAATGAATGCGGACGCTGACGAACGTATGTTGTCCCATCTGTGCCGTCCTAACGGACTCGGTAGATTCTAGTCCGCCGCGTTCCCGGCACTCACGTGCCGGGCTATGAACTTGTACGGTTCAATTCCCAAAACCGAGCTCATTGCTCCTCACCGCCGAGCCCCTCACCACGGAAGTTCATTGCCCACCACGTGAGTGCCGGGTCAACTCGATGTGTTAACGTTCCGAGTCCCGTCAGGGACGACACAATCATGCTGCGACGAATCCTCGTTCTCTTATTTCTTTCGTCTAGACTCTTCGCCCAATCCCCCCGTGACCTCTCCGCGATCTTCTCCGACCTTCGCGCCACCGATCCCGGCTGCGCCGCCCTCGTCGTCAATCACGGTCAGACCGTCTTCAAACAGGGCTTCGGCGTCACCAATCTCGATCAGCCGGCGCCGATCACTTCCGCAACCAACTTCCGTCTCGCCTCCGTCACCAAGCAATTCACCGCCGCATCCATCATGCTGCTGGTTCGCGACGGCAAACTGAAATACGACGATCGCCTCGCCGACATCTTCCCGCAGTTCCCGCCGTACGCGCGTGACATCACCGTCCGCAACCTGCTCAACCACACCTCCGGCCTGCTCGATTACGAGGACCTCTGGGACACTCAATTCTCCGAAATCCCCGCGCCCGAATTGCCGCAGATCCGTGACGCCGAAGTGCTGCAGCTCCTCGCGCGACAGGAGACCACCCGCTTCACCGCCGGCACCCGCTTCGCCTACAGCAACTCCGGGTACTCGGTGTTGTCGCAGATCGTCGAGAAGATCTCAGGCCAGCCGTTCGAAGAATTCCTCCGCGCGCGCATCTTCCAGCCGCTGGGGATGGCGAACACGCTCGCCTTCCTCGTCACGCGCAACATCGTTCCGAACCGCGCCTATGGCTACAGCAGGAAGAACGGCGCGTGGATCTTCACCGACCAGAGCTCGACCTCGGCCGTGCTCGGCGACGGCGGCGTCTATTCGTCGCTCAACGATTTTGAGAAGTGGATCGACGCGCTGCGCACGCACAAGCTGCTCACCGCCGAGGAAATGAAACCGGCGCTCACGCCGATCACTGTGCCGAAATTCCAGCCGAACTCAGAAGAGCCGGCATCTTACGGCTTCGGCTGGTTCCTCGATCCGTACAAGGGACATCGCCGCATGTACCACACCGGCACGACGAGCGGATTCCTCAACGCGATCGAATTTTTTCCCGACGACGATCTCGCGGTCATCGTTTTCTGCAATCGCACCGACGTGAAGCCAAACGAGCGCGCGCTGAAGATGGCCGATTTGTTCCTGAAACCAAAGCCCCGAATCGGTGCCGCACCCTGACTGGTTTTGGAAGAGTGGGCACGATGGACTGGCGGATTTCACGGACGAGAGGGATGAAAAGACTTGTCCGTGTATGCCGTGTGATCCGTGGCGTTTCTACTGCCGCGCGTAATATCCCTCGCGCGCTTGCACCGTCAGGTCCTTCGACTTCACCGCCACGTGGATCTTGCGGTAGGTCCCGTCGTAAGGCTTGTCCGACGAATATCCGATGTTGTACTGGTTGCGCAGCTCTTCCTGGATGCTCGCGTAGATCCTGTCGATAGGCTCCTTCTTCGACACCTCGAAGAAGCGCCCACCCGTCTCGCGCGACAACTGTTGCAGTACTTTCTTGCCGTCGGGGTGGTCTTCGCGAGGCATCGGCCAGCCGCCCCCGCGACCACCTCGGCCCATGCCACCGGGGAAGCCGATTCCGAACCCTCCGCCGCCATACGCCGACTCGTCCGAGAACAGGATCGAATACACCATCGTGTCCGACTTCTGCGCCGCTTCGATCGCGTCTGCCAGCGTCAGCTTGCTTCCCGTGTCGACGCCGTCGGAAAGAATAATGACTGCCTTGCGCCCCTGCTGCTTGGTCATCAACTCATCCGACGCCAGGTAAACGGCATCATACAAATCCGTTCCGCCTCCGCCGTGGCCTCCACCACCGCCGCGTCTCCGTCCGCTGCCCGGATAACCACCGCCGGGATATCCGCCTCCACCGCCCGGGTAACCGCCACCCGATCGCGATCCCCTGCGATCGTCCGCGAGGTCCAACTGGTCCAGCGCCGCGCGCAACTTCTGTCGCGACGACGTCAGGTCCTGCAGCAATTCGACGTCGAAATCGAAGTGAATGATGAACGCGTGATCGCGGTCGAGCCGCAGCAACTGGTCGAGGAACACGGCGCTCGCGTCGCGCTCCTGTCCCAGTACGCGCCGCTGGCTCAAGCTCGTGTCCACCAGCAATCCCAACGTGAGCGGCAGGTCGGATTGCGGCGAGAAGTACTTGATCGTCTGCGGGCGACCGTCTTCGGTGAGCGTGAAATCGTCTTTGGTAAGGTTCTTGACGACCTCACCCTTCTTATCGTGTACCGCCGCCAGGACGTTGATCACTTTCACGTTCACCGACAACGTCGGAACGTCCTGCGCGTACACGACCAACGCGCCCCCCATGGCCGCAACAAATGCAATGGTGGCGCCCCGCCGCAGCGCCTCGCGGACGGTTTGGAGCTTCATGACAGCTGTCCCCTTTGGGCTTTATAAACCGGATTCCGCGCTGGAGTTGCGCGTCCGGAGACGGTTAACACAGGCGTCTCGCCTGCCACGCTGCCCTAGCCACGTTGGTGGGGTTTTTACGCCGCGACCGCGCGGAACTCCTCGTAGGCGCCCTTGAAGTCCGTGATCGTGTGGTCGGTCTCGAAGTGCCAGATGCGCGTCGCGACCTCGTCCAGCAGGTCGTGGTCGTGGGTGACCAGCAGCACCGTTCCCTGGTACCGCTGCAGGGCGATGTTGAGCGCGTTGATCGACTCCAGGTCGAGGTGGTTCGTCGGTTCGTCGAGCACCAGCACGTTAGGCTTCTGCAGCATCAGCTTGCAGAAGAGCAGGCGCGCCGCTTCGCCGCCGGAAAGAATGTCCGTCTTCTTGTTGCCGTCGTCGCGTGCGAACAGCATCTGGCCGAGCAGCCCGCGGATCTCCTCGCTGTGGGCGCCCGGTTCCCACTGGTGCAGCCAATCGAAGACCGTCATGCCGGGCTGAATCAGTGACCGGTGGTCCTGCGCGAAATATCCGACGCTCGCCTCGTGTCCCCAGATCACCTTGCCCGCGTCGATGAACTGTCCGTCGTAGCCGCTGGTCTGCCGCAGTTCGGATTCCGAGATCGTCGGCGAATTCGTCAGCAGCGCATTCAGCAGCGTCGTCTTTCCGGCGCCGTTGCGCCCCATCAGTCCGACCTTCTCGCCGCGCATCACTGCCGACGTGAATCCGCGCACCACTTCGTGCTCGCCATAGGCCTTGCTGACTCCATGCAGTTCCAGGATGTGTTTCCCCGACGGCCGCTTCTGCTCGAACTTGATGAACGGCCGCTGGATGTTCGACTTCGCCAGTTCCGTCACCTGCAAGCGCTCTACTTCCTTGCGTCGCGACTGCACCTGGCTGGACCGCGTTCCGGCGGCGAAGCGCGCGATGAAGTCATTGAGCTGCGAGATCTTCTTTTCGCGTTGCGCGTTCTGCGACTCGATCTGCGACCGGATCTGCGTCTTCGCGATCACCATCTCGTCATAGTTCCCGGTGTAGGTGATGATCGTCTCGTAATCGATGTCGGCCACGTGCGTGCAAACGGCATTCAGGAAATGCCGGTCGTGCGAGATCACGATCAGCACGCCGTCGTACGAAATCAGGAAATCCTGCAGCCAGTGGATCGAATCCAGGTCGAGGTGGTTCGTCGGCTCGTCCAGCAGCAGGGCTTGTGGATGTCCGAACAAAGCCTGGGCCAGCAGCACGCGCACCTTCTGCCCGCCCTGCAACTCGCCCATTTTGCGCTCGTGCAGGTCGTCTGCGATATCGAGCCCCTGCAGCAACAGCATCGCGTCGGTCTCGGCCGTGTAGCCGTCTTCTTCGCCGACGATGCCTTCCAATTCGCCCAGCCGCATTCCATCTTCGTTGCTGATGTCGGGCCGCTCGTAGATTGCGTCGCGCTCCTGCAAGGCCGGTCGATCGTCGTCCGCGGCCCCGCCGGCCGCCTCCTCCACGCCGACGGCGAGGTCCGGCAGTTCGCCGGCGACGAGGTCCGGGCACGCGTCGTCCCGCACGCCCTCCAGGTGATCCACGCCCACTGAAACGACGC
>CAZLJE010000060.1:0-16782 GCA_964559835.1 uncultured Terriglobales bacterium
AAAGTGTAGACCTGCATCGAACGCAGGTCCATGGCGCAGATGCCGCGGCAGACGCCCTGGTCGTCCTTCACGATCGAGAGGAACTCCCAGTGCTCGAACTTCTTGACCTTACCTTCCGACTCGTGACGGCGCACCTGTTCGTCGAGAGCATAAAGAAGTTGCTGGCCGGTGGTAGCGCCGGCGAACGCAGTGCGGTTGTACAGCGTGCCGCCAAAACGCCGGAAATCGAGAACGCCTTCGGGAGTGCGGTTAAAGGTGACGCCCATGCGGTCGAGCAGGTCGATGATGGCCGGCGCCATCTCGCACATGGCCTTGACCGGCGGTTGGTTCGCCAGGAAGTCACCGCCATATACCGTGTCGTCGAAGTGCTTCCAGGGCGAGTCACCCTCGCCTTTCAGGTTCTTCGCCGCGTTGATGCCGCCCTGCGCGCACACCGAGTGTGAACGCTTCACCGGCACCATGGAGAAAAGGTCGGCCTGACCGCCCATTTCGGCGATCTTGATAACCGCGGACAAACCAGCTAGTCCGCCGCCCACGACAATGATCTTTGGAGTAGTTGCCATCGTATGAATTCCGGATTATTTCGGTAACTCGACCGGGTGCTCCTGCTGCTTATCAAATTGCCCGTCTTCCACTGCCTTCGATTGCGCCGGATCCTGCGGCACCTTCACCTGGTACGACTGGAAGGCATAGACGGTGTACAGGCCCATCGCCGCGAACAACACGGCGATCGCCGCCCCAACCCAAACCATGCGCTTGCGGCCCCGCTCGCCGGTCACCAGCCCCCATTTCGCGATGAATAAAAAGATCCCGTACCCGAAGTGCCATGTCGCCGCGAGGATGGCGACGACATAGAATGGCACCACCCACGGAGCGCTGGCGAACTCAGCCTGCACTTTGCCGTACGCCGCTCCCGGAGCGGTGAACAGGTGCACGCCCGAGAACCTCATATACCAGGTGTGATAGAGGATGTAGGCAAAGACCAGCAGTCCGGTGTAGCGCTGCAATGTGTAGAACCAATTGCCGGCGTACTTGTACTCGCCGGCATTGGATTCTCCGCGCCACCAGATCCAGATGCCGTAACCGGCGTGGTAGAGGATCGGGATATAAATGCCGAAGATCTCCAGCCAGGGATCCGCGAAGGGGATTCCGGTGAGGAACTTCACTTGTTTGGCATACGCAGAGGGCCCGTTCGTCGCGAACGCGTTCGAGAGGAAATGCTCGATGATGAACGCGCCGACAGGAACGATGCCGCTGAGAGAATGAAGACGACGCCAAATAAAAGAATGGCCCTGGCCTGCGCGTAATGCCGGAACCCCCGGGGGAATTCGCGATGCGCCGGCCTCAGCCGGTGTAGTAACGGATGAAGCCACGCTCCAGCTCCTTAAAGGTTGGAGTAGCGATAATGAACTTTTCATTATCGGAGTCGTTCCAGCGCACGTCAAGAAATACCGCGGCCGGCGCACCGAACATGCGCTGTGTGACGGCAGTCACTGACTCCGTGTTCGTGATTTCGTGACGCGCCGGAGGAACTCAGTTGCCCTTGGGCTTCACCACCGCGGTGTTCCTCTCGTCGCTGGCAATGATGCGGTAGAACTTCTTCAATTCCTCGGCTTTGCTCACCGGCACACTGAGTTCCTTGATCTCGAACGTGCGCGTGTAGGCGATCGCGTTGCCTTTCGCCTGCGTGCGCGAGTGATAGCTCGCAAATTCGAAATCGGCGTCTACGGGGGGTGGCAGTTCGTCGATCTCGTAGCCCGGAGGCAGGGTGATCTCGAACGAGTCGGTGTCCTTTACAGGTGCTTCAAATTCGATAGGGAACTGCCTTGGTTCTTTGGTTTCCAGCAGGGCGCTGGACTTGCTTCCCAGCACGCGCGGGCGGACCAGCAGCAGGCCGCCCGCGGTCTTCGCGTAGTTATCGGCTTCGAAGCTGTAGTCGAACCCGAACGGCAGGTCGTTCAGGTTGAGATTGATTAATGTAGCGTGCGTAATGCGGAATTGCGACAGCGAGTTCGCAAGCAGCGACTCGATCGGCTTGATCCTAGCCGTTTCCGTGGTCACCGTCCGCTGTGCCCAGCGTTGCGTCCATGCCCGATCGCCCAGGCGCATCTCTTTGACATCGCCCTTCAGCGTGCCATTCGGCTGCAGGAAAAGCTTGCCGGTGCGCTGGATGCCGTTCATCGACGATGGCTGTTCCGGCACCTCGATCAACTCGCCGCCCTCAGGACCGACCAGGAGCCCGTAATTCGCCTGCAGATTGCCGCTGATCTGGCCGAACGGAGTGAGTTCGTCAGTCGGATCGAACAGAAGCAGCGTTCCCAACGTTGTGTGCTGCATGGTGGCGACAAGCGAATTGTCGGTCACCCCGGCGGGTAGCTTGATGGCGAGAATCACGTGGTTGAACGCATTGTGCGCGGGCGTTTTCGGACCGACCGATCCGCGCGTCGTATTGATGACCACGTAATACGACTCGAGACCGATTTCCTTCAGCATCGTCGCCATCAGCGTCGCCTTGTCCTTGCAATCGCCGTAGTGATGCGTGAAGACGTCAGTCGCGGCATGCGGCTGCCAACCGCCGATCCCGAGCTCGATCGCGACATACCGAATGTCGTGCTGCACAAAACGCGCAATGGCTCGTGCCTTCTCGATGCTATTGTCGGCCTTGTCCGAGAGCGTCGCTATCCTTTGCTTGATGTCCGGGCTTGCGTCGGTCCGGCCCAGCGTCAGGTTGCGGTACCACACACCCATCTGCTGCCAGTTCGTAAATCCATTGCTGTTCGTGCCCCCCGGAGCCAGGAACGAAAGCACCGCCCGCCCCATCACGCCATACACAGGCGGCATGTCTTCTTCCGCCCGAATCGCCTTCCGGTCATTCACTGTCCAGTGCCACTGGTTAGGTCCAGCCTGCACCGGCTTCACCTCGTCGGTGTTGAGCCACGTCGCCTTGTATTCCCAGCCCGCCGGGAGCTGCAGCCAGTAGTGACTCTCCTGGACGGGCACCGCACTCTGGAGGTGCCATGTGTCCTGCAATACCATTGGCCGCTCTTCGACTTCGTATTCGTACCCCACGATGTTTCCCGGATCGGCCGCTGGGATGCGCAGCACCTTCTCCCGGACGTCGTTGATCAACTCGCTCCCCTCGACGTTCGCCAGCGAGACTTCGACTGCTTCTTTGTCCTTGACCTCGTAATCCTTACCTTGGGCGGGAATACACCATCCGCGCAGACTGTTCAGCTTCCGGTTGGAAGTCAGTACAACCGAAGCGATGCCGTATTGGCGTCCGCCGGGCCGCAAGATCTTGTACGCGTTGCGCACAACGGTCTTGATCTTGTCCGCGGAGACGACCGTGACGTTGGTCTCGGAATAAAGCAGGACGGCATTGGTCTTCTCGTCTTGTGCCGGAAGCGGGCGGTTGACCAGCGCGCGCATCCAACCCGGTGCGTCGGCCGCAAAGGCCGGCGGCACCGCTATGCTCGCCAGCAGCGCGAGCGTCGCGCACAACGAGAGCCGTATCGAGATTCGATTAGTTTTGGGCATTCGCGCGCGCTCCTATCGGTTGCAGCACAACCTGTTCTTCATCGCTTGCCCTGACCACCTGAAAGAAATGTCGGACAGTGGGGTAATACTTCTGGTCCAGCAACAGGAAATCGATCGCTAGATCACGCTTCAGATGTACGGTGCCACTGCCTTTTTCGCTCTTGAGCGAGTACATGACCGCGGATGTGCTGCCGCCCTGCACGTGTTCGGCCGGCACACTCGCTACCTCCCAACCCACGGGCAAAGTGATGGTGACGTCGTCCTGCTTCTGGAATGGGTATTCAAAATAGATCGGGTGTTTGCGCTCGGTGTGATCGAAGACGTGCTTTTCGGCTGCGGTGAAGATTCCGACAGGGAACAATCCCCTGCGCCCGGCGCCCGACACCCACCCTGGCACCTTGATCTTGAACACAGCCACGAATGTCGGCGAGGAACTCGCCCAGTCGGGTTTGTTCGTGAGTTCCACTTCTGCCGCGGCGGGAATTTGTTCTTGTGCCAGGCTCTCGAGGTACTTCTTGCGAGCAGTGTCATCGGCGAGTCGCTCATCCACTCGCAGGCGAAGGGCTTCCAGTCCCGTATAAGTGAACGTAACCAGCCCTTCCAGTTCGCCTGTACTCGATAGCGTCAGGTCAGCTTTGTGCTCGATCCGCGATACTGAAGCCTCGGGCAGCCAGGTTTTGATCCACGTGCCGCCATTCTTATCGAGACGCAGCCCGATCACCCCCGTCTCGTCCCAAGGCAGCATCCCATAAGGCGTGTAGGCGGCGCCGGGATCGAAGTACAACTCCTTCCCATCGAGTTTTACGACGACGACGTTGGCGTTCAGCTTGCTCTCGTCCATCGCGGCTTGGTTGAAAAAGTAGCGGTTGCGATCTGATACCCACGCCCCATATGCGTCCAACCCTGCCGCGCGTGCGAGCCCCAGGAAAAGCCAGGTAAGTTGCGTCCCATTGCCGTATCCCTGTTTCCAGACTTCCTCGACATTGTTCAGTTGTTTCTGCTTTTCGCGCTTTGCCTCTTGCTCCGTCTTCTCCCGCTCGAAGGACGTATTCCGGAGCTGCTGCACGCGCGCGTAGATCTTCTGCAGCTTTTGCTCGGGTGTGTCGCCGGGAGAAACGATCGTAGCCACCGCCTCTTCCATGGCCTTTCGCTTACCGACAAAACTTTCCACAGACGAGTTCATTTTCTTACCCGCTTCGGTCCAGAACTTCTGCGGGTCCAGACTGAGAGTTTCGTAGCTGTACGTGAAATCGACGCGCGATTTCAGTTCGTTTGCCGGAGGCATGTAATCCTCCGTCGGAAACGCCGGCACATTACTGACCTCAAGACGCACCACGTGATCGCCACCCTGTTTTGGCTTCTCGCTTCCTTCCGGTAAGCCTCTCCAACTCCAACGGCACGTCATCTGACCGTACGGCTTAAGTGAGAAACTCGCCTTTTTCGTAAACAGCTCGTCGCTCAATATCCAGTGAGAATCGTAAACGGTGTATTCCGGCATCGATTCCGTATAGGTGTATTCGATAATGCTGCCCACCTGGACATCGGGCATGGTGAACGTCTTCGCCATGTACTTCACGCCCCTGGCCTTGACGATCTGCTTATCGAAAGGCTTGCCTTCGAAGTTCACGATCGAGCCGTCGGGCCGGATCGTGCGTGCCTTGATGGAGGTGATGTCACTGCCATTGGTTTTGAGGAACGGAATCTCGATGTTCGCGTACTTCCGGCCTTCCTCCGTGAAGATCTTGATGCGAACGTAATTGACCTGCCGGGTATTCGCGGCGCTGTCGTCTCGGTCGACCTGGCGGTAAAGGATGATGGCGGGAGCGCCGGGAGCGAGCGGCTCGCCCGTCATCTTCAGCTCTTCCGGCGTGACCGGACGGAAGACGTCGGCAGCGACCGTGTGGACGGAAAGGACAATGATCCAGATAGTACAAAGGCCAAACCAAGTAAGTTGACGCAGTGACACGGAGCAACTCCATTGAACGTCTAAGTTAAACGCGCAGCCGCAGACGTTACTCAATGAATCTCGAATCGTCAATCAGGAAAAGGCCCGGAATGTGGATTGTGTCCGTAATGCCGCAGTTTCCACGTGATGCAGGTCACATGTCTTGGTGCGACCTAAGCCCCGCATTCGGTCCGCCGGCGCCCCGAGTTCCCACTGAAAGCGGTATAATCATCGGAACTTTCTTGCACCCTTCACATCAGAGGACGCGCACTCATGGCTACGACAGAAATCGGGCCCCGGGAAACTGCCGACAGGACCGGACGCGCCCCAGTCGTGAACGACTGGAGCCTCCAAGTTGCAACCGTTAACGGATCGGGTTCCCAGTCGGCGAACACGGTCCTTCTCCGTACGATCTTCCAGATGGGCGTGCCCGTGTCGGGCAAGAACCTCTTCCCGTCGAATATCGCCGGACTCCCGACCTGGTACACCATCCGCGCCAATAAAGACGGCTACATCGCGCGCAAGAAAGAGATCGATTTCCTGGTCGCGATGAATCCGGAAACCGCGGTCGAGGACGCGAAGTCGCTCGCACCCGGCGCCGCCGTCCTCTACGACGAGCCGCTGAACCTCAAGTCCATTCGCGACGACCTGACGTTCTACGCCGTTCCTTACGACAAGCTGGTCGCCGCCGTTTGTCCCGATGCCAAGCTGCGCAAGCTGGTCAAGAACATGATCTACGTCGGCGTCGTGGCGCGCCTTCTGAACCTCGACATGACCGAGGTGGAAAAGGCGATCCGCAAGCAGTTCGGGCGCAAGCAGAAGGCCGCCGACCTCAACGTGAACGCCGCCAAGGCCGGGTACGACTACGCCGTCGCGTCGATCGAAAAACAGGACCCGTTCACTGTCGAGCGCATGGACAAGAACACCGGCAAGATCATTATCGACGGCAACTCCGCCGCCGCGCTCGGCTGTATGTTCGCGGGAGTGACGGTGGTGACCTGGTACCCGATCACGCCCTCGTCCTCGCTCGTCGAAACGCTCATCGAGTACATGAAGGCCTACCGCATTAGCCCTGACGGCAAAGCTACTTACGCCATCGTCCAGGCAGAGGATGAGCTCGCCGCCGTCGGCATGGTGCTGGGTGCGGGATGGGCGGGGGCGCGTTCCATGACCGCCACCGCTGGCCCCGGCATCTCGCTCATGTCGGAATTTGTCGGGCTCGGCTACTACGTCGAGATTCCGGCTGTGATCTGGGACATCCAGCGCGTTGGCCCGTCGACCGGCCTGCCGACTCGCACCTCGCAGGGCGACATCCTTACTACCGCGCTGCTCTCGCACGGCGACACCAAGCATGTCCTGCTATTCCCGTCGTCGGTCAGCGAGTGCTTCGACATGGCGCAGGACGCGTTCAATCTCGCCGAGCACCTGCAAACGCCCGTGTTCGTCATGTCCGACCTCGACCTCGGCATGAACAACTGGACTAGCGATCCCTTCCATTATCCGGAGAAACCGATCGCGCGCGGCAAGGTGCTGACCGAGGAAGACCTCAAGAACCTCGGTGGATTCGCCCGCTATAAAGATGTGGACGGCGACGGCATCGGCTACCGCACGCTCCCCGGTAACGAGCATCCGGCGGGCGCATACTTCGCCCGTGGCAGCGGACACAACGAAAAGGCGCAGTACTCCGAGCGGCCCGACGACTACGTCAACAATATGGACCGGCTGGCGCGCAAGTTTGAGCATGCGCGAACCTTGGTTCCGAAGCCGGAGGTGGTGCAGAACGGGAAGTCGAAGATCGGGATCATCGGCTACGGTACGTCGCACCACGCGCTGGTCGAAGCGCGCGACCAGCTACGCAACGAGTACAAGGTCGAGACCGACTATGTGCGGGTGAAGGCGTACCCGTTCACCACTGAGGTGATCGACTTCATCAAGTCGCACGATGCCATCTACGTCATCGACCAGAACCGCGACGCGCAAATGCTGGCGCTGCTCCGGTTCGAACTGGAAGCGTCGCAGATCGCGAAGCTGCGCAGCGTCCGTCATTACAACGGGCTGCCCATCGACGCGCGTTCGGTCACCGACGACATCCTCAATGAAATGGGCATTGCGATCGCGAAGAAACCGGCAATTGCCGCCGGTTCCAGCATGGTAGGGGGCGAGTAATGGCAAGCACACCGACATCACAACCGAATCCGAAGACCAACCGCATCGGCCTGAGCGTTCTCGACTATCGTGGCGGCAAGACCACGCTTTGCGCCGGCTGCGGTCACAACGCGATCTCGGAACGCATCATCGATGCCATGTTCGAGATGGGCATCAAGCCCGAGCGCGTGATCAAGCCGTCCGGCATCGGCTGTTCATCGAAGAGCCCTGCCTACTTCATGAGCCGCGCCCACAGCTTCAATTCCGTCCACGGACGCATGCCGTCGGTCGCGACCGGCGCCATGCTGGCCAACAAAAAGCTGATGTGCATCGGCGTCTCCGGCGATGGCGACACGGCCTCCATCGGCATCGGCCAGTTCGTTCACCTCATGCGCCGCAATCTGCCGGTCATTTACGTCATCGAGGACAACGGCGTATATGGCCTGACCAAGGGTCAGTTCTCCGCGACCGCCGATCTCGGGTCGAAGTTGAAGAACGGCGTCCTTAACGACCTCCCGGCGATCGACACCTGCGCTCTGGCCACCATGCTCGGCGCGACCTTCGTCGGCCGCAGCTTCAGCGGCGACAAAAGGCAATTGCTCGCCATGCTGAAGGCCGCCATCGCTCACAACGGCACGGCGATGCTCGACGTCATCTCGCCCTGCGTCACGTTCAACGACCACGAGGGTTCGACCAAGTCCTACAAATACACGAAAGACCACGAAGAGGCGCTCCAGGACGTCAGCTTCGTGCCTAGCTTCGAGGACATCTCGGTGGACTACGATCCGGGCACCACGATCGACGTCACCATGCACGATGGCTCCCGCCTGCGTCTGCGCAAGCTGGAGGAGAACTTCGATCCGACCAACAAGGCCGAAGCTCTTAAACGCATGACCGAAGCGCACGCCAAGGGCGACGTGCTGACCGGCGTGTTCTACATCAACACGAAGGCGCCGAACTTCATGGAGATGCTCAACATGGTCGATGAACCCCTGGCCACCCTGCCCGAAAATATCACCCGGCCTTCCAAGGCAGTGCTCGACGAGTGCATGGAAGAACTGCGATAAAGGCGGTCGTAGGTGGAAGGCCGTGACGCAGCGGTCTCGCCTGCAACACCACGTCCAGTGAAGCGTGGCACGAGAGACGCCTGCGTTACGTAAAGCGCTCGCATAACGCGAGGGGTTTCTGTACTCCGGAACCGCCTCGAGGGGACGCCTTAACACTTCACCTCGGGTCTCCTCTATACATCGTACTGCGATATTATTTTTCTCTGCCCCGGCATCGGTGCACCCCCAGTCCCCCATCTAACGGAATAGAAGAGCTCACAACAAAGGGGGATGAAAATGGCAGACCTAGCCTATAGGAATGAGTTCGCCTCAGTCAGGCAGAACCGGGCAGATTGGAGCGCGATCTGGGCCGGAATGTTCACCTTCGTAGCGATCTGGTCCGTATTCGGCACGCTCGGAGCGGCGATCTTCGCCTCCAACGCAAATCCCAATGCCGCGAACCCGGTGACCGGTATGAGCGTAGGGATGGCGATCTGGGCGATCGTCTTGACTCTGATTGCCATGTACGTGGGTGGCCGCGTGACCAGCCACCTCAGCAGCCCGGTGGATCGGCTTCACGCGTTGCTGAATGGTATGGCGATGTTCGGATTGTCGGTCATTTCGGCTGTCATCATCGTCGTGCTGGCCGGAACGGCGCTGTCGGGAGGCATTGGCGTGGAACAGACCACGACTGTACATAGCCCGTACGCGCTTGGGGTTTTTGCGGATCTCGGATGGGCCGGCTTCGTGTCCCTGCTGCTCGGCTGGCTCGGAGCGATGTTCGGCGCCACCTCCGCCGTGCCAAGGATAGAAGCGCGCTCCACACGCGACGTTCAGGGAATCCGTCCGGCTGCATAGCGCAACTCATACGTATGGCAACAACAAAGCCCTCAGCGTGCCCGAGGGCTTTGTTTTCGCTGGCGACTGACAACTAGCAACTGGCAACTGCCTTACGCTGCCAGCGGATCGTCCTTCTTGTCTGCTTGATTCTCTTTCTGCCGATGACCGGGATCCTGGTTTACCTCGTCGCGTTCGGGTGAGTGGCCGGTCTCAGTGGACGTTTCCGCGCGCTCGCCGCTGTGCTCCGGACTATTGCCGGGTTCGGGAAAATCCGAGTCGTTCGCCTTCACCAGCTGGCTGTTCACGCGGTGGGGGTTTTGTCCCGAGAGGGAAGTGTTGCCATTCTTTTCCTCTTCACTATGCCCCCGGCCGTCACCTTCGACGGCGCCTTTGCCCGCGTCGGGATCGTTGACGTTCTGCTGTTCTGCCATAAGAGTCCTCTGGCGTGTCCGATGGCGAGTGTGTGCTCGCCGTTGCCCTCAGGAAGCGCACCGGGTTCCGACGGAACACTGGAATTTTCTGTATATCTGTATAACTGACCGGAATGGCAGAAAGACAGGAGAAAAGGGCCAAGGCGCGCAAGCGCAGGGCAAAGGTGCTCGCTGCCGTCAAACGGGGCAGCCCTGCCGACGCTACTCCGGCCATCCCCTCGCGCCTGCAAAAATTTCTCGCCATCGCCGACGAAACGCTTGGGCCGGAAGTTCGCCAGCGCAGCGTGATCGATGTCCAGCCCGTCTTTCAACCGCCGAAGCCTCCGCGACTGAAAACGCCCAAACCGCCTCAGCGGCCCGTACAACCTGCCCCGCCGCCGCTCACGCTGCCAAGACCGCCGAAAGCCCCGAAACCTCTTTCCAGCCTGCCCAAGCGCAGCCGCTGAGAACGAGTACTCACGACGAGAGGTGGGCTAAAGCTGCACCCTGCGTGCTTCCTCGATAATGCTCTCGAAGATGCGAGTGATGGCATCGTGGTCCAGTGGCCCGATGTTGTTCTTTCGGACTTGCTCGAGCACCTGCTGTTCGCGCTCGGGATCAATGATTTCCATCCCCGTCTCGCGCTTGACCTTCGCCAGTTCGCACGCGAGTTTCGCCCGCATGTTCAGCAGTTGCAGCAGTTGCCGGTCGACAACGTCGATCGCGGCCCGCCAGTCGGAAACCTGTGTACTCATCGCAATCCCCCAAAAGTAAAAGCCGCGAACTTGGGAGTTCGCGGCTTCGGTCTGGAATCTTTGCGCCTGGGTTACGTCATGTACGCACAAGCTCCGCCTTTGCCGCTGCTCCCAAAGGAGTAGCGGTACGAATAGGCGTAGCTAAATCGAGTGCGGACCATAGCGCTCACAGGAGAGTGATGGATTTTTGCCGCCGTGTCAAGCGTGATATAAGCTCCCCCAATGCAGCTCCGCCAAGGCACCATCCGTCTCTTCCGTTTCGCCGGAGTCGAAGTCTTCCTCCACTGGGCATGGTTCGTCATCGCTATGTTCGAGATAAACGGCGGACTGGGCGGCTACTCTTCTAAGGCGTGGAATGGGATCGAGTACCTCGGTCTTTTTGCGATCGTATTGGTGCACGAATTCGGACACGCCTTAGCCTGCCGCAGTGTCGGCGGGACAGCGAACCGGATCGTGCTCTGGCCGCTCGGAGGGGTCGCCTTCGTGGATCCGCCGCCGCGTCCCGGTGCGACGCTCTGGAGCATCGCCGCCGGGCCGCTGGTGAACGTCGTTTTTGTTCCGTTGTTTCTGGCCGCCGGATACTTGTTGGACGCCGCCGGCGCGTATGCGGCAATACCGAACCTGCACCCCTTGCTGATCGCGCTTGCCAAAATCAATTTCGGATTGCTGATTTTCAATCTTCTGCCGATCTATCCTCTCGACGGCGGCCAGATCCTCCGCTCTCTGCTCTGGTTCGTGCTGGGGCGAGGACGCAGCCTCCAGGTCGCGACCGTTTTCGGCTTCATCGGTGTAGCCGGACTGGCGGTCCTTGCCTTCTACGCGCAATCGGTGTGGATCGGATTGATAGCGGCATTCGCTCTCATGAACTGCCTGAGCGGCTGGAAGCAGGCCCAGCTCTTATTGCAGATCGCCAAAATACCAAGGCGGGCCGAGTATTCCTGCCCGACCTGCCACTCGTCGCCGCCCATCGGCGAATTCTGGAAGTGCAACCTGTGCATGAACGCCTTCGACACCTTCCAGACGCAGGCAAAATGCCCGGTGTGCAGCGCCAACTTTCCCGACACCACGTGCCTCGACTGCCACCGGCGTTCCCCGTTCGCCGAATGGGCTCCGACCGTGGTCCAGTCGACCAACGCATAGCGCCCCGTGCCGGGGTGTACTAGCCAGGCTTGCCTGGCGAAACAAATCGTGTATTAGCCACCCTTGCCTAGCGAATCCGTGGTCCCCTCTTGCGCACAGAGCTTACAATTCCGCCGAACGGTTTTACCTATAACGCAGTTGCGCTCCGAGGGAGGTTGAGTTGATGCGCTCATCGTCGTACACGCTCGTGGCCGTACTTCTGCTTTCTACCTTCGCGTCGGCCGATCTCAAGATCAAGACCCGCACCACGGTCATGGGACACACGACCGAGACCACCGCCTACATCAAGGGCGCGCGCATGCGCAACGAGATGAGCTTCGGCGGGCGCGCCGGCGCCATCACCCTGATGCAATGCGACCAGAAGCGCCTGATCACCATCACCGGCAACCAGTGCATGGTGATGGCAACGGGTGCCGGTGAAACATCCTGCCCGGCGATGCCGAACGCGGCCGCTATGGCCCGGGAGGCGATGGGCGGGACGGCGCCCCCCGCGCGCAAGGGTGGCGTGGTGACCATCACCCGCACCGCCAACGATACCGGCGAGCGGCAGGACATGTTCGGCTTCAAGGCGCGGCACGTGAAGTCGACGATGACCATGGAATCCAGCCCGGATGCGTGCAACCAGTCGCACATGAAAATGGAGATCGACGGCTGGTACGCCGATTTGTCGGCCGGACTTTCGTGCGGCGACGAGTCGTATCGCGCAATGGCGTGCGGCGGCGGCCCCGGCGGGCGCGGCGGTTGTAATGACCGCATCGTGCTCAAAGGCGGCGGTGGCGCTCCGATGGGTTACCCGCTCAAGCAGACGATGACCATGACGTCCGAGCAGGGAAGTTTCACCAGCACGACCGAGGTCGTCGAGCTGACCAACGCGACGCTCGACGCGCCGATGTTCGAAATGCCGGCCGGCTGCCGCGTGATGGACATGTCGGCCCTGACGGGCGGCTCACCTGCAGCCAAGCCCGCCGAACCTGAACCGGCCCCCGCTCCGGCCGCGAAGGCGCCCGAGCCCGCCGTTGCTCCTGCGCCGGCAGTCGCGCCCAAAGCTGCGGGCGTCCTGCGTATCGGGGTCGTCAAGATCAAGGACGCGACCGGCCAGTCGTTGCCGACCGACAACCTCCGCATGAACCTGATGAGCGAGTTCGCCCGCCAGCAGATGGAACCGATTCCGCTCGATGCCGACGCTCCCGAAAAAGATGTCGAAGCCGAAGCTCGCGCCAAGCAATGCGATTACTTCGTCTTTACCACGGCGAACCAGGTCGCAGACAAGGGAGGCTCCGGACTTCCTGCGTCCGCACTGCCGAAGGGCGTGAAATTGGATCCTGCCAAGTTCCAGGCGTTGAGTGGAATCACTTTGTATAAGGTCGGAAAGCCAGTGCCGGAGATCAAGGACCTGGCCTTGGCCGCCGATGCCGATCAGTTCATCGTCGACGCAGTCATGGAAACCTTCGTCCAGGAATCCGACAAGGTGGCGAAGCAGATCGAGGAAGACCGCCACCCGAGCAAACCCGCCGCGAAAGCTCCGACGCCGAAAACTCCGGTGAAGCCAGCAGCAACGAAGAAGAAGGTCCAATGAGTAAGACTAGGTCTTATGAGCAATCAATCTCTGGAATGGTGAGGACGTTCACAGAGATCTGCGCCGAGCGTGACAGGTTGACTGTGGAATTAGTTGAGTTGTTGGCTTCGATTCGCGCCATGTCATTGCTTTCGGGTGAAGCTGGCGGAAGCGAACCATACGTCACCGAGTTGGCAGAGAGAATTTGGCAGCCGAAACCGCCGCTGACAGCAGCGATTGAGCATCTGCTGCGCAGTGCGAAACAGCCGATGGCACCAGTCGAGATCAAGACAGCACTCATCGATCGGGGATACGACCTCAGAAAGTACTCGTTTGCCATGGCTGTAATCCACAGTAGCCTCAAGGCGCTCATGGACAGTGGGGATATCCTAGTGGAGGTCCTTAAGGATGATTCGAAGCTGTACCGACATTCAGCTCATGCATAATGTCCGATAAGAGATATTCTGTTAAGTCTGAACTACGCCCAATAAACACGCGCCCAACTCAGTCTCCGGCTTCCTTTCTCTTTGCGATTTCGACGGTTTTGCCATCCGCCTTCCCCTCCGCCGCGAAGTCCCGGACCGCCCGGGTTTTCCACCCGAATCGGAGCGCCAGCAGCCGCAGGACGAATCCCGTTCCGGCGCCCGCGATGGTCGGATACGGATTCGGCGCCCCTGAATACCGCCCCCCGAAGTAAACGGCCGACGCGATCAGCGCCACCAGCACGTAAGGACTCCCGCGCTGGAAAACGGCTGGCGTTCGTCCGGAGAGCACGTCCCGCCACGCGCCGCCTCCAGCCGCTGTGACCGCTCCCAGCAGCATCGACGGCAGGATCGGCAGCCCCGATTCCCACGCACGCGTACTCCCGGCGACGGCATACAGTCCCAGGCCGGCGGCATCGATGATCAGCAGGACCGTTTGCCGGTGGCCCACGATCTGGTCCCGGAGTCCCATCGCCAGCAGGCTCCCGGCAAAAGCGAACAGGAGGTATCGGGCGTCGACCAGCGCCAGCGGAGCCCCGCGATTCAGCAGGACGTCGCGCGTGATCCCCCCGCCCAGGGCCGACACCAGTCCTAGGCCGACCACCCCGACGACGTCGTAGTCTTTGCCCCGGTCTCGGGCAGCTTCCGCGGCTCCGCCCATCGCGCCCGCAAAGACGGCCAGGAAGTCGATGATAGAAAACAAGCTCACGAACGAGTGGATGGAGGCAGGTGCGCTACGGGTTCAGGAATTCGGCTTAAAGTATTACTTTAAGTCACCGCCAGCAGGTTTTCGAGGTCGGAACGGAACTTGCCGAGGGTGTGCAGCCGTTCCGGCGTAGCCTCCTCGATCTGGTCCTTGGCCTGGAAGACCTGGCGGCCTTCGCGCTCGATGAGCACGCCGAGCACTTCCCCCATGCGCCAGCCCGGTGTACCTATCATCCGCAGGCCCTCTGGGGTCGGCTCCAGAAGCGCAATACAACCGTCGCGGATGGCGCCGATGGCGCGCGGGTAGCGGTCGAATGTCTGGAGCTCGAATCCGGCGAGGTAAATCTTCTGAAGCTGTTCGGCAGAATCCATATGGATTGGTGATTTAGCGATTTGTGATTGGTGATTTGCGCCGGATTCGATTTTCAATCACCAATCACAAATCACTCAATCACCAATAAATCACATCTTGTACCGCCCCAAATCTTCATCCCCCAAATTCTCCAGCCAGCGGCGAAGCTCGTCCTGCGAGATGCGGTCGGAGACGTTGCTGGCCTGCCGCGAAGTCTTCAGGACTTCGTCCTCGACGAAAATCGGGCAATCGACGCGCAGGGCCAACGCCAGGGCGTCTGACGGGCGCGAGTCGATGGAGACGACCTGGCCGTCGCGCTCGATCCAGATGATGGCGAAGAAAGTATCGTCCCGAAGCTCGTTGACCACGACACGGCGGACGCTCGCATCGAGCCCGACCAGCAGGTTTTTCAGCAGGTCGTGGGTCATCGGGCGCGGCGTCGTGACCTTTTCCATCTCGAGCGCGATAGCATTCGCCTCGTAGATGCCCACCCAGATCGGCAGGACCTGGTCGCTGGAGACGTCTTTGAGGATCACAATGGGCATGTTCGTCACCGGGTCCATCATCAGTCCGCGGATTTTCATCTCTACTTCGGCCATTGTGAAAACCTCGTATTCCGTATTCCGTATTCGGTATGCCGGACGCCAACCTTCACGCCGGAATACGGGATACGGAATACGAAATCACTGCACCAACTCTCCTACCAGGCTGTTCGGCAACGTGTGTGTCACGCGCACGGAAACGTACTCTCCAGCCCGCAATTCCCTATCACCTGAAACGAAGTTTAGCACTTTATGCTGCGACGTTCTTCCGATCCACTGCGCGCGCGCGTCGTTGCGCGACTCGACCATCGCCTCCAGCACCTCGCCCACATGGAGCGCGTTGTTCTCGCGCGAAATCTCGCGCTGCCGCTGGTTCAGGATGTTCAACCGCAACGACTTTTGCTCGTCCGGAATGCTGTCGATGTACGTCAGCGCCGGCGTGTTCGGCCGCGGTGAGTACTTGAACGTGAATGCTCCGTCGTAACGTACTTCATCCATGAGCGTGATGGTCTCTTCGAAATCGCGCTCGGTCTCGCCCGGAAATCCAACGATGATGTCGGTCGTGAGCGAGATCCGTCGCCGCGAGCCCTTGATCCATTCGATGCGCTGGAGGTACTCGTCGCGCGTGTAGAGCCGCTTCATCAGGTCGAGCACCCGGGTCGAGCCGCTCTGGACCGGAAGGTGCACGTGGTCGCAGAGCGTCGGGACGGCATCGATCGCGTCCACGATGTCTTTGCCGAAGTCTCGCGGGTGCGAGGTCGTGAACCAGACGCGCTTGATTCCCGGGACTTCTCCCACCGCAGCCAGCAACTCTGCAAACGTCTTCTTTCCAGTAGGATCGCGGTAAGAGTTCACGTTCTGCCCGAGCAATTGGATCTCGGTGAAGCCGTGGTCAACCATGGCGCGCGCTTCGGCCAGCACCGAATCCGACGTCCGGCTCCGCTCCTTGCCGCGCGTGAACGGTACAACGCAGTAGGCGCAGAACTTGTCGCAGCCCTCGATGATGGTGATATACCCGCGGTGCTGGTTGGTGCGCGCCGTGTAGTCGGTCTCAAAGGTTTCTTCTGTCTGGCGGTCGTCCAGCCCGGTGACCCGCGTGTTTCCTGCCTCGAGTTGCACCAGCATCTGCGGCAGGTTGCGGTAGCTCGCCGATCCGCAGACGAGCGACACGTGCGGCGTCCGCTCGAAGATGTTCTCGCCTTCCTGCTGCGCGACACACCCGAGGACGCCGAATTTCTTCCCTTGTTTCTGGAGGGCCTTATAGTCGGCAAGACGGTGAAAGACCTTCTGCTCGGCTTTGTCGCGGATGGAGCAGGTGTTGTAGAGGA
>CAZLJE010000061.1:0-16115 GCA_964559835.1 uncultured Terriglobales bacterium
TTGTTGTCGATGATCCAGCTCTCGCGCTCGGTGACAACCTGGTCGCGGAACTCGGTGGTCGCTTCGTCATATCCCCACTGCCGGAAGGCGCCTTCCGTGAACTTCTGGATGTTGCCCTTGTGGACCAGCGTGACCTTCTTCCGGCCATGGCTCAGCGCGTATTCGATGGCCTTGCGGACGAGGCGCTTGGTGCCCGTGACGGAGATCGGTTTGATACCGATGCCGCTGTCGAGACGGATCTGCTTCTTGCCGCCCTTCAGCATTTCCTCATTGAGGAACTTGATCAGCTTCGCGACTTCGGGAGTGCCTTGCTCCCACTCGATGCCGGCATAAACGTCTTCCGTGTTTTCGCGGAAGATCATCACGTTCATGCGCTCGGGGTGCTTCACCGGCGAGGGGGCGCCGTAATGCTTGACGGGGCGGACGCATGCGTACAGGTCGAGGATCTGGCGCAGGGCGACGTTCAGCGACCGGATGCCGCCGCCGACGGGGGTGGTGAGGGGCCCTTTGATGCCGACGCGGAATTCTTTCATGGCGTCGATCGAACCATCCGGCAGCCAGCTTTTGAAATTCGCCATGGCTTTTTCGCCGGCGAAGATCTCGAACCACTTGATCTTACGCTTGCCGCCGTAAGCGACTTCGACCGCGGCATCGAATACCCGGACCGATGCCTTCCAGATGTCGCGGCCCGTGCCGTCACCCTCGATAAAAGGGATGATCGGGTTATCAGGAACGTTGTACTTGCCATTTGCGTACGTGATCTTTGCGCCGTCCTTGGGCACAGGTACGCCGTTGTAGGAATCCGCCATCAGGCACCTCCGCAGGAATGTCAAAAAGACTCATAAGTATAGTCGGAACCATGTACATTGGAATCATGACGCCGGTCACATCTCAGTGTGACGGCACTCACTCCTGAGACGCAAGTCACCCGATGATGTGATGGTACAGGCTGCGGGTCCGGGCCAGGGTCTGGCGCAACGCGGGTTCCAGCCCGCCGGGCAGATCTCGCCTGAGAAAGGCGTGGACCAGTTCCTCTGTGCTGCGACGGGCGTTCTCGCCCAGAGGGAGCGTCGAGCGGGAGCGCCCGGTCGCCAGCCGGACGGCATGTTCGACCGTCCGTATGAACTCGCCGGCCTCGCACAGTTCCCTGCCGGCATCCGCATCCAGTAGTCCCGCGGAAACCAACCGCTGCAGGCGGTCGCGGATGTTCGCGGTCTGCACGCCCAGCCCATTGCGCACGGCGAGGAACTTGGCGACAAAATCGATGTCATAGATCGCGCCCGGCGAGAACTTTAGGTCCAAATCGGGGCCCGCGCTCTGTTCGAGGCGACGGCGCATGTCGCGAATCGATGTTACAAATTTAGGGTCAGCGGCAAAACGATGGGAAAGCACGTGTACTGCCGCCAGGGCCGCCTCGCCCACGGACTGCCAGCCTGCAACGACACGAAGCTTGGTAAAGCTCAGTGCTTCCCAGGGCGAAGCCTCGTTGCGGAAGTAGTCCGCCAGTTGTGCCGGCGTGCTGACGAGTTCACCCTCGCCACCGCGTGGCCGCAGCCGCGTGTCCACCGCGAATACAGTGCCGTCGCGCGTATAGGCCGAAAGTGCCTGCATCACCTGCTCGGCGGCGTGGGTCGCCTCGGCCAGGTCGAGCGACTCGTCGCGTACAAACACCAGGTCGGCATCGGAGAGCAGGTCGAACTCGCGTGTGCCGAGGCGTCCCATTGCCAACACCGCGAACGGTTCCGAAGCACCGGCCGCGGACATGGCCGCCGTGATCGCTTCATCGGCGGCACGCGTGGTCTCCGCAAGCGATTCGAAGACCGCGCGCGTTTCCAACACGTCCCGGGCAGCCGAGGAAAACACGCGATGCCGGAACTGCTTTCGAAGGATTGCCAGCTTCTCGTTGTAGGGCACGTCGGGCGATGTAGCGTAGGCAAAAACCGGATCGGCGACGCTTGCCGTCTCATTCGCCACAAACAGCGGCTCGGATTGTTGCGCGTCGTGTTCCGGTGGGAGCGACTCGAGCGCGACGATCTCATCGGGATGTCGCAACAGCAGGTCCGTCGCGAAATCGCTGACCGCAAACAACCGCATCGCACGCGCGACGCCATGCGGAGCGCGAATGATTGCGGCGAATCGCTCCGAGGATGTCGCCGCCGCCGACAGGAAGCGGAACAGGTTGCGTCGTTCCGCCGATCCCAGAGGCGTTGAACGGGCGAGATCGTGCAACTCGGGCGCGTCCTGCGCCAACCGCTGCAGCATCTGTCGCTCCGACTGTTCCCTTCCCGCGCCTGGTTCGGAGAGTTGGAATTCCGGTGCGGATTGCTGCTCTTCGAGTTGAGTGCCGTAGATGATGCGATTGTAGATGGCGCTCACGGCCGCCATGCGCTGCTCGACCGACGAAACGAACTGCTGCGGCACTTGCGCGGCAACCTGCGGATTCACGGCGCGGGCGAGGATGGCAATATCGGCATCGTTCGTCGGAATTCGATGCGTCTGCTGGCCGTGGCGTATCTGTAGCCGGTGCTCGACGCGCCGGAGGAACTCGTAAGCGGTCGTCAGTTCATGGAAGTCACGGCCGCTGATGTGACTCTTGTCGTGCAGCTTTTGCAACGAGAACAAAGTCCCGCCCGACCGCAGCCAGGGCTCGCTCCCGCCGTAGACGCGCTGCAGGCATTGCACGAGAAACTCGATATCGCGGATGCCTCCGCGGTCGAGCTTCACATCGATGCCCAACTTTTTTATGTTGCGATGATGCGAGGTGATGCGGTCGCGGGATTCCAGCGCGGTCGCGATCGCGGCAAAATTCAAGCTCTGCTCGCCGCCAGCGCGATAAACAAACGGCTGCACCCCCCGGACGAACCGTCGTGCAAGCGCGACGTCTCCGGCGGAGTGGCGCACCTTGATCATCGCCTGGAGTTCCCAGTCCGCGGCCGAGTTCTCGTAGTAATCGAGCGCATGCGAGTAGCTGACCGCCGGTTCGCCCTGGCCGCCCTGCGGACGCAGCCGCAGGTCGACGCGGAAAACCGAGCCCTCCGGTGTCAGGCGAGACAGGACATCGGTTACCGCCTGCGCCAGCCGAATGAAATATTCGCGGACGGACACGCGGGCCGTGCCGGCATCCTCGCCGTCGCCGTATACGAATACAAGGTCGATATCGGAGCTGTAATTCAGTTCGTTGCCGCCCAGCTTGCCCATGGACAGTACAGCAACCGGCACGTCCACGATGCGCCCGTCCGCATCCCGCGATTGTGGTGTGCCATAACGGTTCAGGAATGACGCCTGCGTCTCATGCAGCGCCTCGTCAATCAGGACGTCGGCGAGCGCCGAGACCTCGGCGGTGATCTCCGCCAGCGTCGCGATCCCCAACACGTCTCGCAGTACGATGCGCACATACTCGCGGCGCTTGAATCGCGCGAGCAGGACGGCGATGTCGTTGTCGAACGAACGCGATCGAAATCGGGCGAACGACTCCCGGAACTCTTCGCGCGAGTGGGAACGGTCGAGGGCATGCTCGCGCGCAAGCACGGTGAAGATGTCGGGCGACTTGATCAGCGTCTCGCCCAGGTACTGGCTGTGCCCGAAGACCAGTAGCGCGTAGTGGATCAACGCCCGGTTGCGATCGAAGCTGCGGAAGAGCTCCGGTGAAGCCGTTGCGGTCAACCGCTCGAACAAGTTGAGGGCCGCATCCGGATCGGGCGCGTCGGTGAGCAGCGCGGGGATGGCCGCGGCGACCGAGGCCGGCACGCGGCTCGCGACCGCCTCCAGGTTGCGACGCGCGCGCTCCGGATCGAGGAATGCGACGCCAGACGCTTGCTCAAGATGTGGGGAATCGGCCACCAGTGGCCAGCATAACAATTCGCGCCAATCGCGTCAGTACGCTTATCGGAGAACCGGCGCATATAATGCGCGCCATCTGGGTGTTATTCGCTGCCGGTGAGGTCGAGTCCCATCTGCAGGGGATAAGGTTCGGTACGGACGCGCTTTCGCCGTTCGTGCGGAGCCTCGACGTGCGGTCCTACTTGCGGCAGGAACACGGAAAATGCCGTGCCGGTAGGCGCGCGGCCGGTGTGGGAAAACAGGCGCATCGCGCCCTTATGTTTTTCGACTATCCCCTGGCTCACCCACAACCCGATGCCGCTTCCCTTGTCGCCCTTCGTCGTAAAGAACGGCTCGAAGATATGCTTACGGATCTCGACGGGTATCCCAGGACCGTTGTCCGCGATCACCACACGTGTTCCCCACACATTCCCCATCCATAGCCGCGCCGGATACACGTGGATCGTGATCACGCTTTTTTGGCCCGAAGCCTCGGCGGCGTTGATCAGCAGGTTCGAGAAGACCTGGCGCAATTCGGCGGGAAAGCCGCTCACGGGCGCCTCCCCTTCGAATCGCCGGACGACGCGGATCCCCTGCCCTTTTAGCCTCGGCTCCAGCAATGCCAGGACGCTGTCGAGTAGTTCCGTCAGGCTCACCGGCACTGGCACCTGCGATTGACGGTGGAACGCGAGCGTCTGGTGGACGATGCGCGTCATGCGCGCTACTTCCTGCTCGGCGACGCGCACCAGGGCACGGCTTTCCTCATATGCGGAGAGCTGGCTCTCCAACAGGAACAGGATGTTCGTGACCGATGCCAGGGGATTGTTCAACTCATGCGCGATGGTCGCGGCCAGGCGCCCCGTGGCCGCCATGCGCTCACTCTGACGCAGCGCCTGTTCCGCCTGCTTGCGCTCGGTGACGTCCATGTTGACGCCGATCATGCGCACCGGCGCGCCTTGCTCGTCGTAGGAGATATGCGCGTTTGCGACCATCCAGCGGATCGTGCCGTCCGGTCGAACGATCCGGAATTCGTCACGATGAACCGTGGCGTGCGCCGCCAGCGCCCCGGCCGTCCGCGCCTGGACACCAAAAATGTCTTCCGGATGTATGTGGTTGAGGAAAGCGTCAAAGTCACCGCTGAAAGTCCCGGGCGTGACCCCAAACAGTTTTTCCTGGTCGCCACTCCATGCGACGTGCCCGGTTTTCATGTCCCAATCCCAGGCCCCCAGACCGGCGGCATCCATCGCGAGGCGCAACCGTTCCTCGCTCTCGGTCAACTCTGCGTGCGGTCGGTCGGCACTGTCCAAATGCGGGTACGATTTCCCAGTAGCCATGCGGTTCAACTCCGCACAGGCATTTTGACGTTTTGGGAGCGGATGTCAAGGTGACTGGCGCACTAGAATTACTGCACGGCAGTGGCCGCTACACGGTCTTCTTCAATTCCTCGTACGCTATCTCACCGGCCCGAGCGCCGATCTCGCGCGCCTTTTCCCTGGCATTCGTATCGATCCGCTCCGCGATCCGAGCGCGCGTCTGTTGTCCTGATGCCGGGGCGAAAAGAATGCCGACCACATAGCCGATTACAAGTCCAAGGAGGAATCGCATGATGACCTCTCCATTGGTAAGGATGCGCGGCACTGTGAGATGGATGACAAGCCGTGGCCACGGTCTCCCCGAAGTTCCCAATTTCCCGAACTGATATCATTTTCAACAACGGAAATTCTATTTTGGATCGATCCGGATTCTGTTCTGACTCGCGCCGTTGCCGTTCCACAATCTTTCCGAAGCAGTGGAAGGAGTGCTGTTGACAATGGCGGCCAAAACACAGAACGCGGCTTCACCGACTGCCGTACCAGCTGACGCGGCTTTACCAACTGCCGTACCCGTTGACGAGCGGCGCAAAGAAGAACGTCATTTCATCTGTTACGGGCGCCCGCTTTACGTCAGTTGGTTGAGGGAAGAGTCTCTTCTCGCCACGCTCGTCGAAGTGAGCCGGAGCGGCTTTCGCCTGGCGCACCAGTACCGCCATTTTTCGGTCGGCCAGGAAGTTCGGGTCTCGTTTCCGTGGGGCCCGGTCAGAGCCAAGGTCGCCTGGACCAGGGTGGGCAGGAAACATGTGCAGACGGGTTTCTCGGTCATCGAGGGATCAGGGCACGGGATGCTGTGTCCGAAATAGCCCGCGACTCAGAAAAAATGGGCGGCGCATTTCACGCCGCCCGTCGTGTTTCTAACTGAAGCTTTTCCTAGATGTCGTAGTACAGCGCAAACTCGTACGGATGCGGGCGGAGCTTTACCGCCTGCACCTCCTTCGACCTCTTGTAGTCGATATAGGTGTCGATAAGCGGTTCGGTGAAGACGTCGCCCTTGAGCATGAACTGGTGATCGGCTTCGAGCGCATCGAGAGCGTCTTCCAGCGATCCGGGCATCGAAGGGACCTTCTTCAGCTCTTCCGGCGCCAGATCGTAGATGTCCTTGTCCAACGGCTGTCCGGGATCGATCTTGTTCATCACGCCATCGAGTCCGGCCATCATCATCGCCGCGAACGCCATGTACGGGTTGCAGCTCGGGTCCGGCGGACGGAACTCGACGCGCTTCGCCTTCGGCGAAGCCGAGTACATCGGAATTCGGCACGCAGCCGAGCGGTTGCGCCGCGAGTACGCCAGGTTCACCGGCGCCTCGAAGCCGGGCACCAGCCGCTTGTACGAGTTGGTGGTCGGGGCGATGATCGCCGACAATGCCGGTCCGTGCTTGATCAGCCCGCCGATGTACCACAACGCCATCTGCGACAGTCCGGCGTAGCCGTCACCCGCGAACAGCGGCTTGCTTCCCTGCCACAACGACTGGTGCGTGTGCATGCCGCTGCCGTTGTCCTGGAAGAGCGGCTTGGGCATGAACGTGACCGTTTTGCCGTACTGGTTCGCCACGTTCCGCACGATGTACTTGTACAGCATCATGTGGTCGGCGGAGTTGACCAAGGAATCGAATCTGAGGTCGATCTCGGTCTGGCCGCCGGTCGCCACTTCGTGATGGTGACACTCGACCGTGAGGCCGCACTGCGCCATGAGCAGCGTCATCTCGCTGCGCAGGTCCTGGTAGTGGTCGGTGGGCGGTACCGGGAAGTAGCCTTCCTTGAACCGCGGCCGGTATCCAAGATTGTTTTCCTTGCGCCCGGAATTCCAACGCCCTTCCTCGGCGTCGATGAAGTAATACCCGTGCTGCTCACGCTGGTCGAAGCGTACGTTATCGAAAATGAAGAACTCGGCTTCCGCGCCGAAATATGCCGTGTCTGCCAGGCCGGTCGAGTTCAGGTACATCTCGGCCTTTTTGGCGATATAACGAGGATCTTTGTCGTAACGCTGCTTGGTCACGGGGTCGATGACGTCGGCGATCATCACCAGCGTCGGGACCTCGGTGAACGGGTCCATCATGTGGGTGTTCGGGTCCGGGATCAGCAGCATGTCCGACTCGTGGATCGCAGCCCATCCGCGGATTGACGAACCGTCCATGCCGAAGCCCTCTTCGAACGAGTCCACGCTCACCTGCTCGATCGGGTAGGAAACGTGGTGCCAAAGACCAGGCAGGTCTGTAAACCGGAGGTCGAGGATCTTCGCGTTGTTCTTCTTCGCGAACTCCAGGACCGCTTTTCCATCAGCCATGTAACTCTCCTTGCGCGCCGCGGCGGACGCACTACGGCCACGATTTGCACATGGCCCAGAATGTGTGGGAATACCTGAACGCCGATAAAAAATAATGTACGGCTCTTTTAGGATATGGGACAGCACAATATCCGGGAAATCGAACTTTTTTATAGGGGGTATAAGGAAAAGCTATGGAACCGATTTGGATTATTCTTGGCGCGGCATGCGAGATGAGATGTCGCTGATCGGCGACAACAAACGGATCACCTGCGTACAAAGTATTCGGACTAGTGTTTTGCTGCAAAATCGACCGTCACCTTAACCTCGGCACGCTGACGGTCTATTTCAGAGCCTTGACGCTGGAATTGGAGAGGGAGCCCTCGTTTTCGAACCTCCGCAGTCCAATCATTAACCTTCACCGCACTGTAAACCTCACCTCGAGTCGGAGCGCCGTCCATCACCTTGGGCATCAGTGACGACTCGACACCCGTTACCCTGATATCTGCAAAGTGATACACCGGCCCGGGCTCGACCGTGTAGCTGGGATTGCCGGCCTTCTTGGAAATCGTTACCTGGGCGCCCAGGTACCCGTAATCGCTGTAGGCTCCGCGCAACATGTATGCGGCGTACTGCTCGCGGTAGTTGGTATCGGTGATTCCTGGTTCCGGTTTCTGCGCCGTCAGCGGCAGGAAGGTTAGCGAAGCCACTACGGCGAGGAGAATCCGAGCGCGCGACATATCCAACCTCCCGCGACGGAAAATTCGTTGGCATTATAGCCTCAACCGATCCCTACGACACTACTTCTACGCTCCACCAGGATCGTGTCGCGCCACTGCCCTTCGCGTTTTCCGATGCGCTCGCGTCGTCCGACCTCGCGGAAGCCGTTGCTGGCGCAAAGGGCCAGGCTGGCCTTGTTCTCGGGAAAGATCGCGCCTTGCAGCGTCCAGATGCCTGCGGACTCGGAAGCAGCAATCGCGGCCTTCATTAAGGCGTCGCCGACACCCTCGCCGCGCGCCCACGTAGCCACGTAAACGCTCAACTCCGCCACACCCTCATAACACTTGCGTTGCGAGACGCGGCTCATCGCGGCCCAGCCTGCGATCGACTTCCCGCGCCGCGCGACCAGCCTGCCGATCAACAAGTGCATGCGGTCCCACTGCTCCCAGGTGGGCGGCAGTGTTTCAAATGTGGCGTTGCCCGTGCGAAGGCCTTCCAGGTAGATGGCGGAAACGTTTGGCCAGTCGGCCGCAACCATCGGGTCAACCATGACCGGCGTGCGGGTTGCAGAAGATGCGGAATCCATAACCGAAAACTGAATTGGTGATTTGGTGACTTGGTGAATGAAAGGACTATAGCCGATTTGAAAAGCATTTGTCTGTGACATTGCTCGGTTTGTTTGTGTTGATGAGCGCGGCGTCACCACAGCGACAATCACCAACTCACCCGATCACCAACTCACCCAGTTTTTACACCATCGCTTCCGCTTCGATCACCTTGTCGAGAATGCGTTGCACGGCTGCCTGGCGTCGATGGGCGACGGCGTCCTCGGTGCGCACATAGTCGTCGTGCAGGTGACGGCTGACCTCGGCCAGAAAGTCGGATAGGTCCTCCAGTTCGTCATAGCGGAAGGCGAGATCGTGTTCGATCAGCCGGTTCAGGAGATTGTCCTTCGCCTCTCTGCGAACGTTGCCCAGCGCGGATTCCTGCAAGACCTCGACCAGCAGGGCCTGCTCCTCGCGCGTAAATTGCAGTTGCATAGCGGCCTCCCGGGACCATCCCAAGGCCGATTATAGGCACTGTTACCGCTGCCCGTACCCGCAGAATCGCCTTTTGCCTGAGTTTTCAATGCCCGGAATGGGCCTGATTCCCGAGCCGCCCGGTGTATGCTTTTGCTCGGAATTTCGGTACTCAGTACTCGTTATGGATTTCGATCAACTCGAAACCTTCCTTGAAGTAGCGCGCCACCTGAGCTTCTCGCGGGCTGCGGAAAAGCGGTTCCGCACGCAGCCTGCGATCTCTGCCCAGATTCGAGCGCTCGAGGAGGAGGTCGGCGCCAAGTTGCTGGACCGCAGCGGAGGTAAGGTGTCTCTCACTGGGGCAGGCAAGGTGTTCCAGCGCTATGCGGAAGAGTCGATTGCCGCGCGAAAAGCGGTGATCGCGGCCGTAGCCGAGATGGAACGCGTTCCGCGCGGTGAGATCATCGTCGCCGCCAACGAAGGCACTTGCCTGCACGTGCTGCCCGAGGTATTTGCCGAGTTCAAGAATCAGTACCCGGCGGTCGCGGTCAATATCAACCGATCGGAATCGTCGGTGATCCTGGAGTCGGTGATTGAGAATTCGGTCGACTTTGGGGTCGTGGCATTGCCGGTGAAAGACAACCGCCTCACGGTCGTCCAGATCCATCGAGATGAACTGGTCGCCATCGCTGCTCCAGGACATCCGCTTACGCAGACGAAAACCGCGACGCTGGAATCCATCGCGAAATATCCGCTGCTCATGCCCGAACATGGCCGTACTCGCGATACCCTCGAGCAGCTCTATCACGAGCGCAAGCTGAAGTTGAACGTTTCCATGGAACTTGATTCCAGCGAGCTACTTAAGAGGTTTGTTGCTGCCGGTGTCGGAGTCGGGTTCATTGCCCGTTCCAATATCGCGGAGGACGCCAAAGCCGGTACCCTCGTAGCAATCACGATCTCAGATGCGACCGTGCGGCGCGACATGGCGCTCGTCTTCCGTAAAGACAAAGCCCTCTCCCGCGCTGCGCTGGCGTTCATCGACATTGCCGTCAAGATCAAGGGCAGAGTAAAGGCGCAAGGGTTGTGACGATTCCTACAAAACTTTAACTTTGCTTTTAGCCCGCGCATGTTATTTTTGACAAGATTCCCAACAGTGTGGAGGCAAATGAATTGGGCAAGGACATGGTCCCCAAGAGGATCTTCCTCACCAAAGGCGTCGGGAAACACCGAGAGCGCCTGACATCTTTCGAGCTGGCGCTACGCGACGCCGGCATTGCCGCACAGAACCTGGTGCGCGTTTCGTCGATCTTCCCGCCTAATTGCAAGCTGATTCCCCGCGCCAATGGCTTGAAGTTCCTCAGCCCGGGCGAGGTAGTGTTTGCCGTTGTCGCAGAGAATTCCACGCGCGAGCCTCATCGGCTCGTCGCCTCCAGCATCGGGATTGCCATTCCGGCCGACCGCAGCACCTACGGCTATCTCAGCGAGCATCATTCCTTCGGCGAGACCGACCAGCAAGCCGGTGATTACGCCGAGGAACTTGCAGCCGAGATGCTGGCGACGACGCTGAACGTGGAATTCGATCCCGATAAGTCGTGGGACGAAAAGAAAGAAGTCTACCGGCTATCCAACAAGATCGTCCGCACCATGAACATGACGCAGTCGGCCATCGGCGACAAACGCGGCAAGTGGACGACGACGATTGCGGCAGCGATCCTGATATTCGAATAGGTTTCAGGTGTCAGGCTTCAGGTGTCAGGAAAAGACCGGCCGGGCTTGCTCCTGGCCGGTTTTTCCTTCGTGTCCTTTGTGGTGAAATGCCTGAAACCTGAAGCCTGATACCTGTGGCTACTTCCCAAGTCTTTCGAACACTGCAGCGCACACTAGCGGCAGGCCCACTGTCGCATCCACGAACAATTCCGCGAACTTCCCACCCTCTTCCGGCGGAACGAATTTCCCCCACGAAATCGCTTCACTATACGGACTGCCCGAAAGTCCGCCCCAGTGCACCGGTTCCGGACAGATGCGCACGCCGTAGTGATAGCGCTTCAACGGCACGTCTTCCCCGCCCCGCCGATGCCGCAATTCCAGGTACGGCCCGAGTTGCTGGGACCAGTTCCGTGGCACGCCTCCGCCGATGGTAAAGATTCCCATGCGCGCGCGGCTGAGCATGGTTTCCGCGAAGTGCTCCACGTCCTCGAACGGGTCATAGCGCAACTTGGGCTTCCCGGCTTTTGCCAGGGCGCGGTTGTGGAGCGAGAAATCCAGCCCCATCTCCGAATCGCTGAACGCCGGCACAAAAACAGGGATGTTCTTTTCGTAGGCAGATTTCAGTATGGCGCGCCCCGGTACGTGCTTGCTGAGATGTTCGCCGATGGCGCGGTTGATTTTCCAGGAGCACGCGACCTCATCCGGGTTCCACGCCTTCAGCACCTGCGAGAACACGCGCTGCACCTCGTCGAGGTTTGTCTCCGGCTCGAGCGTGTCGTAGACGCGGTTGTAGCCGGCTTCGTACAGTTCGACGTCACTTAGTTTTTCGTCCCACACGTAGTGCGAGCGCCCGATGCCCTCAACGAGCCCGTGCGCCATGAGAGCGCCCGTGGATACGACGGCGCGCACGATGCCGCGGTCGATCAGATCACAAACCACCAAGCCCTGTTTCGCGACCGTCATTGCTCCCGCCAGCGTCATTACGACCGTGCAATCGCGGTCGCGCGCCATCGCCTCGAGGACGTCCGCCGCCTGTCCGACCTGCCGGCCCGTGAACGCCGTGCGGCCCATCGCCGCCACCAGATCATTCACGGTTGTGACCTTGCTCAGATCGAGCGGCTCGAGCGGAACCAGCTTGTCCTCGACTGGATCGTGAAGCTTGCGGTCGATCCCGACTCCTTCGCCGGAAGCGCCGTGCTCTTGATGTGCGTGCTTGTCGTGCTCGTGCTTCACCCCATCACCTCGTATGAATTCGAATCATTATGCGAACAAGCAACGTAACGGAAACAGGCGCAAGGCGCAAGGCTCATGGCCTAAGCGCGTGGTCCTTGGTGAAGCTTTTCAATCGACAATCGACAATCAGCAATCGTCAATGATTTTGTTTCTCAGCGTCTCCATGCCTCCGTGGTCAAATCGCCTTTTGTTATGCTAGGAAATTCGGAGGCGCTGTATTGGCGGATAAGTACAAAGTCGGATTGGTCCAGATGTCCTGCTCCCCGGATCCGGAGCGCAACCTCTCCCACGCCATCGATATGGTGCGCGAGGCAGCCGGGCGCGGCGCCAACGTCGTCTGTTTGCCGGAGCTGTTTCAGACCCAATACTTCTGCCAGCGCGAGGACGCGGCACTCTTCGATCTTGCCGAGCCCATCCCCGGCCCCACCACGACCCAGCTATCGCAGGTCGCGCGGCAGCAAGGGATCGTCCTGGTGGCCTCGTTGTTCGAGAAGCGTGCTCCCGGCGTCTATCACAATGCCGCGGCAGTTTTCGACACCGACGGCTCGCTTAGCGGCCTCTACCGCAAGATGCATATCCCCGACGATCCGCTCTACTACGAAAAGTTCTACTTCACTCCCGGCGATCTCGGATACAAGGCCTTTGACACCCAGCCCGGAAAGATCGGCGCGCTGGTCTGCTGGGACCAGTGGTATCCAGAAGGTGCCCGCCTGACTGCGTTGCAGGGCGCGACGACCCTGTTCTACCCGACTGCAATCGGCTGGCACCCGGCAGAGAAAGAACAGTACGGTGAAGCGCAGCACGATGCCTGGCGAACCATACAGCGCGCTCATGCGATCGCGAACGGCGTCTATGTCGGCGTGGTGAATCGTGTGGGCCACGAGACCGGAAACATTCGTGGCAGTGAAGTCAAAGGCGCAGGATTGGAATTCTGGGGCAACTCGTTCTTAGCTGATCCGTTCGGACAAGTCATCGCCGAGGCATCGGCGACGAAGGAAGAAATCCTCGTCGGCGAAGTGGACCTCAAGCGCTTGGAAGACGTCCGCCGCAACTGGCCATTCCTGCGCGACCGCCGGATCGATACGTACGCGCCGATCACGAGCAGATTCCTGGATTGATTTGTGACTGAGCGATTTGTGATTTGCGATTGAAAAACAAACATGACACCAAGAAGAATCACTCAATCACAAATCATTAAATCACCAATTCACGATGCACAGACTCCTGCCTCTCTCGGCTACCGCATGCCGGCCGAGTGGGAAACGCACGCTGCCACCTGGCTCGGTTGGCCGCATAACAGGACCGACTGGCCCGGCAAGTTCCAGCCGATTCCGTGGGTCTATGCCGAGATCGTGCGCAACCTCGCTCGCGGCGAGCGCGTAGAAATCCTCGTCAACGACGCTCGCACCGAAGAACAAGCCCGAGTCGTTCTCGACAAAGCGAACGCCCTCAGTGGCAACGTCCACTTCCGCAGTGCTGTCACCAACCGCGGGTGGATGCGAGACTCCGCTCCGATCTTCGTACGCCGCGAGAAGGAACGGGACAGCGTCGCAGCCGTGAATTGGCAGTTCAACGCCTGGGCAAAGTATCCCGACTGGCGCGACGACGCCAAGGCAAGCGAACAGGTCCTGAAGTGGACTGGAGTGCCGGCATTTCGGCCTGAGCTCAACGGCCGCCGCGTCGTTCTGGAGGGCGGCAGTATCGACACCAATGGCCGCGGCCTCCTGCTCACCACGGAAGAGTGCCTGCTCAGCGACGTTCAATCGCGCAATCCAGGAATGTCGCGCGCGGATCTTGAACGAGTGTTCGCGGATTATCTCGGCATCGAGAAGGTTATCTGGCTCGAGCGCGGCATCGCCGGCGACGACACGCACGGCCACGTGGACGACATCTCGCGCTTTGTTGCGCCGACGACCATCGTCACCGCCGTAGAGTCAGACAAGAACGATGCCAATTGCGAGCCACTTCGGACGAATCTCAATCGGCTCAAGAGCGCTACCGACACCGACGGCCACGGCTTCGAGGTGGTTTCGCTGCCCATGCCGGCGCCCGTCGTCTTCAAGCGCCGTCGTCTTCCAGCCAGCTACGCGAACTTCTACATCGGCAACGCCGCCGTCCTCGTGCCGGTCTTCAACGACAAGAACGATCGCATCGCCCTAAACACGCTCGCGGAACTCTTCCCCGACCGCGACATCGTCCCCATCTACTGCGGCGATTTAGTCTGGGGACTCGGCACGATCCACTGCATGACTCAGCAGCAGCCGGAATAATCACGTGACGATGACACACATCACATACAACGTCAGCGTTCATGCCTACTCTCGCCGCCATGTGCGAGATCTGCAAAATGCTGTTGCTCGAGGATCACGAGATCAAAGATGACCCAAAGTACAAGAAATGCCGCTGCAAAATTTTCCGCAAGCAGCCCGGAGCGCGTGAGTGCTACCACTGTTTCAATAATCGCGATCGCCAACTCGAACCTTGTCCGATCTGCGACCGCCTCAAAGGAAAACCCGTCTAGAAGGCAAAAGCGCCGCCGAGGTCGGCAGCGCTCTTCCTAAAACTAATGCCCAACGCCCAGAGCCTACCGCGTGTATTTCACCGGCTGCGGACCATTCTCCAGCGTCTGGCGGTCCCAGATCGCGCCCTCGCGCGTGTAGTTCGCGAGTTCAAAATCCTGCGACAGCTCCAGAGCGTCCGTCGGACACGCATCTTCGCACAGGCCGCAGAACATGCAGCGGCTCAGGTCGTACGTGAACGTGGTGAGTTCCTTGCGGCGCGTGTTGGGATTGCGCTCGGAAGTCACCATGATGAGGTGTTCCGGACACGCCAGCGCGCACAGGTCGCACGCGATGCAAAGCGTCTCGTTTGTCTCCGGGTTGACGTTCAGCCGCGGCGCTCCGCGATACCGCTCGGCGACCTGCGGCCGTTCCAGCGGATACTGTTCGGTATAGACCTGTTTCGGCGCCTGGTAGCGAAAGGTCAGCGAGAGGCCCCGCATGAGGTCGGTGAAGAACAAACGGTTGAGTGCTTTTTTCATCCCCACGATGGCTACGTTATACCGTTTTGCCGCCCGAAAAGCCAGCCTGTATCAGAGTGTCGCCAGAGGCTTCAGCCTGCTGGTTTTCACTGCTTCTGGCACGTCGGCGCGACATCCTGTACTGCCTGCACCCGGAACCCTTCGAAGTTGCCCGACGTTCCCACCGCCGGCCCATACGTCCCGGTCTTATCACCCACGAGTTGGACCATGTGATTCACGTGGTCTTGTAATTTTGACGCGTCCCCTTCCAGACGGAGCCGCCCGCTGCCTTGTTGCGACAGCCAGAATTGCTTCCCATCTTGCGTCAGGCATCCGCTGATGATTTCTTTGCCGGGCTGCGCGTTTTGGCTATTTTGGGCAGTCTGTCCAGCCGGCGCCTGCTTCTCTCCGCCCTTGAATACCTGGTCGCTCGCCGACGCTTGCCCGCGTTCCTGCTGTGCCGTGTTCGCGACTGCCTGCGCGTTCGCCTGCGGATTATTCGCGTTCGAGTAATTCGGTTGCGCGTTCACGCCGAGCTGCGTTGAACTCGACAGCTCCGATTGCTGAGCCGCATTGGCGATCCGTCGCGCCTCGTCCGGATTTTCCACGTTCGGATTCGGCGGCGCTGCCTGTGAAGCAGTTGGACTTGGCGGCGCCGTCGTCCCGTGTCCCCCTTTTGCCGGATTTTGCGCAACCCCACGCTCAGTCTGCACACCCGGTGTGGTTTGTTCCACCGAACCGGTCGAGGTCACAGTCTCCGCGGTTCCGGACTGTCCCGTCTTACCGGTAGCCGGAAGCGCCGAACGCGTAGCCTCCAGTTCGCATTTGTCCTGAACCACCTGCACCTGCCGGACATCGAATGCCGACGTTTGCCCCAGCACCAGGCGGCCGCTCACCTTCACCATTTTCCCGACGTCGTTCTTGAGCTGCGCCTCGTTGCCACGGAGCCGGTACCAACGTCGC
>CAZLJE010000062.1:0-15261 GCA_964559835.1 uncultured Terriglobales bacterium
GAGCTTTCCGTCGCCCTGCTCCTTCCGGATCAGGTCCATCTTGTCTTTCGGAGTGGCTTGGGCGAGGAAGTCGTCGACACCGGCCTCTCGTGCAATTGCGGCGGCGGTCAGCGGGTTATCACCGGTAATCATGACCGTACGGATGCCGATCGCGCGGAGCTGATCAAAGCGCTCACGCATGCCGCCCTTCACGATGTCCTTCAACTCGATCACGCCAAGCACGCCTTCCGACCGCTCGGCGACGACCAGCGGCGTACCGCCGGCACTCGCAATTTTCTCCACGATGGCGGTGACATCTGGGGGGAAGTCGCGGCCGTTTTGACGGATGTACTTCGCGATCGCATCGGCAGCGCCCTTTCGCAGCTCAAAGCCGTTCAGGTCCACGCCTGACATGCGGGTTTGCGCGCTGAAGGGAACGAATTTTGCTTCGTGCGTGGAGAGTTCTCGTCCGCGCAGACCGTATCGCTCCTTGGCGAGGACGACGATCGAACGGCCCTCGGGAGTTTCGTCCGGTAGCGACGAAAGCTGAGCGGCGTCTGCCAAGCGCTGCTCTGTGACGCCCGGCGCCGGAATGAATTGCGTCGCCTGCCGATTGCCGAGCGTGATCGTTCCGGTCTTGTCGAGCAGAAGTGTGTTCACGTCGCCAGCGGCTTCAACGGCGCGCCCTGACATGGCCAATACGTTGTGCTGGATCAGGCGGTCCATGCCGGCAATGCCGATCGCCGAGAGCAGCCCGCCGATCGTTGTGGGGATAAGGCAAACCAGCAGCGACATGAGAACGAAGATGGTTTGCGGCGAGCCCGAATAGATCGCGAATGGCTGCAGGGTAACAACCGCCAGCAGAAAGATGATGGTGAGGCCCGCGAGCAGGATGTTGAGCGCGATTTCGTTCGGCGTCTTCTGCCGCTCGGCGCCTTCGACGAGCGCGATCATGCGATCGAGAAAGGTCTCGCCGGGATTGGAAGTAACCTTGACTTTGATCCGGTCCGATAGAACGCGCGTGCCGCCGGTTACCGCCGAGCGGTCGCCGCCAGACTCACGGATGACGGGAGCAGATTCCCCCGTTATCGCCGATTCATCAACCGACGCGACGCCTTCGATGATTTCACCATCCGAAGGAACCAATTCACCGGCGGCGATGATGACCAGATCGCCGGCGCGGAGCTTGGAACTCGGGACTCTCTCGGTTTGGCCGTCTGGCAGAAAGCGATTCGCAATCGTCTCCGAGCGGGCCTTCCGCAGCGTGTCTGCCTGGGCCTTGCCGCGGCCTTCCGCCATTGCCTCCGCGAAATTCGCAAACAGAACTGTGAACCAGAGCCACAGTGTGATCTGAAGGTTGAACTTAAACGCTGTGCCGCCGCGCAGCAGCAGGACCGTCGTGATGACGCTGCCAATCTCGACCACGAACATAACGGGATTGCCCATCATGTTGCGCGGGTTGAGCTTTCGGACGGCGTCCCACAGGGCTCGCCGCACGATTTTCCATTCCCAGATCGCTTTTTGTTTCTCTGCCATAGCTCCTCAGAACGTCTTTCCTGCATGCATCAGCAGGTGCTCCAGAATCGGGCCTAGGCTCAGCGCCGGAAAGAATGTCAATGCGCCGACAATGAGGATCACGCCGATGAGCAACACAGTGAACAATGGCGTAGTGACGGGAAACGTTCCCACCGACGGCGGAACATATTTCTTCTGCGCAAGGTTGCCGGCGACCGCCAGCATGGGCAGGATCATCCAGAAGCGGCCGACCAGCATGGTGACGCCGCCAGTGACGTTGTACCAAAGCGTGTTTCCATTCAAACCGCCAAAGGCCGATCCGTTGTTGCCCGCCTGCGACGTGAACGCATAAAGGATCTGCGTCAGGCCGTGCGGTCCCGGATTCGAGATGCTCGACGTCCCAAATCCCTGCGCGCTCGATACCGCCGAGAACACCAGGATCACGAGCGGGAAGACCAGCGCCACAAGCATCGCCATCTTCACGTCGTAGGCTTCGATCTTCTTGCCTAGATACTCGGGCGTCCGCCCTACCATCAAACCTGCGATAAACACTGTGAGCACGATATAAACCAGCATGCCGTACATGCCCGCGCCGACGCCGCCGAAGATAACTTCGCTGAGCATGATGTTGACGAGCGGCACCATGCCGCCGAGCGGTGTGAACGAATCGTGCCAGCCATTGATCCCGCCGCAGCTCGCGTCGGTGGTGACCGTGGCCCACAAGGCGGTATTCGCGATGCCGAACCGGACTTCCTTGCCTTCCATGTTGCCGCCGCTCTGCGACGCACTGACCCGCTGATCGACGCCTTTAAACAGCGGATTGCCCTGCGACTCCGCCCAGTACACCGTTGTCACCCCGACAAGGAAGAGGAGCGCCATCGCAGACCACACAGCCCAGCCGTGCCGTTGTGAACCGGTCATTCGACCGAGCGTGTATGTCAAACCAGACGAAACGGCAAATATCGAGAACAACTCAATGAGATTCGAAAGCGGGGTCGGATTTTCGAATGGGTGCGCACTATTGGCGTTGAAGAATCCGCCGCCATTCGTGCCCCACTCCTTGATGATTTCCTGCGATGCGACAGGGCCCTGTGCGATTGTCTGCTCCGTGATCGTATCGATGACCTGCTTGCCGTCTGGACCGAGAACAGGCTTGCCGTTGCCTTCGACCTTCGGAATCTGCTGTGGCTCGACTAACTTGACCGTGTCGTATCGCTTGAGGTTCTGGGGAACGCCCTGCCATACCAGAAGCAGCGTGCCGACGACGCAGAACGGCAGCAGCACCCAGAGCGTGCAGCGAACCATGTCGACCCAGAAGTTGCCGATGATCTTCGCCTCGCGGCGAGCGATACCACGTATGAAAGCAATCGCGAGCACCACACCAACCGCCGCCGAAATGAAATTGTGATAGGCAAGACCGGCCATTTGTGTGAGGTAGCTCATCGTGGTCTCGCCTGAATAGTTCTGCCAGTTCGTGTTTGTGGTGAACGATGCCGCCGTATTGAATGCCAGGGCCGGCGCAACTGCGCCCAGCTTCTGCGGATTGAAGGGCAAAATTTCCTGCACGCGTTCGATCGCATACAGCAGCAGCATCGGGACGACGCTGAACAGCAGCATCGAGATCGCATATTCGGTCCACGGCATCTCGTGTGCCTCGTCCACTCGCGTCAGCCGATAGATCAGCCGTTCGATGGGCCGGAGCACCGGATCAAGAAACGTCTTCTCGCGGTTGAACACGTGTGCCATGAAGACGCCTAGCGGCTTGGTGGCCGCAAGCACAAGCGCCAGGAACACAGCGATTTGGAGCCAGCCATTCGCGGTCATCAGAACTTCTCCGGCCGCAGCAGCGCGTAAAGCAGGTAGATCATGGTGAAGAAGCAAACAACGAGAGTCACAACCGTCTGCATGCTCATGCCTTGCTCACCTCAAGCGGTCGCAAAAGCGAACGTATCCGATCGATAGGGCAAAGAATGCGATTGTCAGCAGGATGTAAATTGCGTCAGCCATTCATCCTCCTCAACGGCGGAAGCTGCCGTCGAACGTCAGAATGACCGCGACGGCCAGCAGATGCTGTGTGGGCGTCAGTGCGAGCACGCCGGGTGAACTCAGTCGATCCGTGAAGAACCCGCCCTGCGGCCCGCGTGAGTCATCAACGCGATGCTCCAGCCGGAAGATCGCGGCGGCCTGATGAAATGGAACCCGGTACTCGATCGTCGCGGTGTTTGCTTTCACTGTCTGGGCGAACCCGGTGATCCGTCCTGTGCTGTCCCAATACACCTCGGGCCGTTCTGTCACACTCCAGTGCTTGTTCAGGACGAAGTGGAGCGGAAGCTGTGCCGCCATCCAGACCGCCTGCGGATGGCCCACTGCTGCGACCTTCTCAGTTCCGACGTGGTATTCGAACGCGGTGGTGAAGCGCTCGGTTTTGTACTCTGCGATGGTGTCGGCGAGGAACCGCCAGAACTCGACGGACGTGTCGGCCTGGTGCGGCCCGTACATGACCGTCTGCTTCAGGTTCAGGCGACTCGAACCTTTGTAAGCGAGTTGTCCACCAAAGCTGGGAACGCTGTTGGGGTCGGCTAGATGGAAATAATCGTTCACCACAAAGCCGGTCGCCGTTAGCTTGTTGGTGACGGGATAACTCGCGTTTATGCCGAGCATCAGGTACGGCGTGAAGTCGGCGCCCCACGGACGCGTGTAGGTGAAATTGTCTTTCGCATAAAGGCCGTCGTAGCCAATCAAGCTGGCGAAAATTCCGCCCTGGATCGTCAGCCCTTTGCCGATCGGCGCGAGATACGAAACGTCGGTTGGCCCGAGATGGCGCAGCCCGGCAGATCCCTGTAAGTTCGGTGCGGTCGCCGAAAAGCCGAAGACGCGCGTGTCCTGACCGGCCTGAACGGTGACTTCCATTCCCCACCGCGACGTCGCAGTCGCCGCCTTGCGCAGGTACGCAGCCGACATGTTGACGAGCGGCTCATCGAGCTTATACGTGGTGCCGCGACTGCGGAAAAGATCGTTCAGCGGATGGTTGAAGTCCTTCAGGTAGGCGGCGTCGACGAAAGCGCCGTATTGCCATTCGGGCGCGCTCGAGAGTTGGTCGGATGGATCGGAAGCCGCGGTCGAAGTAGTAGCAGTTTGTGCTCGTGCCGTGAGTGTCGCGAGAGCAAAGACCATCAGCCACGCCGACTTCTTGGATCGGCCTGAGCGGCGCGAAAATTGCAGCAGCCTGCCCTGGTGATGCTCTAATGAGTGTTGTTCCTGTCCCAGATTGGCGGTATTGATGATTTCACAGCCGTAATGCAGAGACTCTGATTCGATTCGTTGCACACGGGGCCGCTCGCCGCGCCGGAGTTCGGCATGGAGCGCAAGGAAGAAGCGCACCATGAATGCGATGCCCGCCAGACAAATTCCGGAAAGGATCCAAACCACCATGACCTGCTCTCGGCGTCGAGATGCCTGCGAGAGCAGTGCATCGTTCCGCTCGTTCCATTCGATAGCGAGAGGTATAAAAGATTGCTAAAAGCTGGATAAAAGGTTCGTAAACAGAAGACTGGAACTCGGCGGCCCGGGATGTGACGGGCCAACGCGCGTCTCAATCGCCAGGTTCGAAGCGGTAGCCAATCCACGGCTCGGTGACGATATACGGGCGCGAGCCGTCTTCCGGCTCCAGCTTCTTGCGCAGATGATTGACGAATACGCGGAGATACTCCGGCTGCTCGACGCTGTTCGCGCCCCAGATCGAGGTCAGCAGCAGTCGGTGCGTCAGGATTTTTCCGGGATTCCTCGCGAGGAACAGGAGTAGGTCGAACTCTTTCGGCGTAAGCCGGACTTCCTGCCCTCTCACCTCGACGCGGTGGTATTCGGTATCGATTTTAAAGTCACCGATCTCGACGTGTGTCGACTGCTCAACCCGCTGCGATGGAGTGCGGCGCAAGGCGGCGCGTACTCGTGCCAGCAGCTCATTGGGACTGAAAGGCTTGGTCACATAGTCGTCGGCGCCCTGGTCGAGCGCTTGGACCTTACTAGCCTCTTCTCCACGTACCGACAGCACGATGATCGGCACGGCAGAACGCTTGCGTACCGATCGGCAAAGCTCGACGCCGTCCATGTTCGGCATGCGAAGATCGGTAATGACGAGATCGGGTGACCACTCCTTCATTACGGCCAGCGCCTCTTCTCCATCGCCTGCGGTGCGAATGGAATATTTCTGTCGGGCGAGCAAAGTCTTGAGCACCCGCCTGATCTGCGGCTCGTCATCTACCACCAGAATGCTTTGCTTCTCGTTCGAATCAGGCATGGTCGTTATTTCACTTCCTGCGTCACGATGTGAACGTCCACCGGCGGCGCGTCCCGCAGGAATTTGTGGATCGCCGACAAGTAGAGATATCGTCGCCAGCCGCTCTGCGCCGACCGACCAAAAACCACTTGCGTGATGTGGTGCTCCCGCACGATATCGGCGACTGCGGCTGCGACGCTTTGGCCCTTCGTTCGGACGATCTTGGCTTCGAGATTTTGTGCGAATGCGATGTTCTGGTTGAGGGTGCGCTGGTTCTCGGGACTCTCGTCCACGCCGATATCCACGTAGATCACGAACAGCTCGGCATCGATTCGTTGAGCCATCCGCGCCGCCCGGGCGATCAGGTACTGGGCCGCCGGATTCGAGCTGATGCAGACCGCAATGCGCTCACGCAAGGCTGCGCTCTGCTGGATGCCTTCCTTCTTCAAATGCGATTCGAGATTCCGGTCCACCGAGCGGGCGACCTGTTGCAGCGCGAGTTCGCGCAGTGCAATCAGGTTTCCAGGTCGGAAGAAGTGACCGAGCGCTCGCTCAGCGCGGTCCACCGGGTAGATGTCGCCCCGCTTCATGCGAGTCTGCAGCGCCTCGGGCGTGAGGTCGATCAGCACGACTTCATTGACGCGCTGCATGACCCAGTCCGGTACCGTCTCGCGCACCTGCACGCCAGTGATGTTGTGGACCAGGGGCGTTACGCTTTCGATATGCTGCACGTTTACGGTCGACAGAACGTCGATCCTGCCGTCGAGCAGTTCGAGTATGTCTTCATAGCGCTTACGATGGCGGCTGCCCTCGATATTTGTGTGGGCTAACTCATCTACGAGTGCCACCTGAGGCTTGCGTGCGAGGATCGCGTCCACATCCATTTCTTCAAACGAGGCGCCCTTGTAATTGATTGTCCGCCGTGGCACGGTTTCGAGTTGGGAAGCGAGTTCCGCGATGCCCTTGCGGCCGTGCGTCTCGATGATCCCAACGACGACATCCTCGCCGCGACTGTGGCGGCGGATGCCTTCACTCAGCATGTTGAAGGTCTTACCGACACCGGGGGCATAACCGAGAAACAGTTTGAAAATTCCCTGTTTCTTCTCGCTCGCCGCTTCTTCCAGCCACTGTTCAGGTTTCTTCTGCATCGCATGCGGAGGGGTGCAGTTCACCCTTCACACTCTGACTATGCACCCCTGTGTGCAAAAGAGGCAACGAACAAGGCCGCCTTTATGCACTTTTTATGAACCATAACGGCGCACGCGAATAGACTTCTCGCAAGCAGATGCGGAAATCGTTTGCAGTCCAATCCGGACGGTTTTTCGCCGTGGCGGCAGTCGTCGCGGGTATCACTTTTATCGACGTTCGCGTCGCACGAGTGAATCCCACCACGGCTGGGTTCATGTTCCTGCTGGCGGTATTGATCATTGCTGCCTGGTGGGGCCTTCGTTACGCGATTGTGATGTCGGCACTGGCCACTCTTTGCTACAACTTCTTCTTTTTCCCTCCCGTTGGCCAATTCACCATCGCCGAGCCGCAGAACTGGGTCGCCCTATTTACTTTTCTCGTGACCGCGGTGATTGCGAGTCAACTCGCCGAACGCGCACGCCGACAGGCGTCCGCCGCCAACCAGCGGAGGCGCGAGGTCGAACGCCTATACGCGTTCAGCCAGCAACTGCTCCTGACCGAGAACGTCTTAGAGTTGCTGAATGCGATTCCGCGGTACATCGTCGATTACTTCGGCGTGACCGGCGCGGCGATGTTTCTGGAAAACAAACAAAAGACTTATCTCTCCGACATCAGCTTGCAGGCCACGTTGACGCCGGAGCAGCTCAAAGCGGTAAGCAGCCGCGGCGAACCACTTCTAGATCGGAACACCGGACTGTGCTGCGTTCCATTGCGAATGGGCGTCCGCCAGATCGGGAGCCTGGGAATGATCGGATGTCAGTTGTCGCGCGAGACCTTGGAAGCCATCGGCAGTCTCGCGGCCACCGCTATCGAACGTGCCAGTACGGTCGAGAAGCTCACCAAGACCGAGGCCGCGCGCGAGAGTGAACGCCTCCGTTCGCTTCTCCTCGATTCCGTTACTCACGAATTTCGGACGCCGCTTACGTCAATCAAGGCTTCTGCCGAGATGCTTCTCGGAGACGGGCTGCCGGAGGAAGATCGCAAAGAGTACGCTTCGATCATCAACGAAGAAAGCGATCGCCTGAACCGGCTAGTCGGCGAGGCGGCGGAAGTGGCACAGCTTGATGCGCACCAGGTGGAATTGCATTTCGAGCCGCACAGCATCCGTGATGCGATTGAGCTGGCTCTTCAGCGCTCGCAGCACATTGACGAGCGGCACAAAGTCGAAGTGAATTCGGCCGCCGACCTTCCAGCGATCCAAATGGATGTCGAGCGCATCGCCGAGGTCATCGCGCAACTGCTCGAAAATGCGGATAAGTACTCACCGGCCGGAACTCCCATTCACATCACGGCCGAGGCACGAAACAATCTGCTTGTCACGAGCGTTGCCGACCATGGACCCGGAATTGACGATCTCGAACAGGCGATGATCTTCGAAAAGTTCTATCGCGGACGAAATCAGCGGGTTGCCGTTCGCGGGACCGGCATGGGGCTGGCCATCGCAAAGGCAATCGTGGAACTCCACGGTGGGACGATAGGCGTTACCAGCCAGCCCGGACACGGGTCTGTCTTTTCCTTCTCGTTGCCACTGCGCCGCTGAGCGTGTTGGAAAGGAGCCGCTGCTCTACGAAGGAGCGCGCCGGTCTTTAATCTGTTCCAAGTGCCCTTTAAGGCGGGTCAGAAGGTTCGCACGCTCCTGCGTATCGAGTTCCTGCTGAAGCTGATCCAGGGCAAAGTGAACGACATCGTGGTGGTGAAGCTCTTCGGGCGCGATGCCAGAGCTGAGCTTGAGCCAGATCCCGTGCAGGAGATCGATTTCCTTGGCCGTCAGATGCGGTGCGTGCGGGCCGAGATAGAAAACATGTTCATGTCCTTCTGGAGAATAGATCTGCAACGCCAATTGCGGCTTAGGCTCAGGCAGGCGTTCCCACGCCAGACCTGCTATCCGAGCCTCTTCCGTGACGGGCCGATTAGGCGACGGACCGAGGACGACGGCCGAGGAATGCAAGCTCTGAGCGGCCCGCAAGATCGCATCCCATTTCTCGGTCGCAGCCGCCACCGCGAGGTGGATCGTTTTGCCTTTCTTTTCTGCGACCGCTAATGATCTCGTGAAGAGTTCCTGTTCCTCAATGCTGAACAGTTGTTCCGGTGCCAGTTCGTGCTCTCCGGAGCCAGCTCGCATCAGGAAGCGGAGGTGCAGCACGGCGACGTCTTGCTTATGCGTATCAACTCTGTCCAGAACGGCTTTTAGGTTGTACAGCGTGTTGTAGTTGCGGACCATTACCAGAATGCTGCCGGGGCGGACACCGAGCGCTTCCGGTGTCAGATCGGCACCGGGTTCGAGGTTGAACTGATCAAGCGCGGCGTGCTCGGTGGCGTGCTTCTTGGTGACCCTTTCCGAAAACGTGAAAACACCAAAGAAAATAATGGTGAAAACGACACCGGAGATCGTCGCTACTTCCTTAGTGAATAAATTGATCAGGCACAAAGCGAACAGCACGATCGTGATCAGGCCCAAGCCGAGTGGGATCTCAAGGTTCCCAAACTTCAAATTCAATGGGACGCGGAATTCGCGTGCGCCAGGCTCTTTGTAGCGGAGTACCAGTACCGCAAGCCCCTTCAGGGCGAAGCTCCACATCACGCCAAACGCGTATGCCTCGCCGAGCACGAAGATGTTGCCGCGACTCAGAACAATCGTCAGCAACTGAAGTCCAACAACGAGATTCAAGATACGGTGCGACGTGCCGAATCGCCGATGCGGATGCCGAAACCAGTGTGGAAGAATCCCGTCTTCGGATACGCGATTCAGAACGCCATTCGAACCGACGATCGCGGTATTGACAGCTCCCGCCAGCATCAGAACGCCAACAACAACGACAAATACACGGAAGAGCAGCCGCAACGGCAATGGCCCTGCCATGTACATCGCCAAGCCGCCGATCGGGTTATCAAAGAACTGGTTGCGTACGGCGTCCGGAATGATCATCACCGCGAAGAACGCCACGCCCGCGGTAAATACCAGGCTGTAAGCGAATATGACGAAGCCAGCTTTTTCGAGATTCCGCAGTTTCGGGTGCTCAATCTCGCGGTAAACCTGCGCCATCGTTTCCTCGCCGCTCATGGCGAGGACGGAGTGCCCGAGCCCGACCAGAATCCCGATCAATCCGACTGTGTATGGAAGCGACGTATGTCGTAGCCAGCCCAAGGCATCATTCGAATAGACCAGATTCGATAGACGCGGCCAGGGCGGTAGGTGCGCACCGCGGACCCATAGCGTGTAGGAGCACCAGGCGATCATCTCGACCACCATCACAGTGGTCACGTACATGATCCGCAGCGCCTTCTCGCTGGATTCGGGGATGCCCTTGATGTTCTCCCACCAGAAGAAGATGGTCACAACGATGGCGAATAGCGCGGCCGTCGCGTTCGTTGGCAGCACGAGGTGCAGATGGGTGTGCGGCAGCAGCTCGTTCAGCAGCCCTGTCAGGTACAGGCCGGCCGACACGCCACTGATCGGTCCGGTCAGGATGTAATCGAACATCAGGGCGGAGACCGAGAACTTGGCCAACGTGCTGCCCATCGCCTCCTTGACGACGCGGTACACGCCGCCGCGTACAAACATGCTGGAGCTCTCGATGTACACGGCACGAACGGCGTACGAGAGCAGCATGATCGCGAGGATGAACCACGGCGCAGTCGTTCCGACAAAATGCTCAGCGATGGCGCCGGCGTAGAAGGCCGACGACCCCATGTCGTTGAGAACAACGGCGGCAGCGCGCCAAAACGAGATGAACGCCAGCATGGCCGTAGTGGCAACGAGCACACGCTGGGTGCCTGTGAATGTAGAGGTTGGGGTCTTCTGATCAGGGGAGTGCATTCGCTAGAATTGCGCCTGTTCTTTGCAGCACACCGGCTGCAAAATCAACAGTTTGAACATACCCGAGAGGACATAAAAAATTCGTAAAAAGGCGGGGTCCACTGCGGCCAGGAGACGAGTCAGAGCTTGAGAATTTTTGCATCTGGCGTGCTCGAATTCGGAGGATCGATGTCCATTAGAAGGAATAGAAGCACTCTTTAGACACTCACAAACCGGGCTACGACCGAAGCAACGAACGAAACCGAGTTGCAGCGCGGCGGGCGCATGCCCGCCGCGAGCAGAGAGCACAGCCGCAGGGCGGAGTCCTTTCCCTTAACCCATTCCGCTTCTCCATTCCCGGTTCCCATTCCCTTCGATCCACGAACGTGCCGTCCAAAACACTTTTAACTTGGAGTTGAGAATGCCGCGAACCAGTGAAGTGGTATCACCGCGACGCGCTGAAGTGATCGAGAGGTCTGGATTGGTTCAGCACGAAACCGAATGGCTTACGGCCAGAGAAGCCGCCGCCCATCTGCGAGTGAAGGCTCGCACGTTGCTGCTTTGGACGCGTCAGGGCAGAGTGAACGGATACGCGCTTTCCGGCAGCAAGCGACGTGTGTGGCGCTATTTACGGGAGGATCTGGACGCAGCTCTGCTCGGGAAAACCCGTGCTATGCTCGATTCGCCGTCCGTGCTCGTGACGAAAGGAGAACGATGAAACGAGCACGGCATAAGCAAGGGTCTGTTGTATTCAACAGGCGCAACAAGACTTGGCATTACCTCTGGTGCGAGGGTGGACACAGGCGCTCCAAGCTGATCGGCTCAATCCGCGAGTATCCGACGAAAGCGGCGGCGTGGCGTTTAGCTGAGGCAGTGAAGGCGTCAGTTCGAGAGCCCGAAAGGCAGGCGGTCACGGTGGCAGAAATGGCTGAGCGATACCTGGCGGAGAAACTGCCAACGCGTTCAAACACCGCTCGCGTATATCGGGCGTGGTTAACGAACCACATTCTGCCGTACTGGGGAAAGCGCCAGGTAACCGAGATTCAGCCGCGAGAGGCCGAACTGTGGATCAAGCAGCTCGATCTTTCGCCTAAGAGCCGAGCACACGTCCGTCACATGCTGCGCACGCTGGTGGACTTCGCGATGTGGTCTGGCGCTCTGGAAGTCGGGCGCAATCCTGTTGACCTGGTTCGGGTCAGGGGAGCCAGCAAGCGGATGAAGCAGCCGCGCAGCTTGCGAGTGGAGGAGTTTCAGAAGCTTGCTTCGCACCTGCACGAACCGTACCGCATGATGGCACGCGTTGCGGTTTGTCTGGGCCTGCGGGTTTCGGAATTGCTCGCCCTCCGCTGGAGTGATGTCGATTGGCTAAACCAGACGATCTCCATCGAGCGCCGCATCGTAGCGCAGAAGGTGGACGAGGTAAAAACGGCAGGTTCTCGCAGATCGATGCCGCTCGATACGGACTTGCTAGAAGTGCTGAAAGGCTGGAAGCAAACGACCAAATTTTCGGCCGAGGGCGATTGGATTTTCGCGTCCCCGGTCCAAATAGGCCGCTTGCCCTACACCGACAGCGGCCTCTGGCGCGAGTTGCAGCGGGCGGGAAAGGCCGCGGGAATCGGGACCCTCGGAACCCATGCGTTCCGCCACACGTACCGGTCGTGGCTTGATGCGGTCGGAACGCCGATAGCGGTTCAGCAGAAGATGATGCGGCACGCCGACATCAGAACGACGCTGAACATCTATGGCGATGTGGTGACGGACGAGATGGAGCAGGCTCACCGCAAAGTCGTGGGCCTGGCGCTGAGCGCTCCGGCAAACTGATTTTTAAGTGATTGCGGAGTCTCGTAACCCAAACAAAGAATGGCTCCTCAGGTAGGACTCGAACCTACAACCCTCCGGTTAACAGCCGGATGCTCTGCCATTGAGCTACTGAGGAGTGTAGCGTGGAAGGCGCGCTAAGTGCTGCGCTCCTTTATTTTTATAAACCAAATCTCCGGCGCGGTCAAAGCAAGCACGTACTGTTCCACGTGGAACAATCTGTGGATAAAATGTACTGATGCAGGATTCCTCAGTCCCATTCGGTGGACATGTGCATCGAGAAGTCGTGAATGGTCATCGGTCACCGGCATGAGTGAGCAAGGCGCGGCCTCGATTGACCATGACTTTCGGCGCGTGTTATACATCGCTGTTTGCCGTTGCGACGCTGAGCACGTTCGTGCGCGCGGACGGCAGGCAAACCCCGCGGTCCCAGGCTGCATGTAAGCTGCGGAACAGGACCGAGCGCGGCCAAACGCAACGCTCCCGTTTGACGTGGAAGCGCGCACCCGGGGGGTACAGCAGGCAGTGAGGAACTGCCGAAGCGGCCCTTGGCGGTGAACGTATCCTGAAACCTCTCTGGAGGAGCCTGAGCGTCGGCTCGTGAAGAGCCTCGTCAGCAGTCCCATACCTATGAACATTCGCACTTCCTTGAAGTATCTCTTCCTGGCGCTGGTCGCTTTCCTGGTCCTGTCGCCGATGGCTTTTGCGCAAGAACCGGAGTCGGCGGGTGGTGAAGCCGCTTTGAAGCTTCCCGACCTTTCGACCGTCAATTTCTTCGGCATGAACGGGCACAACCTGCTTTTGATCGGTTTGCTGTTCTGCGCAGGCGGACTGCTCTTCGGGCTGGTCATTTATATGCAGCTCAAGAATCTGCCGGTCCACCGGGTCATGCGCGAGGTTTCCGAACTGATCTACGAGACCTGCAAGACGTACCTGATCACGCAGGGCAAATTCCTGGCCATCCTGTGGGCGTTCATCGCGGTGGTGATCGGCTTCTACTTCGGCATGCTGCTGCACTATCCGGCAGGACGCGTGGTAATCATCCTGGCGTTCAGCGTCGTCGGCATCCTGGGCAGCTACGGGGTGGCGTGGTTCGGCATCCGCGTGAACACTTTCGCGAACTCGCGGACGTCGTTCGCGGCGCTGAAGGGCAAGGCCTTCCCGGTTTATGCGATCCCGACCAAGGCGGGCATGTCTATCGGCATGGCCTTGATCTCGGTCGAGCTGCTGATGATGTTGATCATTCTCCTGTTTGTACCCGGCGAGTACGCGGGCCAATGCTTCATCGGCTTCGCCATCGGCGAGTCGCTGGGTGCGGCGGCGCTGCGTATCGCTGGCGGCATCTTCACCAAGATTGCCGACATCGGCAGCGACTTGATGAAGATCGTTTTCAAAATCAAGGAAGATGACGCGCGCAACCCCGGTGTCATCGCCGACTGCACCGGCGACAACGCGGGCGATTCGGTCGGTCCGACCGCCGATGGTTTCGAGACCTACGGCGTCACCGGCGTGGCGCTGATCACGTTTATCCTGCTGGCGGTGAAGGACCCGAAGATCCAGGTGCAACTGCTGGTGTGGATCTTCGTCATGCGCGTGATGATGCTGGTCTCCAGCTCGGTGTCGTACTTCCTGAACGACATCATCGCCCGCAGCCGGTACGGTGATAAAGACACGTTCAACTTCGAGGCTCCGCTGACGTCGCTGGTGTGGATCACGTCATTGATCTCGTTCGCGATAACGTTCTTCATCTCGTACCTCATGATCGGCCCGGGGCCGAACTCACTGGCGGGCGACGACACGCTCTGGTGGAAGCTGTCGGCCATTATTTCGTGCGGAACGCTGGCAGGCGCGGTGATCCCGGAACTGGTGAAGGTCTTCACCTCGGTCGAATCCCGGCACGTTAAGGAAGTGGTCACGTCGGCGGACGAAGGCGGCGCGTCGCTCGGCATCCTATCCGGCTTCGTGGCCGGCAACTTCTCGTGCTACTACCTGGGCGGCTCGATGATCGTGTTGATGGCGATCGCCTACTACGTCAGCACGCTCGGACTGATCACGGCCATTCCGCTCGCTCCGGCGGTCTTTGCGTTCGGCCTGGTCGCGTTCGGCTTCCTCGGCATGGGGCCGGTGACGATCGCGGTCGACTCCTACGGCCCGGTCACCGACAACGCCCAATCCGTCTATGAGCTGTCGCTGATCGAGAACGTCGGCGCGGCCGAGATCAAGCGCGAGTTCAATTTCGACGTCAAGTTCGACAACGCGAAGCACCTGCTGGAGTCGAACGATGGCGCCGGCAACACGTTCAAGGCCACGGCGAAGCCGGTACTGATCGGAACCGCAGTGGTCGGCGCGACGACCATGATCTTCTCCATCATCATGGCGCTGACGAATGGACTGACCGCCGGGCAGGAGAACCTTTCGATCCTGCACGCTCCGTTCTTCCTCGGCTTCGTCACTGGCGGCGCGATGATCTACTGGTTCACCGGCGCATCGACGCAGGCAGTGACCACAGGAGCGTATCGCGCGGTCGAGTTCATCAAAGCGAACATCAAGCTCGAAGGCGTGGAGAAGGCATCGGTCACGGATAGCAAGAAGGTGGTCGAGATCTGCACGAAGTACGCGCAGAAAGGCATGTGGAACATCTTCCTCGCCGTCTTCTTCGGGACTTTGTGCTTCGCGTTCATCGAGCCGT
>CAZLJE010000063.1:0-15064 GCA_964559835.1 uncultured Terriglobales bacterium
CAGTTGCTGGTCGAGATGGACGGCTTCGAATCGAACGAGGGCGTCATCCTCATCGCGGCCACCAACCGTCCCGACGTTCTGGATCCGGCGCTGCTGCGTCCGGGCCGTTTCGATCGCCGCGTGGTGGTCGCGCGTCCTGACGTGCGCGGGCGCGAAGAGATCCTGCGCGTTCACACCCGCAAGATTCCTTTGACCGATGACGTCGATCTCTCGGTCCTTGCCCGCGGCACACCGGGCTTCAGCGGCGCCGACTTGGCCAACATGGTCAACGAAGCTGCCCTGAACGCGGCGCGCCAGAACCGCAAAGCCGTGATGATGTACGACTTCGAAATGGCCAAGGACAAGGTGTTGATGGGCGCCGAGCGCAAGTCGATGCTGATGTCCGAGGAAGAGAAGAAGGTCACTGCCTTCCACGAAGGCGGACACGCTCTGGTGGCAGCGATGCGGCAGGAATCGGATCCTCTGCATAAGGTCACGATCATTCCGCGCGGGATGGCGCTGGGCGTGACCATGCAGTTGCCGATCGACGACAAGCACACCTATCGCAAGCCCTACCTCGAAACGCGGCTGGCCATCATGATGGGCGGGCGCGTGGCCGAGGAACTGTTCCTCAACACCATGACGACCGGCGCTGGCAACGACATCGAGCAGGCCACGGAATTGGCCCGCAAGATGGTCTGCGAATTCGGCATGAGCGACCTCGGGCCGCTGACCTTCGGCAAGAAGGAAGAGCAGATCTTCCTCGGCCGCGAGATCTCGCAGCACCGCGATTACTCGGAAGCGACGGCGATCAAGATCGATGAGGAAGTCCGCCGGTTCGTGGACGAGGGGTACAAGTCGGCGGTGGAGATCCTGTCGAACCACCGCGACGCGCTGACCCGGATCGCCATGGCGCTGCTCGAGCGCGAAGTGCTCGACGCGCAGGAGATCCAGATGCTCATCGAGGGCAAGCAGCTTCCGGCCAAGGTCGCCCCGAGCGGCAGCCACGATGACGGCGTCCAGCAGGTGCTGAAACCGGCGCCAGGCGCAGGCCAGCCCGGGATCGTGCCGGGAGAGCGCCCCAGCACGGCGTAACGTCAACGTGTACTAGCCAGGATTGCCTGGCGACACAATTCCAAGCCCGGTCAGAAATGGCCGGGCTTAGTTTTTGTAGCACCGGCGTCTCGCCGGTCACGCTAAGCTCTACTTTCGCCCATCGTGAAACCTTCGTGTCCATCGTGTGAAGTGTTTCCTTGCATCACAGACACGCGTTCGACTCCGGAATGCCTGGGAATTCGACCACCTGGAATTGAGGGTGTACGACGGTAGCGGCAGGCGCGTCGACCTCCTCGCGACCGCCCAAAACCTTCACCCGAGTAAGTTCATAGCGCGGCACGTGAGTGCCGGGTGTCCGGCGCCCTATTCCCTTTTGTCATCCTGAGGAGGACGTAAGTCCGACGAAGGATCTATGCATTGCTCCGTCTGGATTTCCCCGCGCCTGAGGGACGTCCAACCCCCGCGCCGTCCTCACGTTGCGAAACTCCGTCAAGCCAACATTTTGGTTGGCCGTCCACGGTGATCAGCACGCGCTCGCCTGTCCTTCGTATCTCATCGATAAGCGCGTAGAAGTGCCGCTGCACTTCAGCTGCGCCCATGCTCTTCACGAGCGCATTTTACATGGAAGATTCGCAGCCGCGGAGCTGCGTTACTTCAGCAGCGCCACGATGAGTGCCACCAGCGCCACCAGCAGAGCGGCGCCGGCTAGCGCGAAGGCCACCACCGGCGTCGCGAGAGACGCCGTCGCGCCGCCGACAACGTTCGCCTCCGGCAGGACCAGCGCCTCGCCTGCGAACACGGACTGGCGCATCACCCGCCTGGCGTCAATCACTTCCTCCATTGCCGCCTCGAAGTGGCGCTGATGGATGCGCTTCGACGAATCAGGACCAGGCTCCGCCGCGGCCGCAAGCGCGGCCTTCAGCACCGCATTCCGAATGCCGCCACCGCTCACCTTGTACCGGCGCGCCAATGCGTTGAAATCGACGTCGTCGGCCAAGGGGGTCCGCGCAGGGTGCACCTGCACGCGCCAGATCTGCTCGCGTTCCGCTTCGCCCGGCATCTCGAACAGGACGTGCGTGCGGATACGCCGCTCGAATGCCGGATCGAAGTTCGCCGCCAGGTTCGTGGCGAAGATCACCACGCCGTTGTACCACTCGAGCTCCTTCAGCAGCACGCTCACCACCGTGTTCGATTCCCGCTGAAACCCGAGATCGACGGACGTGGACCTGCGCGACGCGATGGCATCGGCTTCGTCGAACAGCAGCACGGCATTTTCGTCGCGCGCCGTGCGAAAAATGGCGGCAACGTTCTTTGGAGTCTCGCCCATCCACAACGACTCGAGCTCGGCATAGCGGACCAACAGGAGGCGCCGTCCAAGCGAGTGCGCGATGGCCTCGGCGCAGATCGTCTTGCCGGTGCCGGGAGGACCCGCGAAGTTGAAGGCGAGCGCGAGGCCGGTAGGATGCCGCTCGCCGAGGCCCCACCGGTTGAAGATGAGGTCGTGCTGCGTCACCTGCATCAGCGCCATGTCGAGCGCGCGCCGCGTGGATTGCGGCAGGATGACATCGTCGAATGTTCTGCGCGGCGTGATCGACTCGACCGCGCGGCGGGCGCCAACGCCTAACAGACGAGCAAATGGGATAGGGCTCACTCCCTGCACGGATGCAACGAGCGAGAACTTTGGTTGGCGTCAACTCCGCAGCACTCGGCGATACCCCCTGCCTCCATGTGTTTCTCCTTTTCCGGAACACACGGCATAGTGGGGGAGCGCGTGTTCTCCGGCCCCACGGTTTGCCGACCAGTAAACTTTCTCGCCCTAGTCTCCGCCCGCAGCCGGTTTCGCCGCCGCTGGCCGCCCTGCATTCAGGTTGTCGTAGTTCATGATGGCGTTCAATACCAGCGAGTAGCTGCCTTGTGTCTGGTTGCGCCACATCGGATTGTTGGCGAACAGCAGCACGTGTCCCTTCCCGTGCGGTACGTCGACCACGGCTGGCTTCTCCGCGATCTCGGCGCCACCGACGATGAGTCCGCTCAGCACCAGGTCGCGCTCGGCAGCGAAGCGGACGATCACGCGCGGCTTCTCGGAATCGGGAGGCAAAGTCCACCGGGCGAATTCCCGCGCTTCGTCGGGAACGAACAATTCCTGCTCGCGTGGAGTGCGGCGCGTGGGCTTCTCCGGCGCCTGGTACGGACGCGCCTGGATGACGTCGTCAGTATCGGTGGCGTTACCGCGGCCGCTCGGACGCCCCGTCGGTCCTCCGAGATCGAATCCTCCACCGCCTCCGCCGACCGTGATCACCGGTCCTCGGTTGTAGTACAGGTAGAGGCGATCGTCGTAGCCGTAGGCGATCGGGCTGTTTTTGTCGTCGATCGTCGCCTGCACCACCGAGCCCGAAGCCTGCATCGTGCGCGGATCGGCGACGTTCACCAGCTCCGTCATGCCGGACTGAACGGGCAGCGATGCCATGGTCTGGATGGCCATCAGCAGTCCGCCCTGGCTGACGAACCTGTCGAGATTCGCGACGCCGCTCAGGCCCAGGCCTCCGCGGATGTCGTCGGCTTCGTCGATTCCAGGAGCAACGAGGTTGGGAGCATCGGGCGAGTTCTTCCACGCGACCGGCTTATCGTCGCGCGGGACGATGCCGCGCATCAGCGTCTGCATGGAGCCGACGGGCGGCACGATGATGACGTCGAATTGCGAGCGCAGGTCAGCCGTATCGCGGACCTTCGTGTCCGCGATGTAGGTGTAAGGGACTTTCATCTCGTCCATCGCGATGCGGTACCAGCCGTCGTTCTGCGTGGACTGCCAGCCGTGCAGCAGAGCGATGCGCGGCGCGGCGAGCGCGTGCGTTTTGACTTTGATGTCCGCATCGCTGGCTTGAACGGTCAGGCCGAGTTCTTTCGCGGCCTGTTCGATCTGCGCGCGATCACCGTCACGGATGATGAACGTCCCGGCGCGAAACTTGGATCCGCCGGCATCGAATCCCTGCTCCGCCGCTTCCATCTTAGTTTGCGGGAAGCGGAAGCGCAGCGTGGCGAGAGCGTTCTCGCCGGTGGCGTTGACCAGCAGCGTCTTGCCCGCGCCCTTCACGCCGCCAGGAGCTTTCACGTCGCCTTTGATCTTGTCCATCGGGACGTCGAGGATCGCAGTATCGGTTACGCGCACGGTCTTAACGTTGTGCAGCGCGCCGAGCGTCCAGCCCGTGTCGTCGTAGGAGCGGGGATCGCGCGGGCTGTAGTACTGCGTATCGAGGACCATATCCACGAGGCGCGAATAGGGTTGGTCCATGCGGAGGACGTAGCTGCCCGCGGGAACCGTGACTTCGCGCGAGGTCGGTCGCTGGTCGCGGCCAGTGCGCTGGTCGTTTGCTGCACGCGGCGAACTAGTCTCGGGATTGTCATTCCGAGGCGCAGCCGAGGAATCTGCTGTGTCGCCGCTCGGACGCGGCGCCGGCGACTGCTGTTGGAACTTGAATTCCTTGCCGAGCTTGCTGACTTCCACTCCCTGCATTTGCAGCAGGCGCAGCAGCGCGGCCTGTTCCGTCGGACGCGTGTCATCGGCAGGAAGCACCCAGGCAGCGGGACCTTCAGTGCGGGCTTTGGCCACTGCGCGCTTCGACTTCAGGTAGAAGTTGTTGAGGAACGTCTGCCCGTTGGTGGCGACGTTGTACATGCCGAACAGGATCGCGCTCTGCTGCATGTTGATGTTGTTGCGCATGGACCACTTCACCTTCGGCAGCGGCGGATTCGGGCGATACCACTCGCGGGAAGTGGAAGCTGCGGGAATCGTGCGCTCGCGGGTGTCGGCGCCGCCATTGCCGAACGTTTCGTAGAAGCGGCCGATGCCGTTGTGGCCGTTGGCGATCGAAAGGAGGTAATTCGGCGCCCAACCGTCGTAGAAGCCGTGTGTCCACACGCCGATGACGCCGCGCTTGGTCATCTCCTGGATCTCGTAGTAAGCCATCTGCTGCCACTCGTTGATCACGATGGGATCGAGCCACGCGTTGTACGGACCGGTGCCGGTCATGATGTAGAGGAACGGCACCGATTCGTGCAGGTCGTGCATCACCGTCGGATGCCAGTTGAGCCACGTGGCGAGCATGTTGCGCGAGAGTGCGAGCGACATGCCGAGCGAATCGCGGTTGTCGTCGTGCGCGACGTAGTGTCCCCACCAGGTCAGCGGGAGCGGTTGCTGGTCCGGATGCTTCTTGCGCCACATGTAGGTATCGACCATGCGATCGCGGCCGTCGGTTTCGACCACGGGCGTGATCATCACGATGGAATCGCGGCGGATCTTGTCGATGAACGGCGTCTCTTCGACGGCGATGCGGTACGCGAGTTCCATCAGCATCTCGGGCGCGCCGCTCTCGGGCGAGTGGATGGAACCGTCGGCCCAATAGATCGGCTTGGCTTCGGCGATAAGCTTCTGCGCTTCGGCGTCGGTGATGGTGCGCGGGTCGGCCAGTTTGGCCATGATCTCGCGATTGCGGTCGAGCGCGGCGATGTTCTTCTCGTCGCTGACAACTACGGCGAGCATCTCGCGGCCCTCTTCGCTCTTGCCGATCGAGAAGACCTTCACGCGCGGCGATTTCGACTCGAGCAGGCGCATGTAGGCATTGATGTCGGCGACGTGCGTGAGAATGTCAGGCGCGCCGACGATGTGGTGCAGGTAGACATCAGGCGAAGGCACGCAGGAACTCGCGGGCAGGTGGTCGACGAGTTCGGTCGAGAACGCCTTGTCCGTCGTGTACTCGCGGATCTTCTTTGTATATTCGGTGTTGTCGGTGACGGTGCACTTCGCGGCGGGCTTCTGCTGCGCGGCGAAGGAGACAGAGTTCAGGACGAAGAGGCAGACTACGGCAGTCGCGAATCGTTTCATGATGGTTGGCTCACGCAAGAATTTCGGGGCGGGATTATGACGAATCCCGCACGGAATGTCACGTTAAGGAGTGTGATGTCCCGAGATTGGCCGCAGGTCGAGGCGCAGCGCCAAAGCGGTTCACACGATGGACACGACGGTCACACGATGGTTTCCGACTTAAGCTTTCGTTATTCCTTGGTGTCCTTCGTGTGAACCGACATTAGTAAGTCACGTCGATCAGTGGCTCAGAGCGTTCGATGACGTCGCCGATGATGGACGCGGGATAGTCGTGCACGCGCAGGTCGGCGACGAGGCGCTCGGCTTCGCGCGCAACGACGGAGATCAACAATCCGCCTGCGGTCTGGGGATCGAAGAGCAGAGTTCGCAGTTCGTCGGGCACATCTTCTGCGAACTTCGCGGCGCACTCGGCGAATTCGCGGTTGGCTTTGAGTCCGCCCGGGATATATCCGGCCTCGACACACTCGACGGCGCCGTCCAGCAGGCGCACGCGACTGGCCTGGAGCTTCACGCTGACGTTGCTGGCGAGGGCCATCTCGCGCGCGTGGCCGATAAGGCCGAAGCCGGTGACGTCGGTCATGCCGTGGACGACAGGCTCAATGAAGCGGCCGTTGTGCTCGATGACACATTCGGCAGCGCCCATGTTGAGCTTCGTCATGGACTCCACGGCGGCATCGATCCACTTTGGTTCGGCCTTGCCACGCTTGATGCCAGTCGAGATGACACCCGTACCGATCTGTTTCGCGAGAATGAGCTTGTCGCCGGGACGTGCGCCGCCGTTGGTCAGGATGCGATCGGGGTGGATGACGCCGGTGACGGCGTACCCGAACTTCATCTCGTCGTCGCGGATGGAGTGGCCGCCGATGATGGTGCAGCCGGCTTCCATCATTTTGTTCAGCCCGCCGGCGAGGATCTGTTCGAGCACCGCGAGATCGCCCTTCTCGGGGAAGCACACCATGGCGAGTGCGTTGAGCGGGCGGCCGCCCATGGCGTAGACGTCGCTGAGAGCGTTGGTGGCGGCGATCTGGCCGAAGGTGTAAGGGTCGTCGACGATCGGGGTGAAGAAGTCGATGGTGTGGACGAGCGCTAGGTCGGGCGCGATCTGATACACGCCGGCGTCGTCGGCTTTGTCGAAGCCGACCAGCACGTTCTTGTCTTGTTGCCGGGCTAATTTCCCAAGCACCGCGTCCAGCGCCGCCGGACTCAGCTTGGAAGCTCAACCCGCAGCTTTGACGTGCTCCGTGAGACGGATTGGTTTCGCGTCGGCCATCAGAGGCAATTTAACCACGGAGGCACGGAGACACGGAGAAAAAACGAATCAGGTGGTCAGTGATCGGTGATCAGTGATCAGGGGGTGTGCTCGATTCGAAGTGCTGAGGTCGTCGACGACTAGCAGCTACTCAGCGATTATTCTTTTACTGAGCACTGACAACTGAGCACTATTTGTTTCTCGCTCGCGTCTTGATCCAGATGGGGGTGCCTTCGAAGCCGAATGCCTCGCGGATCTGGTTTTCGAGGAAGCGCTCGTACGAGAAGTGCAGCTTCACGGCGCGGTCGACGAAGAGAACGAAGGTCGGCGGCGACGTTGAGGCCTGCGTCATGTAGAGGATGCGCACGCGCCGATTGAAAGGCACCGACGCGCGGTCGAAGTCGATGTGCTCGAGGAAGCGGTTCATGGCCGAGGTCGGGACGCGCTTGCGGCGTTCCTGGCCAACTTCGGTGATCTTCGCGAACAGCTTGTCGATGTTCTTGCCTTCTTTGGCCGAGACGAACACCACGGGCGCGTAGCTGAGGAACTTGAGTTCGTAACGCAGGCGTTCTTCGAAGGCCTTGCGGTCGGGTGGCTTGTGGGCTTCGCTGCTATGGCGCTTTCCGGTGCTGCGCTGGAACGGGAGCGTCTGGCGCGCGCGGCCCATCGTCTTGCGCTCGGCTTCTTCCTGCTTCTTGCCGACCAAGTCCCACTTGTTAACGACGATGATGAGCGAGCGCCCGGACTCGTGCGCGTAGCCGGCGATGGTGGCGTCGGAGGAGGTGACGCCTTCAGTGGCGTCCACGACCAGCAGCGCCATATCGGCGGCTTCGAGATGTTTGCGCGCCATGACGACCGAAAGCTTCTCTGCTATCAGTTTGGTCTTGCCCTTGCGACGGATGCCGGCCGTGTCGATGAAACGGTAAGCCTGGCCGTCGCGCTCGACCACTTCATCAATGGCATCGCGCGTCGTGCCGGGAATCGGTGAGACGATGGCGCGCTCGGTCGAAGTCAGCGCGTTCAACAAAGTTGATTTGCCGACATTGGGGCGCCCGATGATGGCGATCTTATATTCGCGCTCTGCCCATTCGGCTTCGGTCGGCTTGTCTTCGTACTGGTCCGCCGTAAGTCTCTCGCGGCGGACCTTCGCGTCTTTCGGATCGAATTCCTCGCGGCGCTTTTCCGAATCCTCGGCGAGGGGAGTTTCGGTTTGCTCTTCGGGCTCCGTATCCGGCAGGATTTTCAGCACTTCATCCAGCAACTCGGCAACGCCGTTGGAGTGCTCGGCCGAGATCGGGTAGAGGTTCTTGATGCCCAGCGTACGGAAATTCTCGGCCGCTGCTTCCATCTTGGGCGTATCGATTTTGTTGACGGCGAGGAACACCGGCTTGCCGGAGCGGATGAGCAGGCGCGCCAGTTCCATGTCGGGCGCGGCCAGTTCGGTGCGGCCGTCGACGACCAGGACGATGGCGTCGGCTTCTTCCATCCCCACGCGGGCCTGGCGGAAAATCTCCGACGGTATCAGCTCTTTATCGTTGGTGACGATGCCGCCCGTATCGACCACACGGAAGCGGCGTCCCGACCACTCCGCGATGCCGTACAGGCGGTCGCGCGTGATGCCGGGTTCGTCGCCAACGATGGCGCGACGGCGGCCTACGATGCGGTTGAACAACGTCGACTTGCCGACGTTGGGGCGACCGACGATGGCGAGGGTGGCGGGATGAGTCGAAGACAAAACCATTTTCGATTGCCGATCGCCGATTGCCGATTTGAGTTGCGCGATCTCGGTAATCAGAAATCGGAAATCAGAAATCGGAATTGACTTAAACCAAAGCTATTATAGAGGTGACGTCCGCCTCATCCGTGTCAGCCACCACCCAACCCGCGTCAACGCTGTACCAATTTTTCGCGCCCGGCGGCGTGCTGTCGAAGACGCATCCGGCGTACGAGTTCCGCCGCGGACAGCTCCAGATGGCGCAGGCGGTCGAAGAGGCGCTCAGCGAAAAGCGGCACCTGATCGTCGAAGCCGGAACCGGCACCGGGAAAACACTGGCGTACCTGATGCCGGTGATCCGCTCGGGCAAGCGCGTCATCATCTCGACCGGCACGAAGAACCTGCAAGAGCAGCTTTTCTATAAAGACGTCCCGTTCCTGGCGCAGCACTGCCCCGACCTGAAGGTCTGCTACATGAAGGGGCGGAACAATTACCTGTGCCGGAAGAAGCTCTACGACCTGACGGACCAGCCGGTGTTGAGCGGGCTGGAGGAGATCGAGCAGTACCAGGCGATCAAGAGCTGGGACGAAACGACGAAGACCGGCGACCGCGCGGAGCTGGCGGTGCTGCCCGAGTCAAGCCAGCTCTGGCACAAGCTCGACGCGCGCGGCGAGGCATGTATCGGTCAGAAGTGCGCGCAGTTCGACCGCTGCTTCATCACCGAGATGCACCGTAAGGCGCAGGAGAGCGACATCATCATCGTCAACCACCATCTGTTCTTCGCCGACCTGGCGATCAAGATGGCGACGGAAGACCTGAGCGACAACCCGGGCATCCTGCCGGAGTGCGGCGCGGTGATCTTCGACGAAGCGCACGAGTTGGAGGACGTCGCGGGCAGCTACTTCGGAGTGAACGTGAGCGCCGGGCGTTTCGAAGAACTGGCGCGCGATTTGGAAGCTGTAGTGCAGAAGAACAAGGGTGCATCTCCGAGCCTGCTTCAAGCGGCGCAAGGCGTACGCGAGCGCGGAAATTTTTTCTTCGGACTGCTGCCGCCGGGAGACGGACGATTTTCATTCGAGACGCGCAAGGAATTTCTGGAAGAAAACGGCGACGAGTATCTGGGCGTGATGCGCGCGCTGAACCGCGTTACGGCGGAGCTGGAGCAGTGGAAGGACCGTCCGGATGAGGCGTATTTGCTCGGGCGGCGCTCGTCGGAGATCCAGGCCGCGCTGGGCTTCGCGATGGAGAGCGAAGACCCGAACACGGTGTTCTGGATCGAGCGGAGAAATGCCGGGCCCGCTGCAGGCGGACGCTCCAAGTTCCGATCAGGCCGCCAACACGTCGCACTGCAAGCCACGCCGATCGACGTGTCGCAGATCCTGCGCGAGTACCTGTTCGCGCGACTGGAGACGGCGGTGCTCACCTCGGCTACGCTGGCCGTCAGCGGCGGATTCGAGTACGTGAAGAAGCGGCTCGGACTCGATAACGCTCGCGAGCTGGTCGTGCCGTCGCACTTCAATTATCCGGAGCAGGCGATCCTGTACGTCCCGCCGGACCTGCCCGATCCGCGCGATGCGGCGTTCGCGCAGAAGGCGACGGCGTGCATCCGGCGACTTCTGGAGATCAGCCGCGGCCGTGCCTTTTGCCTGTTCACCAGCTACGCGCAAATGCACGACATTCACGACCGCCTGCTCGGCGAGATCGAGTATCCGCTGCTCATGCAAGGCTCGGCGCCGAAGAGCGCGTTGCTGGAGGAATTCCGGGCGACCCCGAACGCGGTGCTGTTCGCGACGTCGTCGTTCTGGCAGGGCGTCGACGTGCAGGGCGAGCAGTTGAGCTGCGTCATCATCGACCGGCTGCCGTTCGCAGTGCCGAACGATCCTGTGGTCGCGGCGAGGATCAAGGCAATCGATCGCACCGGCGGCAATGCGTTCTTCGATTACCAGGTGCCGAGCGCGGTGATTACGCTGAAACAGGGATTCGGGCGGCTGATCCGGTCGCTGCACGACCGCGGGTTGCTGGCGCTACTCGACAATCGGATCGTGAAGAAGCAGTACGGGAAGGTGTTCGTCAGCAGTTTGCCGGCGTACAAGCGGACGACGAAGATCGAGCACGTGGAGAGGTTCTTTGGAGGGTAGGAGCGCCGTTGTATTCTTCACCACGGCAGATGACGATGCGCAAAGTTCCCGTTCCATTGCTTCTCGTTCTGTTCTGTGCGTACAGCCATTCGCAAACCGGGCTGCGAATGACCATGGTGTCGCGTGGGGAAACCAGCGGCAGGCCGCAGGTGGCCCCGCCGATCGACACTAGCTCGACCATTTACGTGAGCGGACCGAACCATCGCGTCGAGCGTGTGCAGGAGTACTATCGCGGAAAGCTTTGGCACATTGCGCACATCGCGCGTTGCGCGGAGCACGTGGACTACGACGTCAATCTCGACACGCATGAGTTCATCGAGTCGCCGACGGCGACGCGGAAGCACGAAGACAAACCGGCAAGGACCGGAGCCGCGAATGTCATCTTCGATGTAACAACAGTGGACACTGGCGAAACGAAGAAGCTGTTCGGGCACACAGCGCACCACTACGTCACCACCACGAAACAGACTGAAAGCGCGGAATTGGGCGGTAAGCCAAGTGAGACCACCGAGGACGTCTGGCTGCTCGACATTCCTGATGCGCTGATGTGCCCGCCCGGAAGGCATCGTCTGCGCGGGGTTATCGGCGGTGTCGTCGGCACCGGCGGTGGCAGCGGCGGGTCTTCGCAAATCCCGCAGATCCGGCCGGAGTTCCGCTATCACGGCCCTGATCCGCAAGGCCTGGCGGCGTTCACGAAGAGAACCACCGTGTCACACGAGAAGTACGTCTACGGCGAGGCGTATAACGTGACCTCCACGTTCACCACCGAAATCCTGGATTTGAAAGAAGAGCAGGTCAATCCAGCGCTGTTCGAAGTACCCAAGGGATTCATCAAGGTGAAGAACTTCACGCCGCCAGGAAAATGACGATGCATAGATCCTTCGCTCCGCTCAGGATGACAGCCGTTTGGGTGCTGGTGTTGGCCTCGACATTTGCGTCCGCGCACAGCGCATCGGAAACGCCCGAGCAAAAATCAAAGGCGATTCGCGCGGTCATGGATGCTCAGGTCGCGGCGTGGAATCGCGCAGATCTTGAGGGCTTCATGGATGGCTATTGGCGCTCGCAAGACCTTGAGTTCTACTCGGGCGACAAGGTCACCAAGGGTTGGGACGCGACGCTGGAGCGCTACAAGAAGAACTATCAGCAAGGCGGGAAGGAAATGGGCAAGCTCGACTTCTCCGACCTGGACATACACACGAATTCGTCCGGCGTGGCCTGGGTCAGCGGCCGATGGCATTTGAAGATGAAGGACGGCAGCGACCGCGGCGGGCTGTTCACGCTCATCTTCCACCAGATGAAGGACGGTTGGAAGATCATTCACGATCACACGAGCTAGGGAGGAGGGTCGCGGGTCGCGGGACGAGGAAAGCCGGTTGTCCCTTGCGCCTTGAGCCTCGCGCCTGTCCCTGTGTTACAACTGATTTCTCGTGCCAGAGAGCGCCACAGCCCAGCAGAAGCCGTACACCGTTCTCTTCGGACTTCCGATCGGCACGCCCCAGATCTTCGCCGGCATCCTGCTGCTGATCTTTTTCGGCCAGTGTCTCTGGATCGCCGTGCGCACGCCGCTGCGGCCGAACGAGGTCGCTCAGATCCAGCAGGGGCAACTCTGGCTAACGAACCGGGACGCAGAAGACGCTCGACCGCTATTGACGCCGGTGCTGGCAGCGCTATGCGTCATCGGCGACGGCCCCGACGTCTCGGAGGCGAGCCCAACGCCAGTGTTTCTTCCGACACCGCGTTCCTGGCGATGGCGCGCGCGCCTGCCGTTCCTCCTCATCGGCGTGCTGCTCGGCGCGTCGTTGTGGTATGTCGCGCGGCGGCTCTTCGGGAATGCGGGCGGATTCATTGCACTGACGCTCTATGTGTTCACGCCGTCGATCATCCAGCGCGCGGCGACCGTCCAGCCATCCATCATCGCGGCGTGGGGCGCGTTCGGCGTGATCTTTACTTCGATCGCGGTGGCGCACACGCTTTATGCGCCGCGCGAGGTGGTGCTGTGGAACTGGAAGCGCATCGTGCTATTGGGAGTGGCGCTCGCTCTATCAGTGGCCGAACAGCCGGTGCTGGTGATGCTGGCGGTGGTCGGGCTCGCGTACCTGCTGTATCTCGCCCCCGAGCGGCGGCGAGAGGCGGTGATCATCTTTGGCGCGGCTTTCACGGTCGCGCTGGTGCTGCTGCTTGCGTTCTACCGCTTTCATCCGCGCGAACTCGCCGCATCGTTCACCGGCCTCGGCTGGCACGAGCTGTCGCCTGGGCTGCTGTTCCGTAGCCTGACGTGGTCGCTGCTGGCGATCTTCTTCCTGCGCATTCCGGGCGTGACGTTGCTGCTGATGGTTGCGCTGATTGCGTACGCGGCGTGGAAGCGTCCGCGTTACTTCGGCCCGACATCCGCGCTGATCGTCTTTGTGCTGCTGATCCTCGGCGGGATCGTGCTGCCGCATCTCGGCGGCTACAACCTGTTCCTGATCTCGCTGCCGTTCGCGTTCGTGTTCCTCGCCGGAGTGTCGGCCGACCTGCTGGAAACCGGCCAGGCGGGGCTCGTGTTCGGCGTGCTGGCGGGGATCCTGCTGGCACATGCGATGTTTGAGATCACCGGGTTGCTGCGGATTTGAAAATTCGGTGATTTGCTGATTGGGTGAGTGGGTGATTGAAAACATGACAAATCACCCACTCAGCAACTCACCCATCGCGTCGCAACTTCGCTATTCATCGCGGGTTAACAATCATAGGGCCTGGTCACCGGACCGGCTCCTGCGGTAGCGCAAGTTACAGCGGCGTAGGCCGGTGACCTGAAAAGATTGCATCAGTAGAACTAAGTTGGGCGTCACTATATGAGGAGGAGTTACGCCCGTAATCGCCTCCCCTGACGATTCCCGGCGTAATATGAAAAATATGAAGCGGCTATTTGCAGTCGCAATTCTCGCCTTGGCTCTGCCGGCATTTGCGCAGATCCACGGCGTTCCGGCTTCCGTGACATCGTTTGGACCGGGTCGCGGCAGCACGCCGGGCATTCCGGCCAGCGTTACTTCTCTTGGGCCGCGCGGGTTCAGTAATCATAACGGCGCCAGGTTCACCCAGAGCTTTCATTCACCTCACTACGGCAGCTACGGCAATACTGCGTGCTCGACGCCGGGTGCGCTGATCCCATCGGCGATGGGATGCACGAGTGTGGGCTTCACAAACCAGTTTTATGGCCTTCCGGTGACTGCGAGCGGCGGTCGTGGACACGGCGGCCGTGGCGGGCATGGACGCCCGGGCGGATCCTATCCCGTGTACGTGCCGTACGCGTACGGTGTGCCAGTGGTGGTCGAAGGCGATCAGTACGCGGCGGAACCCGACCCGCAGGCGGTCACGGAAGACGACTCGATGGAACCGCCGGCGCTCACCGTATTCGAGCGGCGCCCGACAATGGCGCCTCCGCCTGTAAGCGCAGCGCCGTTGAACGAATCGCGCGTGTATCATCCGGCTCCGAACCAGGCCGCTGCGCCTGTGCCGGAAGAGCGCATGGCGCCAGCGATCGTCCTGATCTACAAGGACGGCCACCAGCGCGAGGTGCAGAACTACGCCATCATGGGCAATTACATCTACGACATCGGCGGCTTCGTGGCGCAGAAGATCCCGCTCGCGGACCTGAATCTGAAGGCCACGGTGCAGGCGAATGACGATCGCGGAGCGGACTTCACGCTACCGGCCGGAATGACGCCCTAACCGACTCAAAACAAGCAACTTTTCAGGCCCGGAAGGCAGCTTCCGGGCCTTCGTTTTTGGCCTCAGCTCTGGTAGAATCGTCAGAGAACTTCCGATACTTAAATGCCTAACAATTCAGCCAGTTAGCGGAAATCCGGGAAAGTGCCGGAGCAGGCACTTTCTGCCTGACAACTGATGACTGGCGACTGACGACTGAGACATGGCAGACGAACAAAATCCGAATCAACCACCCCTGTTACCTCCGGACGGCGGCGGACCGCAAGGCCCGTCCGGGAACATTCAGCCCATCAACATTGAAGAGGAGATGCGGCGTTCGTATCTCGACTATTCGATGTCGGTCA
>CAZLJE010000064.1:0-14713 GCA_964559835.1 uncultured Terriglobales bacterium
CAGAAAGCCGAGAAACGGCCCGCCCCCGCGCTACTCCACCATGACGTCGACATCGTACACCGCCTATTACGCGATCAGTTCACCGACAACTTCAAAGCCATCTGGGTGGACAACGAAGACGTCTACGAGAGCATTCTACGTTTCGTTCAGCGCTTCCAGCCGTCGCTAGTCACGCGCGTGAAGCTCTACACGCGTCCCGCGCCGATCTTCGACGCCTTCAACATCACGCCCGAACTGGAAAAGGCACTGCGTCCCAAGGTCTGGCTGAAATCGGGCGGCTACATCGTGATCAATCAGACGGAGGCGCTCGTCGCCGTCGACGTGAATACCGGCAAGTACGTCGGGAAGTCGAATCGGCTGGAAGACACCATCGTAAAGACCAACACCGAGGCGGTGAAGGAGATCGTTCGCCAGATCCGTCTGCGCGACCTCGGCGGCATCATCGTGGTCGACTTCATCGACATGGACGAGCGCAAGAACCGGCAGAAAGTCATGCAGGCGCTGGAAGAGGCGCTCAAGGCCGACCGTGCGCCGTCCAAGGTCCTGCAGTTTAACGACTTCGGTCTGGTGGCGATCACGCGCAAACGCGTTAAGCATTCGCTGGAGCGCGTGCTGGGCCAGCCCTGCCCGATCTGCACCGGGACTGGACTGGTGAAGTCGGTGGAGACGGTCTGCAACGAGATCTACGTAGAGATGAAGAAACTGCGGCGCCAGTTCGAGGGACGCGAGATCATGCTGCGCGTCAATCCGGAAGTCGCCAAGCAGCTCAAGGCGAACAACGCGAAGTGGCTGAACGATCTCGAGGAACTCACGGGTAAGACGATCATCGTGAAGTCGGATCCGAGCCTGCATCCTGAGCAGTTCGATATGTAGAAGGGCTTAGGGCGTAGGGCTTAGCGCATAGGGTACAAGGCCCGACTGGAAACGGTCGGGCTTACTTTTTGCTCGGTGGTTGCTGGCGGCGGGACTTGCCGCACGACTCGCGATGAAGCAATTCTTTGGCCTGCAGTTCGTCCGCGTTGCCGACCAGGACGACGCGACAGCGCGCGCACTCGGAAGAGATCAAGACGCGATCGCCATTGCGGACAAGTGTCCGCGTGAAGCCTTTCGGCCGCTCAGCAGGTTCTGTCATGGGTGGAAGAGGCATTTTTCCACAGGTAACCCGCGCAAGTAAACGCCAAAATGCGCCACGTCAGCCGGTGTCTGAACGCCGGCGTAGACGGTCAGGCAGTTTTGGCGATCACACGAGACTGGCCGAGTGCTGATTTACCAGCCGACAAGTGCGATGGGGCAAGGGGTGTTTGCCGCGAGACTTCAATCCGTGGACGAGCGGAGCCAATCGCCGTGCGCAGCGATACGACTTCCGCTTCGAGTTCCGCGACGCGATTCTTCAACCAGGTTACTGGGTCGGCAGGGCGCAAGGGTGTGGCGTGGACCCAGCCGTCGAGTTCGTCCGGGAAAGCAATGACGCAGCTGCGGGCGCGGCCGTGCGGACGCCGGATGGGCAGGCCAAGAGATTCCCAGCGCTGGACCGTGCGGACACCTCGACCGAGGTATACAGCTATTTCTTTCCAGCCATTCAGCATCGCGGACCTCCGAATCGTGTCAGATCTGCGATTGGATGTCGAGCAGTCCATGCGGTAGTGCGCCAACGTCGGCTATATATCGTGATACGTATATGAATCTACGATGGCGGTTCAGCGGCGGGCGAAGCGGATGATCAGGCGCAGCGCTTCACTGCTGCGGAATGATGGAGCTGTGGAGGGTGAGCAGAAAACGCGACTGAGCAGGAATCTCAGTCGCGTTCGTTACTCGGTAGTGCGACGGATCAACGCTTCTTACGGCGAAGCGCTGCAACGCCTGCAAATCCGCTTCCCAGCAGTAGCAGCGATGCCGGTTCCGGAGCCGATACTCCAGACACATAGAGGCTCTGCAAAGCGTAGAAGCGCGTGTCGGTCAGCGAAACGGAGCTGATGAGCTCACCGTTGGTAGTGCTCAGTAAGATCCAGTTATCCGTGTTGTCATTGGTCAATCCGGTGAAAAGGTGGGTGAAAGTTCCATCGTTGGTCGCGACCGTGAACGAAACCGAATCGGTGTCGTCGAAGACGCCGAACAGGTTCATGTAGATGTCGCCGAAGGTATGTCCCGGGATCTTGAAAGTCAGCTGGTCGATCGAGGTGTCGGAGGAGCCGAGAGGATTGGCGTAGAGCTGCACGCTGGTGTTTGCGTACAGGTGATCGGTGCCGGAGCTGCCGTCATTGTTGGTGGAGATGTTGACCAACGTACCTGTACTGGTTAGGCCCTGGATCATGTAGGTGGCACCGCCCGTGAAGGTTCCCGATGTCCCGCCAGTCAGCAGCACGGCTTGCTCGCCAGTCTGATTGGTGGGAGTGGTGTGCGTCACGGTTCCCCATATGACGTCGGCGGTGGCGGCGGTGGAGAGAAGGCAAGTGGCCATGGCGACAGCAAGGCCCAACTTCATACTGCGATTCATATTGCTCCTCGACAAAGACAAGCAGGCTGGTGGAGTGGAACTGGTTGACGAACTGGAGACGCAGGTCAGGCACACTGCAGTTACGAATCAGGAACTCTGGCGCGAGTTGCCCGATTTAGTGTGCCTGCTTCCGCCATCGCGGCGGCTCCGTTAACATCCGGGAAACAATCTTCGCAACGTCTTCCTGTTGCGAATCACAGACAGGATTAACGTGAGTGTGATAACTTTCGCGCTTTCTCCATGCAGAGGAGTGTGAATGAACCACAACGCCATCCCTCGCCTGCTCGTATTCCTGATCTCGTGCGCTTCGGTTGGGTTTGGGCAGAACACCGCTGGGAATCCGGCGGAGGCCCCTACTTTCCGGTCGCGCACCGAACTTGTCACCGTTCCGGTGGTGGTCACGCGCGGCGGCAAACATGTTTCGGGTCTCAAGAAGGAACAGTTCTCGGTTGCGGAGGATGGGAAGACGCGGCCGGTCGCGTCTTTCGAGGAGATCACCGCACGCAAGGAGCCGCCAAAAAGGATGGCGGCGGAGCCAGGCGTTTACACGAACGCGTTTGTGCAGGAGCCCGGTCCCATCGGGCTCGATATCATCCTGCTGGACGTGCTGAACACGCCTGTGATGGCGCAAGCCAATGCCCGGAAAAGCATCATTAAGTTCCTTGCCAGGTCCGTCCAGACGAACGAACCGACCATGCTTGTCCTGCTCAAGCGCGATGGGATGAAGGTAGTGCACCCGTTCACCACGGACACGGCCGTGCTCGTGGCGGCGCTGAAGAAGGTCAGTTCTTCCATGGATGGCGAGCACATCAGCGGCGCGGACATCCGCGCCGAGGAGGAACTAAAAGGCACAAATTCCATCGGTAACGCGATAGACGTCACGCGCGAAGGAACGGACCTGAATTCGTTCCTGGATACTTCGGAGCCGACGATCCGGATGGGGATTGCGGCGGAACAGAAGGACCGCGCCCGAATGACGATGGAATTGATGGGTAACCTGGCCCGCGCCGTGCAAGGGATCCCCGGCCGGAAAACCCTGATGTGGGCGACCGGCGACATTCCCTGTACCGCCGCTTACGGGTTGAGCGCAATGTTCGACATGGCGGAATTGTGCGAGCAGACCTGGAACGCGCTCAGCGCCGCCAATATCGCCATTTACCCGATCGACGTCGGACAGACGAATAATCCCGTTTACAGTTCTGCGCAGTACAGCTCTCCGACAAGGCCGAATTACCCCATATTGCAGAACCTGTTCGCGCAGAGCTTCGCAGCCTACACCGGCGGCGAGATGTGCAGCTTCCGCGACGACCTGGACACGTGTTTCAGGAAAGCCGTCGACGACTCGTCGCAGTATTACCTGCTGTCCTACTACGCAGACAAGACGGTGAAACCAGGCTGGCGCAAGATCCGCGTCAAAGTCGACGCCGCCCATATCCAGGTGCATGCGCGCAGCGGCTACTACACCCTTGGCGAGGCGGCATCCGACGAATCGCGACGCAAGCTGGACATTGCCTGGGCGTCGCTATCCCCCGTCGATTACACGGGCGTCTCGCTCGCCGTACGCTGGACGCGCTCGAATTTCAACAACGGCCGTGCGAAACAGGCTTTCGAGCTCAGGGCCGACGCCTCGGCCCTGACGATCGACTCAGCAGACAAGAACCACATGAGGCTGAACATCGCGGCCGTCGCCCATGACAAATCCGACAAGATCGTCGGCGACGTCAACCAGACGGTCGAGGGGCACCTCGATCCCTCCAGCGTTCAGAAAATACTGCAGGGAGGTCTGCGCTACACCAACGTCATCGAGCTGCCACCGGGAGCCTATAGCGTGAAATTCATCCTCCGGGATGCGCTGAGCGGGCGCATGGGTACGGTTACCGTTCCTCTGACGATCGATGCATCTGCGACGGAGCCTGCGAACCAGTAACGGGCCCGTTGCTCCCCGTACTTGCCTGGTGAACTCGCGCCCTACGCGCGTCCGGTGGCGCAAGTAGACGCTCACCGGAAGGTGCCCAGATTGGGAAAATCGGCCATGGTAGTTATACCCGTACCCCAGGGAGCAGTTATGAGGGAGCTAACCAGAAGGCGAGACCCTGACACGCAGTCGCTGTTGGGATTCGGATGCAGCGAGTGCGACTGGCTTTTTGCGCTGTGGAGAGACGACCGCGACAAGGGACCGCCAAGCGTGCAGGAGGTCGTCACCACTTTTGAGCGGCACGATTGCGCGCAGCATACGGCGAGTAATGCGGCGTAAGAACGTTCGTGACCTTTGTGGTGATCCGGTTTACGTTCGCGCCATGAAACGCCTGCTTCTCGTACTGCTCGTGTCGCTATCGTGCGTCGCCCAATCCTCGGATAACGGGAAAATCTGGTGTCTGGAGCACGATTACTGGCGCTTCGTACAAGCCGGCGATATGACGAAGTACCGCGCCCTATGGCACGAGAACTTCGTCGGGTGGCCGTCGAGTGAGCCCAATCCCGCGCGTAAGGCGCACATCACCGACTGGTACGACAACTTCGTCCGGCAGGGGCTGAAGCTCAAGTCATTCGAAATCGACCCGCTCGAGTTCCAAGTGACCGGTCCGGTAGCCGTGGTGCACTACCGCATCCGTTATCTCTGGGTTTGTCGCTCATGTGCGATAGGCCAGATGGACGCCGCGCGTGTATCCGATTTCGGAACAAGACTCTTTTTTGTTTTCAGACCTTTTCGCGCTGACGTAAAATTCCTGCCCGTTGGCGCCCATTGTGAAAAGAACCATAGTTGGCGTTAGTCGCGCTTCATAACCCCAGGCTCACGGGAGGGGCTTCATGCTCCGTGTTTTGAAACTATTTGTTGCAAGCGCAGTCTTCTTGGTCCTGATGGGCTCCGCGTTTGCGGACGACCTAAGCAACGAGCGTTATCTCTTCAAAACAATCCTGAAGAACGTGGCCGGCGACGTCAGCAAGAATTATTACGATGCCAAGCTGAAGGGCGTCGACTGGAAAGCGGCGACGGGCGAGGCAACGCAGAAGATCGAGGCAGCCCGGTCGGTGAATGAGATGGAGCTGGCCATCTATCAACTTCTGGAAAAACTGGACGATTCGCACACCGTATTCATCCCGCCCGATTCCTCCGTCACGGCTAAATATGGATTCGATGCTAAAGCCTATGGCGACCAGATCTATGTCTATGAAGTAGAGCCGAAGAGCGCCGCCGCCGTTGCCGGACTGAAAGTCGGCGACCGCATTCTCCAGATCAATGGCTTCGAGGTGGAGCGTGGGAACATCGAGCGAGTGCTGATCTATGCGCGGAAGATCTACCAGGTCTCTCCCATGACGCTGCTTATCTCACGACCCGACAAGACGATCACGACGATCGAGTTCGCACCCAAGATCATCACCCACGCGGTGGTCCTGAACCGGGAGAGCGGTTTCAACGCCCTGTGGGCGTTGGCGATGGATGACGCGGAAGAGTACATGAAGAAGTACGGTACGTACCGCTATGGTATGCAAGAGGGTGTCGGCTGGTTCCAGGTCCGCGAATTTCCCGATGAGTCGGAAGATTTCCTGAAGGGACTCGCTGAAAAGACCCGCGATGCTCGAGCTGTCATCATCGATCTTCGCGGGAATCCTGGAGGCTATTCGAAGGTTCTCCTGTCTTTTGCCGGACTCTTTCAAACGGCTGAGAGTGACCTCGCAACGCAGGTCGGACGGACGAAGTCGGAGCCGTTGACGGTCAAACCGCGCCGCCCATATTTCGGCATGCCGCTCTTTGTGCTGGTAGACAGCGATACCGCCAGCGCCGCCGAGATGCTTGCCCGGCATTTACAAAAGACGCGCAATGCCACCATCATCGGCGACAACACGTCCGGTGAGGTGATGGTCTCGAAGACTTTTGGTGGATCGGTCGGCGGCGGGATGGTGACCTATTACGCTTCCAATATCAGCATCGGCAGGGTCGTATTTCCGGAGAGCGAGGAACTCGAGAAGAAGGGCGTCACTCCCGATGTGAAGTGCTTGCCTACGCAGCAAGACATGCGCGACGGCAAAGACCCATGTCTTGCGAAGGCATTCAGTCTGGCGAAAGAAGCCGGAAAGACTGCAACCGCAGCAAAGAACTGAGCCCGGGTTGAGGAGAGAACGAATCGCAGGGGCACAGGAAAGAACCTGAAACCCGTTCTGCACCACGCTCACGACATTGTCCCTGGTCTTCCCGGGCAATCGACTGAGGGGAGCGTCCCAGAGTACAGCTACCTTAGAGTACGTTACGACGATTTTCTGCACCGTTTGCATAAACACCACTACCCGTTGTGGGCTAGCTGTAGAAGATGTACAACATGTCGGATTGCGATGTCCGATAACATTAGGCGCACATCCAAGAAAACCGGGCAAATACGGACAAAACCCAAAGTAATGCTTGACCAGCACGGGAGTAACAGTGCTATAAACTCCTCCGCTCAAGGTTTTCCCCCCGAGACAGCAGAGGATTTTCCTCTTTGGTGCCTGTTTTTTCGAACGGGTATGTAAGTCGACGTTCGGGCGCCAAGGTCGCAGTTCACCCCCAGTGGGGTGCGGGTGGCGTTCTACCTCCGTTGAAAGGGCTAGCGAGTTTATGGCCGAGTCGCGTGAAGTAATGAATATTCGCCAGGCCTCCCAATACCTGGGCGTGAGTCCTGACACGCTCTACAAGTACGTGTATGAGGAGAAGATCCCGGCCTTCAAGCTGGGGAACCGCTGGCGTTTCAAAAAGTCCAAGCTCGACCAATGGATGGAAGAGAAGAGCACGATGACAACCCCGTCACGCGCAAAAGCGGCGCGCGCCGGGGACCCCGGCTGGGAAAGCCGTGAGAAGAAGAAACCCAAAGCCGCGCACGTGGCGGCCGGCGGGCGATAGGGGCGAATATGTTTGGTGGAAGCAAAACAATCGTCGGGCTCGATATCGGCTCCAGTTGCATCAAGGCCGTCGAGCTGAAGCGCACACGCGGGGGGATCGAACTGGCCCACCTGGGTGTGGAGCCGCTCTCCTCGGACGTCGTGGTGGATTCCATGATCATGGACTCGCCCAGCGTCTCCACGGCCATTACCAAGTTGTTCAATGAATCGGCGATCAAGACCAAGTCGGTGGCGACCAGCGTCAGCGGGCACTCGGTCATCGTAAAGCGGATTTCGGTTTCGACGATGTCGGAAGACCAGCTCGCCGACAGCATCAAGCAGGAAGCGGCGCAGCACATCCCGTTCGACATCGACGTGGTGAACATCGACTACCAGATCCTGTCGGAGGACCTGACCGGTCCGCAGATGGACGTTTTGCTGGTGGCGGTGAAGAAGGACAAGATCCTCAACTACACCAACGTGCTGAACATGGCCGGCAAGGCGCCGTCGGTGGTCGACATCGACGCTTTCGCGCTGCAGAACTGCTACGAATACAACTACGAGCCCGCCCCCGGCTCGACCGTGGCCCTGCTCAACCTCGGCGCCAGCGTGATGAACATCAACATCGTGAAGGGCTCGACGCCGCTGTTCACGCGCGACGTCAGCGTCGGCGGCCACCAGTACACCGATTCGCTGCAGAAGGAGCTCGACCTGAGCTTCGACGACGCCGAAGCCCTCAAGCTCGGGCAGAAGGTGGGCACGGTCAGCGAAGACGCCAAGGTCCCGATCCTGCAGCAGGTGACGGAGATTATCGTGCTCGAGATCCAGAAGACATTCGATTTCTTCCGCGCCACCGCCGCCGGCGAGCACATCGAGCGCATTTACCTGGCCGGCGGTTCGTCCAAGGTGTCGGGCCTGATCGAAGCCTTGCGCCAGGAGTTCTCGCTCCCGGTCGAGGTGCTCAACCCGTTCGCCCGCATCGCGTACGCCGAAGGCAGCCCGATGGCGGAAATGATCGGGAACAACGCGGGACAACTCGCGGTAGCCGTGGGATTGGCCCTTAGGAGTTTTGAAGACCTATGATCCGCATAAACCTGCTGGGCGTTCCCAAAGCGAAGAGAGGCAAGCGTGGCGGTGGCGGCTCCCTGCCCGGTGTGGGCGGCGGCGCGCCGAACATGCTGGTGGTGCTGCTTGTCCTGGCGGCGCTGGCCGCCGGCGGCAACTGGTACTACTACAACATGCTGCAAAGGGATGCGGTCAAGCTGCAGAACCAGATCGACGAGGCGAAGCGCGAGAACCTGCGGCTGGCCGACATCAAGACCAAGTACCTCGAGCTGGAGAAGCAGAAGGACCTGTACGAGCGGCGGGTGAACGTCATCCACCAGCTTCAGGAAAACCAGAAGGGTCCCTCAACGCTGCTGAGCATGATCGGCGATACGGTCAACAAGTCGGACGCGGTGTGGCTCAACTCCATGCGCGAGGACGGCAACAACATCACGCTCGACGGGGTGGCCCTGAGCGTGGATGCGGTGGCCAACCTGATGCGGAACCTGAAGTCGTCAGGGTATTTCAAGAACATCGAGATCAAGACTACGTACCAGGACGACGGAGTGAAGGACATGTCGGCGTTTTCCTTCATGCTCGTCTGCGAGCGTAACAGTCAGAACCCGAAGAGCTAGGCGGCGCATATGGCGAAGTTCACAGATTTACCGGGCAAAGTCCAGTTGGCCATCGTGGTCGGCCTGCTGGTAGTCGTTACGGGAGCCCTGTACTGGTTCGTCTACCAGGACATGGACACCAAGAACCGCGCGGCGCGCGCGACCCTGAAGGCCAAGGAGGACGAGAACGCCGCCCTCCGGCCGTACGCCGACAAGAAGGCGGACATGGAGCGCCGCATCGCCACGCTGAAGGACCAGCTCGAGCAGATGAAGCGCATCGTGCCCGACGAAAAGGAAGCGCCGCAGTTCATGGAGATGATGCAGGCCGAAGCGCGCAAGGCGGGCATCGAGATCCGCCGCTACGAAGCGCTCGCGAGCTCGTCGAAGGAGTTTTACACCGAGGTCCCGTGGGACATCGACATCGACGGCCCCTACTACTCCATCCTGCGGTTCTTCGACAACGTCGGCCACCTCGACCGGATCGTGAACGTGTCGAACCTGAGGATGGCAAGCGTGAGAAAGCCGGGCGAAGCCGGTGTACACAAGCAGTACCAGTACGCTCCGACAGAAAGCGTCGTGGTGGGCTGCCAGACAACCACGTTTTTCAGTCGTGAACCTCAGGCCGCGGCGGCTGCTCCTGCTCCGGCAAAGAAGTAGAGGAATCCATGAAGGCACGGAAACTGATCTCGATGTGCTTGCTCACCGGCCTGGCTGCAGCCGCGCAAACGGCGCCGCCTAGCCAGAAGGTCGCATCCGACAGCGCCAAACCGACCGCCACGCAGGCGACAAAGCCGGTGGCTGCTGCGGCGAAGCCGATGGCCGCGCCCGCGAAGCCGATACCTGCGCAGGCAAAGCCGATGGCTGCGCCGAAACCAGTCACAACGGCCGCCAAGACGAAAGCCGCCGCCCGGAAGCCTGCGACGAATGCCGCAGCCAAGACGCCGGCCACGACGGCGAAGGCGCCCAACAAGCGCGATCCGTTCATCAGCCCGGTGCGCGAAGGCGGCGTCGGGGGTCCGGATTGTACGGTCGGTAAGAAGTGCCTGGCTATCGACACCATCCTGCTGCGCGGAATCGTGCGCTCGCCGGGCGGCTCGATCGCGGTGGTGGAGAGTTCGACGCGCAAGGTCACTTACTTCCTGCGCGAGAACGATCCGGTGTTCAACGGCTACGTGGTGAAGATCACACCGGACACGGTCATGTTCCGCGAGAACGTCGTCGATCGCTTCGGCAAACAGAGCACACGAGACATCCCGAAGCGGGTTTCCGCCCCGCCGGTGTAGTGGCGGGAGAGTGATCGCGGCCGAGGGCGGCCGCGGTACAAAACCAGAGTTTTTGTACAGAACAAAGTTTTTTACAAGCAGTACGCAGTTTCAGTACTCGGCCGAACCCATGGGTGCAGTAACCCTCATGGTTCCGAAACCGCGATTGATGCGGCATTCGGGCCGGAGGGCGGCTAATCTTGACGCGGCGAACGTAGCGCACACGCACACAGGCGTCGTTTGACCCTGCGCGTGGGGAGACACGAGATGAGGCTGAAGCAACTGCTGGGTGTAATTTTCCTGACGCTGTTCGTGAGCGCCACGGCGCTGGCTGCGACTTCGCAGCTGACGAACGTCAACGTGACAGGTCAGGGTCACGCGACCACCGTTCTGTTGCATGCGAACGGCGCTTTCACCCACACCGAATACCGACCCGTCGACAACCTGTTGTTGATCGATCTCGCGGGCGTGACCGCCGGCAAGCTCAAGGACACAGCCGAAGCGGTTAACAAGCCCGGTGTCGCCTCCTACCGGGTCCTCGCCTACACCGGCGCCAATGGTTCGGAAGTGGCGCGGGTCGAGTTGACGCTCAGCCCCGGCGCAGTCGTGGACGTCGTGCCCGTCACCAACGGGTTGGAAGTCCGCGTCTCCGCGACCGCCGCCGCGCCTGTTGCCGCCCATGTGGCGGCTGACAAACCATCGGTCGCTGTCGAGAAACCGGCCGTCGTTGCCGAGAAGCCGACCGTCGCTGCCAAGACGCCTGTGCCGGAGAAGCAAGTTGCCTCCGCTCACACTATCCAGGTGAAGCATGTCTCCGTGCTGCGCGGCAAGAGCGGCATGGAAGTGGAGATCACTGCGTCCGCGCCGGTCACGCCGAAGGTGATGAAGCTGACTGCGCCCGACCGCCTCGTGCTCGATCTTCCCAATACTCTGCCGGTCGGCGTTCAGCGCCCGATCCTTGTCAATGGACGCGAGATCAAAGCCGTGCGCGTGGGCCGCTACCAGACCGATCCGCCCGTCACGCGTGTGGTCGTCGATCTGGTCTCGCCGCAGGATTATGAGATCGGCAACACCGGGAACAAGCTGTCGCTTCGTCTGCACGCCGCCGTGGCTCAGACAGAAACACCGGCAACACCGGCTACGCCAGTCATGACCGCTGCTGCGCAAAGTGCGCCGCCGGTGGCACAGCCTGTGCCGGTTGCAGAAAAGCAACCCGTTGCACAATTGAAGCCGGCCGTCGCGCAGGAATTCGTAGTCGCCGAACCGATGACGGTAACGAAACCCGCGGCTCCCGAAACACCGGCGGTCGAGGCGAAATCAAATGCGGACGCCGCGGCGAAAGTCATGAGCGCCAACACGCAGGGCCGTCCGGATGCAATCCTGGCTCCGCCAACGAGCGCGACATTAGCGCAGCCCGTGGCCGCGAACCTGGCCGCCCAGCAGCAACAACAGACCGCACAGCGTCCGACGCAGCAGCCCGGCGCTGCCGGTCGCTACACCGGGGAACCGATCTCGGTGAACCTGAAGGACGTCGACCTCAAAGACTTCTTCCGACTGATTCACGAGATCAGCGGATTGAACATCATCCTGGACCCGAACGTTAAGGGCACGCTCACCCTCGTACTCGACGACGTTCCGTGGGACCAGGCGCTCGACATCGTGCTGCAGAACAACGGGCTCGATAAGCGGCTCGAGGGCAACGTGCTCCGCATCGCGACCCGCGAGACCTTCCGCGCTGAAGCGGAAGGCCGTCGCGCACAGCAGGAAGCGCAGGCGCTGTCCGTCGACAAGACGCAGTACACCCACTTCCTCAGCTACGCCCGGGCCGCCGATGTGATGCCGATCGTGAAGAAGTTCCTGTCGGCGCGCGGCGACGTCATCGCCGATCCGCGCACGAACGCACTGATCGTCACCGACATCCCGAGCACCATCCCCGATGTGCAGCGCATCCTGCGCGAGTTGGACCGCAAGACGATGCAGGTGGAGATCGAAGCTCGCGTGGTCGCCGCGACCCGCAACTTCGCCCGCGATATCGGCGTGCAACTTGGATTCGGTACTGGTAACAAGGTGTCCGCCGTCGGCGGCGCTGGAGCGGTGGGAACCTCACCGTTGCAGGTGAACATCGCGAACCCGGCGTACTTCGTGACTGGACAGGCGATTCCGCTGTTCTCGAATCTCGGCGCTGTGGGTGCGACTTCCGGCATCAGCTTCAGCAACGCGACCTCGAACTACCGCGTGGATGCCATCCTGACCATGGCCGAGAGCCGCGGCCTGCTGAAGATCCTGTCCCGCCCGCGTGTCGTGACGCAGAACAATATGCTGGCGACGGTAAAGCAGGGCGTCCGCATCCCGGTCGTAACGGCTGCCCAGTTGGGTGGGCCGCCGACTACAACTTACGTAGAAGCGGCGCTTCGCCTCCAGGTGACACCGCAGATCACGGCGGAGAACACCATCTTCATGAACCTGGAAGTGGAGAACACCACGCCTGACTTCGGCCATGCGATCCAAGGCAACCCGTCGCTGATCACGCAGTCGGAAACGACACAGGTGCTCGTTACCGACGGCGGAACGGTCGCCATCGGCGGCGTTATCCAGACGCAGAACTCGGTCAACATCTTCCAGGTCCCGCTGCTGGGCGACATCCCGGTGCTCGGAAACCTGTTCAAGCACCGGTCGGTATCGACCTCGACGCAGGAGCTGATCTTCTTCATCACTCCCAAGATCGTCTAACCTAAGCGGACAACCAACCACTTAGCCAGCCCCCGCGATCGGAGCGGGGGCTTTTAGTTTGGTGATTTACTGATTTGTGATTTGGTGATTGAGTCGAATCGGGTATCGAGATCAGACGTCCCTCAACGCGGAAATCGGAAGTCGCAAATTGGAAATGCAAACCGGAACCGGTGGGGTCATTTACTCTCACCGTATGGATTATGCGGTACGGCAAAGGGCGCTGGTTGAATCGATGCGCCGGAGCTACACCTCCGGCCTGCTCGTCACCCACCTGCCGAACACACGCTATCTCTGCGGGTTTACAGGTAGTGCGGGCTTGCTGGCCGTGCGCCTTGGCCACCACGGCGGGGGAGCGAAGCTCGCGTTCTTCACCGACGGGCGTTACCGAGAACAGGCCGCCGAGGAGGTGAAGGGTGCGCGGGTGGTGATTGCGAAGGCGTCCGCGATGCAAGCGGCGACCGAATGGCTCACTGATGGCCTGAATCCGATCGGCATCGAGGCGGAGCATCTGACAGTGGCGCAACGGGGGCATTTACTCCGTTACCGCCGCAATCCGAAATCGCGCATCAAGAACACCGTGGGCGTGGTCGAACGCCTGCGCATGATCAAGGATGACGACGAGATCTCGCTCCTGCGGCAGGCGGTGGACCTTGGCGCCTCGCTGCTGGATGTCGCCTTGCGTGCGATCCGTCCCGGCGTGCTGGAGACGGGTGTCGCCGCTGAACTGGAATACGCTGCCCGGCAGCGTGGCGCCGAGGCGATGTCGTTCGAGACGATCGTTGCGGCGGGCAAGCGCTCAGCGCTCCCGCATGGGCGAGCGACGAGCGCTCCCATTCCGCGACACGGATTCGTCGTCCTCGACTTCGGTGTTATACTCCACGGTTATTGTTCGGACATGACCCGCACTGTGTGGGTGGGGAAAATCTCCCGGTCCGAACGGGTTTTGTACGAAGCGGTGCGCGACGCACAGCAGACGGCAACGGAGGCCGTGCGCGCGGGCGTTACCTGGGGCGAAGTGGATCGTGCCGCCCGCTCCGTACTTCGGCGGGCCCGTCTTGACCGGTACTTTACGCATTCCACCGGCCACGGAGTCGGCCTCGAGATCCACGAAGCTCCGCGCATCGCGCGTGGCCAGAAAGAAGTCTTGAAACCGGGGATGGTCATTACGATCGAACCCGGTGTTTATATCCCAGGGCGGGGCGGCGTCCGCATCGAGGACATGGTGGTAGTCCGAGAAGGCGGCTGCGACATCCTTACTGCCGCGCCGAAGGCGCTGATCGAGCTGTAAGAAAGTACGGGACGGCAAGTTTGCCGCGACCCTTCATACCCATGAACCAAAAAGAGATCAAGGAACTTATCGAATTCCTGGTGGAGAAAAACATCGCCGAGTTTGAACTCGAGCGCGGCGATATCAAGGTGCGTGTAAAGCGGGGCTCATCCGACGCACAACTGCATGCTGCGCACTTCGTCGCCGTTCCGCCCACGGCAGCCGCACCTGTCGTCGCTGCGCCCGCGACTCCGGCGCCCGCGCCCGCCGCCGCTCCTGCGGCTGCGCCGGCCGGCGCCGCGGAAGAAGAGGCAGGGCTGCATGTGATCCGCTCACCGATCGTGGGGACCTTCTACGAATCGCCATCGCCGGGCGCGCCGTCGTTCGTCAAGCCGGGTGACACCGTCAGCGTCGGGCAGGTGCTTTGCATCATCGAAGCCATGAAGCTGAT
>CAZLJE010000065.1:0-14071 GCA_964559835.1 uncultured Terriglobales bacterium
AAGTACCAAGTACCAAGTACCAAGTACCAAGTACCAAGTACCAAGTACCAAGTACCAAGTACCAAGTACCAAGTACCAAGTACCAAGTACCAAGTACCAAGTACCAAGAGGGCGCTTCACGGCGCCCTTCCTTTTTGTTGGCAAAAAAAAGGGCCGGCATCGCCGGCCCTGGAAAGTGTTCGAGTTCGAGACTAGAACGCGAACTTGACTTCAAACCGCAGGTTGCGCGCACCCTGGTAAATGATGGGCTGACCGTAACGGGACGCCAGGGTATTCGGTTTGCCGTTCGTGTTCGGGCCAGAATAGACGGGCGAGGTGATGCCCGTCTTAGGATCCGTTACCAGCACTGTCGACTTGTCGTTCATCAGCGCCAGGTAGTTGAAGTTATTCATCAGCGAGAGGTAATCCCACGAGATGCAAGTACCCGCCTTGGCGCAACTTGAGCTATAGGCCGGGTTCGTGGGCGTTGTGTAGCCACCAGCGAGGGGGCTGTTGTACAGCGCCATCACCGTGTGCTGGTTGAAAACGTTGAAGACATTCGCCGTGAAGCTGAGGCGAAGCGCTTCATTCGTCTTGCTGACCTTGAGCTCCTGAGTAAAGCTCATGTCGGTCTGGTTGAGCCAAGGTGTGCGCTTGTTCTTGGTGATGCTGTCCTGGACGATGTCGCCATTGGCAGCCTGGTGGAAGTTGATCCAGTTGCCCTGGCCGGCGACGAACATGCAACTCGACTGGCTATCGACCGTCGGCAGGCAGGTGCTCTGAGGCGTACCCTGATCGAACTGCTGCGTTGCTCCGATCAACGACTCCATCCCCCACCACTTCAAGCGATAGTAGCCAACGCCCTGGAACACGTGCGGACGGTCGGTCGGAAGCGGACCGCTGACGGCGTGTCCCTGGCCGTCGAAGAGCATCTGCGGCAGGTCGAATGCACGGTTGTTGTTAGGTTCATGACGGCCACCGCCGCCATCGAGGAAGTAGGTATCGCTCAGACCCGGGTAGTTGCCCTGGAGCCTGCTGTACGTGTACGACAATTGACCAAACCACTTTTCGCTGGCGCGGCGGATCAAGCGGAACTCGATACCGTCGTAGTCGCGAGTGGCTTTGGGCAGGTTGGGGCAGGTCGGGCACAGGGCAGCGGTGTAGCCGGCGCTAGGGAGCGCGCGGTGCAGCAACTGGCTGTACGCCGAACCCGGGTTACCGATGTAGTACTGGCCGTCGTCGAGAGACATGTCTTCGATGGTCCAGTCAAGGCGCTTGCGCGCGTAACGGGTTTCGAAGCCGAGGTTGTGCCGGATCTCCCAGTTGGCGCCCATAACGTATTCGTGGGTCGACATCGGGTTCATGTGCGGATCGACGACCGGGTCGGTCGGGTCGCCGTTCGCACTGGCGCGCCAGTTCTGGTTCTCGATGAAGTCGCCGGGCAGAGCGCCGGAGGCAGGACCGGAATCGGGGCAGAACTTGCCGCCAACGTTATTGGGAACGATCTGGGTGTAGTCAGGCGAGGTGAGCGCGTACACGCAATCGTGCCAACGGTCGCCACCGAAGGAGCCGCGCGGCAAGGAGTACTTCATGATGTCGTAGAACTTGCCGTACGAGGCGTAGATTTTAACCTTACCGTTGTGTAGCAGGTCGTAAGCGCCACCAATGCGCGGCGCAATCTTCTGGCCGAAGCCGAAGCTGATGCCGTTCGAGGTAAGCGGGTTATACGGCGGCAGGAATTCCTTGTCCAAGCGAACGCCCGCGTTGATAGTCAGCCCCTTGATCGTCCAGGCATCCTGGAAGTAGATCGAGTGGTTGAGGGCGGAGACCTTACCATTGGTGAGGACGCCGTCTCTCAGGACATAGTAGCCGTAGGGGCCGGCGCACTTTCCGTACTTGGCGATGACGGAAGCGCAAACCGTCGAGGTCGCGCCGCTGGCCGTAGTGTAGGAGTCGGTCGTCGTCGCGAATATCTGCACCTGGGAAGTGTTGAAGATGTTGGAGACGTTTTCCGCCTGGCTTGAGACGGCGTAACCGACCTTGAAGTTGTGGGTTCCAGCAAAGTGACCGACGAAGTATGCGAAGTCGGTAGTGAACTGGTGGCGTTTAAAGATGTCGAACGCCTGTTGCGCGTTGCTGCTGATGTTGGTGAAACCAGCAGTGTGCTGATCAGCAGGGAAGCCGGCGAATCCTGCGTCTTTCGTGTTGTCGACCTGCCAGAGGTAGCGCGTGCCGACGGTCTTGCCGCGATCCTGCAAGTCCGTATAGAACGAGCCGAAACGCGCGGTGACGACAGCCTTGGAACCGATGGTCCAGTCGCCGCCGAAGTTCAAGACGGTCAATGGGTTGGTGAAACCGGTGTCGGGACGCAGGGTGTTCGGGTCCGTACCGGCGCTGGTGTTTACCTGGCCATAGACAGAGTCCGGACCAGGAAGGTTGATGCCCTTCGTGCGGTTATAACCGCCCTGCCACGAAGCGAACAGACGCACGGAGTTGAACAGGCGGTAATCGAGCCGGTTCATGAAATTGTGCGTCACGCTGGACTGCGTGAACGAGTGCGGGCCAGGATTGGCGCCGGTGAAGTTCACCGCGCGCGTGACGGAGGACAGCGAGGGCACGTAGCTGCTGAACAGCCAGAGGCGGTCCTTGAAGAGCGGGCCACCGATTTCGTAGCCAGGCTCAATTATGTCCCACTTGTCCTGCTTTTGGATATAACGCTCGGCAGTGCCATCCTGGCGGGTGGACCATAAGGTAGCAGCATTACCGGAGTTGAGCGACGTGCCGGGCTTCAGGCGCAGGTTGCAAACGGTCACCGTTGCGCCGATGTTGCGGTTGATGCAGTTGTCGTTGGCGCTGATGGGATCGCCGCGGTAGTAGGTGAACACGCTGCCGTGCCAGGCATTCGAACCGCGCTTCTGGATGACGTTGACCACGCCACCGGTCGCGCCGCCGAACTCGGCTTCGAAGCTGGAGCTCTTCACCTGGACTTCCTGCACGAACTCCATCGGAACGTTAGCGCCGACACCGCCACCGTAGATCGAGGTGGTGTTCAGGCCTTCCATCATGTAAACGTTTTCGGCGTCAGACGCGCCATCGATCTGGAAGCCGTTGAGCTTGCCCTGATCGTTGCTGCGGCTCTGGAGAGCCTCCTGGCGCGCCCCGGGAGCGAACGGAATAACGGACTGGAACGAGCGACCCTTCGGGACCGCGTTGATCTCCGCGGCGGTGACGTTGGTCTGAACCTTCGACTGGGTGACGTCAACGATCGGAGCTTCGCCGCTGACCTCAACCGTCTCAGTAGTGGTACCGACTTGCAGGGTGATGTCGATGCTCGGCAGGTGTCCGACTTCGAGGGCGATGCCGTCGCGCTTGTAGGTGCGGAAGTTCGGGGCCGTGACGACCATCGAGTATGTGCCCGGAGGCAGGTTGGCGAATCTGTAGTACCCGCCGGCATCTGTGGTCCCTGTTTTCTTGCCGATCAGCGCAGGGCCGGAAACTTCCACGGTCGCTCCACTGACCACCGCGCCGGACGGATCTTTGATGTTTCCTTGAATGCCCGCCGTCGTTTCCTGCGCGAACGCGATCGCCGGAATCAACAATGCAAAGGCAAGCAAGACCACGACCAGCGGTCGACAGCTTGTTCCTTTTATCGAAAACGAACTCATACGCCTCCTTGAAAAGTTACATCGTCGAGTGGGGACTTCAGGCACACGTACACGCCTGCGCTCTTACCCTCGTTTGAGCATCTCTGACTGTTGTCATTGATTGAGCCGCCCGGGAACGCCCCCCAAAGCACATCAAGTCGCGATTCCAGAGCCCGCCGAAACCCCTATTTCCGGCTTGCTGATCGGCGGTAGAGCTGAGTGACTGAACAGGTAAGTAGCACGTTGTGGGCCAGAGGTGAAGATTTGTAAATGTAGGCAATAACAGGGAGTTACGAGGCTTTCAGTAGCTCGCGGGGGGCCGGCCTACAACTTTCCGGATTTGGGAACGGCGCTAGATTCAAAATACCGGAGGAGAGACTCTGGTTGGCCCGCTCTGCCGCAACTACATCGCCATACGACAGTATGATTATCCGCTTAGTTAATAGGAGAAAATGCGGCGGGATTGAGCTCCTTCGCGAAAGAAGCCGGTAATTGCGCTTCCGCAATTCCATCAGTAGCACAGGCGTCCGGGTTCACAAGTCCAAGCGCAGACCCCACTGGCTTGCACCGCGACAGGTCCTGTGTACTCGTCACACAAAGAATGGCCCCGGCTGAGGGCCGCCGGGGCCACGTGATTCGCTAACTCCTAACGCCTGACTGCCAACTCCCATTTTATGGCGCTTCGATCAACTCCATCTTGCCGTCTTTTTTCCGGTGCAGGACTTTCACCTTGCCCGACGCATCACGGAAGACGAAGACGTCGCGGTCGCGGAACTCAGCTTCCTTTACCGCTTCTTCCAGCGTCATCGGGCGCAACGCGACGGAATCCGTCGTACGCGCCACGTGCGCTTCCGTAGTGCGCGAGATGTGCGGGTAATTATGAACAACGACAGGAACGGCAGTGCTGACGCTGGCCCCGACGGCCATGCGCATCTCCTCCTGCGGCGCCTCAGCAGCAACCCACTTCTTATCCTTGCGCGACGAACGCTTGATCGCTCTCCAGCGGGTGCGGTGTTTGATGGCCTGGCGCTCGATGCGGTCCAGGGCTTCGCCGACGGCTGCGGGCATGTCGCCTGCCTCGGCTGCGCCAACCAGCGGACGATTGCGCACGGTGACGGTGATGTCGGCCTTGTAGCGGTGCTTCTCGCAAACGAGGATCACCTTCGACTCGAAGCTGTCGCCCAGTATTTTCGTGAGTTTGCCCAGGCCGTGTTCGACCTGTTTGCGGACCAGGGGAGTGATTTCGTACTGCCTGCCGGTGTATTCCACGTTCATTGAACGCCCCCTCGTTAGTACTGGCTGATGGCGCATGGCTCAGGGCGCATGGCGTTTTGGACTCATGAGCCATGTGCCATGAGCCATGCGCCTGGTACAGTTAATTTTTCACTCTGCGGTGGTGTGTGCTCGGGATTCCCATGTCTTCCCGATATTTGGCGACCGTGCGGCGAGTGACCTGGATACCCTGCGATTGGAGGATGCGGGTGATCTGCTCGTCGGTCAACGGCCTGGATGCGTCTTCTTCCTCGATCAGTTTCTTGACGCGGCGTTTCAGGATGAGCAGCGACGTATTGCCGCCCTCGGGTCCATTCACGCTTTCACTGAAGAAATAACGAAGCTCGAACACGCCTTGCGGGGTGTGCGCGTATTTATTGGCGACGGCGCGGCTGACCGTCGAAGGATGTACACCGATCTCTTCCGCCACTTCCTTGATCATCATCGGCTTCAACTGGTCGATGCCGTGGTCCAGAAAATCTTTCTGCCGCCCGACGATGGCGTAGCAGACTTTCATGATCGTCTGCTTGCGCTGCTCGATGTTCTTGATGAGCTGGATCGCGGATTTATACCGCTCTTTCACGTAATTGCGAACATCTTTTTCGGCGGCGTCGCGGTTCAGCAGTTTCTTGTAGCTGGTGTTCAGGCGAAGTTGCGGAACGTCATCGTCGTTCAGGACGCAAAGGTATTCATCGCCATGCTTAATGAACGCCACGTCGGGCTCGATCAGCCGCGGCTCGACAGTGTTGTAGCGCAAGCCGGGCCGCGGATCCAACGACCGGATCAGGTCGACCGCCTTCTGCACCGCCTCGATCGGCCGGTTCATGGCCTTGCCGATCTCTTTGAGCTGCTTGTTCTGGAGCGCGCGCAGGTGCTCCGTGACGATGCAAATGGCGTCGGCGATGGTCTGGTCGGTTTCGTCGTCTTCCGATTGCTGCTGGTGGAACTTGAGCTGTGCCTGCAAGCATTCGCCGAGATTGCGCGCGGCAACGCCGATCGGATCCATCTGCTGCACGATGGCGATACCTTCGCGAAGGTCGGCGAGCGTGAACCCCAGGGGGGAAACTTCAGGCATGGGGCCGGAGATCGGCTGGACTGTGGCTGCGGGCTCGACCGCGGCGGTCGTCTCTTCGACACCGACGACGGCGGCGACATCGTCAATCCCGGGTTCGACCGCGGCGGCGGCCGAGAACATATCGATGGGCGTGACGTTCGATGATGGCTCGGCGCTGAAGGCTGCGATACCGAGATCTCCGAAATCATTCGCGCTCGTGCCGGCCGTATCTTCCGTTGCGACGACATCGTCTGCCAGCGGCTTGGCCACGGGCTGCGGCACCGGCGCCGTTTGGGGCGCAGTGCGCGAAGGTTCCTGCGAGCCCGCCGCCATCAACTCTTCATCGCTCGCGGTCAGGTATCCGTCTTCGCTGAGATTGCCGATGACCAGTTCGGCGGCGCGCCGGACTTCCTCGCGCATGGTCATCGAACCGAGCTGCCACATGAGGTGGTCGGTTAGCGTACTGGGCTTGGAGAGGAAATTCTCGAACGAGGGACGCTCGATCGATTCGCCTTCTGATGTCCGGTAGCCGGGATCCAAATATTCCTGGAAGAAGGACCCGAAGTCGATCTCGTCGAAGGAGTCTTTTTTCTCGGCGGGAACCGCGTCGGTGTCGGTTGCCTGCGCCGCGCGCTCGCGGTCTTCCTCGCGATGGGCTATGTCATCCAGCAGGGGGACGGTGCCGTCCAGCTCCTCCAGGACAGGATTCTCGACCATCTCGGCATTGATCATGTCCTTGAGCTCGATCTTGTTGAGCGCAAGAACGCTGACCATCTGCACAAGGCCCGGCGTCAGAATCTGCTTCTGGCTGACCTTGAGGTTGAGCTTCGGTGAAAGCAGTACCATGGGTCCCCGTTGCCTGCAAAACTGCGTTCGCCTATGCGAACTCTACACCAAAGAGAAGCTCTCTCCTAGATAGACGCGCTTCACCTCCGGGTCGTTCCCGAGCTGCTCCGGAGTGCCGGCGCGGAAGATCCGCCCCTCGTTAATGATGTACGCCCGGTCCGTGACTGAAAGGGTCTCGCGCACATTGTGGTCCGTAACCAGGATGCCGATGCCGCTCGCCTTCAGATCGGAAATGATCTTCTGTAGGTCGAGTACGGCGATGGGATCGATCCCGGAAAAGGGTTCGTCGAGCAGGATGAACCGCGGCGCAATACATAACGCCCGCCCAATCTCCACGCGGCGGCGCTCTCCACCGGAAAGCGCGTAGCCCCGGTTTTTTCGGATGTACCCCAAACCTAGCTGGCCGATCAGCCGCTCCATCCTCTCGCGCCGTTCGTGCCAGCTGAGCGGCTGCGCTTCCAGCACTGCCAGGATGTTCTCCTCCACCGTCAACTTGCGGAATACCGAGGGCTCCTGCGGCAGATAGCTGATGCCATGATGCCGGGCCCGGAGGTACATGGGGGTGGAAGTTATGTCCGTGCCGCCGATGAGGATTCTTCCCGAATCGGGAGGAGTCAGGCCAACGATCATGTAAAACGTCGTTGTTTTACCCGCTCCGTTCGGCCCCAGCAGCCCCACCACTTCGCCCGGTTCGACGTGGACGCTGACCGCGTTCACAACCCGGCGCCCGCGATAACTCTTACCAATTTCCTCGGTCGCCAAGCTCAACATGTCTTTTGCTGCCTATTACTTAGCAACCCTCGTCCGGGTAACAGTAGGAGCACTTTTGCTCTCAACAAGGACTCTATCATCGTGCTGGAAGAAGGTCAACGAATCGCCGGTAATATTGCCGCGTTCGGCATCAAAAATGCTAGGCGGTCCACCCGTCAACACGAATTTGCCATCGGACGCCGTATAAACAAGGTTCTGGCCGGTTGCCCGGCGGTCGGGCGCCTGGATCGCAATATTGCCCGAAGCCACCGCGCGGTCGAGTTGGCTCGGCCCCGCAACGGCCTGGGCATTACTACCGTTTTGCGCGCGCAAATAGATGTCGAGTTTTTCGGCGGTGACGGTCGTGTCCGAACCCTTCATGGTCACGCCGCCTTCGAAGTGTGCCTGGCGCTGTGCGTCCGCATAAGTAAGCCGTGCAGCGGTGACGCTGATCGGCGTGCTCTTTCCGTTCTTGTCTTGATCGACAAACAGAGTGGTGACGCCATGCGAGCGGTCGCCCACGGCGATGACCTCGCGGGGCTCGCGGCGGAAATCTAACGTCGGCGCCTCGATGACGTTCTGTCCCTGCCACAGGCGCGCATGCAAATATCGCGCCGTCCCGCTGCTGCGCCGGGCCGTCATGCTCGACCCAGTCACGTGGATCGGATCGCCCGAGGCAAGCAGCGCACCTCCCGGTTGCGGCTTCAGTTCGGAATATGTCGTCTTAACGTTCCCAATGGCAAACGCGTCGTTGGAGGTGCGGCCGATCTCCATCGCGTCGGCGGTGCTGGTCATGCCGCCTTCCACGAAACGCGGTGAGCCCGACAGCTTCAACACGTCGTTCGGGCCTTGTCCAGTGTTGTACGCGGCTTTGTTCGCCCAAGCCTCGCGGCGCCCGTCCTTCGCGTCTTCGACATAGTGGAAGTTGCCCTCCTGGACGAGGCTGCCGATTCCTCCGGTGGGCGCGAAGCCGACTTCCACGCGGTCGCTTGTGCTGACCTTCTCTGCCACCCCGGGCGTGGACATAACGATCTTCGCGTCGGGCGATCCTGTGAGTCCGGTGAGACGGTTCTTTTGAAAGCGCGCGTGGAACTGTCCCGCGGTAAGCACGGTCTTACCCGCGCTGTCACCGCTCGCGTTAGATGCCGGCAGCGCCGTGATCTTGGCGGCGCCAGAAGTGACGGCCTCGGTCAGCACGTGCCCGTTGCGAACGATGAAGTCCATCGCGTCGGCGGTGATTTCGACGGGACGCCCGCTGCCTGGCTGCGCGGGTTGTTGCAACAGACGCACGCCATCGGTCGCGCGGACCTTGTCGACCTCGTTTTTCCCGGCGAACGTGAACAAAAGATTTCCGGCGTTGGCCTGGATGTTGTCATTGCCGGAGGTGTTCAGCGACACGCCGCCGCTCATGGTCGCCGAGCGCAAATCGTTCTTGGCGCCGAGTACGGCTTCCGCACGAGGGGCGAGAGCGTCGACGCTGGTTTTGCCGGTCTCGTGTGCTTTCACGTCGCCGGCGGCGAGCAGGCGTTCCACCGTGTTGTCATCGCGGAAGTACATCGTGAGTTGCCGGCTCGACATGGTGCCGCTCGCGCGCTCGATATTGACGCCGTCGAGCACCGCGCGGTTCGGCCCCTTGGTGATGACGCCGTGCGCCGCCTTGATATCGGCTTCGTGCGGCGCATTGGAATGGAAGAGGATGTTGGACGCCAGCGTCAGGGTCGCGGCGCGGGAATCGTAGGTGGCGCCGACCGCGGAACCGCTCGCCTGCGGTACTCGGAACTCGACGCGCTCCTTGGTTTCAGCTACGCCGGTGTTCTGGTTGAAAACAAGGCCGCTGGTCTTTAAATGGATGGGGTTCTTCAACTCCATCGGTGTCGACTGGTCAGGGTTGATGGGACCCTCGGCGTTGCCTTCCAGATCGATGTGAACCTCACCTTTGGCGGCGATGATCTTCGTCTGCGGATCGTATTCGAAGTTGCTGCCGTAGATCTGGTCGAAGCGGTTCGCCTGCCGGCCGTAAACGATGATGTTCACGTCTTTGAGTTCGGCGCGGCCCTGTCCTTTATATTGCACCGCCTGCGAGGCGTGGACGGTGAAGATCGTCCGTCCGCCTTCGGACTTCGAGAACGTGAAACCGGTCGTGCTCTGCTGGATGTTCAGGCCGATCTTCTGCGGGATCTGCTTGATCGCGGTGCGCAGCCGATATCGCGCGTAGCCGTAGAATCCGGCAACGACGATGATCAGCGCGATCGCCAGCGCGGCAAACCACCAGCGCAGCCGGGGAATGTTTACGGGCATTGGTCCTATTCTAAACGGCTCAGCCGAATGGGTTAGTCGGAGTCGAGGGACCTTGTGTGCAGGCACGCGCGATCACCGTAGACGTAAATGCAATAATTCAGATATGCGGTCGCGCAAGAACAAAAACGAAGACATCGGGAAAGCAGCCGCGCGCCAGTGCAGCCCGTGTCGCATCGTTGCTCAGGTCTCTTTCAGACGATATGGCGCACGTACCGCAACGAATCCGCCCCCTAGATAGGGCGTTGTACAAGCGTATCGATGAACTCACGAAGGCTGCGACGGCGAATCGCACTGACGTAGCGGCCTACGCGTTTCTCTTCACCACCAGCGTGCCAGCGATCATGTCGTGCAGGCCCTGCTTCTTCTCCGTGAACGCGACCATGAGGTAGCCGATACCCAGGATCGCGGTCGAGAGATACTTCGCGAAGTGGCGCGCGGTGGCCCGGCCAAACGTGATGCGCTGGCCCTGCAGGTCGGTAACGCGCATGCCGAGGACCAGCTTACCGAGCGTCGCCTGCATTGACGAACTTGTGAGCAGAGCTTCGTAGAGCCAGCCGCCAAAGAAACCCAGCCCGAACCCGACAATATGAATTCCCGGATCGGCGGCGAAGGCGATCCGCACGATCACGCCGACGATGATCACGTCGATGATCCACGCCAGCACGCGGACCCAGAAGCCGGCGTACGGCTGAGAGGCATAGGCGGCGATGGATGCGGAAGCGGGCAGCGGTTCCATCTCGCTCATGGCGCGGCCGCATGTCTGACAGAACCTGGCGCCGGGCGCATTGTGTGCGCCGCACGCAGTGCAGAAAACAACGGTCGTTCCAGGCGTGCCCACAACAAAACTCTATGCCAGCGTCGATGGGATGTAAATGCGCGCACGCGTTATTCCGTATCAGGTATTCGGTGGTGCGCACTCAGACTTTGAATCCAACCTCCGAAATACGGCATACGGAATCCGGAATACGATTCAATCACGCCGGCGCCGCGGCTGTCTTCCGCACATCGCACAACCTCAGTTCCAGGCCGCCGAAATCGGGATGGTCATTGTGCTCGAGCGTGAAAGCCGCGTCCACAGAGTCGCCGGCGAGGATCTCCTGCGCGCGTTCCGCCATCCTCCATCCCAGCGCGTTCCACGCCTTCGGGTACTTGGTCCCGTTCGGCTGCGCCAGCTTCAGGCGGATGTGTTTCTCCTTGAGCACGCGCGGTGGAATCGTGACCTTCACCCCGGCGGCGGCGAACACCGGCTCCGGATTGCCCATGCCGAACGGTTCCAGCTTGAGCACGGCCTTGTATAGCGCATTGGTGACGTCGAACAAAGTGATGTCGCCGTCGTAGCGGAGCGTCGGAATGAAATCGTCGGGCGTGAGGCGGTCCCGGGCATACGAGTCGAGCGCGGCGCGAAGATCGGGAACGCGAGCGCAGGGAAGGGAGAACCCGACTGCATGCGCGTGTCCGCCGAAGCGCGTGAACATCTCGCGGCAGGATTCCAGCGCGTCGAGCAGATGAAACGCGGAGATCGAACGCCCCGAGCCGTACGCCTCGCCGTCTTCGTTCGACAGCACCAGCGCCGGACGCCCGTACTTCTCGACGACGCGGGTCGCGGCAATGCCGATGACACCGCGGTGCCATGCATCGCCATCGACGACAATGCAGTAACAATCAGCCATCTCGGGAGCGCCGGCAAACCGTTCTTCGACGGCAGCGAGGATTCGCTTCTCCTCGTCCTGGCGATCGGCGTTGAGCTGATTGAGCCGGACGGCGAGTTCGTGTGCGCGCGTCGGGTCCTTGACGCTGAACAGTTCGACCACGTCCTGCGCGACGTCCATGCGTCCGGCGGCATTCAGGCGCGGCGCGATGCGGAACGCGACGTCGCCACTGTTGATCGGCTTCGCCCCCAACTGCGCCACTTCGAGCAGTGCCCTCAGTCCGGCATTCACCGGGCGCCTCAGTCCATCGAGCCCAAGCTTGGCAAACACGCGATTCTCGCCGACAAGCGGGACAGCGTCGGCGATGGTGGCGATGGCGACGATCTTCAGGAATGACGGAATGAGTCTTGCCTGTCCGTTTTGGTCAAGCAGAGCTTGCGCGATCTTGAACGCGACGCCTGCTCCGCATAGCGCCTTGCACGGATACCGGCAATCGGGCTGATTCGGATTCAAGACGGCTAACGCTCGCGGTATTCCTTCTCCCGCGTCGGGGAGGTGGTGGTCGGTGACGATGAGATCCAGTCCGAGGCGGTTCGCGGTTTCGGCGGCGGCGAAGGCGCGGATGCCGGTGTCGACGCTGATGATGAGCGTGACGCCGCCGGCGCGCGCGCGCTCGATCACGTCGTCCTTCATACCGTAACCTTCTTTGATGCGATGAGGGACGTGGAACTCGGCGCGTCCGCCGCAAAGTTCGATCGCCGTCTTCAGGATGACAACGGCCGTGGTGCCATCCACGTCATAATCGCCGTAGATGAGCACGCGCTCGTTCGCCGCGATCGCGCGGCGCAGTCGCTCGACAGCTTTGTCCATGCCGAGCATGTCGTAGGGCGAATGCAGATGATCGAGCGAGGGATTCAGAAACCGGTGCGCTTCGGCAGCATCGGTGATTCCGCGCGTGACGAGCAAACGCGCGACGATCGGTGTCAGTCCGGCTTCCGCAGCCAGTTTGCGTATGATGTTCTCGTCGGCTTGGCGAATCTCCCAACGCACCTGAGCACGTTAGCACGATTGGTGATTTAGCGATTTGTGATTTGTGATTTGTGATTGAAAACCGAATTGCGATGGCAATCACCAATCGCAATTCGCTAAATCACCAATGATCAGAACGGGTCGTCTTTTCCATCCGACCCTTCCAGCTCGTCGAAGGGGATGCCGCCGTACTCGTCCGCCATCTCCAGCAGGCGCTGGTAGCGGTCGTACCACTCGGTCGAGACTTCGCACAGGAACATCGTGCCCTGATACGGAAATCCGAGCTGCACGAAGCCGGTCTTGCCGATATAGGCGCGCAGCCACTTCGCTTCCTCGACGTCCTCATCATTGATATACGTCGAGTTCTGCATCTGGGTGACGAGGTAATCGACGTCGTCGCGCTCGAGCACGACATCATTCATTGTGAGGAACGGCGCATTGGCAGCCTTGGCGAGCTCGACAAAGTCCTTCCAGCTGTCGGCGTTGTCGCCCGGGTCCCACATCACGCTCGAGATCTCGTCGTTGACATAGCCCTGAAAACGGCGCATGCCATGGCCTTCGACGAAGGCTTTCATGTCGTCCTTCAGCATCGTGAGATCGTCGAGCATGCGTGTCGTCATAGGCAGATGCGCGCGCCGGAACTAAGGCTGGCGCGGACAATTACATCATACTCCTGTGAAAGCGAAGGCAAAGGCAGTGCCGATTGCCGATTTTCGATTGCCGATTGAAATACACGCCCGTTGCTCGACGACTACAAAAATCGCCAATCATCAATCGACAATCGGAAATGTCTTTGATTTCTTCGTGCCTCCGCGCCTCCGTGGTGAAGCTGAATCCGGCGTGTAAAATAGAGCTTCAATCGCATTCGCGGTCACCCGCATCCAATTCTCCTGAAATCGGAAACTGCTGATGTTTGAGAATCTTACCGACAAGCTCCAGCGCGCCTTCAAGAACCTGCGCGGGCAGGGCACGCTCACGCCCGAGAACATGGAAGAGGCGCTGCGCGAGATCCGCCTGGCGCTGCTGGAAGCCGACGTTAATTTCAAAGTCGTCAAGGAACTGATCGACCACATTCGCGACAAGGCCGCCGGTCAGCAGGTCATGACCGCTCTCTCGCCCGCCGAGCAGGTGGTGAAGATCGTCCGCGACGAGCTCGTCGAACTGCTGGGCAAGGACACGGCAAAGTTCAAATTCGCTTCGCAGCCGCCGAGTGTCGTTCTGATGTCCGGCCTGCAGGGCTCCGGCAAGACCACCACCGCCGGCAAACTCGCGCACTGGCTCAAAAAAGGCGGACACCGTCCGCTGCTGGTTTCGGTCGACGTCTACCGTCCCGCCGCGCGCGAGCAGTTGAAGGTCGTCGCTGGGCAGGTCGGCGCGATGATCTACGAAGGCCAGGCGCCGGAAGCGAACACGGCGACGGTCGAGCGCCTAGTGAAAGAAGCGCGGCGAGAAGCTGTGAACGCCGGTTGCGACGTGCTCATCGTCGACACCGCCGGACGCCTGCACATCGACGAGCAGCTCATGGAAGAGATGCAGTCGCTGAAAAAGCT
>CAZLJE010000066.1:0-12903 GCA_964559835.1 uncultured Terriglobales bacterium
ACGCCACTACTTCTCCTTGCCGCAGGATGATCAGATGCGAGCACACCTTCTCCACCACCTCCAGCACATGCGAACAATAGAAGACCGCCTTGCCGAGCTGCCCCAGCGACTTCACCACATTCTTAAAGATGAGCGCGCTCACCACGTCCAGCCCCGAAAGCGGCTCGTCGAAGATCAGCAACTCGGGATTGTCCATCAGCGCCGCGATGATAAGGATCCGCTGCCGCATGCCTTTCGAGTACGACCCGATCGCGCTGTGCCGGTGTTCATACATCGAGAACTCTTGCAGCAGCGCGTCGATCTTCGCGTCGCACCGCCGTCGCTCCATCCCGCGCAGCGTCGCCACCAGCTCCAGGTACTCCCGTCCACTCAGGTACCCGTACAGGTTCGGCTCCTCCGGCACGTATCCCAGACGCTTCCGATATCCCGCCAAGTCTCCGTGGATCTCCTGCCCCTTGAACAGCACCTTGCCCTTCGTAGGTTCGATCATCCCCAGCAGCATTTTGACCGTGGTGCTCTTACCGGACCCATTCGGTCCCAGACACCCCAGCACCTGCCCCGGTTCGAGCACGAACGAGACCTGGTTGACCGCGGAAATTCCATGGAAGGACTTCGACAGGCTTCGGCCTTCGAGCACAGCGCACCCCCACTATTGAAACCATAGACACCGCCACGTGCCCGCCAGTTTCAAGCGTTGCAGCCGTGCTCGACTTATGGACAGTTATCTCAATCTAGGGTCTAGCGCGAGCGCAGCGCTGGGATCATGCACTCACCATTCAGCAATGACTGTTTCTGAGATTGCGGCGCGTGGAAGGCTATCCGACTGCCTGGCGCTGCAGCGCAAGCGCAGCAGCGAGGGTGCCAGGTTCAACGCGAATTTGTCGGCCGTTCTGCTCCAGCGCGAGCGCAGCAAGCCCAGTACGATTTGCGAGCCGAGCGGCGTCAGCCCTACGCAAAGCGAACGAAGCACCAGCCTGAGCCAAGCGAAGCCGGCACTCATTTCGCCGAGGCCGTAAGCCCGAGCCGCCACGCCACTTTCTCGCCCTAATTCCCGAACATCCGCGCCACCTGCTTGTTGCATTGCTTGTTCAGGTTTCCCTTCCAGAGGAACCCATCGGCGCCGCAATCCAGCGCGCACAGCCCCAAGTCGGGGTTATCGTCCGACGAGATGATCAGCACCTTCGTCTCCGGCGAACGTTCCTTGATTAACATTGCGGCTTCGAAGCCGCTCATTTTCGGCATGTTGACGTCCAGTACGACCAGATCCGGATTCAGTACTTCCGTCACGCTGACGGCGAGCAGTCCGTTATCGGCTGTCCCGACCACTTCCACCTGCCCCTCCCGCTCCAGGATCCAGGACGTGATCGTCTGCATGTCGCGTGTATCGTCGGCGACTACGGCGCGGATCTTCGGAAAACCTGGCGTTCGTATGAATGCTGAGGTTGGCGGGACGTTTTGAGCCTGCGTTGCCATGATCGACCTCCTATGATTTGTCCTACAGCGATATAAACACGCTGGCCGAGCCTCAGGAGTAAGAAGGGTGTTAAGACTGGGTAAACCTTGTCGGCTACGACTTATTCCGCGAACTTATACCCCAGTCCGACTACGGTCAGGATCAGTTTCGGTTCGTGCGGGTCCTTCTCGATCTTCTGGCGAAGGCTGGCGACGTGGACGTCGACCGTTCGCGTGAACGTCTCCGAACTGTAGCCCCACACTTCCTTGAGGATCTGGTCGCGCGACAGCGTCGTTCCACGGTTCTCGATGAAGTACCGCAGCAACTGAAACTCGCGCGCCGACACCGGCACCCGCTTGCCGCCATTTGTCACTTTGGTCCCGCGGGTGTCCACCACGAGCGGTCCGATCTGGTGCGTGGGCGCTGTCTGCGGCGCCTTCGACACTGCTCCTCGACGTAGGAGTGCTTCGATCCGCGCCAGCAGTTCCGCCATGTCGAACGGCTTCGTCAGGTAATCGTCCGCGCCCATTTTCAGGCCCACGACTTTATCGATCGTCTGCCCGCGCGCCGTAAGCATGAGGATGGGTGTGATCAGGCCCGCGGCTCGGATATCGCGGCACACGTCGAGGCCGTTCTTCTTCGGCAACATCACATCCAGGACGATTGCGTCGTACGCGCCGTGCGTGGCGAGGTTCAGGCCCTCTTCCCCGTTAACGGCGCACTCCACCTGGTAACCTTCCGCCTGCAATCGGTCCGAGAGCGTCATACGCAGCGCTTCTTCGTCTTCCACCAACAGGATGCGTTCATCCATTCTGGCGTCCTTCGACTCGCCCGGCCGCGCCTGTTTCCACGCCCTCCGCGGCCTTCGGGTGCGCGATCACCGCGGGCAGCGACACCGTGAACGTGCTCCCCTTGCCGGCCTCGCTGACGACCGCGAGCTTGCCGTTCATTCCTTCCGTCATCGTCCGGGCGACGCTGAGGCCGAGCCCAGTTCCGTGGATTTGCGCCGCTGTAGCAGCGCGGCTTCGGTAGAACGGCTCGAAGATCCGCTCGGCCTCGTCCACTGCAATACCCACCCCCCGGTCTCTTACGCTGATACGAACTTCCTGATCCGGACCGCTCGTCACCATCTCTGCTGACAACCCGATCCACTGCGCTTCGCCGCCGTATTTCACCGCATTGGTGATCAGGTTTTGCAGTACATGCGAGAGCGCCATTGGATCGCACAAAACATCCGGGAGGTTCGCATCTGCCGAGCGTTCGATCCGGAACCCGGCCGCGCGGACCGTCTCTTCTGTCGCGCCGACTGCCGCCTCGATCACGCGCGCCACCGGAACTTCCTGCATGTGGTATTGCGAGCCGTCCTGCTGCGAAGACGCGAACAGCAGGATCTGCTCGATCAGGTTGATGAGTTGCCGCGCCTGCCCTTTGATTACGCGTCCATACCGCACGAGCTGCTGTTTGTTGTCGACTACACCGTCGGCGATGTTCTCCGCCGCCGACGAGATCACCGCCAGTGGCGTTCGCAGTTCGTGCGAAACCGCCGCCACGAAATCCATCTGCATCTGCGCCAGTCGCCGTGCCCGTTGCGTGCTGATGAACATGAATGCGATCGCCGCCGCCAGCACGAGCAACACGGCGAAACTGATGCTCAGGTTCCGCCAATGCATCTGGTCAACCGCCGCTTCCAGCGAGCCTTTCCGGTTCTGTGCGACCAGCAACCACCCGCGCGCTCCAGGAGAGTATTGCAACGACTCGAAGTGCGGCGTCCCGGGGTTTCCTGTCCCATTCGCATGCCCGTCGAATCCCCGCCCATTCTGCGATATGGCGGGCGTGCCCGGAGGCAACAACGGACCGAACATCTTCGCTACCGCATCGGCGCGATCCACCGCGATCGGCACACTCGGGTCTGAGTTGAAGACAAACTTGCTTGGATCGGTCCCATTCACGATAGCGACGTGATACTCGAGCTCTCTCCCATTCCCGAAATACCGCAGCGCGAGTTCCGGCAAAATGTGTTTCGTAAAGACCGTCTCATCGAGCACGACGATGACCCATTCCTCGTCGCCCGATCCACCCTCAGTCCTGCCGACCAGCGCCGGCACATCTTCCGCCACGAACCAGGGCCCCATCCTGGGTAGCCCAATGCGCTCGGTGTGTTGGCGAGGTCCGTTTCCAGTCGCTCCCGACTCTCGTTTTTCGAAACGCTGTCCACCAGCGGGCCACGGCGGCTCCCCATTATGGTCGGGCCTTGAAAATAGTCCGCCATGCGGACCTCGTAGTCCCGAGTTCAACGCCTCGTGGACGCGGCTGAGATTCTCCGGCCAGTCGGCCGGCGCAAACGCGGCACTCTTCGTATCGAGTCGCTCGAGCGTCGAATTCTCGTCATTCCTGTTCCAGACGTAGACCTCCGAAACCAGGCGAGGATGTATGGCGCTGCGCTGCCACGTCGTGAACCGGTATCCGTAGTAATTCAGCACGCCTCTCTGGGGTCGGGCGCCCTCACCCTGGAACACGGCTGCGATGCCCGAGAATTCGCGGTACAGGTCTTCTCGAAACCGAACCACCGAAGCTTGCAGGTTCGATTGCAGCCGGACCGATGTCGCATCGGCAATGTCCCTGCTCCAATGGACCTGCAGCCACGCCAGCGCGGTGAACACCAGCACCAGGGTGGCTATTCCGGCCCATTGCAGCCAATATTTTGGTTTGGAGAAATTCACCGGTTCTTTAGGTGGCCCACCCTGGCCGGTTTTGCCAGGGTGGGACTACTCAGAAATTGGGTCGTCCACCCTGGCCGGCTCTGCCTGGGTGGGACTACACAGAATAGTTTGCCAGATTCGCCGCCTACCCGCTGTAAACACCCCGTAAACGTTACGTAAAGTCGCTTGATCCCCAAATCCGCGTCATTGGCTTGCGCGGCTGCCGGCGGCGTTCCCGGAATTCTTAACGCACCAGATGATCGCCGCCACCAGTGCCACCACCCAGCTCGCCAGCACCACCACGCTTCCCACCGTCGAAATGAGAAAGATCCATTCTGAAATATTCATACGTCATATCAAAAGAGGGCGAGGTTCCGGCAGGGATTTCGGAGCCTCGCCCTTTGGTGCGGAGGAGACGTCCAGGGACTACACGCCTCCCGGTCCTGCACCCATCGGCGGCGCACCACCTCGGCCGCCGAAACCGAAACCGCCATGGGGACCGCCGGGCCTGAATCCCGCCTGCCCTAATTGGCTGAGCTTTGTTTGCTGGTCTGCCGTCAACAACTGGTTGAACGCGGCATCCGCCTTCGCTTCGATCGAAGCCACTTGGCCAGTGAGCGATCCGATCGTGGTCGCGGCTGTGTCGATGCCCGCCGCGTTGTTCGCCATCACCGCCGTGCGCAATGCGTCGTGCGCGGTCCGCATGTTCGTGTGGACGGCTTGCGCGGCCGTCGCAGCGTCCGTGAAGATCGTCGTTGCCTGTTGCTGTTGCGCCGTCGTGAGCGACAGCATCGCCGTCAACATTTCCACACGATGCTGCGCCATCTGTTGCGGCGACGGCGGTGTCCGCGCCGTGTTCTGGTTCTGGTTCGTGCTTGTGCTCTGCGCCAGCATGATGGTGGCGCCGATCGCAAGTGCCATGAGCGGAACAATGAGCAGTCGTTTCACCGGAGTGACCTTTCCTTTCCTTTTCATAGAATCATTTTTCTGGGTTGCGCAGGGTAATAAGGTCGGCAGGAACTTGTAAAACCCTTGTAAGTGCGGACGCCTATTGCCGCGTCGCTGTGGTGGAAACCGTGTGTGCGTTCGGTTGGATCTGTCTGCGTGACCGCACGACCGCCCGCCGGACTTCAACCTGGGAATCGTCGGCCGCATCGTCCGCTTGGTCTTGTTCGGTCTTCGCCAGGCTCTTCACCAGGTTCCTCCTCCTTCGTTCGACACTAATAACCCAGCGGCGCACGTGAAGGAGTAAACACTCGATGTTTATCCTGTTAACTTGGTGCAATGTAGGTGTACTAGCCAGGCTTGCCTGGCGACACAGGAGACTCCCAGATATGTGAAATTCTGATCCCTACGCCCCGAGCCCTGGGCTCGGCTCCCTCTGCGTTCTCCGCCCCTCTGCGCTGATGTTTTGATTTTGTGGGACAAGCCGCGCAACGAGGGCCCTTGTGTGCCTTGTCCTTCGTCCCTACGCCCTAAGCCCGGTCCCCCTGCGCTGCTCTTTTGACTTTGTCCAAATTCCCGTTTTAGCACTAAGCCTCCAAGTTCTCGCCGCGCTAGGACTTTTCCCTACCCACGAACTTTAAAGCTGGTGTTATTGTAAGTAGCTGCCCAGGAACTCTGATCTGTCGGCCCGAGGTCTTGCTCCATGCGGACTGCACCACGGTTGGCGTCTCTCTCCTTGCTGTTGCTCATTTTCATAGCATTGCCGGCCGCTGCGCAGAAAGCCCGCGCCCGTATTGCTGCTCCCATCGACGACCGCAACCTCGTGGCGCTTCCCGGCAACACGCACCCGCTGGCTCGGCCCGAGTTCGACGCAGGCACCGCGCCCGCCGATCTGCCTGCGAACCGCATGATCCTGCTGCTGTCGCGTGCTCCCGAGCAGCAGGCAGCGCTCGAAAAGTTCCTCGCCGACCAGCAGGACCCTGGCTCCGCAAACTATCTGCACTGGCTCACCCCGGCCGAGTTCGGCGACAAGTTCGGCCCCGCCGACGGCGACGTTGCTACTGTGACCAACTGGCTGCGCAGCCAGGGCTTCGTCGTCGAGCGGGTCACCGCCGGCAAGAACGCGATTGAATTCTCCGGCACTGCCGCACTCGTTCAGCGCGCCTTCCACACCGCCCTGCATCAGTACGTCGTGAATGCGCAGGAGTATTGGGCGAATGCTCAAGATCCCCAGATTCCCGCCGCCCTCACTCCCGTCGTGCGCGGCATCGTGTCTCTGAACAACTTTCCGCGCAAGCCGCTGTCGCATCGACTCGGAGCTTTTTCCCGCCAGCCCGACGGCACCGTCAAGCCGCAATTCACCGTCTCCAACAGTTCCGGCACCTACTACGCCCTCGGTCCGGCCGACTTCGCCACCATCTACAACACCAATTCTCTGCTGCAAGCCGGTAACAACGGCGCCGGACAGACCGTCGCTATCCTCGGCCGGAGCAACGTCCATCTCTCTGACGTCGCCACCTTCCGCAATTTCTTCGGCTTGGGTGCGGGTAACACATCCGTCGTCATCGATGGCCCCGATCCCGGCATCGTTCCCGGCGACGAAGACGAATCGGTTCTGGACTTGGAGTGGGCTAGTGCCGTCGCACCTTCCGCATCGGTGGTCCTCGTCTCTGCCGAGGGCACGGCTACCACCAGCGGTCTGGAATTGGCGGCTCTCCACGTCATCGACAAGAATCTCGCCGGCATCATGAGCTTGAGCTATGGCATATGTGAGTCGGCGCTGGGCGCTGCCGGTAATCAATACATCCAGTCCCTCTGGCAGCAGGCTGCCGCCCAGGGCATTACCGTGATCGTCTCCGCCGGTGATTCCGGTTCCGCCGGCTGCGACTACCAGGCCATCGGCCAGATCGCTGATTCCGGCATCGCCGTCAACGGTTTGGCTTCGACCGCTTACAACGTCGCGATTGGGGGCACCGATTTCGATGATGCCGGAAGCCAGTCGACATACTGGAACTCAACCAACAACTCGACCACGCACGGCTCGGCTCTGTCTTACATCCCGGAGACCGCCTGGAACTCCACCTGTGCCGCCACCGCTTCCGCCGGAAATTTGAACGTCTGTCCACAGATGCCGGCCAGCGGCTCGCCTTCCTCTTCCAGCGGCTTGAACATTCTGGCGGGTGCGGCAGGCGCCAGTAGTTGCGCCGTCTCTACATCCTCCGGCGGCGCCGTCCAATGCCAGGCCGGAAATCCCAAGCCGTCCTGGCAGATCGCGACCGGTGTTCCGGCCGATAGCGTCCGCGATCTTCCCGATGTATCCCTGTTCTCTGCCGTCCGCTCCAACAGCCACAGCTTCTACGTGGTTTGCCAGTCCGACCTTCCTGGCATGACCTATGCGTGCACCTCCACGACCAATCTCACCTTTGCTGGCGTCGGTGGAACTTCGGTCGCGGCCGCCAGTTTCGCGGGCATCGTCGCCCTTGCGCAGCAGAAGGCTGGCACGCGCCTCGGAAACATCAACTATCTTCTCTATAGTCTCGCCTCGCAGTCCGGCGCTTCCTGCGCTTCCACCGCGTCTCCCGCTTCGTCCTGCATCTTCAATGATGTCGTTAGCGGCAACATCTCCGTCCCCTGCAAAGCCGGTTCGCCCAATTGCAGCCAGACATCCGGCGCCGCGACCGGAGTAATGGTCGACGGCTCAGCCTCGCCTGCATTTATGGCAGGTGCCGGATACGATCTCGCTACCGGACTAGGTTCTGTCAATGTGACCAACCTTGTATCCGGTATTGCCAACGCCATCAAGAACGCTGCCCCGACCACTACGAGCCTCACGCTGAACGGTTCTACCGCTGCCATTACCGCGCAGCACGGCGCTGCCATCAGCGTTGCCGTCGGCGTCTCCCCGACATCATCCACCGGGACGGTCTCGTTGATGGGGAAAACGGGAGGAATGGGGTCCGCGGCTTTGAATTCCGGTGCGGCCGCATGGAATTCGCATCTTTTCCCCGGCGGCAGCTATGCCGTCACCGCCCATTATCCGGGCGACGCCACGCACGTCGCCAGCGACTCCAACTCCATCAATGTGACCATCAACCCCGAGCCGAGTCAGACCTTCGTCAATTTCATCACCTTCGGCTCGAACCACTCGTTCACCGCCGCCAGCGTTGATTACGGCGCGCCATACATACTCCGTGCCGATGTAACCGACGCCGCCGGCACCGTCTCGTCCGCGACCGGCGTGAATAGCACTTGTTCCACCGGCACTGCCAGTTGCCCGACCGGCGCCCTCACCATCACCGCGAACGGTTCGCCGCTCGACCTAGGCACATACCCGCTCAACAGCCAGGGATTCGCCGAAGACCACCCCATCCAACTTCCCGCCGGTACCTACTCCGTCGTTGCTTCCTACCCCGGTGACGCCAGCTATAACGCCAGCACCGGCAGCGCGACCTTGACCGTGAACAAGGCCCAGACCACACTCACCGCCAACACACCCGTCGTGGGCACGTTTCAGTATGGGTCGCAAGGACAGATCAACGCCTCCCTGTCCACGAAGAGTTCCGGGGGCGCGCCTACCGGCACGTACACCTTCACGGATAACGGTTCTCCGGCGGGTAATAGCGTGAAACAGTCGTTCCAGGACGCTCGCGCCGCGAGCGGCCCGAGTTACGCAAGCGTCACTTATTACGGCTGGTACATCCCGCCCTCAGTCGGGACCCACACCCTGTACGCGCAGTATTCTGGTGACGCCAACTACCTGCCGTCGGACTCTTCCGCCGCCCCGTTCACCGTGACAGTCGTGAAGGCGAATACGACGATCAATGGAGGTTTGTCGTCCTACGTCGCGCTTCCAACGACTAAGGTTACGCTCACCGCCAACGTTCAGACCTCTTCCCAACTGGCGCAACCCACTGGCACCGTCACCTTCTATGACAACGGCACTCCAATCAACGGAACTGTCGTGTACGGCCCCGAACCGGGCTACTACAGTGCGGCAGTGCAAGCCACGCTCACCACAACCTTCCCTGTCGCCACCCACACCATCACAGCCACCTACTCCGGCGACTCCAACTACGGTGCGGCAGCGTCCCAGCCCGTGGGCACCCTGAAGGTCTACGACAAGCTTCCTTCTAACGTCGCGGTCAACGCCGAACTGAATCCCACCGTCGTGAATTACAGCACGAAGCTGACTGCCACCATCTCAGCCACTAATTTCCCCGGCGCTCCCGCAATGACCGGCACTGTCACTTTCGCCGACAACGGCCAGCCGCTGAGCGGCACCGTGGCTTACAGTTCGTTTACTTACAACACTGGCAACCTCACTGCCACCCTGCCGTACGCATTCACCGCGACTGGCACCCATAACATCACCGCAACCTACTCCGGTGACTCGACGTACGCGACCGCCACCTCACCGGTGGTGGCGCTGAACGTGGTGAGCAAACTCTCGACCTCGATCAACTTCAACCCGAATGGTGGCGTCGTCAACCAGCCTGTTTTTCTAAGCGTGGGAGTGAACACGTCGAATATTTATGCCGGTCCGGTCATGGGCGGCACCGTCACCTTTCTCGACGGAGGGGTCCCACTCGCCGGCAACGTTACGTATGAGACGTATCAGGGGTACCTCATCGCCAGAATGACGTACACGTTCACGACCGCCGGCACCCACAACCTGACTGCGCAGTACAGCGGCGACACCAATTATGCCAGCGCCACTTCGAACGTTGCGGCATGGAACATCCTTGGCCCGCTCGCCGTCTTGCTCCAGGGCAACAACCTCACGGCTCCATCTACCGGAGGATCTGGCAACGTCAGTGTGGTGGTGTTCAATTCGACCGCAAACGCAATGGCCGTGACCGTTACCTGTACCCCAGATTCCTCATCCGCGAGTTGCTCTCTGAATCCGAACAGCTTCAACGTCCCTGCTGGAAGCACCGTCGCTCCCAACCTGACCTACACCGTGCCCCGGCTCGGTTCCGGCCTCCGCCGCCACGGTCCGTTCACAATCCCCATTGTCTTCGCCGCCGCACTGGTCGGACTGCCCTTGCTCACGCGCAAACAGCGGACCTTCCTGCTCACATTTGTATTAGCTGGGTTTCTGATCGCGCTCGTCTCTTGCGGAGGTGGAGGAGGTTCCTCGAGCGGCGGCGCCACTACCGGTACCGGCAATGCGTCGCCGAAGGTTTACAAATTCACCGTCACTGCAACCTCCGGCTCCAACACCGACTCGCAAGTGTTAACCGTCACGGTGCAGTGACGCTTTGGGCTCTGCGTTCTCTGCCCCGCTGCGTCCTCTGCGCTGATATTTTGATTTTTGTGGGCAACGAGGGTCCTTGCGCCCGGAGCCCCATGCCCTGAGCCCTGAGCCCTGCGCCCTACTCCGTTCTCTTCCTCAGCGTGGGCATGCTCGTCTTCCCGCCGTCGATGCGGTGCGAGTCCTCGATGCCCCGCAGGCGCCGCTTGACTTCCTGGAACTCGCTCGTGTCTACGATGTAATCCTCGCGTGCCGGCAGGTAAGCTTTGATCTCTTCCTGCGCTCGCTTGATCCGGTCCTGCGTCATCGGGTGCGTCGCGAACGCCTTGCCCAGAAAACTCATCTTCTGTTTTTCGTCCAGCCGCAGCTTCTCGAAGAACTTGACGAACTCCTCCGGGTCATACCCGCTGGCGTACTGATATTCCAGCCCCAGCATGTCGGCCTCGCGCTCCGCGTCGCGGCTGAACTTCAGCATCGACATCGGCATCGCCAGCCCGATCACCTGCCGCGCCGCATATCCCGCTGGCCCTCCGACGAAGATCAACGGGATCGACGCCATGTTGAGGATCTGGTTCCTCGTCGCGTTCTTCGTCGCGTGGCGCGCCGCCACATGCGCGATCTCGTGCGCCATCACGCCGGCCAGCTCCGCCTCGTTGTCCGCCGCCAGTATCAGCCCCGCGTTCACGTAGAAGAACCCGCCCGGCAGCGCGAACGCGTTCACTTCCTCGTTGTCCAGCACCTTGATCGTGAACGGCACCTTTGCGTCCGAATTCCGCACCAGGTTCTGTCCAATGCGGTTCACATATTCGGTTACGACGGGGTCCTTCACCATCTTCGCGCCCGCTTCCACCTCGGCCGCCATCTCCCGCCCCATGTCCGTCTCTCTTTGCAGCGAGTAGAAGTCGAGCCCCTTTCCCACTCCCCGGTCGCCGATTTTGTTGACGTCATATCTCGCCTGCAGGTGTCTCGTCGTCTTCGGCACGATCGGCTGCGGCGGCGGAGGAGGCGGTGGCATCCTCGGGATGAGCGGCGACACCAGCGCCTTCGGTTGCCGGCTGATATCGAGGTCCGGCAGGTTCGGCGGCACTTCTACAGCGCTCCCCGTCATTCCAGGGAGAGGGTTTAACGTCGGCTGAATCCGCTCCGCCGCTTGCCGTTCCCCGAGTCCGACGGAGTTCGCCTGCTGCTGTTGCGCCGTCTGCGCGCTAACGTTGATCGTTAAAAGAATGGACAGGAAAAGGAAGGAGCGACAAATGAGGCCCGGGACCCGCACAGTTCACCGCCGTCGATCTGTTTTTCTTAGAACTGCCGCTGCAACTCCTTGTTGCCTCCTTCATCATCAACTTCTCTCCTCCTGTTTACCCATCCTTCATCCTTGAGTCTCCCCCACTCACCTCTTGACATTTTTCAGACTGGTCATTTACATTGGCACTCGTTTAGCAGGAGTGCTAACAACCAGCCACTCCGACCCAAGGTTCAGTTTGGGGAATCCTCGTAAGACACTGATTTAACAACTTTTGTTCGCATCCAAACCAACGAATTGAATTCAGCGAAGGAGCTGCGACATGGCTAAGCTAACTCCCCTGCATGACCGAATCCTGGTCAAGCGGATCGAAGAAGCAGAAACGACGCGCGGCGGCATCATCATCCCCGACTCGGCGAAGGACAAGCCGCAGGAAGGCGAAGTGATTGCTGCCGGCAAAGGCAAAGTCAACGAAGAAGGAAAGGTCCGTCCCCTCGACGTAAAGGAAGGCGACCGCATTCTCTTCGGCAAGTACTCGGGCACCGAGATCGTCATCGACGCTGAAGAGTTCCTCATCATGCGCGAAGAGGAAGTCCTCGGCATCCTGACCGGCGCCAAAAAGACGGAAAAAGCCGGCGCCCACAAATAAGGCCTCAGGTTTGAGGCGTCAGGCTTCAGGACCAGCTCAATTCCCTGATGACTGACCGGCCCAGTTCCGCCAGGCAAGCCTGGCTAGTACACAACAAGATCTACGAAGGAGATTGAAAAATGGCGAAGCAGATTGTGCACGGTGAGGAGTCGCGGCAGTCGATCCTCCGTGGCGTCAACCTTCTGGCCGACGCGGTGAAGGTCACCCTCGGTCCCAAGGGACGCAACGTCGTTATCGAAAAGAAGTTCGGTTCGCCGACCATCACCAAGGACGGCGTGACCGTTGCCAAGGAAATCGAACTCAAAGAGCCCCTGGAGAACATGGGCGCGCAGATGGTGCGCGAAGTCGCCAGCAAGACCAGCGACGTGGCCGGTGATGGCACCACCACCGCCACCGTTCTGGCTCAGGCCATCTTCCGCGAAGGCGTGAAGACCGTCGCCGCGGGCGCGAATCCGATGGCGCTCAAGCGCGGCATCGACCTGGCCGTGAAGGCCGTTTGCGGCACGCAGGACGCCGAAGGCAACCGCACCGGTTCCGCCCTCGACAAGCTGTCGCAGAACGTCTCCGGCGACATGAAGAAGATCGCCGAAGTCGGCACCATCTCCGCCAACAACGACGAGACCATCGGCAAGATCATCGCCGAGGCCATGAAGAAGGTCG
>CAZLJE010000067.1:0-12838 GCA_964559835.1 uncultured Terriglobales bacterium
GCGCATCCGTCCGGCTCCGATGGGACGCGCGTACCGCTACCAGCGGCGCATGTCGCACATCGAGATCGCCCTGGCCGAGAAGAAGCGGCCGGAAGCGGCGAAGGGTGAACGTGAAGTTTCCGCCCGTCCGGCGGCGAAGAAGAAAGCGCCCGCGAAGAAGAAGACGGCCGGCAAGAAAGCGCCCGCGAAGAAGTTCGCGGGGAAGAAGAAATAGAGGAATTATGGGACAAAAGTCCATCCATACGGATTCCGCCTCGGGTATACGAAGCCATGGAAGTCGCGCTGGTTCGTGACGCGCGACTACGACAAGCTGCTGCTCGAGGACGTGAAGCTCAAGGCGGAGCTGAAAGACAAGCTCAAGTCGGCGGGCATCAGCGCCATCGAGATCGAGCGTCCGGGCAACAAGTTGCGGATCATCATCAAGACCGCGCGCCCGGGAATCATCATCGGGCGCAAGGGCGCCGAGATCGACAAGCTCAAGGGCGAGCTGCAGAAGCGCACGCACCGCGATGTCTACATCGACATCCAGGAAGTGCACAAGCCGGAGCTTGACGCGCAACTGGTCGCGGAATCGATCGCGCTGCAACTGGAAAAGCGCGTGGGCTTCCGCCGCGCAATGCGCAAGAGCGTTGATTCGGCGCTGCGCTTCGGCTGCAAGGGGATCAAGGTGCGCGTCAGCGGCCGCCTGAACGGGAACGAGATCGCCCGCTCGGAGTGGTACCTGCAAGGACGCTTGCCGTTGCACACGCTGCGCGCCGACATCGACTTCGGATTCGCGGAAGCGAAGACGACGTACGGCGTCATCGGCGTGAAGACGTGGGTGTACAAGGGCGAGATCCTGCCCACCAAGAAGCGCGACGCGGAGAAGGCGAGCGCGTTTTAGTTGCCAGTCGTCAGTCGCCAGTTGCCAGTTGGCGCTGACTGCAATAAGGCAACAAGTTAGACGAACTGACTACTGGCAACTGAGAACTGCTTATGTTGATGCCGAAAAAAGTTAAGTACCGCAAGCAGCAGCGCGGGCGCATGGCCGGAAAGGCATGGCGCGGCAGCGAGCTGGCATTCGGGGATTACGGACTGAAGGTGCTGGAGTGCGGCCACATCACCGACCGCCAGATCGAAGCGAGCCGTGTCGCCATGACCCGTTTCGTGAAGCGCGGCGGCAAAGTATGGCTGCGCCTGTTCCCGGACAAGCCGGTAACGAAGAAGCCGGCTGAAACCCGTATGGGCAAGGGCAAGGGCGCTCCCGATCATTGGGTCGCGGTCGTCCGCCCGGGCAAGATCCTGTTCGAGATGGAAGGCGTGAGCATCGCGGACGCGCAGGAAGCGATGCGGCTCGCGTCGCATAAGCTGCCGCTGCGGACACGCTTCGTGCAGCGCCACGGCGCATAAAGAAGCTATTAGCTCTTAGCCTTTAGCCAAGGCAGGGCGGGGTAGCTGAGAAAACGAATTCACGACGAAAGAGCTAAAAGCTAAAGGCTAATAGCTAAGAGCTGATTATGGATGCAGAGAAGATTCGCAACCTGACCGATGCCGAGCTCAAGCACCAGGAGCATGAGCTGAACGACCAGCTTTTCAAGCTGAAGTTCCAGCTCAGCATGGGGCAGACCGAGAGCCTGAAGAAGATCCGCGGCCTGAAGAAGGACATCGCGCGGGTCAAGACGATCGCGCGCCAGCGGCAGCAGGCGGCGGTCGGGGAGAAGAAGTAGCCATGGCGGAAGCAACCAAGACCGAGACGGCATCGGCGCGCAAGACGCTGGTCGGCGAGGTGGTATCGACGAAGATGGCGAAGACCATCGTCGTCGAAGTGGACCGCAAGAAGTCGCACAACCTGTACAAGCGGGTGATCAAGCGGTCGAAGAAGTTCTATGCCCACGATGAGAAGAACACCGCGCACGTCGGCGACGTGGTGCGGATCGAGGAAACCCGTCCGCTGTCGCGGCTGAAGCGGTGGCGGCTGATCGAGATCGTGCGCAAGGCGGCGCTGGTCCCGGGCGCCGAGACCGAGGTTCCCGCCGCCACGCAGAACGCGTAGAGGGAGAAGAGAACATGGCAGTGCAAATGCGAACCATGCTCGAAGTCGCCGATAACTCCGGCGCGCGCAAGCTGCAGATGATCCTCCCCCTGGGCGGACACACCGGGCTCGTCGCGGGACTGGGCGACGTCATTACGGCGGCGGTGAAGGAAGCCGCGCCGGAAGGCACGGCGAAAAAGGGGACGGTCGTGAAGGCAGTGATCGTGCGCACGCGCAAGGAACACCGGCGCCGCGACGGAACCTATATCCGCTTCGACCAGAATGCCGCGGTGCTGATCAACGACGCGCACGAGCCCATCGGGACGCGCGTGTTCGGACCGGTGGCGCGCGAGTTGCGCGAGAAGCAGTTCATGAAGATCGTTTCGCTGGCGCCAGAAGTTCTGTAAGGGCGCAGGGAACAGGGCGCAGGGCTTAGGGCGCCAGAGGGAATTGGAATGCAGAGAGTACATGTAGATATACGGCGTAATGACCAGGTGAAGGTGATCGCCGGCCGCGACAAAGGCAAGCAGGGGCGCGTACTGCGCGTGTTCCCCGACGAGGCCAAGGTCCTGGTCGAGCACGTCTCGATGGTGAAGAAACACGTCCGGCCGAATCCGCAGCGCAACATCAAGGGCGGCATCGCCGAGCAGGAAAGCCGGATCTCGCTGTCGAACGTGATGCTGGTGTGCGGACAGTGCGGGCCGGTGCGCGTGGGTCACGACACCCAGGGCGACCGCAAAGTACGCGTTTGCCGCAAGTGCGGGACGACGCTCGATAAGTAATTGGTGATTGAGTGATTTGTGATTTGGTGATTTGAATCAGCAGATCAGCAACTCAGTAAATTCAAAATGACCACCTCACGAACCGGTAGCCACTCCGACACCGTGAGAGGAAGTGAAGAGGAACATGGCAGACGAGAAGCAGAAAAAGCCGCAGCAGCCCAAGCAAGGCAAGGGCGACGGCAAAGCGAAGGGCAAGGACAAGGCGCCGGAAGTTGAGCTGGCGGCCGACGGCAAGCCGGCGCGTCCGAAGGCGAGCAGCCGTAGCACCGCCCGCCTGCGCGACAAGTTCGAGAAGGAAGTCCGCCCGGCGCTGATGAAGGAATTCGAACTCAAGAATCCCATGGCGGTGCCGACGCTGGAGAAGGTCGTCGTCAACATGGGCGTTGGCGAAGCGACACAGAATGCGAAGCTGATCGATCCCGCCTCGACCGAGTTGGGCCAGATCACCGGCCAGAAGCCGGTCGTGACGAAGGCGAAGAAATCGATCGCGGCGTTTAAGGTGCGCGAGGGTATGCCGATCGGCGTGATGGTCACCCTGCGCGGCGACCGCATGTACGAGTTCCTGGACCGGCTGATCAATGTGGCGCTGCCGCGCGTGCGCGACTTCCGCGGCGTCTCCACGAAGTCGTTCGACGGGCGCGGCAATTACACGCTCGGTCTGCGCGACCAGTTGATCTTCCCGGAGATCGATTACGCCAAGGTTGAGAAGCAGAAGGGCATGAACGTCACGATCGTCACGACGGCAAAGTCGGACGACCAGGCGCGCGCGTTGCTGCGCGGGCTGGGGATGCCGTTCCGGGCATAAGCAGTTGTCAGTCGCTAGTTGCCAGTTTCAGGCAAAACAACGAATAGAGGTTAGCGAGCAGCTAACAGTGAAGGCTAAAAGCTAAATGGCTACAACAGCAAAACGAGTGAAGGACGCCAAGAAGCCGAAGTTCTCGTCGCGCCAGCACAACCGCTGCAAGATCTGCGGACGTCCGCGCGCGTACCTGCGCAAGTTCGGCGTGTGCCGCCTGTGTTTCCGCGGCCTCGCCCTGCGCGGCGAGATCCCCGGGGTGTCGAAGTCGTCCTGGTAAGTACGAAGTACTCAGTACCAAGTACCAAGACGATGCCGGTACCGAACAACTTGGTACTTGGCACTTAGAACTTGGTACTGCATTGATTGCCGCAGGTTCTCCGCGAAAGCGGAGCGAACGGGCAAAGGAGAAGGAACGAATGAGTTTGACCGATCCGGTCGCAGATTTCCTCACCCGCGTGCGCAATGCGATCCGCGCGCGTCATCAGAAAGTGGACGTGCCGGCTTCCAAGCTGAAGCTGGAGCTGGCCCGCATTCTGAAAGAAGAGGGCTACATTTCCAACTTCAAGCCGACGGAAGAAGACGGGCACAAGATCCTGCGGATCTACTTGAAGTACGGCCCGAACAACGAGGCGACGATGTCCAAGCTGGAGCGTATCTCCAAGCCGGGCTGCCGCGTCTACGTGGGCCGCAACGAGATTCCCCGCGTGCTGGGCGGGATGGGGATCAACATCCTCACCACGCCGCGCGGTGTCATGACCGGCCGCCAAGCGCGCAAGCAGGGCGTCGGCGGCGAAGTGCTTTGCGAGATCTACTAAACGGTATGTCGGTATTTCGGTTCGTCGGTATTTCCGACCCGATAATTACCGATAAACCGAGATACCGAAATACCAAATAGCTGGAAGCCGGCAGAAGTTGGGCCGTCGCTGAGAGCAGACAGCTGAGAGAGAACAATGTCGAGAATTGGAAAAAAGCCGATCGCCATCCCCAAAGAGGTGAAGGTACAGATCGAAGGTAACACCGTCCGCGTGCAGGGACCGAAGGGTTCGCTGACGACGCCTCTACCTTCGGGCGTGAAGTTCGCGCAGCAGGATGGGCACCTGGTCGCGACGCGCGACACCGATCAACACGCCGCGAATCACGGACTGGCGCGCGCATTGGTGAACAACGCCGTCGAAGGCGTCACCAAGGGCTGGACGAAGGAACTGGACATCGTCGGTATCGGTTACCGCGCTGAAATGAAGGGCAAGAACGTCGTGGTATTCAGCCTGGGGTTTTCGCACCCGATCGAATACCCGCTGCCCGACGGCATCGCCGCCGCGGTCGATCCGAAGCAGACACACGTCACGCTGAGCGGCATCGACCGGCAGTTGGTCGGACAGGTCGCGGCCGAGATGCGTTCGCTGCGTCCGCCCGATCCGTACAAGAACAAGGGCGTCCGCTACATGGGCGAGAAGCTGAAGAAGAAGGTCGGAAAGACCGGAGCCAAGTAATTTGTGATTGAGTGATTTGTAATTTAGCGATTGTGTCGAGCGTCGCCTGAAATCACAAAATCACAAATCACTACATCACTAATGTAAGACCCCCGGTACGGTAACCCGGGACGAGGACATCAGATGCTTACGAAGACTTCGAAGAACGAGATCCGCGGGCGGGTTCACGAACGCATCCGCAAAAAGATGGTGGGCACGCCGGAGCGTCCGCGCCTGAATGTGTACCGGTCGCTGAACCACATTTACGTGCAGATCGTCGACGACTTGAACGGCAAGACCCTGGTCGCAGCGAGCACGAACACCGGCAAGAAGGACGGCCGGAAGACCGGTGGCAATGTGGCGTCGGCCAAGGACATCGGCAAGCAGATCGCCGAGTCGGCGAAGGCAAAAGGGATCACCAAGGTCGTGTTTGACCGTGGCGGTTATATCTATCACGGTCGCGTGAAGGCGCTGGCCGACGCAGCCCGCGCAGCCGGGCTGCAGTTCTAGAGAGCGAGAGACAGATGCCAAGCACAACAAAGAAGAAGCTCGACGCCGGTAACTTCCAGTTGAAGGACCAGGTCGTCGCCATCAATCGCGTGACCAAGGTGGTCAAAGGCGGCAAGAACCTGTCGTTCGCGGCGCTGGTCGTTGTCGGGGATCCGGGCTCGGCGGTCGTCGGCTACGGTTCGGGCAAGGCGAAGGAAGTGCCGCAGGCGATCCGCAAGGGGATCGAATCGGCGAAGAAGAACCTGGTCAAGGTGAACCTGACGCAGACCACGATCCCGCACTCGGTGCTCGGCCGTTACGGTTCGGGCATGGTGCTGCTGAAGCCGGCGCCGGAAGGAACGGGCGTCATCGCGGGCGGCGCGGTGCGTGCGGTGATGACATCGGCCGGCGTGCAGAACGTTCTGACCAAATCCATCGGAACCACCAACCCGCACAACGTGATCAAGGCGACCTTCGACGCGCTCAAGAAGTTGCGCGACCGGCAGGAAGTTGCGGCCATGCGCGGGAAAGCGGCGCAGGAGCTCTAATCATGGCGGAACGGAAAAGCACAGGGACGATGCGGTTGAAGTGGGTGCGTTCGGCGATCGCGGCGCCCGTCAAGCACAAGAAAGTGATCAAGGGCCTGGGTTTCACCCGGCTGAACCAGGTGATCGTGCGCGAAGATACGCCATCGATCCGTGGCATGGTGAACAAGGTGCCTCACCTGGTTAAAGTGGTTGAGTAAGTATTTCAGTTTGTCAGTATTTCAGTACGGCGGCTCGTGAGGTTCGCTACTGACATACTGAGTTACTGACTAACTAGTCGAAAGCTGATAGCTGACGGCTGAGAGCTTAGAAAATGCCAACGAACTTATCGACGATCCGGCGGCCGAAACGGGCCAACGAGAAAAAGAAGCGCATCGGACGCGGCATGGGCTCGGGTATGGGCAAGACCTCGACCCGCGGCCACAAGGGACAGGGCTCGCGCTCAGGTTCCAGCATCATGCGCGGTTTCGAAGGCGGCCAGATGCCGCTGCACCGCCGTCTGCCCAAGCGCGGCTTCACCAACATCTTCCGCACTGAATACGCGGTCGTGAACCTGAGTTCGCTGGCCGAACTCGGCCAGACGGAGATCACGCCGGAGTCGCTGCGCGAAGCCGGGCTGGTGAAGAAACGCCAGGCACGGGTGAAGGTCCTGGGCGATGGGGAACTGAACGGCGCCATCAACGTGCGCGCCCACAAGTTCTCGAAGTCGGCGCAGGACAAGATCACTGCCGCAGGTGGCAAGATCGAGATCATCAAGATCGACGTCGCCCCGGTGAAGAACCGTTTCGAAGAAGCGCGCGCGCAGAAGCGTGCAGCGAGGAAGAAGTAGTTAGCAGCTAGGAGTCAGTAGTTAGCGGATTGGTTCTGACCCCGCTGGCGACTGGCGACTGGCAACTGGTTTTATATGCTGGAAAAACTCGCAAACGTATTCCGGGTCCCCGATCTTCGCAAGCGCATCCTCTTCACGCTGGGGTTGCTGGCGGTGTACCGCCTCGGTGGCCACATCCCGACGCCCGGCATCAATGCCGACCTGCTGCAGCAGTTCTTTGATTCGAACCGTGGGACGTTCCTCGGCTTCGTCGACCTGTTCAGCGGCGGCCAGTTGCGCCGCCTGACGATCTTCGCGCTCGGCATCATGCCGTACATCACGGCATCCATCATCCTGCAGTTGCTGACCGTGGTCTATGAACCGCTGGCCAAGCTGCAGAAGGAAGGCGAACTGGGGCGCAAGAAGATCACCGAATGGACGCGCTACCTGACGCTGATCCTCAGCGCCATGCAGTCGTTCGGCATCGCCCTGACGCTGGAAAAGTCGTCGACCGGCGCGGGCGGAGTGGCCTACGTTACGAACCCGGGCTTCGGATTTGTGCTGATGACCGTGCTGACGCTCACGACCGGCAGCGTGTTCATCATGTGGCTAGGCGAGCAGATCACGGAACGCGGCGTCGGTAACGGTATGTCGCTGCTGATCTTTGCCGGCATCGTCGTCGGCTTGCCACGCGGAATCGCCGACCTTATCGATAAGGCGAAGAACCAGGCGTGGGGCAGCTTCACCATGCCGGCGATGATCATCCTTATCGCGCTAATGGTCGCCATCGTGGCGTTCATCGTGTACGTCGAACGAAGCGAACGAAGGATACCGGTGCAGTACGCGAAGCGCGTAGTCGGCCGCAAGATCATGGGCGGCGGCTCGACGCACCTGCCGCTGCGCGTCAATTCCGGCGGCGTCATGCCCGTCATCTTCGCGTCGTCGTTGCTGACATTGCCGCAAACCGCAGGCTGGGTGCTGAAGGACAATCGCTACTTCGGCCCGCTGCTGCGCGCGCTGCAATGGGGCGAGCCGCTGTATACGCTGCTGTACGCCATCGGCATCATCTTCTTCGCGTACTTCTACGTTTCGATCGTATTCAACCCGAACGAAGTCGCCGACAACATGCGTAAGTACGGCGGGTTCATTCCCGGCATTCGTCCCGGTAAGCGGACCGCCGACTCGATCAACGAGATCCTTACGCGGATCACGCTGGTGGGCGCGCTGTACCTGATCGTCATCTCGTTCATCCCGGAATGGATGATCGCGGGCATTCACTTGAACCACTTGCCGGGCGCAGTTGGCAGGTTCTTCGAGACTTTCCCGACCTGGGTGACGAACGGTTTGGGCGTGACGTTCTACTTTGGCGGTACGTCTTTGCTGATCGTCGTCGGAGTCGCGATGGATACGGTCCAGCAGGTCGAGGCGCAGTTGATCATGCGCCATTACGAAGGGTTTACCCCACGTTCGGGCCGTATTCGCGGCCGTAGAACGTGGTCGTAAGGTAAGAAAAGCTGCCCAGGTCACTGACTTGGATAGTAGGGTTCGTGATATAAGGCGTCGCTGTTAGGCCCACGCAGTTGCCCAACCGGGGCATAGGGCGTGCGTCATGGAAGGGACGTCAGCAGCTGTGGATCCAAAGACGGCGATCGTTGGCCCGATCATTTTGTTGGGCGCACCAGGTGCCGGTAAAGGCACCCAGGCGAAGGTGATCGTCGACAGGTACGGCATTCCGCAGGTTTCCACAGGAGACCTGCTCCGCGATCATGTATCGCGGGGAACGGAATTAGGCAAGCAGGCCAGGGTCGCGATGGAGTCAGGAAACCTGGTTTCAGACGACCTGGTTTGTGGCATGGTGGCCGAGCGCTTGAGCCGGCCCGACTGCGCAAGGGGATTCATCCTGGATGGGTTTCCGCGGACGGTCGGACAAGCCAAGTGGCTCGACAACTGGCTGGCCACCCAGCTCTTTGAAAAAACGGGACTTAAGAAGTCGTCTCCGGTTGTGATCAACATCGCGGTAGGGTATAATTTACTCTTGAAGCGGCTTACGGGCCGCCGCACTTGTCCCACCTGCGGGCGGATTTACAACATTTACTTTTCGCCTCCCCGCGTGGATCAGCTCTGCGACGCTGACGGTTCCAAGCTGAGCACCCGCCGTGATGATTGCGAGGAAGTGATTTCCGAGCGGTTAAAGGCGTACGAGCGCGATACGCTGCCCTTGATCGAGTATTACCGGTCGAAAGGACAGTTGATCGAGGTGGATGGCAGCCGGGGCATGGACGAGATTAGCGCGGAGGCGCTGAAGCTGATCGATGGCAATCGTTTGTAAATCGTCTGCTGAGCTGGAGAAGATGAAGCGCAGCGGGCGGATCGTCCGCCAGGTGCTGGACTCGGTGAAGACCCTCGTCAAGCCGGGTGTCACCACCATGGACCTGGAGACTGCCGCCGAGAAGCAGATCAAGGAACTGGGCGCGAAACCGGCGTTCAAGGGTTATTACGATTATCCCTGCGTCCTCTGCACGTCGGTGAACCAGGAGATCGTGCACGGCATCCCCTCGCCGAAGCGGGTGCTAAGCGAAGGCGATATCGTCTCCATCGATTGCGGCGTGGTGCTGGATGGGTATTTCGGCGACGCGGCGATCACGGTTCCGGTCGGCGGACCGCTGAAGCCGGAGCTGGAGAAGCTGCTGGACGTCACCGAGAAGTCGCTGTACCGGGGCATCGAGGCGGCACGCATCGGCAACACGGTCGGCGATGTAGGCGCGGCTGTGCAGGAGCTGGTCGAAGCCAACGGGTTCAGCGTGGTTCGCGAGTTTGTCGGACACGGAATCGGGACCAAGCTGCACGAGGACCCGCAAGTCCCGAATTACGGTGTTCGCGGGCACGGCGCGCGGTTGCGCGAAGGCATGGTGCTCGCCATCGAGCCGATGGTGAACGCCGGACATCCGGGAGCCCGGGTGCTCGACGATAAGTGGACGGCCGTCACCGAGGACGGAAGTTACAGCGCGCATTTTGAACATTGCGTGGCCGTGACCTCGGATGGGCCAGTGATTCTGACGCGGTAGTCAGTTGTCCGATGCTAGTTGCCAGTGCAAGCGTCTGACAATCGGATCCAACGGTATTAACTGGCAACTAGAAAGTGGCAACTGCCAACTGGATTTGAATGAGCAAAGAGGACGCGATTGAAGTAATGGCGGTGGTGATCGAGCCGCTGCCGAACGCCATGTTCAAGGTTGAACTGGAGAATAAGCACCAGGTACTGGCGCATGTTTCAGGAAAGATGCGCAAGAACTTCATTCGCATCCTGCCGGGAGACCGGGTCGCGGTGGAGCTTTCTCCGTACGACCTCACGCGCGGCAGAATCGTTTATCGGTACAAGTAATTGGTGATCTAGTGATTTGTGATTGGTGATTGCAAATCGCTAAATCTCAAATCACTAAATCACAAATGAGAAGGCTATGAAGGTTCGGGCATCGGTAAAGAAGATTTGTGACAAGTGCAAGATCATCCGCCGCAAGGGTGTAGTGCGTGTGATCTGCGAAAACTCGAAACACAAGCAGCGTCAGGGGTAATCTATGGCACGCATTGCAGGCGTGGATCTTCCGCGCAACAAGCACACGAGAATCGCACTGACTTATATCTACGGCATCGGGCATCCGCGGGCGGCGAAGATCGTCGCGGCGGCGAATGTCGATGGCGAGAAGAAGATCTCCGACCTCAATGAAGACGAGGTCAACCGCATCCGCCAGGTGATCGAATCCGAGGGGAACGTCGAAGGCGATCTGCGCAAAGACATCTCGATGCACATCAAGCGCCTGATCGAGATCGGCTCCTACCGCGGGTTCCGGCATCGCCGCAACCTGCCGGTGCGCGGACAGCGTACGCACACCAACGCGCGCACCCGCAAGGGGCCGCGTAAGGGCACCGTGGCGAATAAGAAGAAGACGGCAGCGAAGACATAGTTGCCAGTCGCCAGTTGCCAGTTGTCAGTTTGTTCTGACGCGGGCAGCAGCGACTAAACAAAATTCAGGGCGGTTGCCGACGAACTGGCAACTAGCAACTGACAACTGAGAACTGAGAAAAATGGCGAAACCAGCAGCAGCGGCCGGCGAAGCCGGAGCGAAAAAAGGCAAGCGCAAGCAGTTCAAGAAGCGCGAGAAGAAGAACGTCCCGGTGGGCATTGCGCACATCCAGGCCTCGTTCAACAACACCATCGTTACCATCGCCGACCAGCACGGCAACGTGCTGTCGTGGAAGAGCAGCGGTTCGCTCGGCTTCCGCGGGTCGCGCAAGGGTACTCCCTTCGCCGCCCAGCAGGCCGCGATGAACGCCGCCAACCAGGCGCGCGAGCATGGCGTCCGCACGCTGGAAGTGCGCGTCAGCGGTCCCGGCTCTGGACGCGAGTCCGCGGTCCGTGCCCTGGCGGCCGCCGGCATGGATGTCCGGTTGCTCAAGGACGTCACGCCGGTTCCGCATAACGGCTGCCGTCCGCCAAAACGCCGGAGAGTCTGAATATTTGTGATTGAGTGATTTGCGATTGAGTGATTGCGTTCGGCGTCTCGCTCAATCACAAATCGCAAATCACTAAATCACCAATGACCGATCGGGACGAAGCGCAAGCCAGCGCGTAAACCGATCAAAGAAAGTTAACCAGGAGAAGAGAAATTGGCACGTTATACAGGTGCAGTCTGCCGCCTTTGCCGTCGCGAAGGCATGAAGTTGTTCCTCAAGGGCTCGAAGTGCTTCAGCGAGAAGTGCCCGATCGAGAACCGTAACTTTGCGCCCGGCCAGCATGGCAAGGACCGCAAGGCGAAGATCGTCGGCTACGGACTTCAGCTTCGCGAGAAGCAGAAGGCGAAGCGCATTTACTTCACCAACGAGGGACAGTTCCGCAATTATTACGAGAAAGCGTCGAACGCCACCGGCGTCACTGGCGAATTGCTTTTGCAATCGCTGGAGCGCCGACTCGACAACGTCGTGTACCGCCTTGGCTTCGGTACTTCGCGGCGCCAGGCGCGTCAGATCGTGCGCCACGGCCACATCCAGGTGAACGGCCGCAAGGTCGACATTCCGTCGTACCAGGTGAAGGCCGGCGACGAGATCGCGGTCCGCGAAAGCGCGAAGCAGCTGCCGGTGATCGTGGCCGCTCTTGAGTACACGTCGCATCAGCCCGCGCCGAACTGGCTCGAGGTCAACCGCGAAACGCTGACCGGACGGGTGACGGCGATCCCCAAGCGCGAAGACATCAACCTGCCCGTCAACGAGCAGCTGATCGTCGAACTGTACAGCAAGTAATAGGTTTCAGGTGTCGGGTGCCAGGTGTAAGGAAACCTGTCACCTGATACCTGACTTAAGGCCCATCCAATCGTGCCAGAACAGCCCTTCGCAGCGTTTGACTCCGCTGGGCCGGCGGGGAAGTTGCGATCGAGCAGATTGGCCGAGGAGAAAAACACAATGCTTTGGAAAGGCTTCCAAAAGCCCAAGCGTCTTGCCACCGACACCGAAACCCTCAACGACAAATACGGCCGGTTCTGGGCGCAGCCCTTTGAACGCGGCTTCGGCACGACCATCGGCAACGGACTCCGTCGCGTCCTGCTGAGTTCGATCGAAGGCGCCGCCGTTACCGCCGTAAAGATCGAGGGCGTGCTGCACGAGTTCCAGTCGATCCCCGGAGTCGTCGAGGACGCGACCGATATCATCCTCAATCTCAAGCAGGTCCCGTTCAAGCTGAACGGCGAAGGCCCGAAGGCGATCTACCTTCGTGCCGACCAGCCCGGCGAAGTCACCTCGGCGATGATCGAGGCGGATGCGGACGTCGAAGTGCTCGATAAGAACGTCTACATCGCGACCGTCAGCGAAGGCGGCAAGCTCGATATGGAGATGCGCCTGAAGCGCGGCCGCGGATACGTTTCAGCGGACAAGAACTTCGACGAGG
>CAZLJE010000068.1:0-12815 GCA_964559835.1 uncultured Terriglobales bacterium
CTTGGTACTTGGTACTTGGTACTTGGTACTTGGTACTTGGTACTTGGTACTTGGTTGTTGGTTTGTTCTCGGTACTCGGTACTCATTACTCAGTACTCTTATGACTCACATCATCGCCATCGGCGGCCCATCCTGTGCGGGAAAGACCGAGCTCTCTCTCCACATCGCGAAGATCCTGTCTGCGCCGATCCTTCCCATCGACGCGTACTACATCAATCTCGATCAGCTCACGGTCCAGGAACGCAGCCACTTCAATTTCGACGAGCCCACCGCGCTCGACCACTACCTGCTCCGCCACCACGTCGAAGCGCTTGCGTCCGGCCAGACCATCGAGCGCCCGACGTACGACTTCACGACGCACACGCGCGCGGCGGCGACTGAGATCGTCGTCCCGAAAGATTTCGTCATCCTCGAAGGTCTCTTTGCGCTGTACTGGGACGACATTCGCCCGTTCCTTCGCACCAAAGTCTTCGTCGATGCACCCGATGCAGTGTGCCTGTCGCGGCGCAGCATCCGCGATGTCCGCGAGCGCGGCCGCACTCCTGCATCGGTGTTGGAACAGTACGAAAAAACGGTCCGCCCGATGGCCCAATTGCATGTGCAGCCGACCGCAAACTGGGCTGATGTGGTGGTCAGTGGCGAACAACCGCTGGACGAATCAGTGGCCGTCGTTCTGAAGATCGTCCATTCCCAAGCTGAGGCGGCCACGACTTCACGCCTGGGTTAGCCGTAACTTTCAGGTTACAATCTCGTGAATTTTTGCAGTTCCAATCTTCGCAAAAAGGGATACAAATCCCGAAAATAATATCTGCACTGCTGCATTCGTTGTGCAGTCATACTCCACCTTCGTGTCATCTATCAAAGCCGCAATTTATGCGGTAAATACCTGCTTTCCTTTGTTGCTCTTCGCGTGATATCGTCCGTTTTCCTCCAGCCTTGGATCGCGTGATTCGACAGTTTTCCGGACGGGGTTTCCGCCGCGCGGTGGAAGTATGCGTGCAACCTAGATTTGTTCCGTCCCCCAAAATTGAGTCGTATTAACGCGATTGCAACGTCGGCCTTGTAAGTTCGTGTTCGCAATCCAAAACCGTGAAACCCCTGTTGTGCAAGAAGGAGAAGGAACCTCGATGTTGAAGTCAACAATCACACGCATTGCAATGCTTGCAGCCCTGCTGGCGCTGTTCGCGTTGGTAGCGTCGCCACTGATGGCCCAATCCAATCAGGACGGTGCTATCGGCGGCACGGTGACAGACCAGACAAATGCGGTTGTCGCCGGAGCTAAGATCACTGTGCGCAACCTCGAAACCAACGAGAAGTTCACCGGTGAATCGGACTCGACCGGTGCATACCGCATCATGCACCTGCGGCCGGGCACCTATGAGGTGACCATCGCGTCCGGCAGTTTTACACCGTTCAAAGCTGACCGCATCATCGTCGAAGTCGGCCGCGTGACCTCCATCGAGGCCAGGATGTCGGTGGGCGCGTCGAACGAGAGTGTACAGGTCACCGGCGAAGCGCCCGTGATCAACACCGTTCAGCCCGACATGCAGAACAACATCAACGACCAGATCATCAACAACACGCCGATTCCGATCCGCCGCTACTCCAGCTTCGCCCTGAGCACTCCCGGCGCTGTGCCGGACGGCTCCTTCGGATTGATCGCGTTCCGCGGCATCTCCGGCCTGCTCAACAACAGCACCGTCGATGGCGGCGACAACAACACCGCCTACTGGTCGGAAGAGCGTGGCCGCACCCGCGCCACTGCCACCGTCAGCCAGGACTCGGTCCGCGAGTTCCAGATCAATACTTCGAACTTCTCCGCGGAATATGGCCGCGCCGCCGGCGGCGTCATGAACGCCGTCACGAAGAGCGGCACCAACAGTTTCCACGGCGGCGGCCGCCTGTTCGCGACCGATAGCACGATGTGGGCCTACAATCCATTCTCGATCTTCAACGGCGCACCGCTGAAGCCCTCCGATCGCCGCTGGGTATTCGGCGCCGATATCGGCGGACCGATCAAAAAGGACAAGCTGTTCTTCTTCTTCAACTGGGACCAGCAGAAGGAAAACGCTCCCGGCGTTGCCGTCACGCCCATCGGCTTCAATGCGCCGATCACTGTCGCTATGCCGGCGAGCTGCTCCGCCTCCGGTCTCAATGATGGTCAAGTCCTGGCCTGCCGCGGCGTCTCGCAAGCGACCTCCGACAAGGGCATGGCCTTCCTGAACGGCCTGACCGGACAGGTCAGCCGCAACAAGGACCACTGGATCATCTTCCCCAAGGTGGATTGGCTCATCAACAGCAAGAACACCCTGACCCTGAGCTGGAACCATATGCGGTGGAACTCCATCCATGGCATCCAGACCGCGGCCACGGTATTTAACGGCACCAACTCCTGGGGCGATGACTTCGTTGACGTCGATACCGGCAACGCCCGCCTCGTGTCGCTGCTCACCACCAAGTTGACGAACGAATTCCGTATCTCCATCGGCCGTGAGTTGCAGCACGAGAACAGCAACCCGCCGGGCCCCGGCGAGCCGACAACTGGCCTCAATGGCAGGCCCCCGCAAATCAGCATCACCGGTCCGGGCGGCAGCTTCGCCATCGGCAAGCCGAACTTCCTCGAACGCGGCGCGCTGCCCCTGGAAAATCGTAAGCAGTTTGCCGACACCATGACCGCCGTAGTGGGTACGCACACGCTGAAGTACGGCGTGGACATCAACCACGCGAACGACCTCATCAGCAACCTCTTCACCGAGGGCGGCGCTTACTCGTACTCGACCCGCGCCGACTTCATCAGTGACTACGCGGCCTTCATCGGCGCGAACCCGTACAAGCTGTGCAGCGGCAACACCGTCGCCTGCTTCAACACCTTCTCGCAAGGTCTGGGACCGCAGTCGTTCCAGTTCTCCACTAACGACATCAGCGCTTTCCTGCAGGACGAGTGGCATGCTCTTCCGCGCTTGACCGTCAGCCTGGGGCTGCGCTGGGAATACGAGCAGTTGCCGGATCCGTTCTGGGGTAACCCGAACTATGCCGCGACCACCATCAAGCCGAAAGACAAGTACGACCTCGGTCCGCGCATCGGTTTCGCGTATGACCTTACCGGCGACGGCAAGACCGTTGTTCGCGGCGGCTACGGCATGTACTACGGCCGCGTGATCAACGCCTACATCGCCAACGAACTCACCGGTACCGGTTCGCCCCAGTCGCAGCTTTCGACCGGCACCCTGCGAGCCAATAGCGCGGCCCTGGCGGCGATCGGGCCGTTCGGCATTCTCGATCCGACCAAGGCCCTTCCCTCCACCGCGGCGCCGAGCATCAACGTGTACGGCTACATGAAGAACCCACGCGTCCACGAAGTGGATGTCATCGTCGAACGTGAGATCACCCGTAATACGGTGGTGTCTGTCTCGTACCTGATGAGCGCCGGACACCGTCTGCCCGAGGTGTACGACCGCAATCTGCCTACCGCAGCAGGTACCATCACCTATGCCTTCAATGGCGGTCCGTTCGCTGGTACCACGCAAACCATGCCGCTGTACGCCGGTGCGCGTCCGAACTCCGCGTTCAGCAGCATCTATAGCCTCGAGTATGTCGGCAAGTCGCATTACGACGGCGAGGTGATCCAGATCAACCGCCGCATGACAAACGGGCTGCAGTTGTCGGCCAGCTACACGCATGGCCGCGCAACCGACACCAACCAAGCCACCGGCACCGGCGCCACGAGCATGGCTGTGCTGGATCCCTATCACCCGGAATACGACAACGGCACGTCGACCTTCGACATCCGCCATCGCTTCAATTTCTCCGCTGTCTACCAGCCAAAGCTGAAGACCTCGAACGCCATCCTCAGCGCGCTGGTCAACGGCTTCACCATCACGCCAACGTTCGGCATCAGCTCCGGCGCGCCGTATACCGGCAGCATTTCCGGGTCGGCTCCTTGCATCACGTCGGCCGGCTTGATTTCGACTTCCAGTTCCTGCGGCACCTCGGGGCTCGCGGGCAGCTTGAAGCCGATCTCCAGCGGTTTGAACGGCGACAACGGCGCTTTCCGACTCTACTCGACACCGCGTAACTCCTTCCGGATGCCGACGACTGCGGGCGCGAACCTTCGCGTCTCCCGCAAGTTCAATATCCTGGAAGGCAAGAACCTCGAGCTGATCGCGGAAGCGTTCAACGTATCCAACCACGTGAACTACACGTCCGTGAACACCACCTTCTATACGATCGCGTCTGCCGTGAACGGCGCGCAACCGACTATGAATTACAACAACTCGTTTGGCACGCTGACCCAGGCTAACAACCAGGATCACGCCAATAACGTCGTGCGTCAGTTCCAGTTCGGCGCCCGCTTCGAGTTCTAACCTGTTCTTTCAATCCCGCGGCGGGGACGCAAGTCCCCGCCGCATTTCTTTTTCCGTGTTCCTCGGCGCCCTCTGTGGTGACGATTTCATCGTGTCCATCGCGAAACCCTCGTGTCTCCATCGTGTGAACGGTTTTGTTAACTGCTCATGAATTCTCCTGCCGATCGCTGGTTTCCACTCGAAAATGAAAAATCGACGACCAAAAATGATTTATCCTTCCCTGCTCCCATGAAACGCATACTCGCCGTTCTCCTGCTTGCTTCGTGCGCCCTCGCCCAGACCGTCAATCTTCCCAGCAGCAAGAAGCTCATCGTTCCCGCTCCCGGTAATCCGCAGCCGGTCGACAGTTTCCCGGTGACCGCCGTTCTCAGCCCCGACGGCAAGTACCTGGCGCTCCTCAACAGCGGCTTCGGCACGCAAGCCGGCAATCTGCGCCAGGGGATTACCGTCATCGATACCGCGACGAATAAATCCCAGTTCTTCCCCGACGACCGCCTCGGCAAGCAGGCCACGCAGACGTATTTCATCGGGCTCACCTTCTCATCCAATGGTGAGCATTTGTACGCCTCGATCGGTTCGCTCAGCGATCCGCTGGCGAAGAAGAAAGGCAGCATCGGCAACGGCATCGCCGTCTACAAGTTCGATAACGGGAGCGTTACGCCGGAGCGGTTCCTGCCAATCGCACCGCAGCCGATCACTGCCGGCAAGAAGCGCGCTCGCGAACTCAAGGCCGCTCCCGCCGGAACCGCGCCGCCGTTTCCGGCTGGATTAGCGGTCATTGCGAAACCTGGTGCGACCGACCAGCTGCTGGTCGCCGACAATCTCTCCGACGACGTGCTGCTTCTCGACACGGATAGCGGCAAGATCCTCAAGCGCGTCGACCTCAGCTCCGGCGAGTGGGTCCCGTCGCAATATCCTTATCAGATCGTCGCCAGCAAAGACGGACGCCGCGCCTGGGTTTCGCTGTGGAACGCGTCTGCTGTCGCTGAACTCGACCTCGAGAAAGGGTCCGTCGTTCGCCTCATTCCTCTGCATCCGGCGACTTCTCCGACGGCCGGTTCCCATCCGACGGCACTTGCGTTCAGCCCCGACCAGCAAACGCTCTACGTCGCTCTCGCCAATACCGACGAGGTCGCCGCGATCAATACCGCGACCGGTGCGACCGGGCCATTCCTTTCGACGCGTCTTCCCGGCCAGAAGTATTTCGGCTCGGTCCCGCTGGCGCTCGCGTTTGCGCGCGACGGGCGCCACCTCTTCGTCGCCAATGCGAGCAATGACACCGTTACCGTCATCGACACTCGCGCGACTAGCGCCGCGGCGCAGAACCTCGGCCACATCCCCACCGAGTGGTATCCCAGCGCGGTTGCCATCCACGGCGACGACCTCTTCATCGTGTCCGGCAAAGCGCAAGGAACCGGTCCCAACAGTTCGAGCGTGGACACCTGTGACAAGCGTCCGCACGCTTACATCATGTGCCTGCTCCACGGATCGGTCGCGAAGGTCAACCTTCCCTCTACACTGAAAGACCTTCCCGCGCTCACGAAGCAAGCTCTCGACAGCAACCTGATGAACGGCCGCTCCGACGCGATCCCCTTCAAGTCCGGCAAGAACCCGATCAAGCACGTGCTCTACGTCATTCGCGAGAACCGGACTTACGACCAGATCCTGGGCGACATGGCCGTCGGCGACAACGATCCCTCGCTCGTCATGTACGGCAAGGACGTGACGCCGAACGCGCACGCGCTTGCCGCGCAATTCGGCCTGCTCGACAACTTCTATGACTCCGGCGAAGTCTCGGGCGACGGGCACGTCTGGTCGAACGCCGCCATCACCAGCGACTACACCGAGCAGACGATCCAGCTCTCCTATCGCGGCAAGGAACGCAGCTACGATTACGAGGGAACGGTCGCCGGCGAGCGCCCGCTCGACCAGGGCATTCCCGACATCAACGAGCCCGGCGGCGGCTACGTCTGGCAGAACGCCGCGCGTCACGGCCTCAGCATCCGCAACTACGGCGAGTTCTCGCCAACGACTTGGTGCCGCGCGCTAGCGTCTGCGTCGCCGACGGAAGGTCCCGCCGAGTCTGACGAAGCTGCGTGCGAGCGCAGGGCGATCAAGAAAGGTGAGGCGCTTCCCGGCTTCCTTGGCGACCCGAAGGGCGCTCCCAGTCCGTGGCCGTGGGACGTGCCGGTCCCCGCATTCAACTCGGCGACGAAGCCCGAGTTGCGCGATCACTTCAACAAGCGCTATCCCTGGTTCAACCTGCTTTATCCCGACCAGTTCCGCGCCGACATCTTCCTCGAGGACGTCGCGCAATGGATCAAAGACCGCCAAGCGGGGCGCGACACGATGCCGAACCTGATGACGATGTCGCTCTCCGACGACCACACCAACGGCACGACCGCAGCCGGTCCGCGTCCGCGCGCCTCCGTCGCCGATAACGACCTCGCGCTCGGGCGCATCGTCGAAGCGATCTCCAACTCACCGTACTGGGACGACACGGCGATCGTGGTCCTCGAAGACGACGCCCAGAACGGCGCCGATCACGTCGACGCGCACCGCTCCGTCGCGCTCGTGATCAGCAAGTACGCGCCGAAAGGCGATCAGATATTCCTCGATCACCACTTCTACACGACCGTCAACATGATCCGGACGATCGAGGTCCTGCTCGGACTTCCGCCGATGAACAACAACGACGCGCACGCTGCCGTCATGGCGCCGCTCTTCTCCGGCGACGGCACGCAAGCGCCGTTCAAGGCGACTTACGTCAACCGCGACAACGGCATGATCTACGAGATGAATCCGCCGAAAGCTCCGGGCGCAGCCGCGTCGGCAAAGATGGACTTCAGTAAGCCCGATGCCGCGCCTGCCGAAGTACTCAACCGCATCTTGTGGCGCGACGCGAAGGGCAACGTTCCTTACCCGGCGCCGAAGCACACCGTCATTCCCGCGAAGCTCAAGGGCGACGACGACTAACGCTCTCGTTCATCTCGCGTTGCGTTCCTGTTAGGGTTTGTCGGCGGAACAAAGCCAGTAACTCGTCCGTTATTGGACAAATTTCATCGCCCGTGCGGATTTCCGCTGAATGAAAGCAGTGAGCGGGAGATCGGTGTTCCAGCACTGCGCAACGATCTTCCAGACGGTAGCAATGCGGCGCAGCGTCACCAGCCATTTGCCGTGGTCGTCGATGCGTCTGCCGGTGGGCAACATCACACTGACCTCGTAGGTGCCAAAGCCGAAAGCGACGTGTCCGGAAACTTCCACGTAGATCGTCGCGAGCTTGAGGTTTTTCTGGTCGTATTGTTTGAAGCCGAGTTCCAGCGCTTTGCGCAGGCCCGTCCTGCCCTGGGTGGAGGGACGGAACGGCCCCATGATGCGTCCGTCGTCAGCGAACAGGGACATGAGCTTGTTGATGTTGCGCGCGTGGTGGTAGTGCATGAAATCGTCGGGGATCGAGCGGATCAAGTACTCGTCGGTGGATCCGAAGGTCTGTTGCGGGGTGCCCATGACGAACCCTCCTCGGCGCAAGATCAGTCCCGCGTGTTGCGAGCGAGGCAGTGGCTTACGATGCGAGTCTAGTAGCACGATAGTGGAGCGTCGACCGAAAACGCCCGCCGACGAGCGCAGATTTGTGCCGGGTCGTGCCAAACCGGGAACTTGCGATTCGATGAAACATGTCTTTATTCGTTTGCTGCCCTTGCACGCGAAGCTCACGTGTCGCCAAAACTCTCGACAATATTCGGAGCTTTCATCCGTCTTCAGACGTAGATGAAGCCAGTGGCAAGGCCGGCCGGCATGGCTTTCGAACAGGACCAGCGGATCACCGAGGTCGTGAAGCGGGAGCAGTCGCGGCTGCGCAACTTCATCCGCCGGCGCGTGCCCGATCCCGGCGACGCCGAAGACATTCTTCAGGACGTCTTCTCCGAGCTGGTTGAGGCGAACCGCCTGCTGATGCCGATCGAGCACGTCACCGGCTGGCTGTTTCGCGTCGCGCGCAATCGTATCGTCGACCTCTTCCGCAAGAAGAAGCCGGAGAGCTTCCCCGACGTGATCGACGACGAGGGCGAACCGCTGGCGTTCGAAGACCTGCTGCCGTCGCCCGATGCGGGGCCGGAGGCGCTGTACGCGCGCGGCCTGCTGCTCGACGAACTGGCGGCGGCCATCGAGGAATTGCCCGAAGAGCAGCGCGACGTTTTCGTCGCGCACGAGTTCGACGGGCGCAGCTTCAAGGAGATTTCGGCCGAGACCGGCGTGGCGGTGAACACGCTGCTCGCGCGGAAACGTTATGCGGTACTGCGTCTGCGCGAGCGGATGCAGTCGATCTACGACGATTTCAGGAAACGGTGAAGAACATGAGACGAAAGAAACTGCTTTGGATCGCTCCCCTGGCGCTGATCGCCATGGCCGCGTTTATCACGCTCGGCGGATACATCGTGCAGCAACTGTGGAACTGGCTGCTGCCGGCGCTGTTCGGCTTCCGCCTGATCACTTTCTGGCAGGCGCTGGGCGTGCTGCTGCTGTGCAGGATCCTGTTCGGCGGATTCCGCATGGGCGGTCCGATGCGGTCGAACATCCGCCGGCGCATGCGCGAACGCATGGAAGAACGCTGGCAACGCATGACGCCCGAAGAGCGCGAGAAATTCCGCCAGGGAATGTCAGGACACTGGTGCGGACCAAGGCCGGAGGGGAGCCAGTGATTGCTGATTCGTGATCGGCTACGAACGATTACGCTTTGCCGGGTCGGAGCGCTTGGGCGGGACGGACGCAGCGCATCAAGCTCGCAAAGCGAGCGACAGAACGTACCCCACAGCCTGCCCTGAGCGGAGTCGAAGGGGCGTAAGCCGTGGGTGCGCGACCCCAAATTTCCGAGTCCCGTAGGGACGACACACTCGCGCGAAGGCGTCAGCCCGAGCACATCGGGAACAAATCCGCATTCACCTCGGTCTAAGTACTGGTACGGAGGCACACGATGCCGAACGTACTACGCGACTCCTGGAAAGCGAACCGGCACTGGCTCGCCGCAGGCTTTCTGATCTCGACGGCGCTCTTCCTCCTGCTGATGTACATCACCGTGCGAGGCTCGTTCAGAGGTATCGCTGAGTCGAAAGCGACGGGACTTGCGGCGATTGCAGGTTCTCCGGCGTCGTTCTTCTTTCCCGAGCTGCGACAGTGGGCGATACAGGAGGGAAGATCCCCTCGGTTTCTGGAAACTACCTACTACCAGAAAAGCAGCGATCAGGATAGCGAAGCCGATCGCCTCGTCATCCGGACCGCAAAGCTGAGCATCGTCACCGCCGACCCGCTGGACACGGCCCGAGACCTGGCGAAGCTCGCCACCGACAGCTCCGGGTTCGTCGTCAACTCGACTATCAAAGGCGACCAGAGCTACCGCGCGGCGGAGATCATCCTGCGCATTCCCGCGTCGCGCTTCGACGACACGCGTGCGCAGGTGCGTCGCCTGTCACGCTGGGTGGAGGAGGATTCGGTGCAGGCACGCGATGTCACGCGCGAGGCGATCGACCAGGATGCCACCCTCCGTAACGCCCGCGCCGAAGAAGCGCAGTACCTGACGATCCTCAAGCGCGCCGCCACCGTGAAGGACATCATGGAAATCACGGAAAAGCTCGCAAACGTCCGCGCTCGCATCGACCGGCAGACCGCCGAATTGCGCTACCTCCGGCAGCAGGTCGAGATGTCGCAGCTGACGATCTCGGTTGCCGCAGTGCCGCCGACGGACAAACCCGGCGTGCACTGGCGTCCGGCTGTCGCGGCGAAGATATCGCTGACAAACGCGCTGGAGTCACTCGGCGACTTTGCCGACGCCGTAGTCTCGCTGGTACTGCACCTTCCGGTCGTCGCCGCCTGGGCGCTGCTGGTGTTCGCGATCGTGAAGGTGGGATGGTGGACGCTGGTGCGCCTGGGACGGCTGTTCTTCCCCACCCTGGCACTGTGGAGACGGCGGACCGAACCTGTCCAGGCGGGTTGAACATTTCGTATGCCCACCCTTCGAAAACCACGAAGGGTGGGGTACCCGGCCGCCTCGACTATGAACTTCGTTCGTCGAGCAAAGAGACGGAATCCAATATTTGTTCGCCGATCCGAGTGACGAACTCTAAGTAAGAGACAACCTCATCTGGCTTGATGATCAGGTCCGAGCCGATCGAGACTTTTACTCCAGTATTTGCTATGAACTTGGAATCTATAATCGCAGCCCTATGCACGATCAGATTTCGATACTGATATAGCATCCAGAGCTTTTCATCAGACAACGAAATTGTTATCTGAGGATTGTGATCTAGCAGAATATCGTATACCGACCTGATTGTGTTGACATCATCCAACTTCCTCTGCTCGAGCAGTACCGTTCCCATCTTGTCGGAGAGGTTGTATTCATATTCAACGAGCGCTGTCGCAATATCTTTCTGCTGATAGTACTTTTTCGTCCTTTCGTCAGATAGCAGCTTGGCCGTCTTGCGCGGATGTGTGTTTAAGAGGATCACAAAGAGATCAGAGACTAAGACTTCGAATGCTCCCCATATCGAAACCAAAGATTGGCGACAAATATCCCGCGCACAGTTGCGCGAGATTGGGTGATTCAAGAAATCAGTCATCGTGTTGCGCGCCAAACTATTCGAAAGCTCGCTCAATCCGTCTCGCCATTTTGGCTCCTCAAGCGCAGAGTTCACTTCCTCGCGTGCCTTGTTAACGTGAGATTTGTCTATCCTGATTCCCGAGCCTCGCTCAACGCCAACGCAGACCCCGGTCATCATGAGATAGCCCGCTTCCATGCCTGCGCGACGTGCATAAACCCACAGCGCAGAAGCGTTGTTGAATACTGAAAGAAGGTTAGAGATGAAGGCACTCCCGACTTCTCTTATTTCAGGACCAAAGGTCTTAACCTTGGTATCCAACGAATCAATCCATTCGAGATTGCTATTTATCAAGAAATAATCTTCGGGCAGATAATGGATTCTTGCTGATGGTAGCGCGCCTTGTATGCTGTTATCTGTCGTCATTATTGTTCAACGCGTACAAATGAAGTATTGAATATACAAAAGGCACGGCGGTGTGCCGTGCCCACATTCACGTCGCATCGTTCTCTATACAGCGTTCGAGTTAGTGCGCAACAAAAATCTGTCTTTTGTTCCGAAATCCGGAACGGAGCCCCACCGGGTGGAGCAGAGCTTTAGCTCTGCTGTTCCGCTGTCCGAAAAGGCCCGGGCTTTAGCCCCTGAGGTACCTCGTCGTCTGAAGCCGACCAAAAAGCTCTTACCCAAATCGCAGGCCTGAAGGCCTGCGCCACCCGGCAAATCATCGCAGGCCTGAAGGCCTGCGCCACCCGGAAAGCCTACGCTCCGGCCGCCACGCGCATGAGGGCTTGGGAGCATTCGCGTTCGGAGGGCCAGGTTTTGGAGCAGAAGATGGTCAGCATCTCGCGAAGGCGCGCCACCGCGTCGTCGCCGTCGAGGTTCAGGAAGTGGAGGCCTTCGCCGTGGCTCGTGATCCCGGCGGTCAGGAAGGTGTAGCTGGTGATGCGGCCGTCGAAGAACTCGTAGCGGAATTGGTGGGCCATCTCTTGGGACCTCGTAATTCGAGAATCGTATTCCGTATCACGTATTCCGTATTCCGGCCCCGACATACGGGATACGGAATACGAATTCGTTAGCTGCAACCTGACGTCGATCCGCAGCTCATGCAGCGGAAGCAGGAGCCGTTGCGGGTCATGATCGCGCCGCAGGTGTGGCACGAGGGCGCGTCGCCGAACTCGACGAGTTCTTTCATGGCGTCGGACGCATGGATAGCGCCAGTCGCTAGTCGCTTGTCGCCAGGCGGCAGGAGGTCCTTCGCTTCGCTCAGGACTCGCTCAGCTGGCGCTTCGCTCGGCTTCATGCCGGGGAAGAGCAACTGCTGCTGTCCGGTGACGAACTTCTGCTCCAGCCAGCGGAAGATGTAGTCCATGATCGACGTCGCGTAGCCGATATTCTCGTTGCCGGTCCAGCCCGATGGCTCGAAGCGCGTGTGCGAGAACTTGTGGCAGAGCAGCTTGAGCGGCACGCCGTGCTGCAACGCCATGGAGACGGCCAGGGCGAAGCTGTCCATCAGGCCGCTGACGGTGGAACCTTCCTTGGCCATGGTGATGAAGATCTCGCCAGGCTGCTGGTTGGGATAGACGCCGACGGTGATGTAGCCCTCGTGTCCGCCGACGTTGAACTTGTGCGTGATGGACGCACGCTCGTTGGGAAGGCGGTGACGTACGGCGATCGGCGGCCCTTGTTCGCCGGAGCGATCGACCGGACCGGCAGGCATCTCGACGACCTTGGTGACCGGCGAGGACGCCGATGTTCCCTCGCCGCCTTTGACCACCATGGGCTGAGATTTCTTGCAGCCGTCGCGATAGATGGCGACCGCCTTCAGGCCCAGCCGCCATGCCTGGAGGTAAGCCTCGGCGAT
>CAZLJE010000069.1:0-11570 GCA_964559835.1 uncultured Terriglobales bacterium
TTGCCCATGATGACCGTATCGATCACGCGATATTTGTCGAACGCGAACTGGTCCTGGCTGAGGACGCCGAATTTCTTCGGACGCACCACCGTCCCCTTCTGCGGCTCCATCGCGCCGGTCAGCAGGTTCATGAACGTGGACTTTCCCGCGCCATTGGGGCCCGTCAGCGCATAACGCTTCCCCGGCGTGAATGCCGTGGAAACTTCGTCGAACAGTACTTTCGCGCCGTAGCGCATGGAGACGTTACTGACTGAGATCATGAGTTGTTGGGAACTGCGGGAATTCGCGTGTTAAGCGGGTCGCAGCGATTATTTACAGGATACCACGCTACGCCGAGTGAACGGCGCCGCCGGGCTGCATCGCCTGGATCTGCTCGGTAAGGTCGTCGATGTACGTCAGGAACTCGTCCGACAGCGGCACGTTGCGCGCCGCGCACTGGATCATGATATCGAGCGCGTCCGCCAGTTGTTCGGCGACGACCAGCGTGTCTTCCGCCACCGCCGCGCTGAACGGCTCCGCATACGTGAACGCTTCCTCGTCGGGGAAGTACGTCGGATGCTTGGCGGTCTCCATGCGGGGATTTATATTCCCTCCCCTTGCCGGCAACACGGACGTTAGTCACCGTTGCTTGTGACAACCATCACATGGGGAAGTTTTGTTACATGCCCCACATCATTCGTGAGTCAATCCACTGGAATAAGGCGACGGCAGTCCCAGCCGCAGCCGGAGCTTGCGTAACGCGGTCGCCTGGTGCGTGCGGATCACCAGGTCCGAGCACGGTCTTGCCGTGCATAAGAGCACGAAGCCGTTTTCGCGGTCTTCGGGGAAGAACTCGCGCGAATCGCGCTGGTCGAATTCTCCCCCGTTCACGACTTTACCCGCGCAGGTAAGACACCACCCCTGGTGGCAGAGGGCAGGCAGCCTGATCCCCTGCCGCCACGCGGCGTCCCAAATGTGCTCATCGGCGCGGACAGATATCGTCTTCTCGCCCGCAGGGGTGAGCAGGTCGACCCGGAATGTCTTGCCACTCTTGTCAGCGGTCACGCGTTGCAGCTAAAAGATGCCCGGCGCTTCGCCGGGCAACAACCGTCCAGGCTAGAGCGGGAGCGCATCTAGCTTCCGATGTAAAACGAAGCGTTCTTGCTGTAGGGAGCGTGGCCGGGTTCGCCGCGGCGGAAGTGTCCGCCGGGTATCGACTTTCCGTCGCGCTCGTGCGCCAGCAATTCGAGGAACCACGCCTCGTGCTCCATCTCCTCGTTTAGGATGCGGGCGGCCAGGTCGTAGGTCCGCGGATCCTTGCCGGAGGTCATGTCGCAGATCGCTATCCAACTGCGGATCGCGCAGCGCTCCGACTCGAGCAGCACCGTCAGGATGTTGACCGCCGTCGGGGGATCGGGCAAGCGCGCGGCCACGCAGCCGGCCTGATTGTGAAATGCCGGCAAGTCATTCGGCAACTCGCCGCCAAGTTCATAGATGCGCGGGACGATGAGCTCGAAATGCGCGCGGTCTTCGAGCCTGGCGTCCTCGCAGATCTCCTTGTAGTCCTCGTGCCCGGCGAGGTGCATGCGCAGAATGGTGTAGTAGTAATAGGTGCTCGCGAATTCCGCGGCGGCATTGGCGATCAACATTTTGATCAGTTTGTCTACATCCACGCCACGAGCGCGGATCACCTCGACTCCCACGCGCTGGGTGACGTCGCCGGCTTTCACGACGCGTTCTTCAGCCATCATCTCCTCCTTGGAATTTGCCCTTTTCGAAGGGCCGTCTGGTTGACGAATCCCACTTATTTTGATGTCGGGAACTTACCGCCGGAGCGCACGGGATTTGTCGCATCGGCGACCGTTGGGGTTGCACGGCAACTTGCGTCTTGCCAGCGGCACACAGCGTGCAGGATCGCGTGCTTTTTTCGACGGCGGCCCGAGAATACAATCGTCGCCATGCCTTACCTGCTCAAGACCGAACCCTCCACGTATTCCTTCTCCGACCTGCAGCGTGAAAGCACGACCATCTGGGACGGCGTCACCAATCCCGTCGCCGTGCGCAACCTCCGAGAGATGAAGCCGGGTGAGCAACTCGTCATCTACCACACGGGCGACGAGAAGCAGGTTGTCGGCACCGCGTCCGTCGTATCCGTCGACGCCTCGGATCCGAAGAACCCGCAGGTCAAGATCAAAGCCGGTAAGCCCGTCGCGCGCACAGTCACGCTCGCCGAGATCAAGTCGAAACCTCTATTCAAGGATTCGCCACTCGTCCGGCAATCGCGGCTCTCCGTAGTCCCGCTTACGGAATCTCAGTACCACTTTGTTATCGGCAAGTAACTGTTTCCTACGTACCTAATCCAGACAACAAAAAATTCATCATCTACGCGGCCTCCCCGGCCAACAGAGCGGCAGCTTACGTTATCTTAGTAGTTAATATCGCCGGGCCGATTCCCAGGGAGCTACTCACATGTCACGTGCCACTTCGAGGATCCCCACCGTCCTCGTCCCCACGTTTCTGTTCGCGCTTTTACTTGCTCTGCCGACTGGCGCGTCCGCGCAAAGCTGTGCTCAGCCGACGTCTCCGGGCGTGAACATCTGCTCACCGGCGAATGGATCGACCGTTACTTCGCCCTTCACCATCTCCGCCGCCGGACGGAATACGAACGCCACGGCCGGGCTGGATGTCTGGCTCGACGGCCACAAGGTCGGCTGGTACACGGGTACCACGGTTAATATCCAGGTTACGGCTGCAGCCGGCCAGCACCAGCTCGATATCTACGCTGTCGGCGTCGACAACGAACTCCAGGAGAAGACGGTCGTCTTCACCGTCGGCAGCACCACTGGCGGCGGTACTGGTGGCACGACTTGCGCCGCGCCTGCGAGTCCCGGCGTGAACATTTGCTCGCCTTTGAACGGCTCGACCGTTACCTCCCCGGTGACGATCTCGGCGGCCGGTTTGAATAACGGATCGACTTCCGGCATGGACGTCTGGATCGACGGCCAGAAATTCAATTGGTATGGGGGGACAACCACGGTAAACGCGCAGGCGACGCTCGCAGCCGGTACGCACCAGCTCGACATTTATGCCGTCGGCGCCAACGGCGATTTGCAGAAAAATACCTCCGTCTTCACCGTTGGCAGCTCCACTTCTGGCGGCGGTGGAACCGGGGGCGGCTCCGGGTCTTGCGCACAGCCCGCCAGCGCAGGCGTGAATATCTGCGCTCCGCTGAATGGTTCCACTGTGACTTCTCCCGTCACCATCTCCGCCGCGGGCCGCAATAGCGGAACTACTTCGGGCATGGACGTGTGGATCGACGGCGTGAAGTTCAATTGGTATGGCGGCACTACGACCGTCAGCGCGCAGGCCACGCTCGCGGCCGGTTCGCACGAGCTCGACATTTACGCCGTCGGCACCAACGGCGAACTGCAGGAAGGGATCTCGCGGTTCACCGTGAGCACCTCCACGTCCGGCGGCGGTACCGGTGGTGGCACCGGCGGCAGCGGCAGCGCGACCGCGATCAACCACGTCATCTTCATGCTCCAGGAGAACCGTTCCTTCGATAACTACTTCGGCATGTTGAATCCTTATCGCAAGGCGAACGGATGGAACATCGGCGCCGACGGCAAGGAGTATGACGTCGACGGCCTCGACGGCTCCAAGGCCCAGATCGTCAACACCAACGACGAAGGCACGTCCTACGCTCCATTCAAGCTGGCCACCACGTGTATCGACGATCTCAGCTCGGCTTGGCTCGAGAGCTACGGCAACGTCAACCCGTGGGACTTCTCGGTCTCGCGCACGCTTCCCATGAACGGATTCGTTCACATCGCGGAAGGCTATGCGAAGGCGCTCGGCCTCGCCGACACGGCGGGCAAGCGCACGATGGGTTACTACGACCAGAATTTCCTCAATTACTACTACTTCATGGCTTCGCAGTTCGCGCTCTCCGACCGCTGGTTCTCGCCGCTGTCCGCTAAGACGGTCCCGAACCGCATCGCCACCATGAGCGGCGGCACCACCCAGGGCCTGACCAAGGACCCATCGAACGACGATCACCTCGGTCAACTCAGCATCCCGACCATCTTCCAGGAGCTGGATAACGCCGGCGTTTCGTGGAAGATCTACTACACAGACGTCGAGTCGAGCGGCAATCCCTCGACATCGTTCACCTACTTCTCGTACGCGAATCAATACGTGAACGACCGCAACCACCTGGCCCCGCTGAGCCAGTTCTATACCGATGTCCAGAACGGGACGTTACCCGCGTTCGCCTACATAGAGCCTGGATATAACGACGGCACCGACGAACATCCGGGCGTGGATATCATCCGCGGCCAGCAACAGGTCTCGAGTCTCATCAACGCGTTCATGAACAGCGTGTCGTGGAAAGACTCGGTCTTCTTCTTCAGCTACGACGAGGGCGGCCCATTCGACCACGTTCCGCCGGTCTCCGGTCACACCAACCAGTTCACCGACTCTACGCTGGGTATCACTACGGACATCAGCAGCATCGCCGTGAATCCCGACTCGTACAGCCCCTGCCGCATCGTGAGCGGCAGTTTCCACTGCGACCTGGTCTCTTACGGCAGCTATGCAGACCCGGGTTACAACTCCACGGACGCTCCCGCGCAGCAGGGCTTTGCCGCCCAGTTGGGCTTCCGCGTCCCGAACTTCGTGGTCTCACCGTTCGCGCGTAAGCACTACGTCTCACACGTGCCGATGGACCACACGGCCGTGATCAAGTTCGTCGAGTCGCGCTTCATCAGCGGCAGCGCGCACCTCACCGCGCGCGATGCCGCGCAGCCAAACCTGCTCGACTTCTTCGACTTCACCAGCGTCCCGTGGGCCCAGCCTCCCGCTCCGCCCGCGGCATCGTCGGCGAACGCATGCAATCCGGCGAACCTCACTCCCGCACCGTAACCTGATTCCGTGTACTAGCCAGGCTTGCCTGGCGACAAAAATCCGGCCTGGCGATTTCTGCCAGGCCGGTGCGCTACGAACTTCTTTTCCCCCTGCTAGTCGTGGTTGTTGTCCGTGTCGATTCTCTGTCCGGTAGCCGGATCCAGGATCAGCCGCATACCGCGTGCGTGCCGGAAATCGAACATGTTGTTCAACGATCCAGCGCGTTCGTCCAACGACTGGTCGCCGATGCGCCCGAGCTGCCAGTTGTCTTCGATGAAGCGCAGGATCGAGCTCTGGTCGGTGGTCGTCCCGTCCACGAAGTCCTCCTTCGCGTACGGCGAAACGACGAGCAGCGGCAGGCGTGGGCCATAGCCGCAGCGGCCCTGATAAACGCCGATTGCCGGCGTTCCGCAATTCGACGGCCCCGCCAGTGCGTCCGCCGTCGTGTTGGACGGGCTCACGATCGGCGGCACCACGTGGTCGTACCAGCCATCCGAATCGTCATACGAGATGACGACCGCCGTTTCCCTCCACTCCGGCAGCGCCTGCAGGCGATTGATGAAGTCGACTATGAAGCGCTGTTCCGCCAGCGGGTCCGAGTACCCCGCGTGTCCATCCTCGAATCCACGCGCCTTGATGAAGCTCACCGCGGGAAGATTGTTCGCGTTCGCCGCCGCCCAGAAATCCACCAGATCGTATTGGTGGTTCGCCTGGTCGCCCTGGTGGCCGATCAGCGCTGTCGAACTAGGCGCCAGGTGGTGCGGGTTCGACGTTGACTGGTAATACTGGAAGGGCTCGTGGTGCGGGATGTAGTCTCCCTTCTTCTTGCCGTCGCTGCCGATGTGCGATGTGCCGCACACGGCCTTCCCGTTCACTACCGACGACGGCCGGAACCCACCCTGGAACCAGCCCCACGTGACTCCCTTCGCATTGAGCAGGTCGCCGACGTTCTGGCCGGTCATGGTCACCGTCTCGCGGGTCGAGCAATCGTCGAATCCGGGCTGGGGATCGCCGATCACGGAGCCCGCGATAACATCGCCTGATACATTGCCCGTCGTCGTGCCCACGCCGTGCGTCTGTCCCGACACCAGGTTCAGCGCGCCCGGTGTCGAAGGTCCGAACGTGGAGTTGAAGCTGTTGTCGCTCATCGCGAAGAACTGGGCGTAGTTCCACAACGCGGTGACCGTATTTCCGTCGAAGTAGCCCATCACGTCCGTCTTCTTGCAGGTGAGCGTGCCGTCGGTGCCGGGGCCGTTCCCAACGGTTTCTACGAACTTGTCCGCCAAACCCGCGTCGTAAGCCTTTTGCTCGTCGGTGTAGTTGTGGTCCTGGTCGCAGGTTGCCGCTTGTGAACGGTCGAGCCGGAAGGGCGTAGTGGAATTCAGATTCGCAGTGAGCAGCGGATGATTCAGGCCGTTGACCGATGGCGTTCCCGGACGCGCTGTGAACGCCGGTTCACCCGAGGGATTGGTCGCCGCCGGGTACGTGGCGAAATAGTGATCGAACGAGACGTTCTCCTGGAAGATCACTACCACGTGCTTGATCGGCGTCGTTGTCGACGAATCATCGGGGTCTGCGGCGTACACCGGAGCCATCGCTCCGATGAGCACCGCGGCTGACGCAACGGCGGCTGTGCCGTTGCGCAGGACGGAATGCAACAACTGGGACTTCATTCTTTCCTCCGAGGGAGAGACTCACCCCTTGGAGAAACTCTAGGCAGTCGTTGTTAACGGACGGTTGCTGGGAGATTAAAATTTCGTTGCTCGCCCGCTGAGTTTGGCCTGACGGGTGTGAATATCGCATTGCGACCAGCAAAAAGGCCGCTCGCAAGCGGCCTCTGCTGAAACTTGAAACTGAAACTCTCTACGGTTCCGCTAGGAACTCGTAGCGCTCGATCACTGCGGCGATCCCCACGCGTCCGCCCGGCACTTGGGGCTCAACGCGCACTACCTTCCCTTTGCAGTGCACGCGGATGCTCTCGGTCAGCGTGATCTCCGGCGGCAGGGTCAGCGTGAAGTCGATCTCGGACCCCTCGGAAACCGTCGAGTCCATGTAAAAGCAGATCCCCCGCGCGCTGACGTCGCGCGTATGGGCGGTTTTCTCCACGCCCTGCTCGTTGAACTTTACTGTTACAGGCAGTTTGAGGGAAAAACGCCTGGTTGAGCGCTGTTCGCGCTGCGCCTGTGCCATAGGGCCTCCGGATGGCACTAGCATCGCTGCACAAACCGATGCTGTCAAGGATTACTGCTCAGTTTTATAAGCGAACGGTACACACCCGAAGTGTACGCGGGGAAGTTACTTTCCGGCAGGTTACTTGCGCAAACCTTTTCCGTTTTGGGAAGCCCGCTCGACCGCGGCCAGCACTTCGTTCTGCATGTCGGTTTCCGGCGCCGGTTTGCCCGTCCAGATCTCGAACTGACGCGCTCCCTGCTGCACGAACATTTCGTAACCCGGGATTACGGTTGCGCCCTTTGCTTTCGCCAGCTTCGTAAACCGCGTTTCGCCCTGGTAGACCATGTCCAGGACGTAGCGCGCCTCGATCTCTTTTTCGCTGAGCGGCGATTCCTTGCCGTTGCCCATTCCCACCGGCGTCGCGTTGATGATCACATCGGGCTTGATCTTCTTTAGGTCGGCGCGCTTGATCACCTTCGCCTTCGCCTGCCGCGCCAGTTTCTGCGCTGTCGCCGGCGTGCGGTTCAGGATGTACACCTCGGCGCCTCGCTGCTTCAGTCCGAACACCGCCGACCGCGCAGCCCCTCCGGCGCCGAGCACCAGCACCTTTGCCCCGTTCAACGAAATGCGCTGTTCCAGCGGGCGGACCACGCCCGAGACGTCGGTATTGAATCCGAACAGCCGCCCGTCTGCGCCGCGCACCACCGTGTTGCAGGCGCCGGTCTTCTGCGTCAGCGGATCGTGATTATCCAGGTATTTCACGATCTCTTCTTTGTACGGCATGGTGACACTCAGCCCGTGGATCGGAATCTCGCGCACGCACGCCAGCAGGTCGCTGATCGTCTTCGCGTGCAACGCCAGGTACACTGCGTTCACGTTCTCTCGCCGGAACGCCGCGTTCATCATCGCCGGCGACAGCGAGTGCGACACCGGGTCTCCGGCCACGCCGTACACCTTCGTCGCCGCGTCTACCTGCTCGATGCGATACACGTCCCGCAGTGTCTTCGCTGCGATCTGCCCCGGGCCAGTCTCCTCGCCCTCGGTCGCAGCGGCGAACGTGAACACGCTTCCAGCGCGCAGCGCCAGCACCCGGCTGATGATTCCCTGCTCGCCCATGCATACTCCCACCACCGAGTGATCGTGGCTGGCCTTCTCCAGGAACTTCATCATCAGCACGTTGTCGTGCAGGCTCGTCGCCGTGCTGACCAGTTTGTAAAAGTCCGCCGGGTAGGCCTTGATCTTTTCGAAGGTCTCCTCCAGCTTTCTGGTCGCACGGAAGTCGTGGTACGAAAGAATGAGTCCCGCCTTGGAGCGCAGCTTTTCCAGTTCCGCCGGCTTCAGCGTCGACGCACTTTCCAATTCGATATCGACTAGCTGGCACCCGCAACCTGCTGCTTTTCCAAGCACATCCACTTGCGACGCCACTGATCCCTTGTACTTACCCCCGTTGTTCGCCCGGCGGCAGGTCGCTATCGCGACCACCTCCGGGTGATAACTGAAGAACTTCTTCAGTGCAGGGAGTGCCTGGGCAGGATTCTTGACGTAGTCTAACCTAAACTCAACAAAGGGGTTATCTCGGCCAAGGCTCTCCGCCTTGTCCGCCAGTTCTTGCCCGGATGACCCCACCACGGCCACACAGATGCGTGGCAGCCGCAACGGCAGAGCTCGGGACGCGAAGGTAAATACTGCTGTACTCATTGATAATAAAGCGTCTGCATCTTACAGATGCACCATAACGGATGCAACCACGCTTTTGCACGATTTCTTGCCCAGTTCGGCACCCGGTACCCCTACGGTTACTAACCGACTCTTGAATAAGGCCCTGACCTTTGCTAGCGTTCAAGCCGCAAAACTCCGCTGGGGGTCCTTTGCCTCCAGCGGCGGTCCCTGTTTCCGGGAATTCCGCCCAGCCGCGGATGCTCCCGAGGAGGAAACATGAAACGTCTTTGCCTGCTGGTCCTGGTCATCACGGCAACGCTCGCCGTCGCGCAGGAGGAACAACCGCAACCCCAAGTGACTCCCGGCGCGCAGATCGCTGAGCGAACTACGAATAAGACCGAGCGCCCGCCTGCTCCTACTTATTCCGACCTCAATTGTGCCGGGTTCATCAGCAAGGAAAAGTACAACCACGCCAATTACGTGCTCGCCGGCGCCGAAGCTCCCGCTGCGACCCAGTTCGCGCAAGGCGACACCATTTTCCTTGAGGGCGGCGGCTACACCGAAGGTGAGCGCTACAGCATTATCCGCGAACTCCGCGACCCCAACCGCAATCCGGCGTTCCCCGGACAGGCTTCTGCCATCGCCTCGGTCGGCCAGCCATTCCAGGAACTCGGACGCGTGAAGGTGTTCGCCATCCGCGGCGGTACCGCGATCGCGCGGGTGGAATTCAGTTGCACTGCCATGGTAACCGGCGACCTCGTTGTCCCATTCGTCGAGAAGCAGTCGGTTCCGTTCCGTAACGCCGGGTTCGAACGTTGGCCCGCCAACGGCAGCAGTGTCAACGGCCGCATCCTCATGGCGAAGGAATTCGATGTCATCGTCGCCACCGGCCAGAAGGTGTATCTCAGCGTTGGATCCAGCCAAGGCGTCAAGGTAGGCGACTACTTCCGCGCCGTCCGCGGCTACGATCCGATGAAGATCGACCAGACCGAAGCCGTCTCCTATAAAGTCCAGCAAAGCGAGGACACCAGCAAGCTCGCCCCCTACGTCGCCAACAGCACGTTCGCCAAGTTACCGAAACGCGCGCTGGGCGAAATGGTCGTGCTCAGCGTTACTCCGACCAGTGCCACGGCCATGATCACCAATACTCTCGAGCACATCAACGTCGGCGACATGGTCGAACTCGAAGGCGGCGCCGCGCCACAACAGTAGCGGCTTTCGGTACTCGGTACTTATTACTTATTACTCTTCTTCTCCGGCATCGCCTCGTGCGTCCGCTCGCGGAACTTCCCGCGCATTCCTGTCGCCAGCGACACCGCGCCTTCGCCGAACTTGTCTCGCAGCTTGTCGGCGGCCGACAACGCGTTCTTCCAGCGCTCGTGCTTCTCCGACTCGATCAGCCCCATCTGTCCCTCATCGTGCTCCAGCCCCGACGCCTGCACCCCCAGCAATCGCACTGTGCTTCCGCGATTCCAGTTCTTCAGCCACAGTTTCCGGATCGGCTCCAGGATCTCGGTGTCCAACTGCGTCGCCGTCGCCAGCGTCTGCGCCCGCGTGATCGTCGTGAAATCCGAATAGCGCAGCTTGAGCTGTACCGTTCGCGTGAACACTCCCGCATCGCGCAGACGCCTCGCCACCAGTTCCGTGAGGTGCGCCAGCGTCGTTTCGATCTGCTGCGGGTCCGCCGTGTCGTGGTTGAAGGTGTGCTCGTGACTGATCGACTTCGCGCCCTCATCGCTGCCGATCTCGCTGTCGAACCATCCGCCGGCATCCTCGCCGCGTGATTTTCCCGCCAGCGCCAATCCCCATTTGCCGAAGCGCTCCTCGAGGAACTCGGCATCGAGTTTCGCCAGGTCGCCAACCTTCCGGATGCCGAGGTCGTGCAGGTTCTTCTCCGTGACCTTTCCCACGCCCGGAATTTTCCTGACGTCCAACGGCGCGAGGAACGCCGCTTCGCATCCCGGCATGACCCACAGGACGCCGTCTCGCTTCGCCTGGTCGCTTGCGACCTTCGCGACCATCCGCGCCGCCGAGATCCCGATCGAGCACTTCAGTCCGGTGCGCTCGCGCATCACTTCATGCAACGCATGCGCCGCTTTCAGAGGCGGACCATGCAGGCGCTCCGTTCCCGTCATGTCGAGATAAGCTTCGTCGATCGAGGCCATCTCCAGCGCCGGCGTAAACGAGTTCAGGACTTCGCGAACCTTGTGCGAAGATTCGCGATACCGGTCCGGATGTCCGTCGAGGAAGATGGCGTCGTTCGGGAGCAGCTTCGACGCGGTTCGCAGCGGCATCGCCGAATGCACACCGTACTTCCGCGCCGCATACGACGCCGCCGCCACCACGCCGCGCTCATCCCGCTTGCCGCCGACCACCACCACTTTCCCCTTCAGCGATGGATCGTACAGCTCCTCGACCGAGACGAAGAACGCGTCCATATCGACATGGAAAATGGTGCGCACCAGGCGCCAGTTTAACCGGAACACGTAGGGCGCAGGGCTCCTGGCTCCTGGCTCATGGCTCAGGCGGCGCCGGGCTGTTGACGACTGTCATCCTGAGGAGGACGTAAGCCCGACGAAGGATCTATGGATTGCGGCCGGAAATGCATAGGTCCTTCGGCCTCCCCTTCGCTACGCTCAGCGTCGGCCTCAGGATGACATGCGGGAGAGAGTGCGGGTTCCGGACAGGGTGTGGGCGTCGGTTGAGAACCATGCAGGTTCCTCGACTCGGACGCGGCAAGCGCGGCAAAACCGGCCGCGCTTATGGCCGCGTCCTCGCTCGGAATGACACCAGAAGAAACGGGCTCAGGGCTCATGGCGCAAGGCTCAGGGGAAGGCGGGTTCGTGATCTGACGT
>CAZLJE010000070.1:0-9579 GCA_964559835.1 uncultured Terriglobales bacterium
TGTGCACAAGCTGTGCACCAGCTGAGCACAATATATTGGGGTGCCTGGATCGTCCGCAGGCAGGGCAGATTATCACTCCAATGCAGGGATGCCGCGGCCATTAACGCCGTAAATAACTGTATTGTATGTATATTTTTGGCATTACAGAATCTGCCCGAACATATTGACGAGTGCCGCACGCGTCACTAATCTTTTGACCCCGACACAAGATCTTGTGTTTCGCGGAAGCGATGCAATATCGCGCGGTCGGGGGAGGTTTTCACGGAATAGCCGGCTGCCGGAAGCAGGGGGCCATTTGTGGCTCACGGCTGACCAGTCATCGGCAGGTAACGGACGCGCGGGGCGTCCGATTCCCGGAATATTCCGTGGGAAATGGGCGTTAAAAATAGTCGGAGCGCCGCGGACTCATGAATACCGTCGTGAAAATAGAACCCAAAGACATCGACGCCATTCCGTTCCAGGAAGCGTCTCTGGACATCTGGGACAAGAAATACCGCCTGACCGCGAAGGACGGTACGCCCATCGACAAGACGATGGACGACACTTACAAGCGGGTCGCCCGCGCGCTCGCGGACGTAGAGCGTGAGGACGTGCGCGAGCACTGGTACGAGCGTTTCCTGTGGGCGTTGCGCCGCGGCGCGATTCCTGCCGGCCGCATTACCTCGAATGCGGGGGCGTTAGAACACAAGCCGGCCACGTCGACCATCAATTGCACCGTCTCCGGCGCAATTCACGACTCGATGGACAATATCCTCAGAAAGGTTCACGAGGCCGGTCTCACATTGAAGTCCGGCGCGGGCATCGGATACTGCTTCTCCACGCTTCGCCCACGCGGGGCGTATGTCTCGGGCGCGGGTGCTTACACCTCGGGTCCGCTCTCCTTCATGGACATCTTCGACAAGATGTGTTTCACCGTCTCCTCTGCCGGCGGCCGACGCGGAGCGCAGATGGGGACGTTCGACGTCGGACATCCTGACGTCATGGAATTCATCCGTGCCAAGCGGGAAAACGGCCGTCTGCGGCAGTTCAATCTCTCCCTGCTCATCACCGATGAATTCATACAGGCGGTACGGGAAGATCGTGAGTGGAAGCTCGCATTCCCGATCTCACGCAAGGAGTACGAGAGCGAGCATCCCGATCTGACTGACACCAACAAGTTCCAGTGGCGTGAGTGGGAGATTCACGACGGCTATGTCGTCAACGAAGAGGGCCTGGTCGCGTGCAAGGTCTACAAGACCCTGCCGGCGCGACGCGTGTGGGATCTCATCATGACGTCGACCTATGATTTCGCGGAGCCGGGGTTCATTCTCATTGACCGTGTCAATGAGATGAACAACAACTGGTGGTGCGAAAACATCCGCGCTACGAACCCCTGCGGCGAACAGGCGCTACCGGAGTACGGCGCTTGCCTGTTAGGTTCTGTCAACCTCACGAACTTCGTCCGCCATCCGTTCACGGAGCTCGCGCAGTTCAATTGGTCCGAGTATCGCGAGGTCGTCAAGATCTTCACGCGCATGCTGGACAACGTCGTGGAGGTCAACGGCCTGCCGCTCGAGAGACAGCGCAAGGAGATTCTGAGCAAACGTCGTCACGGCATGGGCTTCCTCGGCCTGGGCAGCACGATGACACTTCTGCGCATGAAGTACGGCTCGCCCGAATCGCTGAAGTTCACGGAGGATGTCTCGCGGGAAATGGCGGTCGCGGGATGGGAGGCGGCACTCGAGCTCTCTCGTGAGAAAGGCCCGGCTCCGATCATGAATGAGGAGTTCACGGTCACCCGCGAGATGTTGAGAAAGCGGACGGAAATGGTGCGCGACGGATGGAAGCCGGGTGCGAAGATCCCGGGCCGCCTGCTGCACGCCAAGTACAGCCGATACATGCAGCGCATTGCGGAAGTCGCTCCGCAGCTGGTGCACGAGCTGGCCGAAGTCGGCGCGCGCTTCACACATCACACCTCGATCGCACCGACGGGCACGATCTCCCTGTCGCTTGCGAACAATGCCTCGAACGGCATTGAGCCGTCCTTTGCACACCACTACTTCCGTAACGTGATTCGGGACGGCAAGAAATCGAAGGAGAAGATTGACGTTTACTCCTTCGAGCTGTTGGCCTATCGCGAGCTGGTCAATCCGAAGGCGAGTCCGGATGCGGCAGCCAACTCCGACAGGCTCCCGGATTACTTCATCGCCTCTGACGACATCTCGCCGAAGGAGCACGTTGACGTGCAGGCGGCGTCGCAAAAGTGGGTGGATTCGTCGATTTCCAAAACGGCTAACGTGCCGACGGGCTTTCCGTACGAGAAGTTCAAGGACATTTATCTCTACGCGCACGAGCAGGGGCTCAAGGGCTGCACGACGTTCCGCTTCAACCCCGAAGCCTTCCAGGGCGTGTTGGTCAAGGAGCAGGACCTCAAGAACACGATCTATAAGTTCACACTTGATGATGGAACGGTTATCGAGGCGCGCGGGGACGAAGAGATCGAATATGACGGAGAGATCCACACTGCGGCGAACTTACACGACGCAATGCGAGAGGGGTACTACGGGCGTCACTGAGCTGTTAGATCGTGAGGTGATGTCACCCGTGCGGGAGATTCCCGCTGACAGCGAGTATCCCATTACCGCCTGAGGGCGACGCGATGCGGTCGCTTCGGAACAGATTCAGGAAACACAACATGGCCATCAAGATCGATCGGAAAATCGTCAAGTACAGCGTGCAGAAGCCGGAGGAGAGGGCGCCCGAGAAGGCCGCCGGCAAGGTTGCGGAGAAGGCTGCAGACAAAGTTGCGGACGCCAAGGTGCTCGCCATTCAGGGCGAGGAGACCTTCCGCGACAAGAACGGCCGGACCGCTACAGTCATCCGGATGCACGAGAAGCTCGAACGGCCGGAGATGCTGATCGGCTCGACCTACAAGATCAAAACTCCGATCTCGGACCACGCGATGTACGTGACCATCAACGACATCGTGCTGAACGAAGGCACCGAGTACGAGCAGCGCCGCCCCTTCGAGATCTTCATCAATTCGAAGAACCTCGATCACTTCCAGTGGATCGTGGCGCTCACCCGGATTATTTCCGCCGTGTTCCGCAAGGGCGGAGACGTCACGTTCCTCGTGGACGAGCTGAAAGCGGTGTTCGATCCCCGTGGCGGCTATTGGCAGCCGGGCGGGAAGTTCATGCCGTCGATCATCGCGGAGCTCGGCCATGTGATCGAGCGGCACCTGCAGAGCATCGGTCTCATGAGGAAGCCGCAGCTCGACCAGTTTCAGCAGAAGATGGTGGAGGAGAAGCGCGCCGAGTTCGACGCCCGCGCGAAGCAGACGGATGCCTTCTCGAAGTCGCACTTCCCCGAGGGCGCGCAGCTCTGTGGCAAGTGCAGCACCGCCGCGGTGGTCATGATGGACGGCTGCATGACCTGCCTGAACTGCGGTGATTCGAAGTGCGGGTGAGGAGAGGCCGCGCAGGCAGGGGCGCTATTTGTGGGTTGCACCATAAGGTGCGACTGGGACCCCATAAGGTGCGACTGAGGACCCCATAAGTTGAGACTGACAGGCTCAAGCGAGCATTTCAGAGGGCGAGGACGCAAGTCCTCGCCCTTTTTTGCGCGCCAACTGCGCATGGGATCTGGATGTTGTCTGGACGGATGGGACGTATTCGTCCCGAAGGGACTGGCCTAGGAGTTAATTGAAGCGCCGAATAGCGGAGACTCTCGATGAACTACTGGCGGGATGAGGCGCGAAGAGTCTTTAGGGCGGAGCTAACGCGCCGCGGTGTGACATACCAATTCCTGGCCTGGCGGCTGCAGCAGACTGGCATAAGCGTGACTGAGCGTTCGATCGCCAACAGAATGTCACGCGGGTCCTTCACTTTTGCGTTTGTGCTGCAGTGCCTCGCCGCTCTCGAGGTGAGATCAGTGACTTTCGAGTTATCGGCTGATCCTCGGATTCGCCGATCGGTAAACTCGCTCAATCATCGGCGGTGGGTCATGCGATCTCCGACCAAGCGGAGCTGAAGCGGACGGAACATGGTGGGCTGGTAAGGCTCACATCCATAACGACCCGCGCCCTCCACCGGAGGCTTCTCGAAAGCTAGTTTGTCGCTCCCCGGGGCTACACCAGGTTGCATCTCGGCTTTCGGGCAGGAACCGGCCAAAACCGGTTATCAGCCACCGCGATTCAATCGCCGCTTAGCGGCCGTTCGTTCTGCCCGAGCCCGTCGTGATAGCGCCGCGCGAGATCGAGGCCGGAGGCATGGAATCGACCGAAGATCATCTCAGTTGTCGATTTAAAAACTCGCTTGTCCGCCCGTTGGCGAGCGCTGCCGCCGCAGCGTTGTAATGTGCGCCATTGTGCCGCGAGAAGGCGTGACGCTGACCCGGGTAGCTATACACCGTTGTGTTGGGCTTCTTGGCTAGCGCCGCCTTGATCTGGGCTTGTGCAGTCTTGGAAATGAACTCGTCCTCCTCGCCCAGGTGCATCAGCAGGGGCGCGTGGAGGCCGTCGATCTCGCTCAGATACTTTTCAGTGTCACTACCATGATAGGCGACCGCAGCATCGACGACGGCGTAGCGCACGGCGGTCAAGAACGTCATCAGCGCCCCGAGGCAGTAGCCGAGGACGGCTACGTTCGCGGTGCACTCGGGCAGCTTTGCCACAGCTTCAGCGGTGTCCCTGACATCCTCGGCGCCGGCGTCGCGGTTATAGGCTTGATAGAGGCGAAGGCCGTGCTGCCAGTCTGCCTCTGAATTGACGCTGAGATCGACGCCCGGCTCTTGCCGCCAAAAAAGGTCTGGCGCAACAGCGATGAAACCTTGCTCGGCCAGTTCATCGCAATGCCTAAGAATATCCGCGTTCACCCCGAACAACTCTTGCAGAACGACGACGGCGGGAGCCGGCAATGTCTCCGGTCTGGCGATGTAAGCGCTAAACGCGCCGTTCTGTCCGCTTATGGTGATTTGATTTTTCATTTCCCTTCTCCCAATGCGGCTATATCCATGACAGGATCTCCGCCGACTCTGACCAGGTCGGCGAAGATCATCTTGTCTGGTAGCGTATAGCTACCCATTGATGTGCACGGAGTTGGCGGCCTCTGCGATGAGCTTGGCTGTTTCCTTCGGATGAGACACGTAGGCCACATGGCTGGCATTCACTTCGACCGTCTTGGCACGGGCCCGCTTCGCCATCATCCGTTGCTGCTCTGGATTGATCGCTCGGTCTTCGGTGGCGACCATGTACCAACTCGGCTTGGTCCTCCAGGCGGGCTTCGTGACCTTGTGAGTGAACGAGTCGGTAGAGATCGGTACCTGCGAGATAGCCATGAACCACGCCTTCTCCGACGGGATGTCCGCGCAGAAGTCGGCCGCGAAATGCTCCTGGTCTATCCACCAGTTGCCGTTACCGTCCGGCTTGAACGCCTTGGAGGCTTGCGGCACGGCCTGTTCGATCGACGCACAGCTCTCACCTTCATCGAGCGCAAAGGCGGCGATGTAAACTAATGCTGAAACGTTCGTATCGTTGCCGGCCTCGGTGATGATGGACCCGCCATAACTGTGGCCGACGAGGACCACCGGTCCGCCCATGGCGTCGACGGCCGCCCTCGCATACTTGACGTCCTCGGCGTAGGAGGTCTCGGGGGGCTGCGCCACCGACACCTTGTACCCATCATTCTTGAGGATGTTAGCAACGGGCTCCCAGCCGGAGCCGTCGGCGAAAGCTCCATGCACCAGGACGACATTCTTAATAGACTGTTTCACAACTATTCCCCTTTGCAGTAAAGATCCACTCGGATGATTTCGATGTCGCACGCCTTCGCACCAACCCGCTTCTACCTTGTGCGCAGGACGTACTTCTCACTTGCACTAGCGGATTGGCTAGCATCGTACGTGCGGGGTGTGTGTCCGGTGTGACGCAGAAGCCACCATTTCGGACGCGCAATTCGCACTTTGTAGTAGTCGTGAGGCACGAATTGGTGCTGTCCGCAACGGTCTCGCACCGCGCGGCGCATACAGATATCGGCGCGACCGGCGCGTTGGCCGCTTGAGTCAAAGCGCCTTTATCACACAGTATTCATGCGACCTTGACGATCAACTTGCCAAAGTTCCGTCCCTCTAGCATTCCAATGAAAGCGCGAGGTGCCGCCTCGAGGCCTTCTACGATGTCCTCCCGATAACGAATTTCGCCGCACGCCACCAAGGGTCCAATTTGCTGAATGAACTCATCATAGTGTTCGTTAGCAAATTCGGAGTTATTAAAGCCGCGAATCAGGAGGCTGCGTCGTAGGACGGCGAGCACCGTGTCCGGCCACCAATCGCGACCGGCCTGCTGCACCCCGTTATAGAGCGCCACCAGGCCACACACAGGTACGCGCGCATAACGATTCAGGAGTGGCAGCACCGCTGGCCATATGGCCCCGCCGGTGTTCTCGAAATAGATGTCTATTCCATCGGGGCAAATGTCTTGCAACGCTCGCGCAAAATCCTCTGCATGCCGATCGACGGCTGCGTCGAACCCAAGGGTGGTCACAAGGTAGTGACACTTGACTGTGCCACCTGCAATTCCAATCGCACGCGCCCCAGCAAGCTTGGCCAGCTGACCGACCAGCGACCCTACTGGACCGGATGCGGCCGAGACGGCGAGCGTTTCGCCTTCCTTCGGTTGGCCAATGACTTTCATTCCGATGTACGCCGTGAACCCCGGCATACCTAATACACCGAGAGATGCCGTTAGCGGCGCCGGGCCGGCTAACACCCGACGGGCATTCTCAGGCCGAATGGTTGCGTGGGTGCACCACCCCACCATAGAGCGCACCAGATCCCCTTCCCGATAGGCTGAAGTGCGTGACTGAACCACCTCGGCCACCACCTCGCCTTCCATCGTGTCCCCTATCGCTACTGGCTGGGCATAAGACGGCGCGCTACTCATTCGCCCGCGCATGTATGGATCCAGGGATAGATAGAGAGTGCGAACCAGCAGCTGCCCCTTGGCCGGCACGGGAATTGGACCGCTCTCGAGGCGAAAATTGTCGAGCGTCGGTACACTCACAGGGCGCGATGCCAATACGATCCGTCGGCAGGCGCTCATCACCTTCTCCGAGATTCGGGCACCCTCCAGCCGCTTTTTCGTGCGGCGCGGTACAGGCGCAGCCAATTCAGGGATTCTTCTACTCGCGGTGCAGCGAGCCAAAGGTCATAAATCCGTCTCTTTCGGACATTTGCGTGGCCACCGCCGTGGCTGGCCAGCCATGAATCTGTGCATAGATCTTGAGCGCCAAAAAGCCGGCGCGTAGCATTGGAACCCGGGCGGAATTCGGTCGGGTTCGACAACGCGACCCCTTTCTGATGCACTCCCACTCGAACGGAGTTCGCTATTCTTCACGTCGGTTTGCTTCTGCCACCGCGCTTCGCGAACCTCAGTTTTGCTTCGTTGGGGGCTTTCGAAGTCGCGAACATGATGTTAGGCGAGCCCTACTACCAGCTGCACGTTGTATCCGCACGCGGCGGCTTGGTAGTCAACTCCTTCGGCATGGCGACGCAGACCGAGCGAGCGGACGATGTTGCGCTCGATACCATGCTCGTCGGGGCGCCGCTGGATACTCAGAAGCCGCCTGCAGACATCCTGGAACTCCTGCAACGCAGCTATGGGAAGACGCGCCGAATTGCGTCTATTTGTGTCGCAGCGTTTATTCTGGGTGAAGCCGGGTTACTCGATGGCCGCCGATCGACCACACATTGGCTTTTCGGCAAGGAGTTGCAGACTCGCTTCCCCAAAACGCACGTCGAAATCGATCGGATATTCGTAGGTGACGGCCATATCTGGACGTCAGCGGGAATGACAGCGGGAATCGACCTCGCGCTGGCTTTGGTCGAACGCGATGTGGGACCCGAAAAGACGCGCGAAGCTGCGAGAGCTATGGTCGTCCACCATCGGCGAGCAGGTGGCCAATCTCAGTACTCGGCCCTCCTGGAAATTGACGCGAAATCCGATCGCGTTCAAGACGCGCTTCAGTACGCCAGACGTAACCTGTCGAAGCGCTTGTCCGTTGAAAAACTCGCGGAGGCGGCCTGTTTGAGCCCTCGCCAGTTCAGTCGAGTGTTCCGCCTCGAAACGGGCATGTCCCCAGCGAAGGCAATTGAAAACCTTCGTCTGGAGGCAGCTCGTCTGATGCTCGAGCAGGGACGGCTGCCAGTGCAAACCATCGCACGCACCAATGGGTTCGGCGACAGGGAGCGTATGCGCAGAAGCTTCTTACGGGCATTCGGCCAGACCCCGCAGTCCATTCGAAACGCTTCTCATCCTCTCAACTTGATCTGATAGCGCCACTCCAAGGGATTGCAGCCCCGATAGCGGACGGTCCCGACAGACCGGATCGGGTCTATTTGCCTGGCGCTGACACCCCTCGTACTCGATATCGCGCTCCTGCTGAAGCGCAATCCCGTGCCCTATCTGCTCGCCGTCGCCATGGCGTCAAATGTCGGTAGTACCGCGACGATCACGGGCAATCCGCAGAACATCATCATCGGGAGCCTTTCGCATATCCCCTACGCAACATTCGCCTCCGCGCTGGCGCCGGTGGCGACGGTGGGTCTGCTGCTCACCATCGCAACGATCGCGCTCATCTTCCGCACGGAGTTTTGGACGACCGCCGCTCTGCAGGCGCAGCCCCTACGGACTGGCGCCAACCTTCCTCTCGTGGCGAAGTCCGTCCTGATCGCGCTCGGGATGGTCGTGGGGTTCTTTCTCGGACTGCCTCCGGCCGGCGTCGCGATCGTCGCCGGCGTCCTCATGCTGTTCACTCGGCGCGTCAAATCCGAAAAGGTCTACGCCGAGATCGACTGGTCGCTGCTGGTCATGTTTGCGGGCCTCTTCATCGTCGTCGCCGGACTCGAGAGGAGCGTGCTCTCACCGCACGTCATCGCCGCCGTCGGTGCCCTGCACCTGGAGCACCTCCCAATCCTGGGAGGTCTTACCGCCCTGCTATCAAACATCGTAAGCAATGTGCCTGCGGTCCTGGTGTTGAAGCCCTTCGTGGGGCAACTCCAGGATCCGCAGCGAGCATGGCTCGTCGTCGCGATGGCCTCCACACTCGCCGGCAACTTTACCCTCGTAGGCTCGGTTGCGAATCTGATTGTCGTGCAACGCGCGCGGGCACAGGGTGTAGAGATCGGATTTTGGACCTACTTCAAAGTCGGCGCGCCGCTCACAGCGCTGACCCTGTTGGTCGGAATGCTCTGGCTATGAGCTGAGAGGGTCGATGCAACATCGTCGCGCACTCGAGGAGGGACCCTTCACGATACCGAGTGAGACCACTACGAGGAAGTCTGTGAGCGATACCTCACCAGGACAACAGCGGAGTTTGAGGTCGCTCGAATGGCTGAACTTCTTTCTCGCTGACGTGCAAACAGGTCTTGGGTCGTTCTTGGCCGCGTATCTTGCTTCGAGCGGATGGAATCCGGGCCGCGTGGGTTATGCTCTGGCTTTCGGCGGTTTGGTCGCGGTCGCGATGCAGACTCCGGCGGGAGTCACTTCTGCACGTGCAGAACTCGCGCAACGAGCCCGCGAGATCAGACGATTGATGCAAGCAA
>CAZLJE010000071.1:0-8650 GCA_964559835.1 uncultured Terriglobales bacterium
AGGTCTACACTTTCCCGTCCGACGCGGTCATCATCGCGACCGGCGGCATCGGCGCCATCTTCGGCAAGTCCACGAACTCGGTGGTCTGCACCGGGTCGGCGCAATCGGCGCTGTATCAGCAGGGCGCTTTCTACGCGAATGGCGAGTTCATCCAGGTCCACCCGACGGCGATACCGGGCGAAGACAAGCTGCGCCTGATGTCGGAATCCGCCCGCGGCGAGGGCGGACGCGTGTGGGTCCCGAAGAAGCAGGGCGACAAGCGTCCGGCGAAACAGATCCCCGAGAACGAGCGCTGGTACTTCCTGGAAGAGTGGTATCCGAAGTACGGCAACCTCGTCCCGCGCGATGTCGCGACCCGCGCCATCCACAAAGTCGTCTACGAGTACAACCTCGGCATCGACGGCCAGCCGATGGTCTATCTCGACCTGACGCACATCGACCGCAAGATCCTCGACAAGAAGCTGGAAGGCATCCTCGAGATCTACGAGAAATTCGTGGGCGACGATCCGCGTGAAGTGCCGATGAAGATCTTTCCGGGCATGCACTACACGATGGGCGGGCTGTGGGTCGATTATGATCAGGGCACAAATATCCCGGGGTTGTTCGCGGCGGGCGAGTGCGATTACTCGATCCACGGGGCCAACCGCCTGGGCGCGAATTCGCTGGTGTCGTGCATCTACGGCGGATTTCTCGCAGGCCCGAACTCGGTGAAGTACGCGCGCGGACTGGAAGGCGTATCGCAAAACGGCGCGCACGATGCCGAGCGCAGGCGCCAGGAGGACATCAACGGTCGCCTGATCTCGAACCAGGGCGACGAGAACCCGTTCAAGATCTGGCGCGAACTGGGCGACCTGATGACTCGTAATTGCACGGTCATCCGCTACAACAAGAACCTGGAGCAGACCGACGCGAAGCTGGTCGAACTGCTGGAGCGCTACCGTAAGGTCAACCTGAGCGACAAGTCGAAGTGGGCGAACAGCACGTTCGTGTTCGCGCGCGAACTCTACAACATGCTGCAGTTGGCGCGCGTCATTGCCAAGGGCGCCTGCATGCGCGACGAATCTCGCGGGGCGCACTACAAGCCGGATTTCCCGGAACGCGACGACAAGAACTGGCAGAAGACGACGAAGGCGTACTTCGCGCCCGACGCCGACGAGCCGCGTTTCGAGTTCGAACCGGTGGACGTCTCGCTCATCGCGCCGCGCGCAAGGAAGTACTGAGGGCATGAACCGAAACCGATTGGTACTCCGGCTGGTGCTGATTGCGGTTGCGGCGGTGATCTTCTTCGTCCGCGGCGGGCAGAACAAGCCGGATTTCATGAAGGGCTTCATCGCGGCGCTGGCGTTGGCGCTCGTGATCGTGATCATTCGGGCGGTCCTGGAGTCGAAGCAAAGCAAGAAGGCCGCAGAGGCGCAGCGGATAGCGGCCGAAGGCAAGAAGGTCGAGTTGTTCACGAAACCGAAGGACGTCTGATGGACAAGGTCCGCAACTCGGCGCTGGCGATGCTCAACCTGGTCGTCGGGATCGCGCTTTTGATCGTCACGTTATGGCTGCACCTGGTCATTCCGGGGATTCCTTTTGTGCTCATGGTCCTCGGCGGGATTTTGTTGATCATCACTTTTTTTTACAACCGGTAAACGGCAATTATTGCGATGGCAGACAAACAAATCATTTTCAAGATCAAGCGGCAGGCGGACCCGAACTCCAGGTCGTACTGGGAAGAGTTCGCTATTCCCTATCGGCCGAACATGAACGTGATCTCGGTGCTGATGGAGATCGCGGTCAACCCCACAACGCGCGACGGCAAGGCCTCGACGCCGATCGTCTACGACTCGAATTGCCTGGAAGAAGTTTGCGGCTCCTGCGCCATGCTTATCAATGGCAAAACGCGCATGGCCTGTTCGGCGCTCGTGGACCATCTGTCACAGCCGGTCACGCTCGAGCCCTTCAGCAAGTTCCCGGTGGTGCGCGACCTCGCGGTCGACCGCAATGTCCTATTCGAGAACCTGAAGAAGCTCAAGGCGTGGGTCCCGATCGACGGCACCTACGACCTCGGACCCGGGCCCCGCTTGCTTCCGGAGCAGCAGGAGCAGATGTATCCTTTGTCGCGCTGCATCTCGTGTTGCTGCTGTATGGAGGCGTGTCCGCAATTCAACGAGGACACCGGGTTCGTCGGCGCGGCGGCCATCTCGCAGGCGCGGCTGTTCAACACGCACCCGACCGGCGCAGCGCTGAAGACCGACCGCCTGCACGCGCTGATGGGCGATGGCGGCATCCATGAGTGCGGCTATGCCCAGAACTGCGTCGAGGTCTGCCCGAAGGACATCCCGCTGACCACTTCGATCGCCGAGACCGGCGGCGCGGTGATGAAGCAGGCGCTGGTGGATCTCTTCCGGCGCTAGACATTAGTGACGTACGCGTATTCCGTATCCCGTATCTCGTATTCCGACAGCAACTTCGGCCGGAATACGGAATATGCGATACGGATTACTTTTGCCGTTGATTTTCCCGGTTCCTCCGGTAAATCCCTGAGATAAAAAGAAACAATAACGAGCTACACTCCTCAGCATCTCAGATTAAGGGACACCCGGAGACCGCTTTGCGCGCCACAGATCGGAACCTGATCGTATCGGCCCTGCTGTTGCTGTCGCTCACATCATCGTCCTTCGCATTGCACACGCGCGGACGCTACACCCGCCATACCCGGACCGGAAAGCTCACGCGTCGCACCGTCAAGTTCACGCCCCTACTCCTCAAGGGCTCGCACGATTCCCTGCTCCGCCAGAACGAAGAGATCGACCGCTTGCACCTGGGCCGCATCGCCGACGACGATGAGCTCAACGAGTTGGTGCAGAACAAAGAGTTGGTCGCGCTTCCGTCCGACAAATACGTCCGCGTCGATGAACGGCTTGAGCAGAACCACCGCTACTGTCGTCCGTGGACGCGCGATTTCCTGAATGACATCGGACAGGCGTATTACAAGGAATTCCGTCAACCGCTCCAGGTGAATTCGGCGGTGCGGACGGTCGAGCAGCAGGAAAAACTCATGCGCCACAACGGCAATGCCGCGCCCGCCGAGGGACCGACCGCCTCGTCGCACCTCGCCGGCCTGACCGTCGATATCGCAAAGCATGGCATGAACCGCAACCAGCGCAGATTTATGGAGCAGTACCTGGTGCGCCTGCGCGATCAAGGACTGGTCGAGGCGGCCGAAGAGCGCAAGCAGGCGTGCTTCCACGTGATGGTATCGGACCGCTACACGGCGTGGCGCGAGACCCAGGAAAAGGTCGCAAGCCGATAGATTCTGTTTGGTTTCAGAACCCGACCATATACAATGACCCCTCGATAACCTCGTGGGGTTTTCTCTTTCATGGAAATGGCAAAGCTGCTGGTCTGCCTGGTGACCCTCACTACCTGTATCGCTGCCTGTTGCCAGAGTGCTCTGGTATCGCAGGACACCGGGCCCCAGGTTTCTCCCGCCGCGCGCAAGATCCAGGAATCGGCGATCGTCATTGATACGCACGCCGACACGCCCGGCCGCTTTACCGACGAGAACTTCGATCCCGCCACGGACGCCGGTAAGGGCCACTGGGACATCGCGAAGGTCAAGACGGCGAACCTGGGCGCGCAGTTCTTCTCCATCTGGGTGGACCCGCGGAAGTACCAGGGCCGTTACGCCGTCCGCGCGCTCGACATGATCGACTCGGTCTACGAAACCGCGCGCAAGCATCCCGACCAGATGATGATGGCCTACTCGGCCGCCGACATCGAGCGCGCTCACCAGGCCAGGAAACTTGCTTCGCTGATGGGGATCGAGGGCGGGCACGCCATCGAGAACGACATTCGCGTCCTGCGCGACTTCTACCGCCTCGGCGTGCGCTACATGACGCTGACGTGGGCGAACACCAACGAGTGGGCCGACTCGTCGGGCGACGTTCACTCCACCGCCGTCGAGCACCACAATGGACTGACCGATTTCGGCAAGCAGGTCGTGACCGAGATGAACCGCCTCGGGATGATCGTGGATATTTCGCACGTCGCTGACAAGACGTTTTATGATGCGCTGGAGGTCAGCAAGGCGCCGATCATGGCTTCGCATTCATCGTCGCGGACGCTGACCAACCACCCGCGGAATATGACCGACGAAATGCTGAAAGCGATCGCGGCCAAGGACGGCCTGGTGCAGGTGAACTTCAACTGCGGCTTCATCGACGAAGCATATCGGGTCGCGTACGAGAAGTGGAGCGCGGAACGCAAGACGGCGCGTGAAGCGCAGCAGAAACAGCAGGCGCCTGCCGGCAAGAACGACCCGCAAGCCAAACAGCAGCTCGATTACTCGATGAACCAGCTCGAGGAGAACGTTCCCCCACCGATCCCGCGCCCGCCATTCAAGAGCCTCATCGACCACTTCGATCACATCGCAAAGGTAGCCGGGGTGGACCACGTCGGCATCGGCTCCGATTTCGACGGCGTCGATTGCCTGCCCTCCGGCGTCGATTCGGTTGCCGACCTGCCGAAGATCACGCAGGCGCTTCTCGACCGCGGCTACAAGGCCGACGACCTCCGCAAGATCCTCGGCGGTAACGCGCTGCGCTTGTTCCGCGACGTCGAGCGGGTGAGCCAAGAGATACAATCCGGCAGCGCGCAGCCGGTGAAGTAGAATACTCCGTTCTAAAACTCATGCCGCCCGCGGCAGTAGATGCGGCGGCATCCGCGAGGACTTGGAAATGCGCAAATCTGCTTTTCTGTTGATGCTGTTAGTTCCCGCTATTGTTGTGGCACAGGACACGGGCAATCCGAAGGCGATCCTTCACACCACGGCCGGCGATATCGATTGCACACTGTTCAAGGACAAAGCCCCGGTCACGGTCGAGAACTTCATCGGGCTGGCAACCGGCAAAAAGGACTGGACGAACCCGATCACCAAGGCAAAGAAGACGAATACTCCGCTCTATGACGGCACCATCTTCCATCGCGTGATCCCCGATTTCATGATCCAGGGCGGCGATCCGGCCGGTAACGGCACGGGTGATCCGGGCTATAAGTTCAAGGACGAGTTCTCCGACCTGACCTTCGACCGTCCGGGCCGCCTGGCGATGGCGAACTCGGGGCCGAACACGAACGGCTCACAGTTTTTCATCACTGAAGTGCCGACTCCGCATCTGAATGGGAAGCACACGATCTTCGGGCAGTGCGGGCCCGTCGAACTGATCAAGCATATTGCCCGCATGCCCCGCGATCCGAGCACCGATAAGCCGTTTACTGCCGTCCGCACCAAGCACGTCGAGATCGTGCAGGCTGGTGCGGCCCCGGCAGCAAAGGCGTCAACAAAGGCGCCGGTAGCAAAGAAGTAGCAACACTGGCCGCAAGGCTTTTCTTTGGCGATTGTGTGGCCCCCGACTTCCGTGCGATTCAGGGTCAGGGCCGAACCTCAACCGGCGCGTGAGGCAGGATACGAATCTGTTTCGCGACAACCACCTGGAGGGCAGGAGGGAAACTCATGGCACGTGAAGCTGGGGTGTATGCGGAATTCGATACAAGCGAAGGAAAGATTGTCTGCCGTCTGTTCGATAAGGAAGCTCCGAAGACCGTAGCGAACTTCGTCGAATTGGCGGAAGGCAAACGCGAGTGGACGCATCCGGTGACCCGGAAGAAGTCCACCGACAAGTTATACGACGGGACCATTTTTCACCGCGTGATCCCGAACTTCATGGTTCAGGGCGGCGATCCGGCAGGAACCGGATACGGCGGCCCGGGATACAAATTCGAGGACGAAACCAAAGGCTCGCCGTACAAGTTTGACAAACCCGGCAAGCTGGCGATGGCGAACGCCGGGCCGAACACCAACGGCTCGCAATTTTTTATCACGGTCGCGGCGACGCCTTGGCTCACCGGCAATCACACTATCTTTGGTGAGGTGGTCGAGGGCATGGATGTGGTCAATAAGATCGTCAACGTTCCACGCAACGCTCAGGACAAGCCGAACAAGGACGTGACTATCAAGTCAGTGAAGATCGAGCGCGCGTAGAAAAGCGGGTATTCCGTATTCAGTATTCCGGCGGATTGAACCGGAATACGGGATACGGAATACTTTTTTCGTCATCCATGTTCGATAGCCGTTCCTGGTGGGCTGGCGAAAATAGCAGTTGCCGCTTCTGCCGCTCTCGCGATACTATCAATGTTCGTTACGACGCCCGCCAAGCGCGGGCGTTTTGCTTTGGAACACAAATTCAACCGCCCGGACGTGATCATCGCGTCCGGGCGGTTTCTTTTGGAGGAAACAATGACCGTACCCACCGCCCTCGCCACGCTCGTCATTAGCGGCGCGTGCGCGATTCCAATGGCGCAGCAGACCACCGTCTTCCACGCTGAGCGCGTCGTCCGCAGTGGCCGCTTCCATGTCGATACCACGCCTGAGAAGGCATTCCCGCTGTTCACGCCACTTGGCGAAAAACATTGGGCCCACGGATGGAATCCGGAGCTCTTGTACCCGGCCGACGGACATCCGGTCGAGGGTCTGCTCTTCCGCACCAGCGATCACGGCGGCATGTATTGGTGGCTGACGCGTTACGAACCAGAGAGGCACGCGATCGAATATCACGCGATCGTTCCCGACGAGTTTGCGCGCAACATCCGGGTCGAGTGCAAACCCGCGGCAAGGGGCACCGACGTTATGGTGACCGATACCTACATTGGCCTCTCAGAACACGGGAACGAGTTCATCCGTTCGTTCGACGAAGCGGCCTATGCGCGCAAGATGAAAGGATGGGAGGAGCCGATCAGCCGATACCTGAAGACGGGCGAAGAGCCACAGTAAAGTATCACCACAAGGACACGAAGGATCACAAAGGTTTGCTTCGTGTCCCTTCGTGTCCTTTGTCGTGTGATCTTCTACACGCCGATTACGGCAACCAGTTCCTTCACCGCGCCGGCGCTCTTATCGAGAGCAGTCTTCTCTTCGGCGGTGAGCTTGATCTCGATGATCTGCTCGATCCCCTTCTCGCCCAGTTTGCAGGGTACGCCGACGTACAGCCCGTTGACGCCGTACTCGCCTTCCAGATATGCGGCGCAGGGCAGGATTTTCTTCTTGTCCTTGAGGATCGCTTCCACCATCTCCGCCACCGCGGCCGAGGGCGCGTAGTAGGCGCTGCCGGTCTTCAAGTACTTGACGATCTCGGCGCCGCCGTCGCGGGTGCGCTGCACGAGTCGCTCCAGCGTGGCCTGGTCCATCAGTTCGGTGATCGGGATGCCGGCAACAGTCGAATAGCGTGGCAGTGGGACCATCGTATCGCCGTGTCCGCCGAGCACGAATGCCGTGACGTTCTCGACGCTGACCTTCAATTCCGTCGCGATGAACGCGCGGAAGCGCGCCGAATCGAGCACGCCCGCCATACCGATCACGCGGTTCCGCGAGAAGCCGCTCATCTTGTACGCCGCCTGCGCCATGGCATCGAGGGGGTTGCTGACGATGATCAGGATGCAGTTCGGCGAGTTTGCCGCCACCTTGCCGACAACGTCCTGCATGATCTTGTGGTTGATGTTGAGCAGGTCGTCTCGGCTCATGCCCGGCTTGCGCGGGACGCCGGCGGTGATGACGACGATGTCGCTGTTGGCGGTGTCGGCATAGTCCTGCGTGCCGATCACGTACGAGTCTCTCTTGATGATCGGCATGGACTCCAGCAGGTCCAGCGCCTTGCCTTGTGGCACGCCGTCGATGATGTCAATGAGCACGACGTCGGCGATTTCAGCGGCGGCGATCCAGTGCGCTGCCGTCGCCCCCACGTTGCCCGATCCCACTACGGTTACTTTTTTGCGCATAAGTCCTGTCGCCTCCGGAAAGATATGGCGGACACGGCGCTACAGGAGCTGCGTGCCGCTATTACAAAAACCAATCATGGTACCAAGAAAACCAGCCGCGGATTCCACGGATTCCCACGGATTTGATTTTTTCAATCTGTCCGTGTCGATCCGTGCGAATCCGTGGCTTCGTCTTTTTCCCGAACTAGTCGGCTGCGACGGAATTCGCGGCCTTCATATTCTCGATAATGTAGCTGCCGAACTCGGAGCACTTGACTTTGGTGGCGCCTTCCATCAAGCGGTGGAAGTCATAGGTGACCTTCTTCTGCTCGATGGTCTTCTTCACGCCATCTTCGATGAGCTTGGCGGCTTCGGGCCAACCCATGGTCTCGAACATCATCACGCCCGACAGGATCACGGAGGTCGGGTTGATAACGTCGAGGTCGGCGTACTTCGGGGCCGTCCCGTGGGTGGCTTCGAACATCGCGTAGCCGTCGCCGATGTTGGCGCCGGCGGCGATGCCCAGTCCGCCGATCTGCGCGGCGCAGGCGTCGCTGATGTAGTCGCCGTTCAGGTTCGGAGTCGCCAGCACTTCGTACTCGTCGGCGCGCGTGACGACCTGCTGGAAGATGCTGTCAGCGATGCGATCGTTCACCATCAGCTTCTTCTTCCAGACGCCGTTGCCGTGCGACTTGTAGATGCTGTCCAGGCAAGCACGCACTTCCTTGTAGATGTCCTCGCGGAACTCGGGAGTGGCGAACTCGAGACCCGGCTCGATCAGGTTGGCGTTCTGCTCGATGGTCAGGTTCGGGTTCTTGTCCTTGTTGTCGATGATCCAGCTCTCGCGCTCGGT
>CAZLJE010000072.1:0-8537 GCA_964559835.1 uncultured Terriglobales bacterium
GGCGTGGATCTTGTCGTCAACCAGGTGCGAGAGCTTCAACATGTAGATGTAGCCCACCGTTACCGGCTGCTCGAACGCAGCACCCGTCATGCCGTCATGCAACTGGATCTTGCCGGAAGTCGGTAGATTCGCCGCAGTCAGCTTTTCCTTGATGTTGGTTTCGGTAGCGCCGTCGAAAACGGGCGTCGCGAAGTGCAACCCGAGAGCCGCCGCCGCCCAACCGAGGTGCGTTTCCAGAATCTGTCCCACGTTCATACGGGACGGAACGCCCAGCGGGTTCAGGACAATTTCCACCGGAGTGCCATCGGGCAGATACGGCATGTCCTCTTCCGGAACGATGCGCGCGATCACACCCTTGTTGCCGTGCCGTCCGGCCATCTTGTCGCCGACCGAGAGCTTACGCTTCATGGCGATGTACACCTTTACGAGCTTGATTACGCCCGGAGGCAACTCGTCGCCCTTGCGCAGCTTGGCAATCTTCTCTTCGGTGATCTTCTCCAGAACGGCGATCTGGCGCGAAGTCATCTCCTCGATTTCGTCGATCTGCTCGTTCAGGCGAACATCCTTGTCCTTCAGGCGGATGCGCTTCAAGTCGCGGGCGCGCAGCTTCTCGATCACGTCACGAGAGAGCATCATGCCCTTGCTCAACAGCTTCTTGTTGGTCTTTTCGTCGTGCAGGTCGGCCAGCACTTCCCGGTTTTCCAGTAGTGCCGCCAAACGCTTCGCACGCTCGTCGTTCAGGATTCGCTTCTCGTCTTCCAGGTTGCGGTGGAGCCGTTCCATCTGGTTTTCGAGAATCATCTTGGAGCGCTCGTCCAGCTCAGCGCCTTTGCGTGAGAAGACTTTGCAATCGACGATGGTGCCTTCGATGCCCGGCGGGCAGTAGAGCGAAGCATCCTTCACGTCGCCGGCCTTTTCACCGAAGATGGCGCGCAGCAGCTTCTCTTCGGGAGTGAGCTGCGTTTCGCCTTTCGGCGTCACTTTGCCGACCAGAATGTCGCCCGGCTTGACCGTCGCACCGATGCGAATGATGCCGCTCTCATCCAGGTTGCGCAGGAACGTCTCGGCGATGTTCGGAATATCGCGCGTGATTTCCTCCGGACCCAGCTTGGTGTCGCGAGCCTCGATTTCAAACTCTTCAATGTGGATCGAGGTATAGTAGTCTTCCTTCACCAACTTCTCGCTGACGACAATCGCGTCCTCGAAGTTGTAGCCGCGCCACGGCATGAAGGCGACCAGAACATTTCGTCCGAGCGCCAACTCGCCGTTGTCGGTGCAGGGACCGTCGGCCAGCACGTCACCCTTCTTCACCCGCTGTCCAGGCAGCACGATCGGCTTCTGGTTGATACAGGTGTTCTGGTTCGACCGCTTGAACTTGGTGAGCTGATAGATATCGGCGCCGACCTCACGCGACATCTGTCCTTCGTGGATGTTGCCTTCCACGCGGACGATGATGCGTTCCGAATCGACCGAGTCCACGATGCCGGCGCGCTTGCAGATCACGACCGCGCCCGAGTCCCGAGCCGTCACGCGCTCCATACCCGTACCCACGTAAGGAGCGTCGGCACGCAGCAGCGGAACTGCCTGGCGTTGCATGTTCGATCCCATGAGGGCGCGGTTTGCGTCGTCGTTCTCGAGGAAGGGAATCAGGCTGGCCGCCACGGACACAAGCTGTTTCGGGCTCACGTCCATGTACTCAATTTCGTCCCTGTGCTTCAAAACGAAGTTGCCCGCCTGCCGGGCATTGACCAGGTCTTCCACGATCGTGGCGTTGTCATCGAGAGCCACATTCGCCTGCGCAATGATGTACTTGTCTTCCTCCCAGGCCGAGAGGTAATCCGAGTGAGCTTCGAACTCGGCAGGCTGTTTCCCTTTGGTCAGCCCCCCGTTTGCCTTCTCGATCTCGCCCCGGCTCATCACGTCGCCGACCTTGAAATGAGTGTCGCCCGGATTCAAAATCCTGACCTCATCTACCACCTGTGCTGACAGTACCCGCCGGTACGGACTTTCTATGAAGCCGTAGTCATTGATGCGGGCAAAGCAGGAGAGCGAGGAGATAAGACCGATGTTCGGACCTTCCGGCGTCTCAATCGGACAGATACGGCCGTAGTGCGTCGGGTGAACGTCGCGGACTTCGAATCCGGCTCGCTCGCGGCTCAGACCGCCTGGCCCAAGGGCCGAAAGACGGCGCTTGTGCGTAATTTCCGACAGCGGATTCGTCTGGTCCATGAACTGTGACAACTGGCTCGATCCGAAGAATTCGCGGATTGCCGCCATCACAGGCTTGGCGTTGACCAGGTCGTGCGGCATGGCCGTGGACATTTCCTGGTACACGCTCATCTTTTCCTTGATGGCGCGTTCCATGCGGACCAGGCCGATGCGGAACTGGTTCTCGAGCAGCTCGCCGACCGCGCGAACGCGGCGGTTGCCGAGGTGATCGATGTCATCCACCGTGCCGATGTTCTTGCGCAGCTTGAGCAGGTAGCGAATGGTAGCGTAGAAGTCTTCCGGCTCAAGAGTGCGGGCGTCGAGACTGGTGGCGTCCTGCTTCTCGTACAGCTTGATGTTGAACTTCAGGCGGCCGACGCGCGAGAAGTCGTATTTCCGCGGATCGAAGAACATACCGTGGAAGAGCGCGGTCGCGGTGTCGAGCGTCGGGGGATCGCCCGGACGCAGCTTGCGGTAGATCTCGATGAGCGCTTCCTGCGGCGTCTTTACGGAGTCGCGGCGGAGGGTCTGGCTGACAACCATGCCAACATCGTCGCGCTCGGGGAAGAAGACGTGGATCTCGGTGACGCCGGCTTCGAGGAAGCGGCTGAGCTTGTCGGCCGTGATCTCCTGGTTGGCTTCGAGCAGGACTTCGCCGGTGTTGGTGTCGATGATGTCGGCGGCGGTCCATGCGCCTTCCAGGTCAGCGGGTTCGACTTCGATCTCGCTGATGTGCGCCTTGTGGATCTCGCGCATAAGGCCGGCGTTCACCTTGCGTCCGGCGTGCGCGATCTCCTCGCCCTTGCTGTTGACCAGGCGGTGCGAGAGCTTCATGCCGACGAGGTTGGTCGGGCGCTCGATGCCGGATTCCAGCGTCCAGTACACCTTGTTGTCGCGCAGGGCGAGACGGTCGACGGTGTAGAACGTGCGCAGGATTTCTTCATCAGAACGCAGCCCGAGCGCGCGCAGGAAGATGGTGCCCAGGAACTTGCGCTTGCGGTCGATGCGCACGTAGAGGATGTTCTTCTGGTCGTACTCGAACTCGACCCACGATCCGCGGTAAGGAATGATCTTGCCGAGGAAGTAGGTGCGGTTGTTGGCGGTCTCGAAGAACACGCCCGGCGAACGGTGCAGTTGGCTGACGATGACGCGCTCGGTGCCGTTGATGATGAAAGTGCCGTTCGCGGTCATCAGCGGAATGTCGCCGAAGAAGACTTCCTGCTCCTTGATGTCGCGGATGGACTTGTTGCCGGTCTCGGCGTCCTTGTCGAAGATCGTGAGACGCATCGTGACCTTCAACGGGGCCGAGTAGGTCATGCCGCGCTCTTCGCATTCGGCGACGTCGTACTTGAGCTGAAGTCCGACGGGGTCGCCGCACTTGTTGCAGAAGTCAGGCGTATTGGCGTTGTACGTTCCGCACCGCTGGCAAAGGACGTCGCCGGGATGGAACGGGTCGGTGATAACGGTGAAACCGCAGTTGCGGCAGGTGGTGCGCAGGTGATGCAGCCCTTTGAGGTGGCCGCACTTGCACTCCCAGTTGCCGATGGCGAAATCAACGAATTCGAGTTGCGAGACGTTGCGGAAGTCGGTGATCGGGAAAACCGACTGGAACACGGCCTGGAGGCCGGCATCGTCACGTTCGCTGGGCAGACGGTCCATCTGCAGGAAGCGGTCGTAAGAGCGCTTCTGCACTTCGATCAGGTTGGGAATCTGGATCGTCGCCGGAATCTTGGAGAAATCGAGACGCTTACGGGTGACGTTCTTTTTATTCGGCATATGACTCCTGAGCGATTCCCCGAAGGTCCGGGGCGACATCTCATCCCAGTCGCGCCGCTCATTTCGCGCCGGGATTCAGCGGCCTTGACATCGGCCAACAATCACGCCAATATGCGTGCCATTACAGCCAGGAACGAGCCTGAAAATCTTCTTGCAGGCGAAAAGACGGCACAGCGCCTCGAAGGACGAGTGTCCCCGAGAGCGCCGTGATCGGCACATCCGTTGATTTTTTCTTAAGCGCCAGTTGTAACGTTGGCCTGTCCTCGCCGGAGTCCCCGTCAGCGCCAACCGCCGTTGAGAAGCCCGCTGGTTCCGCGGCCTGCAGAACCGTTCGCCGTTAATTTCGCCTGGTCAGCCCAGATCCGATAGCATATTGATGCCTGCCGGAGCCGATCTGATTCAGATATCTGGGATTCCCACCCTAGCAAAAGCGGCTAGGGTGGGCCACCCGAGCAAGACTACTTCACTTCGACCGTAGCGCCGGCGTCCTGGAACTTTTTCTGGATCGTCGCCGCTTCTTCCTTGCTGACACCTTCCTTGATGGTCTTGGGGGCGCCGTCGACCAGGTCCTTGGCTTCCTTCAAGCCGAGGCTGGTGACTTCGCGGACGGCCTTAATCACGTTGATCTTGTTAGCACCAACGTCCTTCAGGACGACCGCGAATTCGGTCTTTTCTTCGGCCGGAGCCGCCGCTGCGCCCGCACCGGCGCCGCCGCCGGCCATCATGACCGGAGCAGCTGCCGCGGCGGAGACGCCGAGACGCTCTTCGAGTTTCTTCACCAGCTGCGCCGCATCGAGCAGCGACAGCCCTACAATCTGTTCTTCCAACTGTTGCAAATCCGCCATTTCAATTCTCCACTTTTAGTTATCAGTTGCTGTTGACCTGTTATCCCTTGCCAGGTTTCCAGTGCGGGCCGCACTCACTGTTGCGCCAGACAACGCAACCGGTTTGCGCCCACAACCCCTGACAACCGATAACGAACCCAAACACATTTGCGATTTAGTGACTTGGTGATTTGTGATTGCATCGAACTCAATCACTCAATCAGAAATCGCTAAATCACCAATCTCTTACGCTCCCGCTTCGACCTGCTGTTCGGCAGCGGCTGGAGCACCGGCAAACTTGTTTTGCTTCACGGCCTGGTTGATGACCACGGCCACATCGCGTCCGACGGCGTTCATCACCGTGACCAGGCGCTGCGCCGGAGCGTTGATAAGGAAGAGCAGCTTCGACATGATCTCTTCCTTCGACGGCATGGTCGCCAGCGCCTCGATCTCCTTGACCTGGATCACGCGGCCATCGACGACACCGGCAGTAAACTTCAGCTCCGGATTGTCCTTGATGTACTTCTGGAGCGCCTTGGCCAGGGCGACCGGGTCGCCGGTGGTGTAGGCGATGGAAGTAACGCCCGCGAGGTTCTTGAGCACCGGCTCGAGAGCGGTGCCTGCGGCGGCGCGCTCGGCCAGGGTGTTCTTCACCACCTGGAACTTGGCGCCGGCGCCGCGGACAGTCTTGCGCAGCTCTTCGCTCTGCGCGGCTTTCATGCCGGAGAAGGTGGCGAGGATGGCCGTCTTGGCCTGCTTGATGTCCTGGCTCAGCTCTTCGGTCTGTTCGATCTTTTTCGCTTTCGTGACTGGCATTGCAGAATCCTTTATTCAGGCCGCAAACCACGCGGCGAACTGGTTACGCCTTCGCGGCGGCCTCCACGGCGGTGATGTCCAACGGAACGCCGGGGCCCATCGTCGAGCTGAGATAAACACCCTTGACGTACTTGCCCTTGGCGGCTGCGGGTTTCGCTTTCAGCACGCTGGAGATAACGGTCGTGGCGTTCTCAATGAGCTTGTCCGGGGTGAAGCTGATCTTGCCCACCGGAACGTGGACCAGCGCGGTCTTGTCGGTGCGGAACTCGACCTTACCGGCCTTCGTTTCAGCGACGGCTTTGGCGACGTCGGTGGTGACCGTGCCGGTCTTTGGATTGGGCATCAAGCCGCGCGGGCCGAGGACTTTGCCGAGGCGTCCGACGGCGCGCATCATGTCGGGCGTGGCGATGACGGCGTCGTAGTCGGTCCAGTTTTCCTTCTGGATCTTCTCCACCATCTCTTCGCCGCCGACGAAATCGGCGCCGGCGGCTTCCGCCTCGCGGACCTTTTCGCCGCTGGCGATGACCAGCACTTTCTTGCTCTTGCCCAGACCGTGCGGGAGCACTACGGTGCCGCGCACCATCTGGTCGGCGTGCTTGGGATCGACACCCAGGCGCATGGTCAGGTCCACCGTCTCGTCGAATTTGGTGAACTTGACCTTCTGCAGCAGGGGCACCGCATCCTCAAGCTTGTACGGGCGGTTCTCGACCGCCTGACGCGCCTTGGTGATGTTTTTTCCTTCTTTGCGTGCCATTTATTTTCCTCGTCTCCCACCGCATCGCAAAAAGCCGCTAGCCGTGGTTGTTATCGACAATTGAAAATCTCAAATTCGTTACGCGACTTCGATCCCCATGGAGCGGGCCGTGCCCTTTACGCTCTTGATCGCCGATTCCAGCGAGGCAGCGTTCAAGTCGGGCATCTTCTGCTTCGCGATCTCCTCGATCTGCTTCTCGGTCACCTTCCCGACCTTCTCCTTGTTGGGAGTGCCGGAACCCTTGGCGATGCCCGCGGCGCGCTTGAGCAGGATGGCGGCGGGAGGCGTCTTTGTGATGAACGTGAAACTGCGGTCGTTGTAAACCGAGACCACGACCGGGATGATGAGTCCTTCCAGTTCCTTCGCCTGTGTGCGGGCGTTGAACTGTTTGCAGAACTCCATGATGTTGATCTGCGCCTGGCCCAACGCGGGGCCGACGGGCGGCGCGGGCGTCGCTTTGCCCGCGGCGATCTGCAGCTTGACGAAACCTGTGACTTTCTTTGCCATTGTTCCTCTACCTTTCGTTTACGCCGGGTCTAGGATTTTCGGCCCGACCTCAGTTGCCAGTTGCCAGCAAGCAGCAAAACTTGTTATGCCACTTTCTCTACCTGCCCGAATTCCAGTTCCACGGGTGTCGAGCGGCCGAAGATGGTGACCATGACCTTCAAGGTCTCGCGATCTTCGTTGACCTCATCGACCACGCCGGTAAACGTCGCAAACGGGCCTTCGGTGATACGCACCGACTCGTTCTTTTCGAACTTGACCTTGAGCTTCGGCTTTTCCTTGCTCTCCGCCACGCGGTAAATGATCGTGTTCACTTCGTCGGTGGACATGGGCGTCGGCTGATTGCCCGCGCCCAAAAAGCCGGTCACGCGCGGCGTGGACTTCACCACGTGCCAGAGGTTCTGCCCGTCCGGCGTCGACAGGTCCATGTCCATCTCGACCAGCACATAGCCGGGAAGGAAGGCGCGCTCGGTGGTGTACTTCTTGCCGTTGCGGATCTCGGTCACGGGCTCGGTCGGGATAATGACCTTGCCGATCTTGTCCTGCAGGTGGAAAGCCTGGACGCGCGACTCAAGCGATTCCCGCACCTTGCGCTCGAAACCCGAGTACGTGTGGATGATGTACCACTTGAGATTCGGGTTCGAGGGAGCAGCCGTCTGCTCGCCACCTTCGGCGACGCCGTCGGCGGGCTGCTGGGGCGGAACCTGCTCCGCGGTTTCTTTGTTGAGTTCTTCTGCCATGCGTATCGCCCGGTGTTAGCCGGGAACCTCATTTCTTACCGGTGCGTGAAGTAGCGCAACAGCGAATCGATCGTGGTGCCGATGACCTTGTCGATCAGGGCAAAGTAGGCGCCGAACAGGAAGACAGTGATGATCACGACCACGGTCGTCGCCTGCACTTCCTTGCGGCTCGGGCTCGTGACCTTCTTCATTTCGGTGCGGACGTCGCTGTAGAAAGCCTTGGCCTTCTGCGGCCACGACTTCATCTGCTCGCCGATATTGCCCATACCTTTTGCGTCCGACGCTACTGCTGCTGACTTCGCCATTTTCCGTTACTACCTTTTCTTCGAACTAAACTGGCAGGGGCGGAGGGATTCGAACCCCCAAGTCCGGTTTTGGAGACCGGCAGTTTAGCCGTTGAGCTTACGCCCCTAAATTCATTGGTGATTTAGTGATTGAGTGATCGGTGATTGAGGCGGCGTTCGACAAAATCACTGAACCGCAAATCGCTAAATCGCTAATTTACTTCGCTTCCTTGTGCGCCGTGTGCTTGCGGCACTTGCGACAGAACTTCTTCATCTCGATGCGATCCGGAGTGGTCTTCCGGTTCTTCGTGGTGGAGTAGTTCTTGTCCTTGCAATCCGTGCACTGGAGCTGAACGATTTCCCTCGGCATTGCGAATACCTTTCCAACTCTGTCGCCCGCTGAAGCGGGCTTGAATCTCTGTAGCTTCTGTCCCCCGGCTTACGCCGGGGCTACGCTCTATCACTCGCTTCGCGAGCTTTTTTCCTTGCGCCTACTGTTCTTGCGCCTACTGAATGATTTCCGAGATCGTGCCTGCGCCGACGGTGCGGCCGCCTTCGCGAATGGCGAAGCGCAAACCCTTCTCCATCGCCACCGGCGTGATCAGCTCCACCACCAGCTGCACGTTGTCGC
>CAZLJE010000073.1:0-8445 GCA_964559835.1 uncultured Terriglobales bacterium
TGCCGAAGACGATCACCGTGGACGACGGCGAAGTCCGCGAGGCGTTGAGCGAATGCGTCGCGACGATCATGAACGCCATCCGCGTCGCGCTGGAGCGTACGCCTCCCGAGTTGAGCGCCGACATCAGCGACCGTGGCATCGTGCTTACCGGCGGCGGCGCGCTGCTGAAAAATCTCGATAAGCGCATCCGCGAGGAAACCGGACTTCCGGTGTCCATCGCCGACGATCCGCTGTGCAGCGTGGTGCTCGGCACCGGCAAGATGCTCAGCGACTTCAAGCTGCTGAGGAAGATATCGCTGGAGTAAAGCAGTTGTAAGTTGCCAGTTGTAAGTTCTAAGTTGCGGCTTGCCCTGGGTACAGGAACCGGCATTGCGCATGGTTCATCGAATAACTAGCAACTAACAACTTGCAACGTACAACTGGTTTTCATGGAAAACGTCCTCAAGCGCCACGGCAACATCACCATCCTGACGGTGGTGCTGTTCGTTCAATTGCTGGCGCTGGCGTATCAGGTGAAGCGTCCGACCGAGCGCGGCCCCATCCGCCTGATCCGCTGGTGGGCGATCTCGGCCGTCACCCCGTTCGAGAAGGCGTTCGTTGATTCCGTCGACTGGACCAGCAACACGTGGCACAACTACGTCTACCTGCGCAACGTCCGGCGGCAGAACGATGAACTGCGAAGCCAGATCGAGCAGTTGCGGCTGCAGCAGGTGCGGTTGACCGAGGACGCAAACCAGGCGCGGCGTTTGCAGGCGCTGCTCGGATTCAAGGAGCAGTACATCTCCGAGACGATGGCCGCGCAGGTCATCAGCAGCACCGGCAGCGAATTCACGCGCGGGATCTATATCGATAAGGGCTCGCGCGACGGCATCAAGCGCGACATGCCGGTCATCACGGCCGATGGAATCGTCGGCAAGGTGTTCTCCGTTTTTCCCACTTCTTCGCTGGTGCTTGAGATCAATGACCCGTCCAGCGGCGCCGGCGTGATCCTCGAGAAATCGCGCCTGCAAGGGATATTGAAGGGCGATCAGAAGGGAACGGGCGAGACCTACATCGGCAACATCATGTCCGACGAGAAGGTCGAGAACGGCGACGTCGTTATCACGAGCGGCGGTGACCGCGTGTTCCCGAAGGGACTGCCTGTCGGAAGCGTGGAGAAAGTGCAGCCCGGGCAGGACGCGTTCCTCAGCGTGCGCGTTCATCCGGCGGCGCGGCTCGACCGGCTCGAAGAAGTGCTGGTGATCACCAGGATCGTCGAGAAGACACCGGACCCGAGCGAAGCGGGTACGGCTCCGATCCGCGCTGCCGACATCCTGGCGCAGCGCCTGCCAACGGTGGAACCGCCCAAGCCGGGTGAGAGTACTGAACCGCTGACAACGGCGCAAATGGCCGCTCGCGAGAAGGCAGCGAAGAAAGCGGCGCAACAAAACGCCGCGGGCGAGACCGTTCCCAACGCTGCTCAGCCTGCGAAACCTAAGATAGCAATTCCGCCGTCGCAGGGTGCAACTCCGGGCGCGACGACCACTAAGCCCAAGCCGACCATGTCCGTCACGGAAGGAACAAAGTCTCCGGGCAATGTTTCTCCCGAGAAGCCCAAGACTACCGGCACCGCCGACACTTCGACGAAGGAACCCCCGCACTAGTGGCCGCCACTTACACGTCGCGCGAACAGTTCGAGGTCTACCGCTTCCACTGGCTGGCGGCCATCCTGGTTCCGCTGGTGGCGTTGCTCCTGCAGGCGTACCTCCCGCTGCGGCTGCCGTTTTTCGATCTATTTGATCTGCCGCTGCTGGTGACGATCTACTTCGGCGTGGCGCGACGCAACCAGCTCACGGGCATGGCGACCGGGTGCATCATCGGCCTGATCCAGGACAGCCTGACGCACCGTCCGCTCGGCCTATATGGGATGGCAAAGACCGTGATCGGTTATGGTGCGTCGTCGCTGGGTCTGCGTATCGACGTCGATAATCCCGGTTCGCGACTGCTGATGGGCATCGGCTTCTACATCGTGCACCAATTGATCTATTTCATCCTTGCCCGCGGACTTGCCATTCAATCCCTGACCTGGCGGTGGGGACACGAGGTGATCGCCGGGGTGGCGAACGCGCTGTTAGCGGTGGTGCTGTTCTTCGCGCTGGATAAGTTTCGGCAGAGAGCGTAAGTCATTTTTGATTTTCGATTTTTGATTTTTGATTGGTCCGGCGATGACGAAGCGGACGCTGCTTCTTATCCGCCATACGCCTTAATCATCCTCAGTCGAAATATACGCTCTCTAGTAACTTCCCGCCGTCGGGCAAACCGCTATACTGAACGCACTCGGCTCTTAATCCAGCGGTGGTGCAAAAGCATCTGATCCAGAGTAGATGCGCACGCTTTTATGACCTTCGGGCGCGAAGAAAAAGTTCCGCAGATCCGGCTCACCGCTGTCCAGTACGGCATCCTCGGCGTATTCCTTATTCTTGCATTCGGGTTGTGGCGGCTCCAGGTGGTCGGGACCGATTACTATTCCCAGCTCGCCGAAAAGAACCGCATTCGCGATGTTCCCATCCTCGCGCCGCGCGGCAAGATCCTTGACCGGGAGGGCCGCATCCTGGTGGACAACTATCCCTCGATGTCGGCGCTGCTGTTGCGTGACCAGCCGCGCAGCCTCGAAGCCGACGTGCCCGCCATCGCCGAAGGCCTGCACATGGACCCGCAGGACATCCGCGACCGCATCCGGAAATTCGCCAGCGCGCCCGGGTACCAGCCCATCGTGCTGAAAGACGACATCACGCCTGACGACTACGCTTTCATCGAGGCGCATAAGAACGAGCTGCCCGAACTCGATACGATCCTCGCGAACCGCCGCCTGTATCCGCGCAACGGCTTCATGGCGCACCTGATCGGCTACGTTGGGGAGGTCAGCGACGACATGCTGACCCATCCGGAGTGGGACATCTACCAGCCCGGCGATATCGTCGGCAAGGACGGCGTCGAGCTGACGTACAACAGCATCCTGATGGGCAAGAACGGGTCGCGGCGCGCGCTGGTCAACAGTCGCGGCAAGGAAGTCGGGCGGCTGGATGAGACGCCCGCGATCGCGGGCAAACCGCTCAAGCTCACCGTCGATCTCGATCTGCAGATTGCGGCGGAGACGGCGATGGCCGACCGCACGGGCGCCATCATCGCGATGAATCCGAAGAACGGCGAGATCATGGCGCTGGTGAGCCGTCCTGCGTTCGACCCGAACGCCTTCGCGGTCCGCATCAAGCGCCAGGAGTGGAGCAAGCTCATCAACGATGAAGGCCATCCGCTGATGAACAAGGCGATCCAGGCGCAGCTCGCTCCCGGCTCGACCTTCAAGATCATCATGTCCTTCGCCGGCCTGCAGGAAGGGGTCGCGCAGAACATGCACGTGAATTGCCCCGGCGGCGCGACGTTCTACGGCCGCTACTTCAAGTGCTGGGTCTCGGCCGAGCACCGCACACACGGCGTCGTCGATGTCAGCAAGGGCATTTACCAGTCGTGCGACGTGTTCTTCTACACGCTCGCCGAGAAGCTGGGGATCGCCAAGATCGCGCAGTACGCCAGCATGCTCGGCATCGGACAGCGCACCGGGGTCGACTTGCCGCACGAGACCAGCGGCGTCATGCCATCGGAGGAGTGGAAGGTCCGCAACTTCAAGCAGAAGTGGTACGCGGGCGAAACCATTTCCGTGGGCATCGGGCAGGGAGCGGTGGCAGTCACTCCCATTCAGCTCATGCGCGCCATCTCCGGGATCATGATGGGCGGTTTGCTCGAAAAACCGCACGTTGCCTTTCCGGACGAGTTGAAGAGCTACGGATTGCAGCAGGCGTCGATGCTGGTCAGCGAGAGTAAGTTCGACATCGCGAAGGAGAACTGGGACACGATTACGGACGCGATGTCCCTGGTGCCGACCACGACCGGCACCGCGCCCAGCGCGCACTTGGACGGGATCGACTTCGCCGGGAAGACGGGCAGCGCGCAGACGATGAGCAACGCGCTGGCGCAGAAACTTGGGCACAGCAAGTCGATGCACGACAACGCCTGGTTCGTCGGCGTAACGCCGAGGCGCGATCCGGACCTGGTGGTGTGCGTCCTGTTCGAGGGCGGCGAGCACGGACAGTTCGCCGCGCGCATGGCGGCGATGGTGATCAAGGCGTTCGTCGATAAGCAGCGCGCCAAGACCAAGGACCAGACGCTTTATCGCGCGTCTGCGGCTCCGGGATTGGAGAACGCTCCAGTGGCATCGGCGGCCGTGCTGGCCGCGATGAAGTCGGATCCGAGTACCATTTCGGCTTCGGAGCGCACGGAACTCGCCGCGAAAATCGACGGTGGCAGGCGAGACGCCCGCGATACGATGGCTCGCAAGGCAGTTGGCGACCGGCGACTAGAGACTGATTTCGAGATGGCTGGTTTCTGGAGCGGTGGCGGCGAAGACGCCGACCACCTCCACGCCGGGAAATTCAAAGTGAAGCTCAGGGCGCCGCTCGCGGCGGCAGTGCATTGAGAAATTTAAGTTTCCAGTGACCGGCGGGACGCCGATGTTCCGCTTGAAAACTGCTGGTTCAAACGAATTTTGAAAAGGTATATCTCATTCCGCGATTTCGATTGGGTCCTGATGCTGTTCGTCATGGCCCTATGCGCCGCCGGCGTGATCGAGATCTATTCGGCGACGTTCGGCACGAAGTTTGCCGGCGCCCACATCCGACAGGTGTACTGGGTAGTCGGCGGCATCATCGCTATGGCGATCGTCAGCCGCATCAATTACCACGTCCTGCTCGACGCGGTTCCGTGGATGTACATCGCCGCCTTTCTCTCGCTCGCGGCGGTGATGGTTTTCGGGCAGAAGTACCTGGGGGCGCGCCGCTGGATCAAGATCGGGGGCGGCATGCACTTCCAGCCGTCAGAGTGGGTCAAACTCATACTGATCCTGGCGGTTGCGAAATATTGGGCGGAGGACAGGCGCGGCGAATGCGAGGTCAGCGACATCGTGAAGATCGGCGCCTTGGTCGGCATTCCGATGCTGATGGTCCTGAAACAGCCGGACCTGGGTACCTCGCTGACCTACATGCCGATCGCCGTGATGGGCCTGTTCCTGGGCGGCCTGAAGTGGAAGCACGCGGTGGCGATCCTGCTGCTGGTCGCGGTCATGCTTCCGGTCGGATACAAGGTGCTGAAGCCCTACCAGCGCGAGCGCCTGACCAGTTTCCTCGAGCCGGAGGCGGACTATCACGGCTCGGGGTACCAGGTGATCCAGTCGCTGATCGCGGTGGGTTCCGGCGGCCTTTTCGGGAAGGGAACCGGCCAGGGGACCCAGATCCAGGGGTCGTTCCTGCCGGTGCCCCAGACCGACTTCATCTTTGCCGCTTTTGCCGAGGAACATGGGTTTGTAGGAGCTATCGCCGTCTTGCTGCTATACTTTGCTGTGCTGATGCGTTTGATCCACAACGCACAGACGGCGCCGGACAGAGCCGGTACGTTTGTCGTTATGGGGGTGGTGGCAGTTTTGGCCTTCCACGTCCTGGTCAACGTCGGCATGGTGGTCGGCTTTATGCCGGTCACGGGTATCCCGTTGCCGCTCATGAGCTATGGCGGCTCGTCTGTACTGTTTACGTTCCTGGCGCTGGGACTGGTGATGAATATCCGCATGCGCCGGTTCGTGAACTGACGGACACACAGGTTGATTGCAGTACGCGCCGCAAAGCTACTGGAGGAAAAACGGCGCGAGTAGTTTAAGAACGATGGCCCCCACGAGACGGGGGCAGGCGCCGGTCAACATTGAGGGACCGGAACAGGATCGAGCAGGCGCCGGGTTGGGACGCCTCTTCTGCAGCGAAGACGCGCAGCGGGAGTTCCAGCCGGGTGCTACAACGTCGCGGAGCGGGTAACGGCCCCCTTCAGTTGTTCTGAGGAGAGCGGTCACACTCCGAGAAGGACCCGGAACGGTTCGGGTCGCGGGTGCGCACAGAGCAGGTGCATAGAACTATTCAGCTACAGCGACGCATACCAGCAGGTAGAGCGTTGAGCCGCAGGCAATACGGACTTGTCCGTGTGCGTGGCGGCATGCACTTTGCTGTCCACCGTCCTGTCTACCCTCATCTGTTGGTCCGGTGATCACCGGACGTCCGCGTGACGTCCGACCGGAGCAAGCATGTCGAAGGAAATGTTCGTTTCCTTGACGCCACATGAAACCAAGGTGGCGGTCAATGAAGACGATTTACTCGCCGAGATTTATTACGAACGCGAAAACGAATACACACTAGCCGGCTCGATCTATAAGGGCCGCGTCACACGCGTACTGCCGGGCATGCAGTCGGCATTTGTCGAGATCGGCCTGGAGCGGGACGCGTTTCTTTATATCTCCGACTTCCTGGAATTAGAGGACGAGGAAGACCAGGTCGAGCCGGTCCGGGTGCAACCGCCGCGGGAACAGCAGCAGCGCTCGTTTGAGCGCCCGGAGCGCTCGGCCAGCCGCCGTTTCGAGCGCAACGCCGCACCGGACCGTAGCACAGGCGTGCCGCCTGCCGCGCCGCCGCCCGAACCGTCCGAGCCGGAACCGGAGGCGTACTTCACCAACAATCACGAGCCCGCGCCCGCGCCAACCGTCTTCGAGGGCGGCGAAGGCTTCGACGAACCCCCGCAACCGCAGCCCGAAGCTGCCGCTGCGCCGCGTCCGCGGCAGCAGAACGAGCGCGAAGATCGTGGCGGATGGCGTGGACGTCGCGGCCGCCGCGGGCGTCGCGGCCGCTTCGGCGAAAACAAGCCCGTAGCGTCCGAGGAACAGCCGCGCGAGGCGCGCGAATCGCGTGAACCGCGCGAACAGCGTGAGCCGCGCCATGACCGTGATTCCTACGGTCCGCCGCCGGGCTACCAGCCGATCATCCTGCCGGGCGAATCGATCTCGAAATACCGGAACGCGGCGCCGTCAAGGTTCGTCCCCGGCCCGGTTGAGACAGAGCAGCCGGAAGCTGCGCCACATCCAGAAGAAGCCGAGCACCCGACAGTCGCTGCGAGTGGGACTGAATCAGAAACTGCTTCCTACGAGCCGCCCGTCCTCGAAGCGCCGGCGTTCCAGCAGGAATACGTCGAGACTCCGGTCACCGAGACGGCGGAACACGTCGCCGAGGAACAGGAAGAGAAACCTGTGTATCGGGAGACGCGCTACCAGGCGTATCGCGATCCGGAGGCGGCCGCCGAAGAGACGCAACGCCATGGCGAGATGAACGTGGCGGCTGTCTTTGGCGCTGAAGAAGCGGCGCGCGCCGACGCAAGGAGCGCGGGCGCCTCGCCTGAAGACAAAGGTAACGCGGGCGTGTCGCCTGCCACAACGCATTCGACGGACGAACTCGCCGAAACTTCTGCTCCGCACACAGAGGAACAACACTCTGAGCGCCAGGAGCAGCCGCAGTTTGCGGCGACTCCGCCCCGCTCTTTCGAGGAAGAAGTCATCGAGGAAGAGGAAGCCGACCTGCCCTCGCTCGGCGAGCATCATGACGACGTCTCCGAGTTCGAGGAACTGGAAGAAGAGACGCTCGAGCCGATGCTGGCCGCCGAGCATCACGGTGAGCCCGTGGGCGAAATGCTGACCGAAGCCGTCGAGGAGACCGACGAAGAAGAGGCGCTCGAAGAAGAGGAGTTCGACGAGAACGGCGAGGGCTATGAAGCCGGCGAAGCCGAAGAGGGCGAGGAAGAGGAAGACGCTACCCGCGCCGAGCTTCGCGGTCCCAGCGGCACCGCCGGATACCAGCAGCGCGCGCAACGTCCTTCTCCCGGCTTCGACCGCCGGCGCGGGCGCCGTGGCGGACGCCGCATGCGCGGAGGCGGCGGACAGCGCATGTCCATGCAGCGCCAGTCGGTGCAGATCTCCGACATCCTGAAAGAAGGGCAGGAGATCCTGGTCCAGATCGCGAAGGAGCCGATCGGCAAGAAGGGCGCGCGCATAACCAGCCATATCGCACTGCCCGGACGCTTCATGGTCTATATGCCGACCGTCACCCACATCGGGGTGTCGCGCAAGATTGCCAGCGACGAAGAGCGCCAGCGCCTGAAGCGCATCGTCTCGGCCGAGCGCGAGGGCGGGCACGGAGGCTTCATCGTACGCACCGCCGCCGAAGGCGTCAGCGAAGAAGAACTTAAGCAGGACATCCACTTTCTCAAAGGACTGTGGAACGAGATCAAGACGCGCGCGGACAATTCCAAGTCGCCGGCGCTGATCTATCACGACCTGAACCTGGTCGAGCGCCTGCTGCGCGACCTGCTCAGCGAGGATTTCAGCCACGTCTGGGTGGACAACGAAGCCGAGTACGAGCGCATTCTGCGCTTCGTCAATCGCTTCCAGCCGAACCTGGTGCGCCGCTGCCGCCTATATACGAAGGAGACGCCGCTATTCGAGCAATTCGGCATCCAGGAAGAGATCAATAAGGCGCTGAAATCCAAGGTCTG
>CAZLJE010000074.1:0-8033 GCA_964559835.1 uncultured Terriglobales bacterium
TGTGACAACATCGACTACAGCGGTGCCATCCTGGCGCAATGGACCGATCCCGGCGATCTGTGGATCTGCCACAACTGCGGTTGCGACGATCCGTCGGCGGCCGGCGCGAAGATCAGCGCGCCGGTCCAGGGCTGCGCTCAGGCTGGCTTGGACCCGAACAATCCGGCGGATCAACAAACGGCGTGCGCCCAAGTGTGTGCAGGTCAGATCTGCGGAGCCGCTCCGGCGTGCGCCATCGGGGAGTGCCACCCGCCCGCTTCAGGCGGGACCGCCGAGCTGGTCGCGCCATCGGCATGCGATCCGGCCCAGCTGCCGCTCGTGCGCGTCGCGCCCATCGGCGACTATCACGTCATGCTCGACCCCGGCGCCTCGGCCGCGAGCTTCACCTCGGGAGACAAGTCTGCCGCGACTCCCGTCGCTGGCGGGTTTTTCTTCAACGTCGCCGCCGGAGCCCCCGACATGACGGCGATCGACTTCGCCATCACGAGGCTGTATCCGCAGGATTTCGATTTCGGAGGCGCAACCGTCCAGCAAGCCACGCTGGCCACCGCGACGCGCCTGTTCGGCCAAGTCGATAACGGCGCTTTCACGATCCCTACGGGCGTGGGAGTCTTCGCTGCACGCGGCTTCGTCAACGGCAAGCCGGCCGGACAGAACGCCGTCAATCCGGCGCCGGTCCCCGGCCATTTCGATGTCGCCAAACGCTCCTTCTCGCTCGACGTCACGGCAGCCGATCCAAGCGTCGACGACGCCCTTTCGATGACGGCGCACCTCGCCGGCACCATTGACAACGTCCCGCCGGTCGCCGATTCCGGCGGCCCGCTGCGTACGGTCGAGTGCACGTCACCGACGACGACTCCGGTAGTGATCGATGCGACCAAGTCCTTCGATACCGATCCCGGAGATGCAATCACGCACTTTCAGTGGTTCGCGGGCAACGGCAACGGAGCGGGCAATCAGCCGAAGGTTTTGCTGGATTTGCCGTTCGGCGAGTCCGACTTCGCATTGCACGTTTACGACAAATGGCTTGCCTCGGCACAGGCGCCCCTCGCCGTGAAAGTCGTCGACACGACTCCGCCGGTTCTTACGGTTGCGCCGATCGCATATTGTTTGTGGCCGCCGAACCACAAGCGCGTCCACTTCCACATGGGAACCGATTTCACTGCGACCGCGGTAGATACCTGCGATCTTCATCCGACGGTACGAATTCTGTCGGTCGTCAGCAGCGAGCCCGAGAGCATGAACGGAGCCGGCCATACGGCCAGCGATGTCGCATTTGGCCCCGATGACTTCTGCGTGCGGCGCGAGCGCAGCGGCCTCGGGGACGGACGCGTCTACACGGTTACGATCGAGGCGAAGGATTTCTCTGGTAACGCGGCGACCAAGACCATCGCGGTGACCGTCCCCCACGACCACCAGCCCGGCTGCAAAGGCGCGGGCGAGGAAATCGCCGAGGATGCGCCCTGTCAATGACCGCTCGGAGCCGCTGCGCCCCTGCTGAAAGCAGGCTGCAAAATCAGCCGGCCGGGCGTATCCTCGGCGCATGCGACGGGCTTTCTTCCGAACCGCCACGGCCGCTGTAATCGCCGCGGCCGGCGCGTGCATCGCTTCCGCGCCGGACGACCTGCACCACCGCGCGGCCGGCGCCGGCGGCGGGGGCGGTCTGTTTCAAATGGGCCAGCAAGCGCAGAGCTCGAGCGCCACCGGCTCGCCCGACCCGCACGCGGTCGTCGGCGTGTCACCGCCGCATGGCCCCTTCACCGGCGGCAACAACGTCATCATCGCGGGCAACGGCTTCGTCGGCGCGGTGCACGTGTGGTTCGGCGCGACCGAGGCTCCCGGCGCGGTCGCCATCGATCCGAGCAAAATCCAAGTCGCCGCCCCAGCCCACGCGCCCGGCGCGGTCGACGTGAGCGTGCAAGACGGCGGCGATCCGTCGACCAAGCGCACGCTGCCCGGCGCCTACACCTTCGACGCGCTCTACGCCGATCCGGACACCGGCCCGGTCTCGGGCGGCACGGTCATCACCATCTACGGCCAGGGCAACCACTGGGACAAGGAGGCCGCGGTCGAGGCCGACGTCGACGGCAAGCCGTGCGTGTCGACCACCGTGCTCGGCGCCGACTCGCTCAGCTGCATCGTCCCGAAGGGCACGCCCGGCGCCAAAGCCCTGCGGGTCGTGACCAAGTCCGGCACGGTCGAGGCCTTCGACGCGTACACGTACCAGGACAGCAGCAACGGCTTCAAAGGCGGCCTCAGCGGCAAGAAGCTCGCGGGCCAGCTCACGGTGCTCGCCTTCGACAACTTCACGGGCGACGCGATCCCGGGCGCGCACGCCATCGCCGGGACCGATAACCCCATCGTGCAAGATGCCGATGCGAACGGCGTCGCGGTGCTGAAGGACGCCTCGTTGAACGGGCCCGTCACGGTCACCGTCGCGGCCTATTGCCATGCGCCCATCACCTTCGTCGACGTGCCGGTCGACACCGTCACCGTCTACCTCGACGGCACGATGACCCCGGCGTGCTCCGGCAAGGGCGACCCGATGCCCGTCGGCGGCAAGCCCGAGTTCGCCGGCTTCGTCGAAGGCCAGCTCGTCTGGCCGGCCGGCCCCGAGCTGAAGAAGGGCGAGTGGTTCAACGTGCCGCAGGCGCTGCCCGGCGAGGAGCGCGTCGCGTTCGTGTTCTTCGCCACGCGCGACCGCCGCGACAAGTTCCAGCTGCCGAGCGACTCGTACGCCGTGTACGAGTCCTCGCCCGGCGACGTCGGCTACGGCTTCAAGGTCCCCGGGCCGCCGGGCTACCAAGCGATGTACGCGCTCGCCGGCATCCGCAACAAGACCAAGCAGACGTTCACCGCCTACGCCTTCGGCGCGACCAAGGGCGTGGCGCTGTTCCCGGACGAGACCACCGGCTCGATCGTCATCGAGATGAGCCACGCGCTCGACCAGAAGCTGCTGCTCGCCCCGAAGCCGCCGGGCTCCGGCCCGAAGGGCCCCGACCGCTTCCACGCCAAGCTCGACATCGAGATCGCGCAGTCCTACTACGCGCTCCTGCCGAACGCCGAGAAGACGCCGCTCTTGCCGCTGGGCGGGCCGGTCGCGTTCGTCGGCGTGCCGCCGCTCGACGGCGACCTCACCGGCGAGCGCTACGTCGCGCTGGCCGAGGCCGTCAGCGGTCCGGACTTCGGCGCGCCGCTGTCGGCCGTGCGCAGCGTGACCGCGACGAGCACCGCCGAGCCGGTGGTGATCGACGGCTTCGTGCGCGTGCCGGTGCTGCAAACGCCGCAGGAAGGCACCGCCTTCGACGGCCGGCACCTCGCCGCCAACTACCCGAGCGGCGGCTACCCGGCCGACCTCACGGTCTACCTGGTGCTCGCGGCCGGCAGCTACTGGCAGGTGGTCGTCCCGAAGGCGGACAACGCGGTCAGCCTGCCCGACCTGAGCGGCTTCGACCAGGCGAGCCTGCCCCCCGGTCCGCTGGTCGTGGAGATCTACGGCGGCCGCTACGACTCGTTCGACTACGGCAAGCTCACCTACAAACAGCTCCAGCCGAGCGGCATGGCAGCCTACGCGGTCGACGACTTCAACTCGTACCTATGAGCCGCGCCGTCCTGCTGGGGAGCTATGCGTTGGCGCTCGGCGCCAGCTGCAGCTTCGACGCGTCGACCCGCTGGCAGGCGCCCGAGCCGAAGCCGCCGCCGCCGCCCGTGTGCAAGCTCGGCGACAAGCGCTGCAACACCGCCAAGGGCGGCGACGTCATCGAGCAGTGCGCCGCCGGCCCGGACGGCGCCGTCGCCTGGACGGTGGCGACGGCCTGCGGCAGCGAGCAGATCTGCGCGGCGAACCTCGTCGCCTGCGTCGCCTGCCAGCCGGGCGCGACCTATTGCAAGGGCCAGGAGGTGCACCGCTGCATCATCCATTACTTTACGATCGGAGTGCTCTTCGTTGTTTTCTGGCAGATTCTCGATCACGCGGCGTACGGGCGTGGCATGTCGGATATTTGGCCCATGCCGGCGATACTTCCGGTCTTAGCGATCGTCTTTGCGAGTCTCGCGCTCGCGCAAACGCCGCGAACGAAGACGCAACCGTCACCTGAGGGAGTTTTGATTGCCGAGGAGCAACACCGCGCGCCGATGCAGCTGTTCTTCATTCTGCCGGGAGTGGCAGTCGGCCTCTGGCTCGCAATTAAGCTTCCTGGACCAGCGCGGCTGTTGGGCGTGTTGCTAATCGCTGTGATGGCGTGGGTCGCTGTCGCAGTGCTGGAGGGCTTCAAGTACGTCGTGCGCAGCGATGGCGTTCAGGTGAAGGGCTTTCTCTTGCCACTGCGCTTCATTCCACGTTCGAGCATTCATTCGTACCGCACTGAGCCATGGAATGGACTTGGTTATGGCATCCGGCTGACCTCAACCGGCACTGCGTACATTTGGGGCGGAAAGAACGTGGTGAATATCGCAACCGATCATGGCAACGTCATGCTCGGGCACTACGCTCCGGAGCGCCTGATCAGCGATTTAGATCGCATGATGCAGGCGACCTCTTAACAAGCGCAAGTCGCGTAAACTTGTGACGATCCTCAACACCGTGTCATCCTGAGCCGTGCTTTTCGGCGAAGGATCTTGTGTTTGTTTTTCACCAATCAAAAGCAAACACAAGGTCCTTCAGCCACAACCCGGCCTCAGGATGACACGGATTGAAAAATCGAATGAGTCGATTTCGTTTTTTTCTCATCGTCGGTGGTGTCTTGATTTTTTGTTTCCGCTCCCTCGCCACTGCCCAAGAGATCACCAGCACAACCGAAATGGAACGCCAGATATTCGAGTGGACGAACCAGGAGCGAGCCAAAGTAAATGCTCCTCCTCTCACATGGGACAATCGACTCGCCATCGCTGCGCGGCTGCATTCTGATGAGATGGCTAAGCAAAAGAATCTCACCCATCAGCTCCCAGGCGAAGCGAAGTTCACTGAGCGACTCTCGCTACAAGGCGCTCGCTTCAGTGCGGCCGCTGAGAACGTTGGGTTTGGCGATGATGCCGAAACTCTGCAGTCCGGCTGGATGCACTCACCTGGGCATCGCACGAACCTGCTGAACCCCGCGTATACCGAAATGGGAGTTGGCATTGTGCGCTCGGGCAATCAATTGTGGGCTACTGAAGATTTTGCTACGGGCATTCCCCGGCTTTCATCCGAAGACTTTGAGCAGGGAGTTGAGAAGCAGATTGCTTCATTGCGTAGGAAACAAGGCCTGCCTCAGATGGAGGCGATCGCATCCACTCAGCTCCGCAAGATCGCCTGCTCGGGCGACACTGCTGGGGGTGCAGCGATGGCTGCATTGCCGCGTCGCAATATGCAGGCCTACAGCTTCAATTTCACGGCGCCAAACCCAATCGATCTTCCAGCGATCCTCACAAAGCGCGTTCTCGAAATGCCAAGCGGCGGCTACTCAATAGGCGCTTGTCTATCGCAGACAGGAAATAACGGGATGAGCACCTACCGCGTGTTGATTGCCTTATATCGATAGCGCATCGCTCCACTTGCTCGATCATCTATATTGATTGCACTGTCGACATGAATTCAGAGCACGAGGAAACGTTTGACGTTCTGGTGGTTGGCGCCGGACCTACCGGCATGGCTTGTGCGATCGAGGCGCAGCGTGTCGGATTACGCGCCGTGCTGGTGGATAAGGGCTGCCTGGTGAATTCGCTGTTCCACTATCCGGCGAACATGACGTTCTTCACCACGCCGGAGCTGCTCGAAATCGGCGACATTCCTTTCAGCAGTCCTCATCAAAAGCCGACCCGCAGCGAGGCACTGGAGTACTACCGTAAAGTCGCCGATCATTACGCGTTGGATGTGCGGCAGTACGAGCGCGTAGAGCGCGTCGAGGGCAGCGACGGCGATTTTCGCGTGCATACACACGATCGATTCAATGCGGCTCATGTTCACTCAGCCCAGAAGCTCGTGATCGCCACCGGCTACTACGATCTGCCCAACTACATGCTGATACCTGGCGAGGACCTGCCCAAGGTCGCTCACTACTACCATGAGCCGCATCCTTACTACGACACTGATGTGCTGGTCATCGGTGGCAAGAACTCAGCCGCCATCGCAGCGCTGGAGCTTTGGCGGCACGGAGCGCGTGTCACGTTGGTTCATCGTGGTCCGGCGATGCACAAGAACGTGAAGTACTGGATTCTGCCCGATATCGAAAATCGCATTCGCAACGGCGAAGTCACCGCGCATTTCAATACGACCGTTCGCGAGGTACGAGAGCGTAGCGTTCTATTGGAGACGCAGGGACGAACATTCGAAATCGACAATGACTTTGTGTTTGCGTTGACCGGATATCATCCCGACTACGATTTTCTGCGGTCAATTGGAATTCAGATCGCCGATGGTGATTGCCGTCCCTACTGCAACACCGAAACATTGGAATCGAACATTCCCGGTATCTATTTAGCCGGCGTGATCGTGGCTGGAGCTCGAACGAGCGAGATCTTTATCGAGAACGGACGCTTTCATGGACGCCAGATCGCGACCGACCTGGCCCGAAAGTTGTCTCCTCAAACAATCACCAGCTAGTTCATCCCTCCGGCGCCAGATAGCGCAAACCTGCGCCGGCCAGCTCCTCTTCTCTCATTTCGATCTCGGGAAATGTGACGTGTCCATCGTGAAGTACCCGGTCGAATGCGCGATCGAGCTCTCCGTCAGGTACTTCGATTGATAGCTTGTCATAGAGCAGCTCGTGCAAGTCCTCCTTGTTCATGCTGGCGGTGAATGACTCCCCAGCAAGGTCCTCGTAGCGGACCTGATATATCTCTCCATCCGTGCCTATAGCGGCTTTTCTAATGTCGAGCGTCCCGTGCATCTCCCTACCTCTGCCTGCTTCTGATTGCGTATCGCCGGAATTAGGTTTTCCAAGTTCTGCATTCAGTGATGCACCGGATGCAGAACATGCAATGCTCCAGAGCTACTCTCACTTGCTGCCAACCTGCCGCCTGCGCTGCTCGTCTCACTTAGCGTCTCTCCACTTAACCCTGGTTGGGATGTGTAAACGTAAGTTGTGCACCCGAATGCGTGGAGAAACGCCAGATTTGCAATGGGGGAAGGTTCCATGAAAACACGTTTAGCAGTCATGCTGATCGCGGTAGGCGCGTTTGTCTGTGCGCCGGCGTTGCGTGCCCAGGATCACGGAGAAATCGGAGTATATGGTGAATTGTTCCGCGCCTCAGCCAGCAGTCTCAATCTTTACGGCGTTGGAGGGCGCGTTGGCCTTAACGTACACCCGAACGTCGCGCTTGAGGCTGAGGGCTCATACGATTTCTCGCAGAGCAACACAACTAGCCTGAGCGGGATCAATAGCAACACCACCACGTTCCGCTCAGATCTACGCGCGACTCATTTCGCGTTTGGGCCAAAGTTCCAGCTGGGCACCAACTCGCCTGTACGCGCGTTTTTGTTTGCAAAAGGCGGTTTCGTGCGTTTCGGGGTAACTCCTGGAGCGGTTACCTTCGGTAATTTCCCAACGAGTCTTCAGAACACTGACCTGAACGGCGTCTTCTATCCCGGCGGAGGACTGGAGTTCTTCCTTGGTCCCGTCGGGATACGCGTCGATGCAGGTGATGAGATCTACTTCGACCGCGGCGCGCAGCATGATCTGAAGCTGTCTTTCGGTCCGACTATTCGTTTCTGACCTGCGGGCGAGGGATGCGGCGGCGCGCTGCATCCCTCGCCATGCCACAAAGCCGTTATCAAAGTGGTTAATGCCTCTACGATTATTGTTGGAGTGAGATACGCAATGCGGTTCGCCTGCAAATCCGCGAGTGAACCGCATCGCCAGGAGATGAAGAACTCGTAAATTTTTTTTCTAAGCTGCTGCCAACATCTCGGCAGAGTGTCTCATCTGTAAACACGTAAGCCGCTCCTGAAGTAAGGCGGATGGGCCCCATGAAGGTTTGCTTAGTCACAGCGTTCCCACCGAGTACAGAGAGACTCAACGAGTACGGTTTCCATTTAGCCAAAGAACTCAAGAAGC
>CAZLJE010000075.1:0-7772 GCA_964559835.1 uncultured Terriglobales bacterium
CGGTGCCGCCAAAGCGGACCAGGCGCGGGACGGACGCCGTGGTCGCCTGCCCGAAGCTCAATGTTGAGAAAGCCATCACTAGCGTCCAAACTGCGGACTTCACCACCCGCGATATCGTGAAATGCATGTAGGTGCCCTCGTTGATCTCCCGATCGATACCATTCACGCGCGCCTGTCCGCGCGGACAGCGGCATGAACCTGAATTTCAAGTCGGGAGGACGTGAGATTATCTACTCAAACAAACGACATCGCAACCTTAATTGACGAGTGATGTCAGTGAGACCGCAGAGTCGTGAGCGTTACTTCCGGCGGCGCGTTGAAACGGTACGGCAGCACGATCATCCCGATACCGCGGTTTGTATACAGGTGCATGTTGCGTACTCGGTAGTGTCCGAAAGGATATTTCCTGGCTAGCTCGGGCAGAATCAGGGGTGTGATCAGAGGCAGACGAACCTGGCCGCCATGAGAATGGCCGGACAGTTGGAGAGCAAACCCTCGCCGTGCAGCCTCATCGGCAAGATCGGGCTCGTGGGCGAGCAGGACAACCGTTTCCTTGGCGGGAATGCGTGCCAAGGCACTGTCAAAGTTTGCGACTCCGAAGATCGCATCGTCGACTCCAGCAATCCATATCCTCTGCCCTGCTCGTTCGATCGCCTGGTTGGAATTCCTCAGGACCGCAATCCCGGCGGCGCCAAGCACTTCGGTCACGTAATGGCCTCTGGCGAAGAAGTCGTGATTGCCGAGGCACCCGACGACGCCGTGTGTGGCTGTGAGGCCTGAGAGGATGCGAGCACACAAGGCAGCTTGGGTAAACACCCGGTGTGTAACGGGGAGGTTGATTCTTGGCGCCGTGGTCAGATCACCCGTGAAGACAGCCAAGTCCGGCTTCAGCGAGTTCGCCAGCGCAACGGCAGCGGAGATTTCGCCGGCACCTGTGTAGGTACCGTAATGAAGGTCACTGAGCTGGGCGATTCGAAAGCCGTCGAACGCTTCCGGCAGGTTTGGGATGCGAAGCTCGAGCCGCTCGAGCGTGAGACGATGCGGTTCGACGAATTGGGCATATCCGGCCAGCGGCAGGGCCAAACCGGCCGCAGCAGCCAGGGAGGTCTTCAAGAACTTACGCCGGCTTACCAACTTGTTCCCCACCGCTCAGTCTAGCAAACCGCCGCACCATCCCAGTCATGGGCCGATTTGTCCCACAGCCGTTCTCAACAAAGATAGAATTAAATAAACACGCTGCATGACCGCCACGTACAGCATCATCATTCCCGCATTCAACGAAGGCCGCCGGTTAGCACCGAGCCTTGAGCGGATCCTTGCGTTTGTCGCGCAGGAACACTGGCGGGCGGAGATCATCGTGGTCAATGACGGTTCGACGGACAATACCGCCGAACTCGTGCGGGAATTTGCAAGCCGGAACACGACGATCCGCCTCGTCAATAACCCGGGCAATCGGGGAAAGGGCTTCAGCGTCCGAAACGGAATGCTGCAGGCCCATGGCGACATTCTGCTGTTTACCGACGCCGACCTGTCGGCTCCGATTTCCGAGGCGCCGAAATTGATTGCGGCCATCGACGCCGGCGCCGAGGTCGCGTTCGGTTCGCGGTGGCTGGATCCGTCGCTGCAGACGCACCGGCAATCGGCGCTACGCCAGGTGCTCGGGCGCGGCTATAACCTCCTGATGCGAATAATCCTCGGTCTGAACTTCAAGGACACGCAGTGCGGGTTCAAGGCATTTACGGCGAAAGCGGCGCGTCTGATTTTCCCCTCACAACGCATCGAACGCTGGGGCTTCGACCCCGAACTGCTGTTCCTGGCTCGCCGCGCCGGCCTGCAGGTGAGAGAAATCCCCGTGCGTTGGGGCCACGACAGGGGAACTAGGATCCATCCGTTCAGCGACGGCTTCCAGATGTTTGTCGAAATGCTATCGATCCGCTGGAGCGACTTGCGCGGAGAGTATCAGCTCGCCTCCCGTCATGTGGCAAAGCTTTCGTCCTGACGCGGCTTACGCGTGTGCTGCAGCTACGGGCGGGCGGGTATCGGAAGATACAGCGTCCGCCTTCCCAAATACACCAAGCATCGTCATCGGTGGGAATGGCAGAAACCGGTCCACCCGGCGAAGTAGCGGGACCAGGATATTCAGGATCTTGACCTGCGCCAGACCGAATCGCTCTCGGCGCAGAATACGGGAATTGAGCCACCAGACCGGCGCACCTGCGCGATTGAGCGGGACAAGTTTTACAAGTCCAAGACCCGCCTGAGCCGCTGACTCATTCAGTAGCTTCCTGGTGTACCGTCGCTGATGCCCTACCACTCGATCGAGCGATCCATATAACGACGGCGCGTTCGGTACCAGCACGAGCACACGACCGCCGTCCTCCAGAACGGAACACGCCAGGCGCAGTGCCGCCACATCGTCTTCGACGTGCTCTGCAACATTCTGCAGGATCACCGTATCGAACTTCGTTCCAGCGGGTAGCGTTTGGGGGCGTGCGGGATCGACGCACAGACCTCGGATATACGGTCGCGTATCGGTCAGCTTCCGCAACTCCCGAACCCAGAGCGGGTTCGGATCGCATGCCCAGTAGAGTTTTCGCGGAACCAGGTTCAACGTCAGGCTTCCAACCCCTGCCCCCAATTCCAGCACGCGCTCGCCCACGTAGGGGCGCAGCAGGTCCGCCTGCCACCGCGTGTATTTCGGGGCGCGGCTCAACCGCGGCGCGACCTCGCTGCCGTATTCATCCCGTTTGCAGATGTTATCGGACAGCCGGAAGCGCAGGATGGCAAGGAGAGCTCTTACTCCGTCCTTCCAGTTGATTTTCTTCCCTTCCTGGTAGGTTCGGCCGGAGTAGCTGATCGGAACCTCAAAAACACGTGCGCCGCGTTTTGCCAGCTTGATGGTTACCTCGGGCTCTATGCGGAAATCTCCGCTTACCAGAGGAATGCTGCGCAGCAGTTCGGTGCGCACCATCTTGTAACAGGTCTCCATGTCGGTCAGATTCAGGTCGGAGGCCAGATCGCACAGGAACGTAAGCATGTTGTTGCCGATGGAATGCCGGAAGAAGAGCGCCCGCTTGAATCCTCCGGCCATGAATCGCGATCCGAACACCGCGTCGGCATGCTCGTTCAGGAACAAGGGGAGCATCTGCAGCAGATCGCGCGGATGGTACTCGAGGTCGGCGTCATGGATGACGGTCAGTTCGCACTGCGCATGTTCCAGAGCGGTGCGTATCGCCGCGCCCTTGCCCTGATTGCGCTGATGACGGAAGAACAACCACTCCAGTTTGCCGCGGTCGTCAGGAAGGTCACGCTGGAGACGTTCGAGTACGTCCGGCGTCTGGTCGCGCGAACAGTCGTCCACCACGATGATCTGGATGCGGTTCAGGAGTGCTGATTCCGCCAGCACGAGCAGCCGTCGCAGGCTCGCCTCGACCAGGTACTGCTCGTTGTAAACGGGAACGAGGACAGACAGGCTCGTCAATGCCTGCGCGTTGTGCGCTGCTTCGTCCGATGTTGGTCCATACAGTAAGGACACTTCTCAGACCCCTGCGTTAGCGGCAGAGACTGCTATCGCCTCGCGATACCATTTCACGGTCCGCTGCAAGCCTTCTTCAAGCGTTACCGAAGATTTATATCCGAAACGGCTGACCGCAAGCGAGATATCGGCCAGCGAATGCCTAATGTCTCCGACACGCTCCGGACCATACTCGGGTTCTCCCGTGTAGCCCGTGAGCTTCTTGAGGACGGCAAACGTCTGGTTAAGCGTGACCCGGTTCCCTGTCGCCGCGTTGAAGGCTATGCCCGCAACTTGCGATGCCGGGGCATGACACGCAAGAAAATTGGCCTCGACTACGTTTTGAATGAAGGTGAAGTCCCGGCTCTGTTCGCCGTCGCCGTAGATGGTTGGACGTTCGCCTCGGAGCATCCGCGGAATGAACTTCGCCATCACGCCCGAGTACATGGAGGTTGGGTCTTGGCGTGGCCCGAAAACATTGAAGTAGCGGAGGGACACAGTCTCCAAGCCGTATACCTGGTAGAACGATTTCATGTAGTACTCGCCCGTGAGCTTGGCCACGGCATAGGGCGAGATCGGGTCCGGCAACATCCCTTCGTGTTTCGGCAGAGTCGGCGTGTCTCCGTAAAGAGATGACGAGGAGGCGTACACAACGCGCTTCACCTTCGCATCGCGAGCCGCGACGAGCAGTTGCAGCGTTCCCTCGACGCAGGCCTGGTTGGTCTCGACCGGATCTTTCACCGAGCGCGGCACGGACGGGATCGCCGCCTCGTGAAAGATGTAATCAACGCCCCGGCAGGCTTCGGCGCAAGCGCGTGGGTCCGTGATGTCGGCTTGGAGAAACTCCGCTCTTCCGTGCAGGCAGTCGAGGTTTTCGCGTTTGCCGGTGCTCAGGTTATCGATCCCGCGGACCTGTTCGCCACGCGCAATCAGCGCCTCGGCGATCGATGAACCGATAAAACCCGCGATTCCAGTTACGAGATAAACGGCCATGAGTGTCGACGTCTCATGATTGTGCGGAATCTAACAACGCACGATCTTCGGCGAGTCGATTCCCTTTGTCGCATTACGGCTGTCCACGACCAGCTTCGCTTCATTAACGATCTTCTTGTAGTCGTAATCTGAATGATCGGTCACGATAAGCAGGCAGTCGTAATCGCCGAGATTTTCCAACGGCGTGTTCTTCATGTTCAGGTTGTAATGGCGGCCGTGACCGACCTGGGGGAAGAAAGGATCGTTGTAGCTAACGAGCGCGCCCTCTTTCTGCAGCAGCTCGATGATCGTCAGCGAAGGCGATTCCCGCAGGTCGTCGATGTCCTTCTTGTACGCAACCCCGAGTACCAGCACCTTGGCGCCGTTCAGCGCCTTTTTTTGTTTGTTGAGAGCGTTCGCGACCGACGACACCACGTGATAAGGCATGCCGCTGTTGATGTCGCCGGCCAACTCGATGAAGCGTGTCTGGAAATCGTATTCGTGCGCTTTCCACGAAAGATAATACGGGTCGACCGGGATGCAGTGTCCGCCGAGCCCGGGACCCGGGTAAAAAGCATGAAACCCGAACGGCTTCGTCTTCGCAGCGTCAATGACTTCCCAAACATCGATGCCCATCCGCAGACAGAGCAGCTTGAGTTCGTTCACCATCGCGATGTTCACGCAGCGATAGATGTTCTCCAGCAGCTTCGTCATCTCTGCCGCGGCGGGCGTCGAGACCTTCACCGTCCGCCGGAAGATGCTGCCGTAGACGGCCGATGCCAGTTCGCTCGCGATTTCATCCAGCCCACCGATGACCTTTGGAATGTCATGACGCGCGACGTCGGTGTTGCCGGGATCTTCGCGTTCCGGTGAGAACGCGACATAAAAAGTGTCGCTGGCCGGCTGCCCGTTCCGCGATGCCTTGAGCCCCAGCTTGTTTCCTTTTTCCAAAATCGGAACCAGCACCTCGTCGGTCGTGCCGGGATACGTCGTGCTCTCGAGCACGATCAACTGGCCGGGGCGGAGGTGTGGCGCAATATTCTCGGCGGTACCCGTGATGTAACTCATGTCCGGCTGGCGGTACTCGTCAAGCGGCGTAGGCACGCAGATGATGACCGCGTCCATCTCGGAAATGCGCGAGAAATCCGAAGTCGGCGTGAAACCGTGGGCGCGCGCTGCCTGGATCTCCTTGGCCTCGATGCGGACGATGTACGACCCGCCGGCATTGATGGTGTCAACCTTCCGCTGGTCGATATCGAAACCGGTAATCGCGAATTTCTGTTCGCTAAATAGAAGCGAGAGGGGCAGACCGACATATCCCAAGCCAATGACGCCAATTTTTGCGGTGCGGGCTTGAATCTTAGATTTGACTGTTTCGGGGTCGAAGACGACAGCGGAACGCGGGGCAGTAGACACGATCAGAGGCTCCAGAGAACGGAAAGATTGCGACGCTGAGTTGTTGCATTATATCAGCGTTCCGAGAGTTTTGAACGGCCGCGGGACGTTATCTGCCGGGTTCCGATTTCGCGTCCTGAGGCAAACGCCTTAATGCGCATGTGAGACATTAACTAATGAGTGCGGCTCCGCATCGAGCACAAAGCTCGACGCGGTGCAGCCGGAACTCGTCAGGTTCACGGCTGCTACACTGCGGGGCGATGGCGCGAGAACTGACGAAGGTAGTGGTCCTGGCGCGTGGACTCGGCACTCGCATGAGGCGGCCCGACGTCAACGCCGAATTGGATCCGAAGCAGGCGGCCGTAGCCGAAACCGGCATCAAGGCAATGATCCCGATCGGCCGCCCTTTTCTTGATTACGTGCTCAGCGGCCTTGCCGACGCCGGGTATAGCGATGCCTGCCTGGTGATCGGCCCCGAACATCACGCGATACGCGAGTATTACAACAGCCAGGACCTGCGGCGGATTTCAGTCACGTATGCCGTTCAGCAGGAGCCGATCGGGACGGCCAATGCGGTGCTTTCGGCGGAACCGTTCGTCGGCGATGACGAATTCCTTGTGATGAATTCCGATAACTATTACCCGGTCCCGGTGCTCAGTGCGTTGCGAAACACGGGCGAGCCCGGGACCGTACTCTTCGACCGTGATGCGTTGGTCCGCAACAGCAACATCCCTGTCGAACGCGTCCGTTCATTTGCCTACGCCGAAGTCCGCGACGGGTACATGGTTTCTCTCGTGGAGAAGCCGGGCGAGGACACGCCTGTTCCGCCCGATGCGCTGGTCAGTATGAACGTCTGGCGGTTCTCGCCGGAGATCCTTGGCTTCTGCCGCGATGTCCCTCGGTCGGCCCGCGGCGAGTACGAACTTCCAGTGGCCGTGAACTTCGGGCTGCAACGAGGGATGCGGTTGCGGGTCGAGCGGTCAGAAATGGGCGTCCTCGATTTGTCACGGCGCGAAGATGTGGCCGCCGTCGCGAAGCGGCTCGGAAATCTCCAAGTGGAGCTTTGAGCAGCCTCATTGCGCTAGTTGACGCTGGCCAGCGTAGGCTTTCCGCTCTCGCCGTCCAGCTTGGCTTTGACGTTCTCCAATTCCGCCTTTAGCGCATCGATCTGCTTCTGCTGGTCCTTGACGGCCTCGATGAGAAGCGCGGTCAGACGCCCGTAATTGACCGCCGTGGCGTCTTTACCGTTCTCCTCGTACATGACGACCTCGGGAATAATCTGTCCGACTTCCTCAGCTACGACACCGATCTGATGCTGACCGGTTGGCATGAACGTATACGACACTCCACGCAACTGTTCTACTTTTTGGAGCGCATGATCAAGCGTGAGTATGTTGGACTTAAATCGCCGAGAGCTGATGGTTCCCGTGGCATAGCCGTACAGTGTGCCGTAGACGTCGATGTCGGGGAAACACTCTGTGGGGCCGAATCCGAGGGAGAGTCAGCGAAGTCTAGCGTCCGCTCCAGACTGTGTCAAACAATGATTCGTACCCAGATCCGTGATTGCAGAAGCCGCACAACCGCACCTGTAACCTTCGTGTCACGACATTCGGTCTGACTTTTGCACAGTGTTACCTCACTTGCATCTTGACTGTCTGACCCGCTGCTCACACAATCCGCGCATTCACACGGCCCCGTAAATCTTGCCGGCCTTTCGGCTCCTGGAACGGACGTGTACCGGTTTCAGCCGCTGATTTTGACCGAGCCTCGGAGGAGCGAATGAACCGCCGCGTTCTGTTGTCTCTCACGATTCTCATTTTCTCGCTGGCCACAACAGCCCAACAAAGTTCCCCGGTTAGTGTCCCGCGCCTGGTCCGCTTTGGCGGCACCC
>CAZLJE010000076.1:0-7384 GCA_964559835.1 uncultured Terriglobales bacterium
ATGGCGATATTACGGATCTTGCTCAAGTCCTGCTCTCCTGCGGACGCGGAACTGCTTCGACTCCGGGTCGTGCTCCAGTTTTCTTCGATGACGGGCGACGCCGAAATGCCGCAGCCAACAAGTGGAGGTCTTCTTTAGTTTACCAGTTAAGCGAACGTTGCGAACTATGCCTGCTGTGACCGCGACTGAATGCGCGCCGCCAACTCCGCTCGCGGGACTGTGACCTGTTCCCCGCCGAGTTCCTTCAGCGCGAAGTTGCCCGATGCGACTTCGTTCTCGCCGACGATGATGACGTAACGCGCGCCCAGCTTGTCGGCGGTTTCGAACGACTTCTTCAGGCGAAAGCTCTCGTCGCCCAACTCGATGATGAGGTCATGCCGCCGCAACTCGCGCGCCAGTTTCGCTGCTTCGCGGTTCATCCCCGGTCCAAGCGGCGCGACGTACGCATTCGGCTTCGGCGCAAGCGCGCTGGCCTCCTGCTGCAACGACAGCACCAGCCGGTCCTCGCCGATGGCAAACCCGATCCCTGGGGCGCGCGGCCCGCCTAATGTTTCGCTCAAGCCGTCGTAACGGCCGCCGCCCAGGATCGCGTTCTGCGCGCCCAGAGCTCCGTGTGTGAACTCGAAAGCGGTCCGTTGGTAATAATCGAGCCCGCGCACCAGGCGGTCATTGATGTGGAACGGGACTTCCAGCGCGGTGAGAATGCGCTGCACTTCCGCGAAATGCTCGCGGCAAGGTTCGTCGAGATAATCCGAGATGCGCGGCAGCTTTTCAATGATGGGCTGGTCTGCGGGGACCTTGCAGTCGAAAACGCGCAGCGGATTAGTCTCGGCGCGCCGCTGGCAGTCCACGCACATGTTCGCGACCACCGGCTTCAATGCCTCGCGCAACGCCTCGTAGTACTTCGGCCGGTCATTGGGGCAACCGACGGAATTCAGCTCCAGCGTCCAGTCGCGGATCCCCAGACGGTCCAGCAGCGTCGCCAGCATCTCCAGGATTTCCGCATCCCGCGCCGGCGATTCGCTTCCCGCTGCCGGCGGTCCGATTACCTCCGCGCCGATCTGGAAGAACTGGCGGTAGCGTCCCTTCTGCGGACGTTCGCGCCGGAACTGCGGCCCGATGTAGTACAGCTTCTGCACGCCCGGGCGTTCCCATAATTTGTGCTCGATATATGCCCGCACAACGCCGGCCGTGTTCTCCGGACGCAGCGCCAGCATCTGTCCTTTTTCGCTCGCGCCGCGCCCGCGGTCTTCCCACGCGAACATCTCCTTCGACACGATGTCGGTCTCTTCCCCCACCGAGCGCTGGAACAAGCTGAGATCTTCCAGGATGGGCGTGCGGATCTCCTGGAAGTTGTAGGCGCGGAAAACGTCGCGCGCCGCCGCCTCGACGAAATTCCACAGCGCGGTATCGGGCGGCAGCAGGTCGCGTGTTCCTCGGACGGCTTTGATCATTCGTCGCTTGTCTCAGGTCGCTAGTCGCTGGTTAGAAACGTAACACGATAGGCGGCGACAGAGAAATCCGTCACGATTTCGAAACTTCTCAAATCTTCAGCGTGCTTTGCGGGTCGGGCTCGCGCGCCCGTCGCAGTCGCCGTAAGAAGATCCGGACGCCAAGTACGGCCGCGACCGTAACCGCCGCCATGATGAAACCCGCGGTCCGCCACGGCCCGCCGCGCGCAATCAGGATCGCGATGCTCGTCACGGCTATGGCCAGCCCCACCATGGGCCGTAACGACATGCGCTTCGGCTTGTCGCGCTCTGGGACCATGTACTACTTCCGTTCTTTTAGATACTGCTCCTTGTACCCGAGATAGTTCCTCGCGTAACGCAGGATCCCCTCCTGCTCTTCCGGCCCGAGCTTTTTGCGGAATTTGCCCGGCAGTCCCATCCATAGCGATCCCGGTTCGACGACCGTCCCTTCGGGGATCAGCGTGCCCGCCGCCAGGATCGAACCCGCGCCGATGCGCGCTCCATTCAGGACGATCACGCCCATCCCGATCAGGCAACGGTCTTCAACCACGCACCCATGCAGCGTTACGTTGTGGCCGACCGTCACCCAATCACCGATCTCCACCGGCCACTGGTTTAGCATGCCGTGAAGCACGCAATTGTCCTGGATATTCGAGTTCGCGCCGATGCGGATGTGGTGGACGTCGCCGCGGATGACGCAGTTCATCCAGACGCTGGAGTGCTCGCCCAGCGTGACGTCGCCGATGATCTGCGCCGAATCATCGATGTAGCAGGTGTCGGGAATTGTCGGAGTGACGCCTTTATAGCTGCGGATCATAAGAACAATTGTCAGTTGCTGGTCGGCAGTTCACTGCTTTCGGCTGACGCTTGAAAACATAGCATGCCAGCCGGTCGTGCTACATCTGCGCGTTTCCCACCTCGGAACCGATACCGAAACCGGATTACAGTTTGAAAAAACCGTGCGCGTTTTCTGGCATTGTGGGTTTCCCCGCGCCACAATCGGGCCATGGAAGAAGCAATGCTGATGACGGGACTGTTCGTGATCGGCGCAGGCGCTGGCGCGGTATTGACCTACGCGCGCGACCGCAAGCTGCTAGGCCTGTACTGGAACCTCGTCCACGATCTCAGCGACATGATCCCTCCTCCGGAGCCGGAAACGCCGGACCCCCCGGCCGCGGCGGCGCGAATCACGGAACTTCCTCCCATGGTCGAGGCGCAGCGCAAGGCAGCCTCCTGATGAGGACGGTCCCGCCGGTCGTGGCACTCCGGCGGGACCGTTATCTGCGCCTGTTATTGCCCGGTCGTGATGCGGAAGATCGTTGTCGACCGGAAGGTCTGTCCCGGTTTCAATTCCGTACTGGGGAAGTTCGCGTGGTTCGGCGAATCCGGGAAGTGTTGCGTCTCCAGGCAGAACGCCCCGCGAAATCCATAGGGCTTCCCGCTCTTACCCTTGATCGTCCCGTCGAGGAAATTCCCGGTATAGAACTGCAATCCCGGCTGGTCGGTCGAGACGATCACCATCCGGTTTGAGTGCGGGTCCGAAACTCGCGCCACGACGCGCAGCTTGCCGGGATCGTTGAGCACGAAATTGTGGTCGTAACCGCGGCCATACTCTAGCTGTTGGTCCTTTTCCTTGATGCGTGCGCCGATGGGTGTCGGCTTCACAAAATCAAACGGCGTGCCCGCCACCGGCTTCAGCTCACCGGTCGGGATGAGCGTGGCGTCCACGGGCGTGAACTTGTCCGCGTTGATCCAGGCGATCTGTTTGAGAACATCGCCGCTTCCCTCGCCCGCCAGGTTGAAGTAGGTGTGGTTCGTGGTATTCAGCACCGTCGGTTTATCGGTCGTCGCCTCGTAATCGATCCTCAGTTCATTGTTGTCGTTGAGCGTGTATTTCACCGTGACATTCAGGTTCCCCGGATACCCCTCCTCGCCATCGGGACTCAGGTAATGGAACGTGACGGAATCCGCGCCTGAATCCTTCACGTCCCACACGCGCTTGTCGAACCCTTTATTCCCGCCGTGCAACGAATTCGGTCCGTTGTTCGTGGCGAGCGTGTACTCCTTGCCGTCTAGCTTGAAGCGGCCCTTCGCGATGCGGTTTCCATAACGCCCGACCACCGCCCCGAAGTAGGGATCTTGCTTCGTTTGATACCCATCGAGCGACGGGTATCCAAGAACTATGTCAGTGCCCGGCTTCCCGTCCGCGACCTGGATGGACGTGACCGTCGCCCCGAAATTCATGAGCTTCACCGTCAGGCCACCGCGGTTCTTCAGGAGGAACGAGTACACGTCCTTCCCGTCGACGTGCCCGATCACCGTCCCGTTCGCCGGCTTCGACGTGTCGGACGGTTTCTGGGAACCCACGGCGAGGGCGAGCAGAGGCAGCAGCGCAACCAGCAGTAGTTTCATAGCGCACGAATTCTACAGCCTCGAGCGCGGCGAAGCGTCCGGCTTCTCTGCGTTATACTTCGGAGTTCGCCTCATTGATTAATGCCTTCCCAGGAGTACGCACTCATGAAGATCGGGACCCTGTCGGGCGTCGCATATTTTTCCATGGAGATCGCGCTCGATCCCGATATCCCGACGTACAGCGGTGGCCTCGGTGTGCTCGCCGGAGACACACTGCGTTCGGCCGCCGACCTCGGCGTGCCGGTCGTCGCCGTCACCCTGCTTTACCGCAAGGGCTACTTTCGCCAGCAACTCGATGCCTCGGGAAACCAGAGCGAGCAGCCGGTGTATTGGAACCCGGCCCAGATGCTCGAGGAGATGAACGGCCGCGCCCAGGTGATGGTCGACGGGCGTCCGGTCGAGATCCGCGCCTGGAAGTACACGGTCCGGGGCGTCAGCGGCGACATCGTTCCCGTCTACCTGCTCGATACCGACCTGCCCGAAAACAGCCCGCAAGACCGCTCGCTGACCGATCACCTGTACGGCGGCGACGACCGCTACCGCCTCTCGCAGGAGATCGTCCTCGGCTTCGGCGGCATGGAGATGCTGCGCAAGCTCGGCCACACCGACGTCGAGATCTACCACATGAACGAGGGTCACAGCGCGCTGCTCGCCCTCGGATTGCTGGAGCGGCGTCTGGCGCAGAGCTTCGCCGGACGCGTCAAGAAAGTCGACGTCGACGGCGTTCGCCGCATGTGCATCTTCACCACTCATACTCCTGTACCTGCCGGCCACGATCAGTTCCCGCGCAAGCTGGTCGAGGAACTGCTCAGCCCGGAGTACATCGGCTTGCTGGACGAGAGCGAAGCCTGGCACGGCGAGGCGCTGAACATGACGTATCTCGCGCTCCGCTTCTCCGGCTACGTCAACGGCGTCGCCATGCGGCACGGCGAAGTCTCCCGCGGCATGTTCCCCAATTACGTCATCAGCGCCATTACCAACGGCGTTCACGCGGGCACATGGACCTCCAAGTACTTCGCCGCGCTATTCGACGAGCACGTTCCTTCCTGGCGTACGGACAACAATTACCTGCGCTACGCGATCTCGATCCCACTCGAGCAGATCCGCCAGGCGCACCAGGAGGCCAAGGCGCATCTGTTCGACGAGATCCAGCGTGCCAACGGCGTCAAGCTCGACCCGAATGTGTTCACCATCGGGTTCGCGCGCCGCGCTTCGACTTACAAGCGTGCCGATCTTCTCTTCAACAACCCCGAACGGCTCAAGCACATCGCCCGCAACGTCGGCCCCATCCAGATCGTGTACGGCGGTAAGGCGCATCCTCGCGACGAAGGCGGCAAGAGCCTGATCCGCAGCGTCTTCGGCGGAGCGCGCGCTGTCGGCGAGCTCATCAAGGTCGTGTACGTCCAGAATTACGACTGGTTCTGGGGCTTGCACATCACTTCGGGCGTCGACGTGTGGCTCAACAATCCTCTGCGCCCGCAGGAAGCTTCCGGCACCAGCGGCATGAAGGCTGCACTGAACGGCGTCCCGAGCCTGAGCGTCCTCGACGGATGGTGGGTGGAAGGCCACGTGGAGGGCGTGACGGGATGGGCCATCGGCAACCAGGACGTCACCAGCGATGCCACGCAGGAAGTCGCCGATCTTTATGACAAGCTCGAGCGCGTGATCTTGCCCATGTTCTACGGCCGCGCGCAGCGTTACACCGAGATCATGCGCCTGGCCATCGCGCTGAACGCCTCGTTCTTCAACACCCAGCGCATGGTGATGCAGTACGTCGAGAACGCCTATTCGAGAAACGGCCATGTGCCGGTGAACGCGCCGGCGAACCACTTCGCGGTTCCCCAGAAGTAGCCGATCGGTTCGTCCCTGTCGCTTGTTGGGATCGATTACTGGTAAGTTATGGTCGCGCGAGTTAGTAACTGCTAGTTTCTTCTGCGCCTCTTTGGAATCAACGATTTCTGCATGGGCTACTTGGGGAAGAACGGTTGTAAGTTGTACGTTGTAAGTTACAAGTTGGTAAATGGGTGGGGCGGCCCCCCTGGGATCTGGGAGGTAAATCGCCGGATTTGTTGGAGTTACTTGTAAAATCCCCGGCGGTAAGGGGTTGGCGGCGCCGCGCTGATGCATGGACGTGGGGAAAACGATGGGGACAGCAGCGTAGGGGAGGAGATGCTGCACGATCAGGTCCCAAATGAACAGTCAGTGCGAGAGCCTTTAGTCATGTTCGCGCAGGACAGGACTGGAGTCAAGGACTATATTTCCTACAGATTCAGTCACTTATACTATGTATAGCTCCTAGCTAATTATAACGACCGGCGCGAGTGCCCACATCTGCCAAATGCGGGTAGATGTGGGGCACCACCAGATGGTGGGGACCACAGATGTAAAACTGAGATGTGGGCCACCATCTATAACCGTGTCGGCGTTGTCAAGAGACACGTGGACCTCTGAGGGGTTTGCTTTTCCCTTCGTGGAGGTTTTTGCTTTTGTCTTCCGCTCATCGACCAAGGCCCGCTTTCAGAATCCTGCGGTAGACCCTTCGGTTCCACCACCATCTATTCGGTCAGGTAACTCCGATCATGATTCGTTGTTCAGACTCCCGCTCCTTGCGGGAGGCAAGGCGCTCCATCAGCCCAACGGTGATCTACGGCTGCACCAGGGTGGCCCTCGAGCTGCCTTGCATGCGAACCAGCTGCGTGTAGTTGATTTGGCGACGCAGCATCCAGTACATCCGCACCGCCAGTTTCCTGGCGATCGCGACCTTCGCCACGCTGCCGCCACGACGCAGCCTGAGCCGTTGATAATCCTGCCGTAACTCCGGGTCCAAGCGTGCCGCTGTGTGTCCGGCTTCCACCAGCAACCCGCGCAGCATCGGATTGCCTTGTTTCGAGATCGCACCGAGCCTCTGGCGTCCACCCGAGGAGTGTTCGCACGGATTCAGTCCCAGATAACTCACCAGTTGCTTGCTGCGTTGGAAGCGAGTGACCGGACCGACCATCAGCACGAACGCCAGCGACGTCACCGGTCCTACTCCCGGATGGGTCATCAACCGCACCGCCTCGGCACTTCGGGCTGCTTGTTCGTTCACGGCCTGATCGAACTGTTGCAGCGAGGCGTCGACTTGGTCGAGCATGCGCAGCAACTCTTGCCGTCGCCGGCTCGCCCATAGGTCCAGGTTCAGCCCCTCTAACTCACGACGTCCCTTCTTGGTGAACAGTTGTTTTTTACGGCAGAGACCTTCGCCCATGGCCAGCGCATGCAGTTGATTGCCGACGGCATTGCGCATCCACACCAGCTTCTGCCGATGCCACAGCAGGTGTCGTACATCGCGCTCCTCCGTCGTCGGCCGCCACAGCCGCGGGAAGCGCCCGCTCAACAGCAGTTCCAGCAACAGGGCGGCATCGCGAGCATCTGTCTTCTGCTTTCGTACTGCCGAAGCGCGGATGCGTGCCGCGTCCCCAATCCACAACTCGTGTCCCAACTCCGCCAGCAGACGCTCG
>CAZLJE010000077.1:0-2007 GCA_964559835.1 uncultured Terriglobales bacterium
TGAAGCCGCCGGAGGCATCGATCACCGCATAGCTGCTGTAGCCGTCGGCGATCGCGGAGATCGCCGGGAAGGCGAGGCAGACGTCGGTCGAGATGCCGGTGACGATCAGCTTCTTGCGGCCGGTCGCCTTGATCGCATCGACGACGCGGCGCTCGTCCCAGGCGTTGACGGTAGTGCGCTCGATGCGCTTCACGCCCGGCAGCGCGTCGGCGAGCTCGGGGATCAGCGGCCCCCACATCTTCTCGGTCGTCGTGGTGACGATGACCGGCACCTTCAGTGCGAGCGCCGCCTTAGTCAGGCCGACGACGTTGTGCTTGAGCTCCAACGTTTCGATGTCGCGCACGCCCGTGTAGAGGCCGACCTGATGGTCGACCAGCAGCAGGACGGCGTTGTCGCGGGTCAGGCGTTCGTAGACATGGGGCGAGTTCATGGCAAGCGTTTCCTTGGTGGGCTGGGAATTGGGTATCGCCGCGGTGGCGACGGCATTGGCACCGAGTGCGGCCACAGCGAATGCGGCGTTGGACTGGTTCAGAAACTGGCGACGGTTGATCTGTGGCTCCTTTCGCCGGCGCATCAACGGGTCACATATCGGCTTGGAATGAACATTAGGATTGGGACAATCGAAAAACAATCCGGAAAAATTGGAACCATCGTCCAGTAAATGGGACGATAGGCGGTGCGCAACATCGGCTGTCAGCGGCGGCGCGCCTGTGTCGGCGTCTCGCCGAATCGTGCACGGAAGCGGCGATTGAAATGCGATAGGGCGTTGAAGCCGGTTATCGCGCAAATGTCGGTGATGCGCAAATGCGCGTACCTCGGGTCGGCAAGTAAGCGCCTGGCGCGATCCAGCCGCAGATTGCGCACATAGTCTGAGAACGAAAAGCCTGCGCCATCGACGATCTGCTGAACGTAGCGCGCCGACAGCCCCAGACGGAACCCGACGGCCGCCGCGTTCAACGCCGGATCGGCGATATGCACCTCGATGTCGTCCAGTATCGCGCGCAGCCGCGCCGCCTTGATCCCGCCATACGGCGCGGATTGGGCAAGATCGCTGGTGGGATTCAGGATATGCGCCAACAACTCCCTGACCTGGCCGTCCGCTAGGGTTGCCATCGGCAGTGAGAGGGCCTGTCGCTGCGCCAGCAGCGCGCCCAGATATGCCTTGAGGATGGCGAGCGAGGGATCGCTCGCCGGCAATTCACGCAGCAACGCGTTGTCGAATGCCGGGGCAAAACTGCGCATGGTCTCGCGCTCGATGCGCAGCGAGTAGGAGGTAGCCCCGGTTCCGGAGAAGAAGCCGCCGCGCCGTTGGTTGCTGACGAGCGTGGCGGAACCGGCCGGGAGCCGGGTGCGGTCGTCGCCAAAGCGCATCTCCGCAACGCCGGCGAGGCACAGGCCAAACAGCAGGCTATCGTCACCGTCTCGCAGCAGGGCAGGCGTGCGTGTCAGGCTGCAGGGCGTCACTGCACTCTGCAACACGATAACACTGGGCAGCGGCAGTAAACGGATATCCGCGCGGAATCCCCGATCGTCGTCCGTGCCCAGTTCGGCGTGCGAGATCCCTACCCTGAAAAGCTCCCGGCATGCTTCAAAGCGGTCCTTGGCGGGCAGGTCGTCGGTCGAAAGCGCCAGCGGTGAAAAAACGGCAGTGTCGATGTTGGCCGAGCCCCATGCGAATGTCGGGTAGAGGACAGATTACCACACGACCTCGCACCCTTTACCCGCCGAATGTCGCACGATCTGGTCGGCGGATCGGAGAATTTGACGTTTGTCACACATTCTGCAGGGAAACGCCGCCGATTCGCGCCTGTGCAAAATCGCTTCCGCGCAGGCGCAGAACGTGCCGGCTGTGTTCCATAGAGTCTGCGGCCTGTTGTTCTCACCGTCGCCCGTGCCTGAGTATCGGCGCGATTTCCGACAGAACCGATTGGTCGACAGAGACATGGACAAGATCCCACTTTACACAGGTGAACACGCTTATTCTTCGCAAGACAGCTGAAGTTTTCC
>CAZLJE010000077.1:2107-4892 GCA_964559835.1 uncultured Terriglobales bacterium
TCCCACTTTACACAGGTGAACACGCTTATTCTTCGCAAGACAGCTGAAGTTTTCCGCCACCGTGCCGAAGGCTTCCTGAAGCAGCTTGAGTTGATTGTCAACTCGACATACCTGGATGGAGGTGTTCGTTATGAGGTTTATCGAATTTCGAATGACACTTGTCGGCTTGTCATGCGCGGCCGCCGTGGCCGGCCTGCTGGCCGGATGCGGAGGGTCGACGTCGGCAGCCGCCGGCGCGGGCAGCTCAATTTCCGGCGGTGGCTCAACCTCCGGAACCGGCTCCGGCGGGAGCTCGAATCCACCACCCGTCACTGGTATCGACACGCCCAAGAGCGTGTCGGTCGTGACCGCTAAGTAACATCTCCGGGGAACCTATCATGCTTCGCACTTCGCGCACTCTACTGATCTACACCGTCATGGGTGCAGCCTCCGGGCTGGCCGCGGCGGCTCCTCCATCGACTTCCCCGTACTTCACCGATCCGCAAAACCTGTACGTGCAGGATGAGACCACCCGAGGTATCGGCAGTCTGAACATGGTTCTTTGCGTGATAGGATCGATGGATCCCGGCGACATGGTGAATGCCGGCCCGTACATCGCGCTGGTTGACATGAAGAGGTGCCAAAGCGCCAAGGGCGGCAGCAGCAGCGCGTCAGCCGGGGCCACGAATTTCGCCAATGCCGTCGTCGACGTTGCGCGCGCTTCCAACATCGACCCGATGATTGGCAAGGTCTGGCTGTCGTTCAGCGACCAGGGCAATTCAGTCAACGTCTACGCGTACTTGAGCGCAACGCAGTCGCCGGCAAGCGCACCTCCCTACGGCGCGTTCCGCATGGACTACATCGGGGAGATGGGCGGGAATGTCGGATTCAACGGTTTCATCGATGCCACCGCCCCGGGCGTGATCAAATTCCTGGAGAGCGGGCCACAGTCCAGTGACACCGCTCTGTCGATGTCTACGAGCTCTACCACGTCCGGTTCCGGAACAATGTTCATCGGTGGCAGTGGTGGCGGCAGCACCCCGGTAACATTCAACTTCGCCTACAACCCGAGCTACTTCCGCCGCGGCGATGGCACGAACGACGAGTGCTTCGACCGCTCGTTGGCAAACGCGACCACTGCAGTCTGGCAGTATGGAACCTACAACGCCAACGACGGCACGCGCGTGGATCAGGCCAACCCCGGGTTTCCGGTTCTTGCAGCGTACAGCGGGAGCTCGTATTACGGTTTTGCGAACTACTGGGGCATCAATTTCCAGGGGCTCGCCATTCCCGATGGCACCCCCGTGTCCGGATTGACGGTCGCCGACCAGCGGCCGGGCAACACGACTACCTATGCCCTGAACAAGGTCGGCGGAAAGCTGACCAAGTGGACGCAGGTGTCGACCACCCTCGGTGCCCTGGATGGCATTCCGTTGATGTATGGAGGCGACCTCACCGGTCTCACCACCGGCAACCCCTCAGTTACGGGGGTGAACAACTGGGTGATACAGTGGAGCTCGGCCGCTGGGAACTTCACGGTCGTTGGCATCGAGAACTGTGGCAACAACGGTTGCATTACCTCCAGTCTCTCGCCCGTTGCCACGATCAATTCGAGCGCGTTCAATACGATGCCGATCTCCGGTTGGGCGAACTCCTATGGCGGGAACATCAACATTCCTCCGACGGGCTCGCCCCATGCGGCCGGGAACGCCGTGTTCTACTACAACCAATCGACTGTCATTCCGGGTGCCGCTGCGCTGACTTTGTACTGCTTGAACCAGTGCCCAACCGCCGCGCAGCTCGCCGGGTATTCCAGCGGGAGCGTGACCACCCCTTATGCCAACGGTACGGACGCACAATGGTTCAGTGCCCCGAACAGTGCGAATACGGTGACCTACACCTTTGGTGCCGGTGGACTGTTGGACGCCACGAGTGCGCCCGTGGTCTGGGAGAGCCCCCCGTCCCAGTCTCCATACGCGCAAAGCGGCATTCAGACGGGATGGCTGATCGACTCCGCGCTGACTACTGCGAATTGCCCGGCGGGAGGTCCAGATGCACAAGCGGGACACCTCTGTCAGCCTGCCAATCCCGCGACGTACTACACGTGGCAGACTGGACCGAACCAATGGAACCAGTCGCTCTGGCTGACAACGGGTGGAAAGGTCGTTCGGTTTGATCCGCCGGAGAACATTGCCTATACGGTTCCGACGGGTTCCGCGTATGGCTCCTATTCGGGGGTGCCGATCCTGCTGCAGTTCAACGGCTTCGGCAATCTCCAGGGGATTCCGGGGTCCTGCGTCAATCCGGCAGACAACACCGCGGAGGATTGCAGCGTCAATGGCGCAAGCTACGTGCCGATGTTCTCGATTCCGGACGGCACTACGATGACGCTGCCGAGTCTTTCCGGACAGACGGCGACGCCCCTGGTCGTCAAGGCCTTGAACGGAGAGATTTTCCTCAAGAGCCTGGGTAATGGGGCAGCGCAGTGCGCGTCAATGACGCTCACGCCGCTGACCTTGCCGTCAGGCGGTCTGCACGATCCGAGCAGCGCCAGCGACACGGAGTACTTGGGCACAAAGCCCACAGTGACCGCAGCGCCAAAAGTAGTTGACGGCGTCTTACAGTAAGTCGCCGGATGAACAATCGACCGTGCTCGCTCTCCGGAGCGGGCACGGTTAGGGGAGCGATACGGTCGCTATCATGAATATTGAAGCAGCGTTAATGGCTGTTCGAAGTTTCTTGGGTAATTAATCTGGGATTGCAAAACCAATGCTCGCTGTCGGATACAGCGTTGCACGGATCCCTA
>CAZLJE010000078.1:0-4158 GCA_964559835.1 uncultured Terriglobales bacterium
TCTCGTTGCCCTGAAAACCGGCGGTAAAATTGCCCCACATCCCGTAGCTCTCGCCGTGGCTCGCCTTGACGTAGAACTTGCCCAAGGTCGGCGCCATTTGCGTCACCACACCGTTGTCGCCGAACGTCGGATAGTAATAATCGGGATCGATGCGCCGGAATAACGAATCGGGCGTTTTATCGAGGAAGTTGCTGAACAGATTCTTTACGGGGCCTTCCCGGGTATCCGCGCTCGCCGTCAAATGCCAGCGCTCACTGACCTTGCCGTTCACGAAGAAGGCCAGCCGGCCGTCCAACGACGAATCATTGGGCTGCAAAGCGTTTTGTCCTTGCAGCGGGTTTACCGGCCCGCTGTTCGGGGAGACCGTGAGGTCGGCGACGCCGACGTAGAAGATGTCTCTGCGCTTGAACTCCAGATCGCGAAGATACAGCGAGCCGTTGCCCGAATCGTCGAGCACCGCGACTTCAACTGTGTGCGTGCCGGCCGGAAGGATTTCCTCTGCAGCGAACTTGCCTTGCGAGTCGACTGGAATCGGACGGCCAGCCACCCATACCTTGTGGTCTGCCGGTACACCGCTGCCCTGCACCTTCACGGTGCCGCTGCCGAGCGGAATGTGATGGCGCACCAGTTGGTTCTGTCCGTAGGCGGCGAGCAGCTCATGCTGCCACGTACCATCGGACGTCACAAGATCTAGCGGCAACCGCTCGCGGTAGAGCCACAGCGGCCGCGCATCTGTTTCGTCGAAATTACCTTTTGAATCATAAGCGCGCAGCAGGTATCTGAGTTCGCGTGCCCCGCTCGCGAGCGTTCTTGTCGCCGGCTGCCATTCCGCGAAACCCGTATCGTCGACTGCGATGATTTCCAGCGGGGCCGTTTGCAATGACTGTTCCTGATCGAAGATTCGGATTTCCGCACGCTTTATGAAGGCCGAATAATTGTTGTACATCCGGAAATGGACGACCGATGCCACAGGAACGTTGTCCACGTTGCTCACCGCCACAGCTACGGGATGCGCCGCGACAGCGAGCCGCGGCCGCGACTCGAGATTGTCGAAATGGAACTGGATGTTGGCATTGTCGAGTGCGACATCGGTGCATCGCTGAATGTCGGAAGAGCTGCGGTCTTTGTCATCGATCGGCTTGCCATCGACGGTGATGTGCATCACGTTAAGCTCGTAGGGACTCTTCGGACTAATCTCCTGGGTAAGGCGGGTGATGTCCACGCCTTCGTACTCGTCCAATGGCAGCGCTTCGTCATACACTGCCTGCACTCGTACGAACGATTCCGCGCCCTCGGTGAAACCGGTGTTCACAACGTCGTCGGACTGGACGTAGCCGCGCCCTTCGTGTTCAGAGCGAGCACCCGACAAAGCCGGATCCTTCATGACGATGTCCATGGCGCGGCGCGCTCGCGCCGCGGAAAGGCCGATGTCGTCGCCATAGACGGAAGCGGTGCGGCGGTCGAGGCGCTCGTCCTTCGTGTAACCAATAAATCGCAGTCGCGCGTTGGTCCGGTCTGCAATGTCCGTCAAAGCACGACGCAGGCTGGCGGCGTAGCCAGGAGGAATGACCGGCTGGCCGTCCGTGAGCTCGAGAGTCGGGATGCTTCCCCAGGGCGGATCGTAAACTTTGGTCTTTATTTGCTGAACGTCGCCGGGACAGAGTTGCGGCTCCTCCGGCAACTCCTGAAGAGGATCGTCGTACCAGAATTCCACTTCGATGCGACGATTCAATGTCCGTCCCTGCTGGGTCTCGTTAGAAGCAATGGGCTGTGAGGCCCCACGGCCCTCGCTCTCAATCGCAGAGGCCGGCAATCCCAAGGTTTGTTTCATTACCTGCGCGACGCGCTGCGCCCTTGCTTTCGACAGCGACAACTGATCTCCATAAATGCGTTGGTCGCGCTCGGTCAGTTGTCCGTCGGTGTAGCCGATGAACCGGACTGTCACATTGTGCTTGTCTTGGAGGTTGTTGAGCTCCTGCCGGACTTGTCTGGTGAATGCTTCCGAAATGGGAATGTCTTCGGTCTCGTACCGCAGCGGGGCAACGAGGTTCTTGACTCGCGTCCGCGGCGTAACGCCGTCCTTGAATCGCATCTTGCAGACCGTCTCCACGCGGCAGACCTGAATGCTCTTCGTGTGATCGGTCCCATCGGAGTGCAGCGACCATTCTTTGGGCTTCAGGTCGGGGGACAAATGTCGCTCAACCGGCTCGCCGGGCATGACTGTCCGAACCTGAGCAGTACCCGCGGAGGCGGTCAATACCAGGAATCCGACAATTAGCGATAGATGATGGTGTTTGCTCATGGGGTTCACCTGCCCCCCGGCACGGATAGATTCGGCCGTTTGGGCGGGCCACCAAGTCGCCAGAAGACCTCAGGCTCGATGGTGAACGTCTGACCGTCGCTCGCTGCATCTTTGGTCAACTGGCGCTTGATTGCTTCCAGGCGCCGGTCGACCAGTGCCGCATCTTCTGTGTCGGCGATGTATGAGAGGCGCAGCACTGACGGCGCTTTGCGCAGTTCTTCAAGAAGTGTGTTCAGGCGTGGCCGCCACTGCACGCGGATTTCGGTCGTACCCGGCTCGAACACTGCATCGGAGAGGTCAATGCCGACTACACGGTAGATCGAAGCGCCAAAATTCAGCTGCAGGGCTTTGCCACGCGTGGCGCGCTGGATCTGCACCTGGTTGGTCGTCAACCGGTACCCGCTTGGCAGGGTCCGGTCGTCGAGCTTCATCACGAAATTGCTGCCGCGGCTCTCATACGGTGTGATCGCGCAGGTTATGTGGTACCGCCCGTACTGATCCGTCCTCGCCTCGAGACCGGTCGGTGTCACTACACGCACGCCCGCCAAGCCCTTCTCACCGTTGTCCTGAATCCCGTTGCGATTGGCATCGTTGAAGACCTTGCCGGTCACGTCGGTGCAATCGAACGTAGGATCGGCCGTGACGCGAACGGTGGCGGTTGCTTCACCCGAGATCGCGTTGTTCGTCACGGTGTTCATCGCCTGCGCTCGGTTCACGTATTCGCTCTCGGTGACGCCGGCGCCTACGATGAGCAGCAGTTTCAACGTGCGCGCCTGGCTGCCTGCGATGGTGAGACCGCTCCAGCGGAGTTCGTTGCCTGTTAGCGACGGCTCAGTCTGTACGCCATCGAGAAGCGCAGAGTGCTTCACATAACTGAATCCCGCCGGAATGCGGTCCACGATACTTACGTCCGTGAGCATCACCTCGGCGACGTTGTTCACGGTGATCGTGTACGGAACCTGCTGTCCGCGGGTCACGTTGAGCAGCGGTGTCGTTTTGGAAATCGCGAGCGACCCTGCGAGCTGCGGATCGAGCGGGATGTGGTTGTTGAAGATCTGGCTCGTCCCAGGTATCCGGCTACCGTCCAGCCTCAAACGGGCGTAGTATTTTGTGCCGGTGCTGCGCGGTGCTACCGACGGAGCCGGCGGGAACTCCGAAGGCTGAGCTTCGCAGAACAGAGCCGTTCCCGGAATGGCATCGTTGACGCTGCCTGGGCAGGTCGGCACGGAGAACGCTGCAGTCGAAGCGTTGGAGGTCGGCGGGATGATCTGCGAATAACCCGCAACATAGCTTGTTCCAGCTGGCGCCGCCACTTGGATGAGGTAATCACCGCCGCTCGGGCACGCCGGGTCGCTGAAGTTAATGTCGAACTTGTAATAGCCGCTCGCGAGTGTGATCTGTCCTTGCTGTGCCGGATCGTCGAAGCAAGCCGCCGGCAGAGGCGAGGCGCTGCCGGCATTCAGTAGGCTGAGCGTCGCCCCGACAACCGGTGTACGCGCCATCGAGTTGTAGACGACGCCGTTCGGTGTGATCGGTAGATTGAGGCTCTGCAGGTTGCTGCCGGAGGGCACGACGATGTCGGTGATCCGCTGCAGATCATTTGTGAAAGCAGAATCTGTTTTGCCTAACTTTGCCGTGTTCGGGCCCGCGCCGGGTGCCGTGAACCGCAACTCATATCGGTCTGTTCCATTCGTCGGCGGGACGCCCGTAAAACGATAAGCGCCGTTCACGTCCGAAACAACGGTCTGCAACAGCACTCCACTGTGATACAACCCAACTGTCCATCCCTGCAGCAGCGGCTCGCCGCTGTCGGGGATCTTGTTGAAGTTGGCGTCGTGCCACACAGTACCGTTCAA
>CAZLJE010000079.1:0-4155 GCA_964559835.1 uncultured Terriglobales bacterium
CAGGACTACAGCGATCTGGAAAAGCGGCTTGCCAGGCCTCCGCCGAAGCTGTCGTCTACGGTCGTCGAAATTCGATCGACGTAGCGGACCTGCCCCTACGAACGTACATGCCGAGTCCGCCCAACGCAGCCCAAAAAAGGTGTCCGCGATGATGCGGGCGTTTTCTTGGGATCGGCGAATGGCCGCTTCGCAGAAAGCTGGAAGCCGATGGCGAACGGCGGGTGTTGGCCGGTCGGTGCCGTCCACGGACAGTAGGCTCCAGTAATGCTGCTGCGCAGCAGTACGCTCGCTGACGACCCGGACGGGACGCTGAATGACGGCTTTCCGCCTTACCAAGTATTAGAGTGGCCGCCGGGATGAGCCTTGGATAAAGTCATGAAGTCAGTAGCGAGTCGTTTCGTCTTCGCGGCTTTCTTGCACCTGACCACCGCCTTTGCGGCGCCTCCGATCGTACCAGACGCGCGACCCGCCAGCGCACCGGCCACTTCGCCATTTCCGCTGCAGCTCAAGATGCGCGTACCCTTCGACCCGACGGCATTCACGAGCGCCGGACGTAGCTATCTGACCTACGAGTTATACCTCACAAACTTCACGACGAGTCCGATGACGCTCCGCCGCATCGAAGTGCTCGATGCTGACAAGACCGCAGGGAAGCCCATCGCCACTAGTAGAGGCCGTGCGCGAGACGGTGGTCGGCGGCCTGACAGTGCCCACCGGCACGCTGCTGATGTGTTTAACGCGTCCAGGCGCGATCGACGAGCGCCATTTTCCCGACCCACAGACTTTTCGACCGGCGCGCTGGGTGGTGGGAACCGGCGCACCAGAGGTGGCAGGTTCGGCCAAGCGGGCGGCGATCCCTTTCGGTGCCGGTCCTCGGATGTGCCCTGGCCGCTATTTGGCGATTGCGGAAATAAAGATGGTCATAGCGATGCTCCTCGCCAGCTTCGAAGTCGAGTCCGTGACTACCCCCGATGGCGGAGAGCCGCGTGAGCGATTGGCTTTCAGCATGTCGCCGGTAGGACTGAAGTTGCATTTACGCAGACGAGACGCACTCGAACACGGAACGTCCATCCTTCAGTGACGAAGCGCGCGCCTGTTCGTGATTGCCGGGCCGCGGTCGACCCATAGGCGCCGGTCGTGACCGGCAGCTTTCCGGAAGTCAAAATCGGTACCGAACAAACGCTCAGGCTGCGCGATAACCGCGGGCCGAGACTGTTTCGCGTGGCGACTCGCCGCGCGCTCACCGCAGTGCGAATTTGACTTTGAAGGTGATGCTAGCTGGATGGCCGGCGGAGTTCTTATACTGGATGCGTCGCGCGATTTGGGTTGCAGCTTCGCCGAATCCCATCCCCGCCGGGGACTCCGAAACGATTCGGCTCTCGGCGGCACGCCCGATGCGATCCACGGTGACGACGATCAGGACAAGCCCGTCACGACCTGCCTTCTTCGCTGCCGGCGGATATACCTTCATCAACTCCGCCGTCGACGGAAATCCGGCCATGCTCGGGCCGTCACTGGAGGCTTCCGGCGCACGCTGAGCTTCGGATGCGTTTCCGACCTCCGTGAGCGAAAGGGATGACGCGGCCGCGATAGTGATCAATATCAAGACGGGAAACACTGCGATCACTACCTGCCAATGCGTCATCGCCCGGCTGGGCTCACCGCCGGCCAGGATCCGCTCAACCCTGCGCGCGACACCGCAGCTGGCCATGGACATGACGCTTCGAACCGCCGGACGGACTGCTACCGATTCGAGCAACCACGCCGCGTAGTCGGAGCGATCGAAGTTCTCACGCAATACCTCATCGTCGCTGGTCTGCTCGGCGAGCGCCGCCAGGTGGCGACGTAACCACCAGGCCAGGGGGCTGAACCAGAAGAGGCACTGATGCGCGGAAGCAATCCATTGGATGAGGCAATCGCGATTGCGCACGTGCGTGCGCTCGTGTGTCAGGATCGCCAAGCGCTTGGCACTGCTCCAGGAGACATGGCTTTCAGGAATCAGTATCGTAGAGCCGAAGGTTACTGGGCCCGTCAATTCCGCCGTAACTCGCACATCGGAGTCCGCGTGACACTCATCCCTCAGGGGTACGGCACGGTGCCTGATCCCCCGTATCCTGGACATGGCGAACGTCAGTCGCGCCAGCAAGACGGAGGCGACAAACACATACACGAGGGCCGCGTAGGCTTTCGCGGCAGGTGTTACCGTCGCGTGTACCGGAACGATCGCAAACTCTGGTACAGTCACTTTCAGCGGCGCAAGCACACGCCCAGGTCCATACTGCAATAAGAACGGCATGGCGAGCGAGCCCGCCAGCACACCGACCCACACCAGTTTTTCCACTTGCGGCTGTCTGAGGCGCAAGGCCATCAGGACGATCCCTACCGCGATCGCAAGCCCCAGGGAGCGCACGGCCGCCTCGATGATGAGCGAGATCATTTTCGGGCACTCCTTCTCGCCTTTGTGATCTTCTCCGTGAGCCGAAGCAACTCCTTTTCCTCGATCATGCGTGCCTCGACCAGACCGGCGACCACCTCCTCAAGCGAGCCACCACAGAACCAATCCGCGATCCGCTTGACGGCGTTTGCTGCAACCTGGCCCCGGCTCTGCGCGGCTCTGTAGATGAACGTACGGCCCTGAACTGAATGCACCAGGTGCCCCTTCTCCTCCAGGCGCCGCAGAACGGTCCGAACCGTAGATTCCTTCAGCGGGCGGCTGAGCGCGGCTCGGACCTGTTCCGCGCTGGCGGATCCGAGTCTCCATACGTGCAGCAAGACCGCACGCTCGAGCTCACCGAGTTCCGAAGGACTGCGATTGTCCATAGCGCTACCGTGTGTAATGCTACGCATTGTAGCAGACGCCGTAGGCTCGGTGAAACCACTGAAACGGAATCAGTCCATGCGCCGCGTGACCTTGATCCTGCTGGTTGCGATTGGGGCCTTCACTACGACCGTGCTGGTCGGATGCACAGTCTCACCCCCCAGGCTCGGTGAAGCCGCTCAAGCGACGCCCGCCGATTGCCCGGACGAGCTACGCGAGCGAGTGCGCGTTGCAACTTCAGCAATGGCGATATCGCTCCCCGACGGGTTGTCCTCCCAGGCCGGGACAAGGCAGCTCGAGGAATTAGTGGCACGTAGGCTCCTGATTTCGGCGACACCGGCGCGCGGTGCCGCAGGAGTAAGAGTTCGCGGCAGCGCACTGATGGTCACCATCGTGGGAGGCACATTCGCCGGATCTGTGAGTGCTGCAGAAACGGATATCAAACCGACACGGGAGATTCACGTGGCAGGATCTCCCTCGGGGACGGTCATGCGTTCGAACCCGCGGGAAGTCGCGCGCGACCGAGCTCTGGAGATTATTCCGGGGCGCCTGCGCGTCGAGCCGTTCCTGAGCTCATCGAAGCTTCATTCGGAAACCATCGCACTCGATGTCACATTGGTTCCCGGAGGTGCTCCGGCCGACAAGATGACTGTCTCTCTTCCACCATTGTGGACGCCTGCGAGGCATCCGGTTCCCCCGGAGACCCTCCAAATCACCGTCTCTGCCGAGCGTCACCTGACCGTGTTCGATGTTGTTGAGGCGCACGTAAGCCTGGACGTGGATGGTATCGGCCCGAGAGGTTCTCGAGATATCTGGCGATGCAGTTACAAGACAAGTTTCACGCTCGTCGATCACGATTCCGTACTTCCTGCGTTATGGGATCTGCGCATCGTCTCTCGCCAAGGTAAGCCGACGCGCTGGCTCGCGCTCTTCGAGCCCGCAGTCGGCCCCTTTCGCGCCATCTTCACTAGTGCCGAAGCCGCCCAGGCTTTCGCGACTTGGTTGCGTACGACTGGCGCGACACGCGCTGGCCGATATCAACTGGGTCTGTTCGAGGCCGACGAAGGCGGGAGCCAGTCCACAGTTCCAGCCGACCTGGATATCGCAAGCAGATTTCGGCCGGCGTCAGCCGATGATGTGCAGACGCTGACGGTCGAGCGGCTTGGCGAGAATTGATGTAACGACCCCTCGGAAAAGTACCTGAGTCCGGATCTATTTGTGACGTCCCTCTCAATGACCGCGGATCACGACAGCCAGCCGCGCGGCGCGATGCGATGCGACCCTGGTGCGGTTGGACACGTCCGGCGCGTGCGGCGAACTTGGGATGGAATCAATCC
>CAZLJE010000080.1:0-3966 GCA_964559835.1 uncultured Terriglobales bacterium
GCGGTACGCGCGTCTCATCGGCGCCGGACGGATGCGCTTCATGCGCGGCCCGTCGTTGGCGACAGCGCGCAAAACGAACAGGTTGTCGATCTCGACGTCGGCGCCTTTTTCGCTGTTCGCGTAGTTGGCGTTCTCGACCGCCGACCGGAGCAGCTTGTGGATATTCGGCGCGATGCCCTTTTTCGTGAAGGCGAGCGTATTCAACGCGTCCTCCACGCGCCGGCCCTTGATCAGGTCCAGCACCAGGCGCGCCTTCTGCGGCGAAACTCGCACGTACTTGGCTGCGGCTGTGAATTCCATCGTTAGTCTCTCTTACTTCGCCGGTGCGGCCGGTGCGGCCGGTGCCGCCGGTCTGGCTGCCGTTTCCGTGGCCGCCTTGACCGAGTGTCCCTTGAACTGGCGGGTCTGGCTGAATTCGCCCAGCTTGTGTCCCACCATGTTCTCGGTGACGTACACCGGGATGAACTTCTTCCCGTTGTGCACGGCGATGGTGTGCCCCACCATCTCGGGAATGATCGTCGAACGGCGCGACCAGGTACGCAGCACTTTCTTCTCGCTGCGCTGGTTCATCTGGTCGATCCGTGTTGCCAGGTAGCCGTCGATGAACGGCCCTTTCTTTGCAGATCTCATGGCTCTACTTCTTCCCTCGGCGGTTGACGATGAACTTGTCGGTCCGCTTGTTGTTGCGCGTCTTGTAGCCGCGCGTCGGCTGGCCCCAGGGGGTGACCGGGTGGCGGCCGCCCGAGGTGCGGCCCTCGCCGCCGCCGTGCGGATGGTCGACCGGGTTCATGGCGACGCCGCGGTTGTGCGGGCGCTTGCCCATCCAACGCGTACGTCCGGCCTTGCCGATGGAAATATTTTCGTGGTCGAGGTTGCCGACCTGCCCGATGGTCGCCATGCAATCCACCATGACGCGGCGCGTCTCGCCCGAAGGCAACTTGAGCAGCGCGTAGTCGCCTTCCTTGGCGACCAACTGCGCCTGCGCACCCGCCGACCGCGCCATCTGCGCGCCCTTGCCCGGCCGCAGCTCGATGTTGTGCACCGTCGTGCCGGGAGGAATGTTGCGCAGCGGCAGCGCGTTGCCGACCAGGATGTCGGCTTCTGGACCGCTCAACAGCTTCGCTCCCACCTGCAGCCCGTCGGGCTGCAGGATGTAGCGCTTCTCGCCGTCGGCATACGCCAGCAGCGCGATGCGCGCCGAGCGGTTCGGATCGTACTCGACCGAGATCACGGTCGCCGGAACGCCGGCCTTGTCACGCTTGAAATCGACGATGCGGTACTTCTTCTTATGCCCACCGCCACGGAAGCGGCTGGTCGTATCGCCCACATTGCGCCGGCCGCCCGTGCGCTGCTTGGTCTCCAGCAGCGGCTTGTGCGGCTCGGCCGACGTGATCTCATCGTTCACCAGCGTGCTTTGAAAACGCCGCGTCGGGGTTACCGGTCTGTATGTCTTGATCGCCATATCTAAGTTCTCAGCCGTCAGCTATCAGCTTTCAGCTCGTTTTCTTTCTCGGCCGATGTTTGTTTCCGGCCTTTTGCTACTCCTCCAGCCCTAGCGACTAGCGACCAGAGACTAGCGACTACAGGTTCTGCGCGTACTCCGGCATCTTTTCGCCGGCCTTCAGGCGCACGTAAGCTTTCTTCCAGTCCGGGCGGTTGCCGACGAACTTGCCCCGGCGCCGCTCCTTGCCCGGAAAATTCGCCGTGCGGACGCTCTCGACCTTCACCTTGAAGATCGACTGCACCGCCTGCTTGATCTCGGTCTTGGTGGCATCCTGCTTGACCTGGAACACCAGCGTGCCCTCGGTCTCTTTCACGCCCAATCCCTTTTCGGTGATCACGGGCTTGCGGATGATCTGGTATGCCGACTTCGCCATTACGCCACCTCCGCCTTGCGCCGCTTCGACACCGTCTTCTTCAGCGACTCCTGCAATTTTTCCAGCGCCGGCCGCGCGAACACGGCGCGATCGTAGCGCAGCAGGTGATAGGGATGGACTTCGTTGCCGCTAAGAACCTCGACGCCTTCCAGGTTGCGGGCGCTCAGATCGAAGTTCCGGTTTTCGGCATTCCCGTCCACCAGCAGCGCAGTCTTATCGACGCTCAGCGCGTCCAGCGCCTGGCGCACCGCCTTGGTCTTCACGTCGGCGAAGTTGAACGCATCCACCACCACCAGCTTGCCGTCGGCAAATTTCGCCGCCAGTGCCGAGCGCAGCGCGCCCATCAGCTTCTTCTTCGGGAAGTCGTAGTCGTACGAACGCGGCTGCGGGCCGTGCACCGTGCCGCCGTGACGCCACAGGGGCGAACGGATGGAGCCGATACGCGCGCGCCCCGTTCCCTTCTGCCGCCACAGCTTCTTGCCGGAGCCGGAGACCAGCTTCCGGTTCTTCGTGGCGTGGGTACCGGAACGCTGTCCGGCGCGGTAGTGCTTCACCGCTTCCCAGAGGAGGTCTTCGTTGACTGCGCCGAATACTTCGTCGGCCAGTTCGAAGGTCCCCGTCTTTTTGCCGCTCAGATCGAGCACATCAATCGTTGCCATAATTAACTCTTCTTCTTGGTTGCGCGCTTCGACGCCTTCAACGGGTTGATCGGACCGCCCGCTTCCTGGAACCCACGGCGCTCGCGAGGGGGTTTCTTCGCCTTCGAGATCACCACGTATCCGCCGTTCGGACCCGGCACCGCGCCTTCTACGACCAGCAGGTTTTCGTCCTTGTCGATGCCCAGGATGCGCAGGTTACGTGTAGTGATCCGCGCATTGCCCATGTGGCCGGCCATCCGCATTCCCGGGAACACGCGCGACGGGAATGCCGAGGAGCCGATCGAACCGTTGATGGTGAACATCGAACCGTGCGACTTCGGACCACCGCGGAAGTGATGCCGCTTCACGACGCCGGCGAACCCGCGTCCCTTGCTCGTGCCGACGATGTCGACGAACTTGTCGCCGTCGAAGATGTCGACCAGCACGCGGTCGCCGATCTTCGTGGCGTCACCGTTGCCGTCGCCCTCGGTGGGAACGCCGTCGACCACGATCCCGACTTCCTTCATCAGGCGCACCGGCGGAAGATTGTTCTTCCCCAGGTGTCCGCGCTCGGGCTTGTTCAGCCGCGATTCCTTCACGAACTCGACCAGCCCGATCTGGGCCGCATCGTATCCGTCCCTGGCCGCGGTCTTGCGTTGCGTGACCACGCAAGGACCGGCCTGCAACACCGTGCAGGGACGCACATCGCCCTTCTCGTCGAAGAGCTGCGTCATGCCGACTTTCTTTCCTAAAATTCCGTTGACTGCCATGTTCTTTTCCTTAACTCCGCTTCCTCATCCGGCGATCGCTCTTTCCGGGGGCCGTAGCCACGGAAGCTTTGTTTGAGGCCGCTGACTCGAAGCTTTGGACTTAGCTGCTTTCCCTAAGCCCTACGCCCTGAGCCCTGCGCCCTACTTGTGTTCCTTCCCAAACGCCTTGATCTCCACGTCCACTCCGGCCGGGAGGTCCAGTTTCATCAGCGCATCCACCGTCTGCTGCGTCGGCTCGAGGATGTCGAGCAGGCGCTTGTGGGTGCGGATCTCAAAAGCTTCCCGCGACTTCTTGTCCACGTGCGGCGAACGCAGCACGCAGTACTTGTTCTTCACCGTGGGCAAGGGGATCGGTCCCGCGATCTGCGCCCCGGTGCGCCGCGCCGTTTCCACGAGCTCGCCGGTGGACTGGTCGAGGACGCGGTAGTCGTAAGCTTTCAACCGAATTCGAATTCTCTCTTTACCGATCATGTCTCTCTCAAAGAACGTGCGGCAAACAGCAAGCCGTCCGGGTTAGATTTTGTTTTCCCTGCGCCTTGGGCCCTAAGCCTTGCGCCTACTGAATGATTTCCGAAATCGTGCCTGCGCCGACGGTGCGGCCGCCTTCGCGGATGGCGAAGCGCAACCCCTTCTCCATCGCCACCGGCGTGATCAGCTCCACCACCAGCTGCACGTTGTCGC
>CAZLJE010000081.1:0-3782 GCA_964559835.1 uncultured Terriglobales bacterium
TGGTACTTGGTACTTGGTACTTGGTACTTGGTACTTGGTACTTGGTACTTGGTACCAATTACCGTCTCCCGTACAGCCACAACAGCGCGAAGAACGTCAGGCCACAGGCCGCGAAGATAGCGCCGAGCACCAGATCCCAGTAGTAGCCGCTCCGGAACATGATACCGATGCCGACCAACAGCACGAACGACGCGGCGAACACCCGCAGGATAACGAACGGACTGAGGGACTGACGGTCAGCTTCCATCGTTCACCTCGTAATCGATGCGTCCCGGCAATGCACCGTCACCCCGGGCGGACTCGATACACACGTAGTATCCACGCCAGACGGGTAAGTAATCCAGAGTTCTTTGTCGGACTTCCAATCCACCTTCAGGTCGGGCCATGCCGGGGGCGCGGTGCGCGCGACCAAGCTCGCGTGCATTGCGGTGGCACGGTCGTTGCCTGGGACTCTTGTAATCTCGACCGTCGCCACGTACTGCGGGCCCTCACACACGCTGTGGTACTCAACAGCCTTTAGTTTCCCGCCGGGAGCAGCGACATCGCGGACTTGATGCTCGTCGCATTTCGCCTGCATCGGGCCCGGCATCCAGTCGCATGAAGCGAAGAGTAAGAGCGGCGCAACCAGCAATAGCGTTGGCCGATACGGTCGATTGGCGCTCATCGCAACACCGTCGCGTCGATGCAATGGACTTGGAGACCGGCCGCAGTCGAGATGCAAGTCGTGTCCTGCCCAGCTGGATAGGTGATCCACAGCACGCGATCGGACTTCCATTCGGCCTTGAGGTCGGGCCAGACTGGGGGGCGCGTCTGCGCAACCGGACGGGCGGTGAAGGCGGTGGCCTTCGTGCCGTCGTCATTGCGAACATCGAGGTTCAGCGCGTACCAGCCCGGACAATCAAAGCGGGGTTCGACGAGCTTCCATTTTCCGTCCGGAGCCGGCCACTCGCGAGCGATGGTCGGGTTGCTGTTGCAGTTTGCGGCGCCAGCGGAATAGAAACGAACTCGTCGGCACGACGGCAGCAGGGCTAAGCCAGTAATCCCGAGTAACAACGAACAGCAGCGACGCATCGCCACCTCGTTTCTCTCATCCCACGTATTCCGTATCTCGTATTTCGTATTTTTGGCTACGGGACAAAATGGCCCTCGCAACGAAGAAGCTCAACAAAGCCGCGCACAAAACCGCGACCCACCCGCGAATAATCCAGTTCAGCACGTATCGCCGAGTCTCTGCTTGCCAATCACCGCTGAAAAGTATCCAGCGCCAGTTGGTCCAGTCGATGTAATTTTCTTTCGCGTTCATCCAAGTCGCAAAACACGCTAGAAAAAGCCACGGCGTAGCCGCGACTGTCCACACCCTTGCAATCCTCTTCATCATCTTCCGCGCGAGCCACGCGAAGACCAGAACGTCGGCGGTTAATCCAGCCGCCAGGAAACTGATTATCAACACAGCCACGCCATCACTGCGGGTATTCGAAAAGAATGCCCATACGATAGCCCATGCGGCAATGCATCCCAACAATACGGCAGATCCAGCAGCGGCAAAAAACTCTAAGATCCACGTTGTGATTCCCACGCGCCGTTGATCTTGAGTCGCTTCGCTCAAACTTTGCTCCAGATATCTTTCCGCGGGTCTTCGGGATTCAGCTTCGCCAGGTCGCGCAGAAGTTCTTTCGTCTTCTCGTCGCGCGGCGCCGGAACGACCACCTGCACTTCTACGATCTCATCGCCGCGAACGCCGTCTTTGGTCGCCGACGGGACGCCCTTTTCGCGCAGGCGCAACTTCTGTCCGCATTGTGTGCCGGGAGGAATGCGCAGCAGGGCGCGGCCGTCGATGGTCGGAACTTCGATCTTCGAGCCTAACGCGGCTTCAGTGACAGTGACCGGGATGGTGACGCGGATGTCGTCTCCCTCGCGGTGGAAGACCGGGTGGTCGCCGGTGCGCACGATGATGTAGAGGTCGCCGGGAGGACCGCCCATGGTGCCGGCATTTCCTTTACCGGCGATGCGGATGCGCTGGCCGTCGCGCGTGCCCGGCTTGATGCGCACTTCGAGCGGCTCCGTGCGCTGCACCACGCCTTGTCCATGGCAAGTCGGGCAGACGGTACGGTTCTTGCCGGTGCCGCCACAACGCGGGCACGCGGTGTTGAACTTCATGCGGCCGGCGGATTGCGAGATCTGTCCCGTGCCCTTGCATTGCGGGCAGACGCCCGGCGCTTCGTGATAGCCGCGTCCGCCGCACGAGGTGCAGGTGTCGGTGCGCGTGATGTTCAGCTTCAGCACGGCGCCCCTGATGGCCTGCCAGAATCCGACGTTTACCTGGTATTCCAGATCGGTTCCCGGCTCCGGCTGGCGCGCCATTCCCGGCTCGGCGCCGCCACCGCCACCGAAGCGCGAGAAGAGGTCGGAGAAGATGTCGCGGAATCCGCCGCCGCCCTCGCCCTGCTGTCCTTCACTGGACCAATCGAAGCCGCCGAAATCGAAGGGCACGCCCTGCGCTCCGCCTTGTCCCGGACGAAAGCCGCCGAAATTTGAGGCATCGACTCCGCCTCCACCGGCGCCAGCGCGCGCATAAGCTTCGGCAGCGGCGGGATCGATGTTGTCCGAGTAATAGCCAAGCTGGTCGTAGATCTTGCGCTTCTTGGCGTCGGAGAGGACGTCGTTCGCCTCGGAGATGTTCTTGAATTTCTCCTCGGCGGTCTTGTCACCGGGATTGACGTCGGGATGGTACTTGCGCGCGAGCTTGCGGAATGCCTTGCGGACGTCCTCAGTGGAGGCGGACTTCTTCACGCCGAGGATGTCGTAATAGTCTTTCTTCGCTGTGGCAGGCATTCGAGTTTGATTCTATGTGGTAATCGGTAATCGGTAATCGGTAATCCGGAGCACTAAGCACTCCAGACCCGATCACGGATTACCGATTCCGGGTTTCCTCAGTTCACCTTCTTCGCCTCGGCGGCGTCGAGCATTAGCGCCGATGGCATCATGAGCGGCGGCCCGTCGTCGTGTACCGGCATAGCAAGCATGCCATCCTTCGTCGATTCGTACACCAGCCAGCGGCCTTCGCTCGGATCAAAATTCAGGAAATATAATTGGCCGTTCAGTTCAAATTGCAATTTAAAAACTCCTCTGTGGTCGGTGGTCAGTAATCAGTGATCAGGTGGTGTTCCTCGAAATTCGAGTGCCACATCCTGATCACTGAACACTGAGCACTGATTACTGATTACTTTTTGTCTTCGACGTCCACGTACTCGGCGTCGATGACGCCTTCGTCTTTCTTCTTCTCTTGACCGCTGTCGGGTCCCGGAGTTGGTCCAGCCTGTGGACCCGCGCCGGGAGCTCCTCCCTGCGGAGCAGCCTGGCGATACATCGCTTCGGCCAGCTTGTGCGAGGCCTGGGTGAGGCGTTCGCGCGCGGCATTCATGGCCGCCGCTTCCCCGCCCTCCAGCGCTTTCTTGGCGTCGGCGAGTGCGTTCTCGACGTCGCCGCGCTCGCTGCCGGAGATCTTGTCGCCCTGCTCCTTCAGCATCTTCTCGACGCTATAGACCATCGAGTCGAGCTGATTGCGGGCTTCGATCTCCTCACGCTTCTGCTTGTCCTCGGCCGCATGCGCGTCGGCGTCCTTCGCCATGCGCTCGACCTCTTCCTTCGACAGACCGGAAGAGGACGTGATCGTGATCTTCTGGTCCTTGCCGGTGGCCGTGTCTTTCGCGGTCACGTTCAGGATGCCGTTGGCATCGATGTCGAACGTGACTTCGATCTGCGGCACACCACGAGGGGCTGGC
>CAZLJE010000082.1:0-3250 GCA_964559835.1 uncultured Terriglobales bacterium
AAAGTTTGGGCGAAGGCGCGTGACTACGGATTTGAAGGCGAAGGGAGTCCATGGAGAGGTCATCGATAAGGCGGTCGAATCCACATTCGCAGAAATAGACGAGGAGAAGCTGGCGCGGGAATATTTACGACGCAAGCGGGTGCAGAAGCCTGGGGACAAAAAACAAGCTGCGCGTATTTTTCGGCAGTTGATGCGCGCGGGATTTGGGGCAAAGACGATTTTCGGGATTTTGAGGAAGTGGGATGTGGAAGAGGAAGTGTTGGGAGAGTTGGAGAATGAACCGCAAGAATGACCACAGAGGACACAGAGGCGGATAGAGGGATTCATGCGAAAACCTCTATGCGCCTCGTACCCTCTGTGGTCCGTCATTTAGAATTGAATTTCCTCATGCTGACAGGCTCTCAAATACGCCGGAAGTTTCTGGACTTTTTTGTGCAAAAGGGGCACCGCGAGGTGCATTCGTCGTCGCTGGTGCCGCATAACGATCCCACGTTGCTGTTCACCAATGCGGGGATGAACCAATTTAAAGACGTCTTTCTCGGCCTCGAGAAGCGCGATTATACCCGCGCGACTTCCTCGCAGAAGTGTGTGCGGGCGGGCGGCAAGCACAATGATCTCGAAAACGTTGGCTACACGCGACGCCACCATACGTTCTTCGAGATGCTCGGCAACTTCTCCTTCGGCGACTACTTCAAGAAGGACGCGATCGCCTATGCGTGGGAGCTGATCACCTCGAAGGACTGGTACGGCATCGCGAAGGAGAACCTCTACGTCACCATCTTCAAGGGCGAGAACGGCGTCCCGCGCGATGAAGAGGCCTACAACCTCTGGCTGGAGCACGTCCCGAAAGAGCGCATCTACGAATTCGGCCTGAAAGATAACTTCTGGCAGATGGGCGACACCGGCCCCTGCGGCCCCTGTAGCGAGATCCACGTCGACCTCGGTCCCGCTCCATCCGGCGAAGGCCATACGGATTGCCAGTTCGGCTGCGAGTGCGGCCGCTACATGGAGATCTGGAACCTCGTCTTCATGCAGTTCGACCGCGATGCGGCCGGCATCTTGAACCCGCTTCCCGCGCCCTCGATCGACACCGGCATGGGCCTGGAGCGCATCGCGTGCGTGTTGCAGGGCGTTTTGTCGAACTACGACACTGACCTCTTCACGCCGCTGGTGAAGCGCGCCGAAGAACTCATTCGCGAGCAGAATCCGAAAGGCGAGATCCGTCCGGCGTCGCTGCGCATCATCGCCGACCACGCGCGCGCTTCCGCCTTCCTGATTAATGATGGCGTGTTGCCGTCGAACGAAGGCCGCGGCTACGTGCTGCGCAAGATCATGCGCCGTGCCATCCGCCATGGCCGCCTGAACGGCGCGAACAAACCGTTCCTGTACGAGATGGTGTTCGCGGTCGCGCACGAGATGGAAAGTGCGTATCCGGAGCTGAACGATTCGAAGCAGCGCGTTGCCGACATCGTCAAGGCGGAAGAGACGCGCTTCGCCCACGTGATGGACGTCGGCCTGAAGCGTCTGGAAGACGATCTCGCGCCCCTGCTCGCCGCGAAGGAGGAAAATCCGCAGGCGCGCGCGATGTACTCCGGCGAGAAGGCGTTCAAGCTCTACGACACCTTCGGCCTGCCGCTCGACTTCATCATCGACGCAACGCGCGATGTGGGGATCCAGTTCGACCAGGATGGCTTCGACCGTGCCATGGCCGAGCAACGCGTTCGCGCGCAGGCATCATGGAAGGGCGGCAGCAAAGCGACCGCCAGCCCCATTTTCCAGCAACTGCCGAAGACCTCGTTCGTCGGCTATCGCCAGACGGAATCCTCGGGCAGCGAGATCCTCGCGCTCGTCCGCAACGGACAGGGCGTACAGGAACTCAAGCGCGGACAGCAGGGTGAGGTCGTGCTCGACCACACGCCCTTCTACGCCGAATCCGGCGGACAGATCGGCGACCGCGGCCTCTTCTACGACGACGATCACAACATCGTCGTGGCCGACGTCGAGAGCTGCTACTCGCCGGTGCAGGGCGTGCGCTCGCACAAAGTCGTCGCGCGCGAAGATTTGCACATCGGCGACCGCGTCGATGCCGTCGTCGACACCGACAAGCGCTGGGCGACGATGCGTCACCACACCGCAACGCACCTGCTCCACGCCGGCCTGCGCCAGGTGCTGGGAACGCACGTGAAACAGGCGGGCTCGCTGGTCACGCCCGGGCGTCTGCGCTTCGACTTCTCGCATTTCGCCGGCATTGAAGACGAGGAGATGCAGGACATCGAGGACATCGTCAATAAAGAGGTCCTGCGCAACCAGAAGGTGGAAGTGATCGAGGACGTGCCCATCGACGTCGCCGTCAACGAGTACCACGCCATGGCGCTCTTCGGCGAGAAGTACGGGGATAAAGTCCGCGTCATCAAGATCGGCGACTTCTCCACCGAACTCTGCGGCGGCACGCACACCACCGCCACCGGCGAGATCGGCCTCATCAAGATCATGGACGAGGGCAGCGTGTCGTCGGGAGTGCGCCGCGTCGAGGCCGTCGCGGGTGAGAGTTCGTTGCATCACTTCCGCGCCGATCATCAGCTAGAGCACGTTGCGCGGACCATCGTGCGCGCCGATCATCCGGAGGATTCCCTCGCTAATGCTCTTCGCCGCGAGATCACCGAGCGGGAGGACGAGATCCGCCGTCTGAAGAAAGAGCTCGACAACGCGCGCATGAAGTCGGCGTCCGCGGCTGCTTCGTCGGTTGACGATAAAGTTCGCGAGGTGAAGGGTGTCAAGGTGCTCGCGCATCGTGCCGACAATCTCGACCGTCCGCAACTGCGCACGCTCGTCGATAACCTGCGCCAGAAACTCGGCTCCGGCGTAGTCGTCGTCGGCTCCGCGACGGATGGCAACGTGTCACTGATCGCCGGCGTGACCAAAGACCTCACCGACCGCGTACAGGCGGGCAAAGTCGTCGGCGCGGTCGCCCAGAAAGTCGGCGGCAAAGGCGGCGGCCGCCCCGACCTCGCCGAAGCCGGCGGCAAAGACGCAAGTGCGCTGGATGGTGCACTAGGCAGCGTTCCAGAAATCGTCGAATCCCTGCTGAAGTAGCACTGGCGTCCCGCCGGTCACGCTGTACCTGACACTGACAAACTGAGCCGACGCAGTCGGCGCCAGATCGTAGCCCCCGGCGTCAGCCGGGGGTACTCTGCCCGGTACAGACCGGGCACATCCCTGACAGATCAGACCGGGGACATCCCTGACACTC
>CAZLJE010000083.1:0-3084 GCA_964559835.1 uncultured Terriglobales bacterium
CATTTTGCGGTTGTGTGCCTTCTGGATGAAATAGTTCAACATCTTTTCGGTGACTTTAAAATCGGCGATGACACCGTCCTTCATCGGCTTGATGGCCACGATGTTGCCCGGCGTGCGGCCGAGCATCTCCTTGGCTTCCTTCCCCACGGCTTCCACGTCACCGTTGTTCTTGTTGATGGCGACGATCGACGGTTCGTTCACGACGATGCCGCGGCCCTTCGCATAGACCAGCGTGTTCGCCGTGCCCAGGTCGATGGCGAGATCGCTGGAAAACATGCTGAACAGCGAACGCAGGTTGGTGAAGCTGGAGGTGGGATGATAACCGTTCGATGGCATACTTCTTCTCTCTTGCCTGTTCCTCAGTCTCTGACCTGTTTTACGGATTTATCCGGCCGGCTACTCTGATTCTAGTTCAATCCGGCCCAGCTTGCTTCTGCACTAAAGTCGCAACACTCCCCGCATTTGCGCGTTCTCACGATTTCTGGGATGTCCAGCCCTGCCGGCATATGGCGATGCAGTCTCGTCCGGAAGGTGAACCGCTGATAACGCTGATCGACGCAGTTTTTTTCTCTTCTTCATCAGCGTGTATCAGCATTGATCAACGGCTGATTCAATTTCCAAACGTTGTACTACTGGATGACAACTTTCTTTTGCAGCGTCTTCACGCCGCCTTTCGAATTCTGCGCCGTAATGGTGATCAGGTTCTCTCCGGCCGGCAATGGCGGCGAGAAGTACGAGAACGAGCCGTCAGATTTCATGTCCGGCACCTCGAGCCCATTCACCATCACCCTCGCGTTCGGTTCGGTCTTGCCGCGGACCTCGATCAGGTGCCCGTGCTGCACAAACGGCTGCAAGTCCAACTGCAAGCTGGCCGCTTCGGTTCCCTTCGCGATCATGGTGAAGCGGTTCTTCTCGCTCTCGATCGATTCCTTCCCCTTACCGTCCACCGACTGCACCGTCCAGTAATAGGCGCCCTCGGGCAGAGCCGCCACTTTGATCTGCGGGACGGGGACCTTCTTGTCGAAGACTGTGGACGAAAAGTAAGGATTACGTGAAATGCGCACGCGGTACATCTCGGCGTTGGTCACGGGTGTCCACGAAAAATCCATCGCCGCATTGCTGCTCGGCGACACGAACACCGGCAACATGTTGGCCGGCGCGATCAACGTTGGCGGCGCCAGTTCCTTGGTCTTCACCAGACCCGGTGCGTCCTGGTGGAAGGTGGCGCGCTCGTACTCCGTCAACTTCTGGACTTCGTTCCCGCGCGCCACATCGACGGAGCCTTTCTTGGCCAGGATCTCGTGCTGGTCGGTGCGCGGATCGTTGTGCACCATCGCCGTCGACTCGGGCGCCAGCGCCGCTGTCGCTCCTGCCAACCGCACTTCGGACCTCGAACCTTGCGTGTAGGTGCTCGTCGAGAGGTCGACGGTGCCGGTCGTCAACTCGACCGACACGTTGGTCTGCTGCGCCGTATTCGTCGAGTTCTCCTCGATAACGATCAGCGAGTCCTGCTTGATCGTGTAGTACGTGTGGTCCGGGAAGACGACTTTCGCCAGACCTTCGGAACCGGTCTGGATGACGTCGCCCTTTTCCAGGCGCGTCTGGTAGTCGGCGTTGACCCAGGTATTGCTGTTCGCTTTCTTAACGCGCACGGTGCCGTCGATCTGCGTAAAGCTGGCCTGGTCGGCGCCCTTCTTCTCGTCCTTCTGGGCCGCCTTGCCGAGCATGTTCGTGATTGCTTCGCCGGCTTTGGCGGCCAGGTTCTTGCTCTGCTCCGGGAAAATCAGCCACATCGCGACGCAGAACGCCACCACCACGGCGAGGATCGCCAGCAGCACGCTGCGGTAGGTTACCGTCGTCCAGGAGACCGTAAGGCCTTGTTTTTGTTTCGATGGCACGGTTTATCTGTCGGTAATGAGTGACGGGCCGAGAGTAGCACATGAGTAGGGTGCCGCAAATAGGTGAATGACTTGAGTATTCAGGTACCTAGCGCAGAAATCTCACCCGGCGATTCGGGTTTTGCCAACGTCACCCGCACTGGTGCTGTAGCTCACTTCGCGCGGGACAAAGGTCTCATAGGATGGTCGGTTTCGGCTCAGGACTGCCGCTCATTCGCGGCGTACAATCCTCTGCCGAGGAGGCACTCCATGGCTACCTCGACTGCAACCCACCCCACCACGCCTACCAGAGGCCCGGCAAAACTCTACAAGAACTTCATCGATGGCGAATGGGTCGAAGCCAGCACTGGCGAGACCTTCGAAAACATCAACCCGGCTGACACCCGCGAAGTGGTCGGCATCTTCCAGAAATCCGGCGCAGCCGATGTCGAAGCCGCTGTCGACGCCGCTAAGCGCGCATTCGCCAAGTGGCGGCTGGTACCGGCGCCGGCCCGCGCTGAGCTGCTTTATAACGCCTCGCAGATCTTGATCGAGCGCAAAGAGCAGTACGCCCGCGACATGACGCGCGAAATGGGCAAGGTCATCAAAGAAACCCGCGGCGATGTCCAGGAGGCCATCGACACCGGCTTCTACATGGCAGGTGAGGGCCGCCGCATGTTCGGCGTCACGGTACCCTCGGAATTGAAAAACAAATTTGCCATGGCGGTGCGCCAGCCCATCGGCGTCTGCGCCATGATCACGCCGTGGAACTTCCCCATGGCGATCCCGTCCTGGAAGCTGTTCCCCGCGATCCTGGCCGGCAACTGCTGCCTCATCAAGCCAGCGCAGGACACACCTCTTTCGGTGTTTAACTTTGTGCAGGCGCTGATCGATGCGGGACTGCCCAAGGGCGTCGTGAATATCGTCAGCGGGTTCGGCAGCAAGATCGGCGGCCCGATGACCGAGCATCCGGACATCCGCGCCGTTTCGCTGACCGGCTCCACCGATATCGGACGCATCGTCGGCACATCGTGCGCCAAGAGCTTCAAGCGCTGCTCGCTGGAGTTGGGCGGCAAGAACCCGATGATCGTCCTGGACGATGCCAACCTCGATCTGGCACTCGAAGGAGCGTTGTGGGGCGCTTTCGGCACCACCGGACAGCGCTGCACCGCCACCAGCCGCATCATCGTGCAGAAGGGCGTCTATC
>CAZLJE010000084.1:0-1061 GCA_964559835.1 uncultured Terriglobales bacterium
ATCAACTCTAGGAGATCAACGATGACGCTCAACCCAGAGGTGATGTTCCAGGATTTAAAAGTAGCGATGCGGTCGCTGATGCGAGCCCCCGGGCTGTCGGTCACCGTGATTCTGACCTTGGCGCTCGGGATCGGCGCGAACGCCGCCATCTTCACTCTGGTTCGCGGAGTCCTCCTGAAGCCGCTCGTCAACCGGGGCGAGGATCGGTTGATCTACATTCGCCAGAGTGCGCGCGGCCTGGGTGTCGAGAACGCGACCTTCTCCGTGCCGGAAATCCAGGATTTGAAGGCACGCGTGAAAACCATCAGCGAATTTGGCGACTTCTCTACCATGGGCTTCACCATGATCGGACTCGGCGAACCTCGCGTGGTGCGCGGAGGCGTCGTCGGCGGATCGTACTTCCAGGTGGTGGGGCTGCGGCCCATTCTCGGCCGCCTGCTCGACGAACACGATGATGGCCCCAACGCCGCCGGTGCAGCGGTGCTTACCTATCGCTTCTGGACTACTGCCTTAAAGAGCGATCCATCGGTAATCGGCAAGACGATCAGGCTGGATTCTATCGGCACGCGTTCGGCCACAATCGTAGGTGTGCTGGAACCGTCCATACCTTATCCGACTCAAACCGAGATCATCTCCAATATCGTGACCAGTCCGCATCATCTCTCGGCGACGATGGTCACCGGCCGCGTTCATCGCATGACCGAACTGTTCGGACGGCTCGCTCCCGGCGTCACTCTCGATCAGGCTCGTGCCGAGCTAGCAACCGTATACGAAGGAATCAAAAAGGAGCATCCCGAGGCCTACGGGAAAACTGCGAACTCTTCGATCGAGGCCAGAATGCTGCGCGACCAGATCACCTCGAATGCGCGAACCGTGCTGCTGGTACTTCTCGTAGCTTCGGCGCTGGTTTTTGTGATCGCATGCTCCAACGTCGCCAACCTGATCCTCGCCCGGACGGTGCGACGCGAGGGTGAACTCGCAATTCGTGCCGCATTGGGCGCGAGCACCAGAGCGCTGCGCTGGACACTGCTGTCTGAAAGCCTTCTTCTCTGTATTGCCGG
>CAZLJE010000084.1:1161-2598 GCA_964559835.1 uncultured Terriglobales bacterium
CTGCTTGCATTGCAACATACGCATGCGGGCTTCGACACTCACAACGTGCTCTCCATCAATGTGCCGGCGGTTTCGTATGGGAAGACGCCGGAGCAAGTCGTGGACTTCTACAAAGAAACGCTGCGCCGCATCAAGGAACTACCGGGCGTAGACAATGCCGCATTCGGTATCGTTACACCATGGCGCGACGCAGGAGCGTTTGGCCCGGGTTTTGAGTTCTCTGCCGAAGGTCACGTTCGCGCGTCGGGTGATGAAGATCCTCGCGCGCAGCTCCGAACCATCTCCCCCGGATTTTTCTCCTCTTTGAGAGTTCCCATTGTTGCAGGACGCGACTTCAACGATTCTGACCGGAAGGGCGCCGAAGGCGTTGTCATCGTAAGCCAGACTTTGGCGCAGCGGATGTTCCCAAATCAGGACGCGGTAAACCGTCACATTACGTGGACAGATCCGATCATGAAGTTCATCGGCATTAAATCGGAGCCGTTGCGAATCGTTGGCGTAGCTGCGGATATCGATGACGATCATATCGTCCCCGGTCCGGCAGTCACCGTGTATCACCCATTCCAGCAGGGCCAGCTCTTCGGCGGTCGCTTGTTCATTCACACGCACACGGATCCTTATGCCCTGGTGACGCCGATTACGCGTCTGATCCGCAGCCTCTCTGCAGATGAACCGGTTGAGCATGCCGCCACTCTCGAGGACGTGCGCGCTGAAGTACTCACGCCGGATCGATTGAATACGTTCGTCTTCGGCGGATTCGCGGCCGTTGCGCTGGTGATTGCGATCGTGGGAGTCGCGGGCGTGTTGGCGTTCTCAGTTAGTGGACGCATTCGCGAGTTTGGCATTCGTCTGGCGCTTGGATCACAGCCGAGCGCTTTGCTCTTAGGCGTCGTTACCGAAGGCGCGATCATAGCGGCCATCGGGGTCGTCGCCGGTGCGATCTGCGGAGGCGCTCTGGCCCGGGTAGCAGGCAGCTTATTCGAACTGAAGCACCCGAGCGCGCTGCCCCTGATTGTGTCAGCGTTCGTGCTGCTCGCGTCGGCGGTGATTGCGTCGCTTCTGCCGGCAGCTCGCGCGGCGAGAGTTGATGTAATGCAAGCTCTGCGCACAGAGTAACTTCGCGGACGTGGGCGCGCAGCGTAGCAGCAGAACGAGAGCCGCTTAGATCAGGAGATATTCGGTCTCAGATGTGAATCCAACCTTCACGTTCGAGTCGCTCATCCAAACTTTCAAGTCCAAACAAAAACAGGAGTGAGCCTCCGTGAAAGCGGAACGAACTACGTCCTTTGAGAAGTGCGGCAACGCTCAGCCGCCCAAGGAGCCCTCTGCAGCTGTCATCGAAAGAATGAAACTGGTCTTTCGCAGAACACACGGCGCGGAGATGACTCAGGAAGACCGTGACTTCCTTGGAATCCCTCCCTGTGCAGGAGAGTGCTG
>CAZLJE010000085.1:0-2584 GCA_964559835.1 uncultured Terriglobales bacterium
AGAGGATCGTCGTACCAGAATTCGACTTCTATGCGGCGATTAAACGCGCGTCCCTGCGCGGTTTCGTTGGAGGCGATTGGGTGGGATGCTCCGCGACCGTCACTTTCGATCGCCGACGCCGGCAATCTCAGGATTTTCCGCATGGCTGACGCGACGCGCTGCGCTCGTGCCTTCGACAACGACAACTGGTTTCCGTACAAGGTCGCGTCACGGCCAGTGAGGGGCGCGTCATCGGTGTACCCGATGAACCGCACCTTCACGCCCTGCTTATCGCGCAAGTTGTCGAGCGCCTCCTTGACCTGTGTGGTGAAGGATTCCGAAATGGGAACGTTCTCGTCTGTGTACCGAAGTGGAACAACGAGGTTCCTCACGCGCATCCGTGGCGTCTGGCCTTCCTTGTATCGCATTTTGCAAACGGTCTCGGTTCGGCAGACTTTGACACGCTTAACGGAGTCCGTCGCGTTCGAGTCGTGCGACCATTCGCGGATTTTCTGATCACCAGAAAGATGTCGCTCGCCCGACTCGTTCGGCTTGGCCAAATTAACTTGGCCGAAGCCGGCAAGGGCGGTCATCAGCAGGAATGCGCCCATGAGAAGTAGATGTCGGTGTTTATTCATACCGTTCACCTGCCCCCCAGCGCACGGAGTTCAGACTTTTTGGGCGGGGCTCCACGGCGCCAGAAAACCTCCCGCTCAATGGTTAGCGCATAGTTTTCTTTCTCCGCATCCCATGCTTCGGTTAACTGCTGCTTGATCGCCTGCACACGTTGTTCGACGAGTGCCTCATCCTCGGTATCGGCAATGTAGGACAGACGCAATATCGACGGTCCTTTGCGCAGCTCCCCGAGCAGTACGTCGAGACGCGGCCGCCACTGGGCCCGGAATTCGGTCTTACCTGGCTCGAAGGCCGCATCCGAGAGGTCGATACCGACCACGTGATGAATTGACGCCCCGAAATCAAATTTCAAGGCTTTGCCGCTTGTGGCGCGCTTGATTTGTATTTGGTCCGTCGTCAGACGGAAACCGCTAGGGAGGGTCCTGTCGTCGAGCTTGAGCACAAAATTGCTGCCACGCGTGTCGTTCGGCGTAATCGCGCAGGTGATGTGGAAGCGCCCGTACTGATCCGTAACAGCTTGCAGACCGTTGGCAGTCACTACACGCACGCGGGCCAGACCCTGTTCGCCGTTGTCTTGAATGCCGTTGAGATTGGCATCGTTGAAGACCTTCCCGATCACATCGGTGCAATCAAACGTGAAATCAGGCACGAGCCGCACGGTGGCGGTTGCATCTCCAGACATCGCGGTGCCGGTCGCGCGGTTCAGTGCTTGCGCATGGTTTACGTATTCGCCCTCGGTGACACCGACGCCAACCGAGAGCAGTAGCTTCAGCGTGCGCACCTGGGAGCTGGTGACGCCCAAGCCATTCCAGCTGAGTGTCCGGCCTGCGACCGAGGGCTCCGTCGGCACGCCGTCGAGAACGGCAGAGCCTTTAACGTAAGTGAATCCCGGAGGCATGAGATCCACGATGCTCACGCCTGTCAGCTGCAAGCCTGCAGTGTTGTTCACGGTGATCACGTAAGGCACCAGCTGCCCGCGCGTCACATTGACTTGCGGGGTCGTCTTGGTGATCGCCAGGGAGCCAATGAGTTGCGGATCCAGCGGAATATGGTTATTGAAGATCTGCCCTGAGCCTGGCAACTGGCTGCCATCCAAGCCCAAATTCAGGTAGTAGTTCGTTCCGGCGCTGCGTGCCGCTACTGATGGCGGCGGCGCAAACTCTGAAGTTTGTGCCTCGCAGTACGGGACCGCGGGTAGCGCATCGTTAGCGCTTCCCGGGCACGCCGGTATTGAGAAGGAACCGGTCGCCGCATCTGAAGTCGCCGGAATGACCTTCGACTCACCCGCCACATAGTTCGCGGGCGCGGTCACCTGGATGAGATAGCTGCCGCCGGCGGGACATGCGGGATCCGAGAAGTTGATGTCGAAGCGGTAATAACCCGCCCCCAACGTAATCTGATTCTGCTGAGCCGGATCGTCAAAACAACTCGCCGGGAGAGGAGTGCCGGCTCTCAGCATACTGAGCGTAGCGCCCGCAATCGGCCCTCGCGACATCGAGTCGTACACGACGCCGTTTGGCCCGATTGGCAAATTCAGATTCTGCAGGTTGCTGCCGGACGGGACGATGATATCGGTGATCTGCTGCAGACTATTTGTGAAGGCAGAGTCGCCTTTACCCAGCTTTGCGGTGTTCGCGCCGGCGCCAGGTGCCGCGAACCGCAACTCGTACCGATCCGTTCCATTCGTCGGTGTGACGCCCGTGAAATGATAGGCGCCATTCACGTCCGAGATTGCGGACTGCATCAACACTCCGCCGTGATACAACCCAACTGTCCATCCCTGCAGCAGCGGCTCTCCCGTATCGGGAATTTTGTTGAAGTTAGCGTCGAGCCACACCGTACCGTTCAACATTCCGGAGCCGGGGGTTCCACCGATATCAACCGAGGCGCTCGCACTCGCAGTCTGTTGAGGACTGTTCCAAGTCACGGTGGCGGTGTTGGTGAGAGTCGTGCCGGCGGCAAGACCTGC
>CAZLJE010000086.1:0-2417 GCA_964559835.1 uncultured Terriglobales bacterium
CGAGCCCAGCCACCACGGTGGTAATCACCGACGATCTCAGCAGCGCGGGTGCAGGTCGTCTCGCGTTTGTGAATCCGCCGGCGCCGACCATGAACGGCTCGACCACAGGCGTCACGATTGCGGGCTCAATTCTAACCGCGGACTATTCCACATCGAACGGACCGTTGCAGCCCGGACAGTCCATCGACATAAAGTTCCGCGTGCAAATTGCCGCAGGTCTTGCCGCTGGCACAACGATCACGAACACCGCTACCGTAACCTGGAACACTCCCCAGCAGACTGCGAGCGCGAGCGCCTCGATTGATATTGGTGGAACTCCCGGATCCGGAATGTTGAACGGTACGGTGTGGCTCGACGCAAACTTCAACAAGATTCCCGATACGGGAGAGCCGCTGCTGCAGGGATGGACAGTGGGGTTGTATCACGGCGGAGTGTTGGTGCAGTCCGCGGTTTCGGACGTGAACGGCGCCTATCATTTCACGGGTGTCACACCGACGAACGGAACAGATCGGTACGAGTTGCGGTTCGCGGCACCGGGCGCCGGCGCGAACACCGCAAAGCTGGGTAAAGCCGACTCCGCCTTCACCAATAATCTGCAGCAGATCACCAACATCATCGTCCCTTCTGGGAGCAACCTGCAGAATCTGAATCTGCCAATCGGACCTAACGGCGTCGTGTACGACTCGATGGCGCGAGGGCCGATTGCGGGCGCTACGCTCAGCATGCTGAGAGGCGGCACTCCTCTCCCTGCGAGTTGCTTTGACGATCCGGCTCAGCAGAATCAGATTACGTTGGCGGCCGGTTTTTACCGCTTCGACATCAACTTCTCGGATCCCGCCTGTCCCCCCGGCGGCAGCTATCTCATCCAGGTGACCGCGCCGGCGAACTATCTGGCGGGTGAATCGAAGCTCATTCCGGCGAGTTCAGACGCGGCGACCGCTCCGTTCTCGATACCGGCGTGCCCGGGAAGCGCTAACGATGCGCTGCCAGCGGTCCCGTACTGCGAGGCACAAGCTTCAGAGTTTGCACCGCCGCCATCAGTGGCGGCACGCAGCGCCGGAACGAACTACTACCTGAATTTGGGATTGGATGGCAGCCAGTTACCGGGTTCAGCGCAGATCTTCAATAACCATATCCCACTGGATCCGCAACTCGTTGGCTCCTTAGCGATCACCAAGACGACCCCGCAGCTCAATGTGACGCGCGGGCAGCTGGTTCCTTACGTGATCACCGTGAACAACACTGCAGGCTTGCAGCTGACGGGTGTGAGCATCGTGGATCGCATGCCTGCGGGATTCACCTACGTTAAGGGCTCTGCGGTTCTCGATGGGGTTCCGACCGAGCCCTCGGTCGCAGGGCGGACACTCAGCTGGAATGGATTGGGCGTTACCAGCTCGCAAGTGCGCACTCTGAAACTGCTGCTCGCAGTTGGCGTTGGTGTCACCGAGGGCGAATACGTCAACCACGCACAGGCTCTGAATAGCATGACCGGCATCGCGATGTCTGGAGATGCAACCGCCACCGTGCGGCTCGTGCCGGATTTCACGTTCGATTGCACTGACGTGATCGGGAAAGTCTTCAACGATGCCAATCTCAACGGTATTCAGGACGACGGCGAGCAGGGTCTGGCCCGAGTGCGTGTAGTGACTCCCAATGGTCTGCAAGCTGTTACGGATCAGTATGGGCGGTTCCACATCACCTGCGCGGTGACGCCGAACGACACGCGCGGCAGCAATTTCGTGCTCAAGCTCGACGACAGGACCCTCCCCAGCGGTTTCCGCCTAACGACCGACCAGGTGCAGATCAAGCGCGCCACCAGTGGCAAGACTTTGAAGTTTGATTTCGGAGCCTCAATTCATCACGTGGTCGCGATCGACTTGTCCGATGCGGCCTTCGAGCCAGGCAAGACAGAATTCCGGGCCCAGTGGCGGCCCCGAATCGACGTACTCCTCGGGGAACTGCGCAAAGCGCCGTCGATATTGCGTCTGTCCTACATCGCCGATACGGAGGATGAGGCACTCGTTGAACAACGTGTACAGGCGATCAAGCAGGAGTTAACCCAAGCATGGGATGCGGAGAAAGAAAGCTATGTGCTGACCATTGAGCGGGAGGTTTTCTGGCGTCGTGGAGCCCCGCCCAAACGGTCTGAACTCCGTGTGCCGGGAGGCAGGTGAACGGTATGAATAAACACCGACATCTACTTCTCATCGGCGGATTCCTGCTGACGACCGCCCTTGCGGGCGCGGGCCAGGTTAATTTGGCCAAGCCGAACGAGTCGGGCGAGCGACATCTCTCAAGTGACCAGAAAATCCGGGAATGGTCGCACGACTCGAATGCGACGGACTCCGTTAAGCGTGTGAAGGTCTGCCGAACCGAGACCGTTTGCAAAATGCGATACAAGGAAGGCCAGACGCCAC
>CAZLJE010000087.1:0-2184 GCA_964559835.1 uncultured Terriglobales bacterium
ACTGCGGACCTAGTGCAACGGGTTTAGCAACACCGCGAGGGGCTGTACGAGGACCGGGGTGGGGGGCGTTGTTCCCCGCATCGGTTCGTCAGTATGATCCTGTTCAGCCTACCCGGTAGGATCATCCGGGGCGGCAGACAAGAATGCACAGGGAGGCTCAATCAATGCGTTCGGTAACACGGATGACGTCCGTGGCCGCAGTCATTGCGGCACTCGGCATCGCGCCCGCATTCGCCAACGACGAACCAAAGCACGGCGGCATTCTCACCTACATGATTCCGGCCGACGCGCCGCCGAGTTTCGACGGGCATCGCGAAACGACGTATGCGACAGTCCATTCGACGGCGCCTTTCTACAGCGTGCTGATCCGGCTCGATCCGCAGCATCCAGAGGACGTGACAAAATTCGTCTGCGACCTCTGCACCGAGATGCCGAACCCCACCGATAACGGCACCACGTACACGTTCAAGATCCGCGAGGGCGTCAAGTGGCATGACGGCTCGCCGCTCACCGCGTTCGACGTTGCGGCAAGCTGGAACCACATCGTCCATCCGCCGCCCGGTTACAACAGCGCGCGCGAGAACTGGTACCAGATGGTGGACAGTATCTCGGCGCCTGACGCGACCACCGTGGTGTTCAAGCTGAAGTTCGCCACGCTGACTTTCCTGCCGGCGCTCGCTGATCCTTATTCCTACATTTACAAGAAGGACATCCTCGACAAGGACCCGAACTGGTACCAGAAGAACATCATGGGCAGCGGCCCGTTCAAGTTCGTGAGCTACGAGCTTGGGCAGTCGATCAAGGGTGAGCGCAATCCCGACTACTACCACAAAGGTCTGCCATATCTGGACGGCTTCATCGGCATCTATGCCGACAAGCAGGTGGTACGCGTCGAGGCGATCCGAGGCGATCGCGCCGCCACCGAGTTCCGTGGCCTGCCTCCTTCGGCGATCGATCAGCTCAAGAGGGAACTCGGCGACAAGATCACCATTCAGCAGAGCGACTGGAACTGCGGCAACCTGATCACGCCGAACTCCAAGCACAAACCGTTCGACGATGTGCGCGTTCGCAAGGCACTGCTGCTGGCGATCGACCAGTGGCATGGTGCGCCGTCGCTATCGAAGATCGCCAACGTGCGCACGGTCGGAGGCGTTGTCTTCCCCGGTTCGCCGCTGGCGGCGACCAAGGAGGAACTGCAGAAGATGGCGGGCTTCTGGCCCGATATCGAGAAGTCGCGCGCGGAGGCGAAGCGGCTGCTGAAGGAAGCGGGGCAGGAGAACCTGAGTTTCGAGCTGCTGAACCGCAACGTGGATCAGCCCTACAAGTACGTCGGCACCTGGATCGTCGATGAGTGGAGCAAGATCGGCGTGAAGGCGACGCAGAAGGTGGTGCCGACCGGACCCTGGTTCGAGGCGATGCGCACCGGCAACTTCGACGTTGTGGTGGAGGCGAACTGCAACGGCGTGGTCAATCCGGTGATGGACACGCAGAAATATCTGCCGAAAAAGGCGTTCGTGGAGAACTACGGCGGCTACGACGATCAGGAGCTGATCGACATCTACGAAAAGATGTACCACGAGACCGATCCCACGAAGCAGCGGACGCTGATGCGTGCGTATGAGACGCGGGTGGTGGATACGATGGCATATGAATGGCCGATGCTGTGGTGGAACCGCCTTCTGCCGGAGCGGTCATACGTACACGGCTGGAAAATCGGCCCGAGCCACTATGTGAACCAGGACCTGGCGACGATCTGGCTGGATAAGTAAGGACCGGGCGTACACCTCTCCCGCGGCGCGGGAGAGGGTGCCGCGAAGCGCTGTAACGTCTGCAACCCGATTCGGTCGGTGCGGCTCGCTCGGCTGCATTTCAACACAGAGGACGATGGAGAACCACAGAGGGCCACCGAGAAGAGAAGACTATTGGCGCTTCGCGCCACTTTGCCGCGGCCTCTTTGCGCGAAGCGCATAGAGACACTTCTCGGTGGCCCTCTGTGGTTCTCCATCGTCCTCTGTGTTGAAGATAAAAAGACGCGCCGCACGAACCATGGAGAGTACCCACGAGCTATGCGGATCGCCTACTCGTTCATGTCCTGATGAACCTCGATCACATTGCCCTCGGGATCGTAGAAGAAGATCTGATACCAGCCGTTCATCGCCCACTGGCCGTAGTCGGAATAGGGGA
>CAZLJE010000088.1:0-1554 GCA_964559835.1 uncultured Terriglobales bacterium
ATCAATTACACGAACTTCTGCACCGAGTACTGCTCGTTCTGCGCCTTTTACCGGCCGCTCAAAGGAAAGCTCGCTGCCGAGGGATACATTCTCGATTTCGACACGATCTACGAGAAGATTCGGGAAACTGTCGAACTGGGCGGTACAGGCATTCTCATGCAGGGTGGGCTGCATCCGGATCTTAAAATCGATTGGTTCGAACGCTTGTTGCGCGGGATCAAGGAACGATTTCCCAGGATTCACCTGCATTGCTTCTCAGCTTCGGAAATCATCTCCATCGCCGAGTGCAGCGGTCTCACGATCCGCGAGACGATCATGCGACTGCGCGACGCCGGACTTGACTCGATTCCCGGCGGCGGTGCCGAGATATTAGACGACGATGTCCGATATCGCATCGCTCGGCTGAAGTGCCTGACTCGCGACTGGCTCAACGTGCATCGCACCGCACACCAACTCGGAATGAGAACGACTGCCACGATGATGTTCGGCGTTGGTGAAACCTACGAACAACGAGTCAACCATTTCCAGGTCATATACGATCTGCAGCAGGAGACCGGGGGGTTCACCGCGTTTATTCCCTGGACATTCCAGCCAAAGAACACGGCGCTTGGTGGACGGAAATGGGACGAGGCCACTTCGGTCGAATATCTGAAATTGCTCGGCATCTCGCGCATTTTCCTGGACAACATTGAAAACGTGCAGGCGAGCTGGGTGACGCAGGGTTTGAAAGTTCTGCAGCTCGGCTTGCGCTTCGGCGGAAACGATGTTGGATCGGTGATGCTGGAAGAAAACGTCGTGCGCGCAGCCGGAACCTCCAACTGCACAACAGAAGAAGAGCTGCGACACATCATTCGCGACGCTGGATTCAAACCGGTGCAAAGAGACACGCTGTACCGGACGATGTTTCTGAACTAGCGCTGGCTTCTAAATGCGATCTCACGCAGCCGTGGCTTTGTGAAGATGCTCGCTCATTACGATGCGGCGGCCCTCATCAATGGCTTGATTTCCTAACGCGACAGCCACACCCTCATTCCACGCTTTTTGTTCATCTGCTTCAGGCCGCCTGTTCCTACGAAGACTCTCAATAAATGAGGCGCACGCGAGGTAATCCGGACTGCCTTGCTTGTCTTCGGGTACCGCGATGGGCTCTCCCGGCCCACGATACGGAAGTTCAGAGCGATAGGTTGCCCCAGTCACGATTCCGTGCTGAACGATCGTCTGCTGCTGGACGGCCGACTCTGGGCGCTTCGGCTCATAGTAGAGCGTGGCGTCAGATTCGGTGAGAACCGCGCTGCCGTCGGTGCCGAAGACGCGCACCTGATCGCCGGTGAAGCGGTTGGTGGTGATCGCGCTGAAGAATAGTGTTTGCCCTCCGGGATAGCGGTAAGTTAGTTGGACATTGTCGTGCGTCTCGCGTCCGTCTTTCCAGAAATCGATGCCGCCGCTCCCGACAACGGACTCCGGCGGACCACCGAACACTTCATTAGCAAAGTTGATGTGATGCGAACCCAACTCGGCTACCAAGCCGCCGGAGTATTCCTTATAGAGCCGCCA